>JAJZMC010000010.1 GCA_021803105.1 bacterium
ACCCTACAATATTAGTAATAGACCGAATCAAACACCACCATCAAAGAAAATTACTTAAAAACGAATCCGGACATTTCTAAAAGTTTAAATCCGGACATTTCTACTGAATTTCAACAGACTTTTATGGCAATTATACCCTAAATGAAGATAACATGATATAACATATAAAGGAGTAATTATGACTAATTTACAATCAAAAATTCAAAAACTAGATAAAAAAAGAGGTAAGCTTTTTTACATTACTCTGCCTACCGGGGAAGTAATTTCTAAGCAGATACCAGTTGGCATAAAAACGCCCCTAAAAGATCAGTTGAAAGAACTTAAAAAGATACCAACCATTGACCTGCCATTAGAATCAGACGAGAAAAACAATGACTAGTAAATCGACTTCCGTCAATTCACAAAGACAGTTTATCCGGTATGTAGTTCTAGATTGGAATATTATTCAATATTGGTTAAGTCCAAAAATGAGAAAAGCAATTACCCCAGTATTAAATGACATGGATACAGCAAATTTGCAGTTTACAGTATCGGATATATCTATATATGAAGCTCAACGCAAAATACCGACAGGTAAGCACATGGAGTCAGTAAATTTTTTAGATGCTTTTCCAAGATTTCCAATTGAAAAAATAATCTTAACTCTAACTGGCTCGGTTGTTTCTTGTTATCACGATCACGACATGACAAAATCTCATTCAAGCGAGATTTCCTTACAGGACAGTATAAACGCAGCATCCTGTTTAGCTAGTGGTGCGTTATTAGTAACTGCTGACTACAATGATTATCCTCGGCCATTCTTTAATGAAGTATACCGTTGGGATATAGCCAATGAAAAAGGTAATTCTCAAAAAATTTATCTCTTAGAGCCAGATACAAATCAATTTATTAAGCATATCGCAAAATGGCTAAAGCACTAAAAACTAGTTTTTTTCAATTACGAATAATGGTGGTAAATGAAGACATGAATAAAAAATCAAAGCCTGTTAATAATCTAACTAAAGAGGGGTTCTTAAAGGTTAAAGGAAAGTTAACCAAAAAGATAAATCTCGTACTAAATAATACATCATCTAAGCTATTGCTATTAGGATAAGCGGAGTAGTAAAATAGTATTAATTGAGGCGGACGTCCGCCAAAAGGAAACTTCTAGGGAAGTGTATACACCTTCCAAGCTTCCGTAGCCACGGAGGAAGTTGATTTAAAATTAACGCTTGGTTGCCCGAGATAGTCGAAAATAGCGAGGATGTTAGACTGAATAGTCGCCTCGCTTTTTTTATTGTCTTAAAATTCAATAAAAAAGCTGGCATTTAAGCCAGCTTAGTGTAGCCACGAAGGAAGTTGAGCGAACTTGCAAACTTGTTGAGACTCTGTTCAACTAGTTCGCTAAACTTAGTATATAAGTCTTAAGCAAACCAGGTCAATACCTTTTAAGGTTAATTTTACATAACGGTTGTGGATAAATCGCTAGCGATTATAAGCTTATCAAGGAATGCCCAAAAATGGGCTAATAATCGTTGCGACGGTTGTACCTAAACGTGGCCTAATATACATATAGGTTTTTTACAAGTATTTGAGCACTGTAGTTTAGAAATTAACAAAGAGTTATAATTGTTGTATGAATTTACCACAAAAGCAAACTATCTCGAACGAAGAACTTCTTACAAATCAAGCAAAGATCGTGTTCGAATTAGTCAAAAATTACAGTAGTATACCTCCATCTGAGTTTAGAATGACGCCTGTTATGTTTTCCATAGCCAATTCCTTGGCTTATGTTAGCGAGTTACAACATCTACAAACAAATTTTTATTTTAGATTTGGAAAAGCAAACCCTGCTCGAGTAGCTAATTGGGATATTATACTTTCTCCAGGATACCAAAACAGAACCGACCAGATATTTTTAGAAAATTGGAGAAATGTAGAAGTAGAATTTATTAATTGGATACAACGAGTACAATTAGAAGCCTCCATAAATAATCCGTGGAAAGAGTTTACTCAAGCCGATACTGCAACTGAGTGGATGACTTCAGACGATAAACTCACAAGCAAGGAAAAAGCAAATCTAATGAATGGTCTCGCTGACGTAAAGCAATACCTCATTGATAAGTTCGGAGAAGATCATGAAGCTATTGCCGACATTAACCAACTTATAAAAGAACTACCTTCTCAATTAAATAAATTATCGAAAAAAGATGTGGGTTTATTTATTGCAACTTTTTTGATTCAAAAAGGAGCTGATTGGGGATTAACACAAGAACACATTCGTACATTACTACATATTATTTTGAGTCACTTAGTCACTATTGGACTTATAGTTTCTTCAACTCTAAAATAACTTTATAGCATGTATTATTACGTATATTGTCAATGACCCCAAATATTAGACACCTCGTGTGAGACTTTTATAAACTTTTAATGTTTCAGCACGTTAAGCTAGTAGCATATTAAAAAGTTATCATTATATTATAATGAAGCTATAAACAACAATAAAAAAGTGTGGGTCATTTTGTTTATAGGATTAAAGATTCTAAAATTGAGCTTCTTTTATTAAAACCCAATCCTGAGCCAAACTTAAGCTATGATTACTATGTTATTACTGGCGGTGTCGAGAAACAAGAAACTTTCATGCAGGCTGCTATACGAGAAACAGCTGAAGAAATTGGTATCAGACCTTCAAAAGTTATTGAATTAGAAGAGACGATAACATACATCAATCATTCTAATAACATGGAAATTTTAGAAAAATGTTTTGCGTCTCAAATTGATCACTCAGATTTAGTGCTAAACGAGGAACATATTGGCTACAAATGGGTCTCGATTGAAGATTTTATTGATATGATCTGGTGGAAAGGATCAAAAGATAAATTATAAAAAATAGTTCAAAAGCTTAAGTCCTTAATTAAATAAATTCAAGGCCTAAAGTATTATAAAATCAATAAACTATCTAATTACATGCTTTCAATGCTGCTTACTTAACTAAAACTTCATAACCCCATCTCTCCCGACTAACAAACAATCATTATACTTAGCCAGTCTGATAGCAGTTTTAGAATAGTAACTATTAGTAATAACTATAGCCTTATCACAGTTATATACTCTTAAAGCTGTTATGACTTGTCTAACAGCATTGGCTTTAACTAGTCCTGAATATCTTTTAACTTGGATACCATAACGAATATTGTTTTTTATGGCAATTATATCTACTCCTAAATCATATTTTTCGGTGAGTCTAACTTTTGTATATCCCTGATTTTTTAGTAATCCAGCAATATATCTTTCAAAGTCTAATCCAGACATATTATCTATAGTAGATATATCAATATTATTAAATAAATTTAATTTATTTCTTTTATTTATTATTACTTTAATTAATATTAATAAACCAGTTATTAATATTAAAATTAAAGATAAATAAAATAATAAATATTTATACTTATGAATACTAGGTATATTAATCCAAATAATTAGCAGAAACAGAAAAGAGAAGAAAGAAACAATACTGTTATTAGATTTAAACATTAGAGTTTGTTTTTATGAATTACAGAATCATTATTAAGCAGGGAAGTAACATGACTTTCTAATAACTTATTAAGCTCAATTAAATCTAAATTAGTAGTGGTATTTAAAGTTATATCTATGAAGTCAACGGCGAGCCAAATAGAATATTCAGTATTAACTTCTTATAAATGGTTAAACAATTTAACAAGCCAAGGAGAACAATATATTTTTTTGATTTTAATCTTTTTTAATCAATATCAGTAAGCTTCTTCAATAATTGGTAGATTATAACTATTATCGTTATGCAATTTCATATTAAATTGCATATTGACATTATGCAATTTATAGTTATATAATTTACTTATGCTAAAAAGATTAATTGAACAAGAAACAAAATCTTATATAAATAACCCTGATGAAAAAATATTTTTTATTTGGGGACCAAGAAGAAGTGGTAAAACGACGTTACTTAAAAAAATTGCAGGTGAGATTGGAACATCAATCTTTAATTTTGATTTGCTGTCTGACAGAGAAATTTTCAAACCATCTAAAGAAACACTATCTAGAATTGCATCAGAGCATAAAATAATTTTAATAGATGAGGTTCAAAGCTATCCTGAAAGCACAATTGCATTAAAGATACTTCATGATATTTATAAAGTAAAAATAATAGCGACAGGGAGTAGCGAACTAAGACAAAAATCTAAAGATTTTGATTCACTAGCAGGTCGTTATACAGAACATTATTGTTTACCATTATCTATAGATGAGATTAGTGATAATACCATTATTCGTCAGTACGATCGTACTAATTTTGAATCACAGTTATCTAATGTTTTACAAATTTATGGATCATATCCGGAAGTATACGCCACTAATAATATTAGTGATAATCAAAAAATCGAACTACTCCAAAATATTCTTGACTCATATGTTTTAAAAGATGTCATAAATATATATGATCTAAAAAATGAAAAGCTAGCTAAAGATATATTAACTAAAATTGCTTTACAAATTGGCTCAGAAGTTTCAATTAGAGAAATTGCTAAAAGTCTAGGAGCTAACGATTCAACAGTAGCCAGTTATATTGAAATATTTATTAAAAATTACATATTAATTCCTTTACCCTCATTCAAAACAAATTTAAGAAGAGCTATATCAGAAAACAGAAAATTATATTTTTATGACCTTGGGATTAGAAATATTCTTGTTAAAGATTTTCGAGAATTAAATTTAAGACCCGACAAAGGCGGGGTATTTGAAAACTTTATAGTTTCAGAAATTGAAAAAAAACGAAGAAATTTAAAGTCTCAAATTAATATGTATTTTTATAGAGAATATTCAGGTCAAGAAGTGGATATTGTACTTGAAGACTATCATAAAAACTATACTTGCTTAGAGATTAAAACTAACCCTAATAAACACGTCAAAGATATCTTTCCCATTAATCATAAATTTAAGATTATTAATAGTAGTAATTATTTTGAAACTATTAACAGTATTTTGTAATTTTACTAACGTTCTTAAAATTTATACTAAGCAGGCTACTCCAGATAATGATAATAATATTATATTATTTCAATGCCAAAGTGTATCATTTTTATAGATAAACCTTCAATAAATTATAAAGTACTATTACTTATTTTAAGTAATGTAGTCAGTTCGCTTAGATTTAATTTAACATCAATATATAAAGTTATATCTATGAAGTCAACGTCGAACCAAATATGATATTTCGAAAATAACTGATTAGATTTAGTTTAGATATTCTCGTATCAAGACATTTGCTATTAATTATTTACAAATTCATATCTGTTAAAAAAGTTTGGGTCCGTTCTGATTGATATTTGTTTTATTCAAGAGTAAAAGAACTATTTTTATTAATAATGCATTGATTGAATAATTAGTTTTGTAATTTTGTAGTTACCATTCTGCTTGATTGTATTGAGATCAAAAGGACGACCTTTTGCATTATAAATATTAATTGTTATCCAACCATTTCTAATATTTCGTGTTGAAAATAAATCAAAAACATAAATAGTACTTTTAGAAAGTGTTCCACCATAAATTAGACTGGATTTATTTACACTTAATCCCGTACTGTAATAATCTATGTAAGCTTTTTCCCCTAAAAATGTAATAGGTTCAGCATAAACAACAGGCATAGGTCCGTTAGAGTTGGGATGTCCTATAGTAACATCACTTATATAAATTTGAAAACCGTCAGGAGCTGTTAATGTAATCATGTCGTTACTCGAACTACTAGTAGTTACCATATGCCAGTTATTGGGATATTTAAAATTTAATTTTTCATATTGTAATTTACTACTTTTCCATCCAATATAATTATAATTTTTATAGACGTAATATCCTGCAAAACCTATTAAAGCTAATATTACAATAAACAAAACAGATTCTATAACTCCAAATCCTTTATTTGAGGATATTTTTTTTCATGATATTAATATATTAACATTGCCCCACGTGCAATACAAAACTACAAAAACGTGGATTAACAGCTGCTGGTACACAACGTTGGCTATGTCAAATATGCAGTAAGAGTAACATTCGAGACCGACCAGATCTAAGTAAAGCATTTACGCTAGATCGTTTTGTAACCTGGTTATTAGGTAAACAATCTCAAACAGAACTATCAGTTCCTGATCGTACTTGGAGAGCTTAAACTAGTTGGTGTTAGAATATTATACCTAAGCCCGAATTAACCGGTGAAGTATATGAGATTATTTTAATAGACAGTATTAGAATTAGATCTTTAGTTTATCTTATTGGTAGAACGCCAACGGATATTATTGATTAGTTATGAGTGCTTTATGAGTTTTTACTTATAGAAAGTTATACTTCCAAATACAATCTTAAAAAAACATTGCAATCTAATGATAATAAAAGATATAATACATAAGCATTATTTAATAAAGAAAGAATGAAATGAAAAACAATTATAATAAAAACATACACCAGCAAGGTTTTACGCATATTATACTACTAGCAATCACTGCAGGAGTGATAGTTATTATTGGATCTGTTGGATACGTTGTTTATCACCATAGTCAAAGAATAAACAATGCTGCATCCACTTCAGTAACACAACCAGTATCATCACCTACGCAAAGTACAGTAACTACACAACCTCAACCAACACCAACACAACCATCAGTACAATCAACCCCGGTATCTACCAGCACATCAACTAAAAAAGCTACCGAATCAAAGCAAACACCTGAAGTACAAACTCCAGAGTCAACCTCTAGTAGCGATAAAACTTCTACCTCAACAGGTAATTAAATTAACTCAAATTTAAATTCTACTACTTAGAACTTTGTACTTTTATGTTTTGAATCGTACTAATAGGTTGAGAACCATTAAACTCTGTTACCAGAGTATTGTATTCGTTACTCAGTAAATTATACTGATTAATAGCAGTGTTTTCCTGCGCAATATAATTTTTATAGATATTATAATTATAGGTATCTTCATAGGCATTACCCGCTGATGCCCAAGCAAGACTATCTGCATAAGCAACATTTGCCAAACTATCATCAGAAGTAATAGTAGAACGTATTTGTTTAAGTTGTGTTTGTTCGTTTTGGAACGTTGATATAACTTGATTATAGTTATCAACTGTCAGCTGACGATTAATAAAATATGGTGCATAAAATTGTTCTAGATTTGGTGATAATTTACTGAATTCAGTTCCCAATAATGAAAATAACTCTAAATCTCTATAACCAGGTTCGGTTTTAGCAAAATTTACAACTTGCGTATTAAGACTAACGCTATGTAATGAATTATAATTAGCTTCTATTGCCTGTACTAAACTACTACTCTGACTGCTACCAGATAAACTAAAATAAATTAAATGCAACATTTCATAACTAGCTGTAACAATTTCTTGATCGTATAGATTAGGAGGCATCTGTCGAATGAAAATTTGGCCAGTAGCATGATTATTAGAATTTGGCACAAAACAACCTTGCTCGATGAACCCGTTTTTATTATTTGCCGCAGCATTACCTGCACAATCTACACGCATTTGAGCATCCGTTGCAAACTGTGGTTTAGCTCGTAAAAACACTAGTTCTCCTCGTTGATTCATACCCGCTTGTTGCGCAAGAGCTATCATTGCAGGATTAGCATTTTTTAATACTAACTGATTAGAAAAAGATTGATAATAAATTATGATAACCCCAATAATTAGAGCAAATATAAATATTGCTAAAGCAATAAGATAGTGTTTGTTGTCCTTCTGTTTTTTATCTGGCATTGATTTTAATTCATTATTTATATTAGGTTCTGGTTCACTTTGATCATTAAATAATTCTGCCATATATTAAACATTATACAAATATATAAAGCATACAAACAAATACTATTTACAGTTACATCCGGAAAACATTAATAAATTAAAATAACTTATTAAACCTGATAATCTAAATTTAATATTATAATTTTAAATTATAACTAATAGCTATGAAATTAGCTACAAACTATAAATATACAAATATCTCACTCCAAGATAATAAACAGTTATTTACAAGATTATTATGTCATTCATCTCTAACACATATATAAGGAGTATCACATACATTAAATGAACAATTCTCTAAAACATACTCTTCTAAACATACCTGTTTATACCTAGATTCTCCAATTTTTGTATATAATCGTTGCTTTATTTATACTATCTGTTTCTATAATGGTACATAAAAGAACTACTACTGAAATTATATAATTCATAATTGGTATAATCTTAGTCAATATTATTTAGCGACTGGCTATACAATAAACCATTTATACATGAACAATATCCACTAAACTAAAGTCAATCAAGCTTAGTTAAAAAATACGACTATATAACATTCAATAAGTATACCTCTATGAAATTTTTAACACATATTTACCGTATACTTTTACGAAATAATTTACTATTAGAATATTACTTTAGTATGTGGTAATTTACTTTTTAAATTATTAATTTGAGCTATTGTTAGTGGATTACCAGAAAGATTTAGTTCTTTAAGCTTAGTAAGTAAAAATATTTCGCTTGGTAAGCTACTAATTTTATTGTTACTGAGATCTAAAATTTGTAAATGTGTAAGCAAACCAATTTGAGAGGGTATACCAGTCATCTGATTATTACTTATTTCAAGTGTCCTTAGTGGCATATTACAGATTTGCCCAATCAAGTTACCCTGCAACTGATTATGATTAAGATTTAAAATACTAATATTTCTCATGCCACCCATTTGAGTGGGTAAATTCCCTAGTTGATTATATGACAATTTAAGCTAAGTTACCTGAGTTTGATCATAAATATGTGATCCAACACTTGTTAAATTATTATGACTAAGATTTAGTACATCAGTTTTAATTTGACCTGAACTGGGAATAACACAAGATAAGGCAGAAGCAGAATTTTGTGATCTAACACCATCAAAGATTATCCAACTACCTAGAACAAGTACAGTTATAACTAATATTGTTATTGCAAAATTTTTCTTCATAAGTAACTAATTTCTTATCTGATTAATTTGATAAAAAGTCCTTTTTTAAAAGAACTCTTTCCAAATATTACTTATTACTATTTCTAATCATTCGAGCTCTATGCCTAATATTATGCTTCATTATAGATATATTGCCCAAAAACTCAGAGTCTGATTTCGAAGAAACATATATATCAAAATTATCTTCTGGCTCGTTAGCATTATAAAGATATTCTCGAATTTTAACTTTGGAATGTTTTTGATATTTGTTAGATAATCCATTTGTAATATAAGACATATTATTTCCTTTCGTTATTTTGTTATGTCACCAATAATAATAGTTACACTCTCCCACAGATACCTAACTAACATTCATGATTACCTTAATTATTGTATATATAGTAATGTAGTGTCTGTGCGGCAAATCACGGACTAAAGTTATATTGAAATAAATAATAGTTGATTATCAAAAAATTAGTAAATAAAAATCCTATCTTCAATCAATCCATGACTTTAAAAAAATAATGATATAATACGATGGTTAATAGTGAGTAAAAAATAATTGCATGAAGCACTTACGTGTTGCAATGATCGCACCACCATGGTTACCTATACCTCCTAACGGATATGGCGGTATTGAAAATGTTTTAGCAGTCTTAGTACCTTCATTAATAAAACTTGGAGTAAGTGTTGAATTATTCACTGTAGGTGAAAGTACAATAGTTGCTAGCAAAAACCACTGGTTATATAAAACTGGTCAGTATAGTTATTTACATCAACCGCATTATGATATGTTTCCAACAGCAGCAGCTCACATGCTTTTTGCTCTCAATACCATCAATCAAGATAATAAATTCGATATTATTCATTCTCACACATCCTATATTGGTCCTACGATGCTTGCGTACGCTAATAATACTTTACCACCAACACTACATACTCTACACGGACCATCATTTACCAATTCAGCCGGAAAACCAGATAACTTACCTATCTGGAATCAATTAGGTACATCAAAAAGATTTTACTATGCAGGTATCTCACATAATATGATGAGAAATACTCCAAAAACAATTAAACATCAAGTCTTATCACCGGTGTATAATGGCGTAGACATAACTCAATTTCCATTTATTAATAAAAAAGAAGATTACTTTATAACCTTAGCTCGCTTTCACCCAGACAAAGGACAATACCACGCTATCAAAGCTTGTCTAAAAGATAACTACAAATTAAAAATGGCTGGTGTAGTTGGTGACATTACTAGTCCAAAACAAGTAATGATGGAACTGGCCAACCCACTAAGTTCATATAGAGCTCTTATCGATTTTCGTTATTTTAGCGACTATATCTTCCCATATCTCAATGATCAAATTGAATATGTTGGTGATTTAAGTGGCCAAAAAAAACTTAATTTTATAAGTCACGCTAAGGCTTTATTATTTCCTATTCAATGGGAAGAACCTTTTGGTATGGCACCAATTGAAGCTCTAGCCTGCGGTACTCCCGTTATAGCTATGGCACGAGGTGCCTTACCAGAAATCATCCAACATGGTTTCAATGGTTTTTTGGCTAATAATGATCGTGAATTTAATTACTATATGAAAAGAGTAGGGGACATTGATCCATCCAATTGTCGGATATCAGTTGAAAAAAAATTCTCTGCCGAAATAATGGCTAAAAAATACTTAAAAACTTATCAAAAAATTATTAAAATGTCATTTAACTCTCTATAAACGTAACCTGACTTAATATTTTCTTTTCAAAATTTTTTTTACGAACTTCTAGTGCAAAAACAGGTAAGTGTCTTTTCAATTTAATTGCTAATATCGCAGCCGCCGTCCAAGCTTGAACATCTTGTGGTGGTTGCTCTAACGTATTAAATCGCTTATTAATATCATCATATACTTCCACCAAACGAGTGTTTAAACGCAAAACATTATCCAGATCACCTCTAAAATATTCGGGTAATCGATGAACAACTGTAATGTCTTTTAATAATATTTTTCGTAAAAAATTAGCTAAGCCATAATAACCATGATTTTCCAGGCCTTGGAGAATTAAATAATTATCCCAGGTCCAAACACTACCATTATGATAAGCACCTGGTCGAAAACGTAGTTCATTACTAGCTAAAGTACGAATACCACTAGCACTCAGGAGCTCTGGTGAAAATAATTGTGATATAACGGCATGGCGTCTGGTTGTAGTATCAATATCGTTACCTTTTAATAACTGCGAGTGCAATAAGTGACCCATATTAGAAGTACGGACTGCAAGTTGTCTAAGTTGACCTCGATGGTCACGATCAGTTCCTAAAACAAAATAACCGCCCAACTCATCTATCCAAAAATATTTAGCAATCTGTTGACTTAAATGATTGGCACGCTCTTTTAATTCCTGAACCCTATGAGATTTATCAAAGCCTAACTCATAATAACTGGCAGCGTCCAACAAAGCATCGACTGTAACTCGTTGCACCTCAACTGAAGCAATCCCTTGTTTATGGTTAGCTATCTTCCCGTCAGCATGAAAATAACTATCCCATGAATCTTTCCAAGCCTGATTTTCTATACCGTTAGGATTAGCTCGTTTAAATTCTAATAAGCCTTCTTTATTAGCAGATAATCTATTTAAAATCCAACTAACAGCACTAGAGAGGGCATTAGCAATATTGCATTTTTCTCCAGCTCGATTAACATATTCATAAGTCATAATTTTATAATCTTTTTCAAACTTGCAATAAGCAATTAATGTTCTAATAAATTCCGGAGTAGCATCAACCGATCCATAATATGGCCACTTCCAATTAAGTTGCTTCGTGAGTTGACGAGCTATTGGGTCAATCTTTGGATCCCTTGCTTCATGAATAATACGACCTGGCTCTTCTTCGCTTAAAATATCAAATTTAACGCCCTGTAATTCAGCTAACTTTATTAAAGTAGTCTCTGCTAATTTAGGATACTTACTTACTAAATCAATCGCCACTCTTAATGAATCACGACCAAATATAGCACTATAACGCTGAAACTCACTATTTCTATCATGATCTTTTAACGATTTAGCAGCCATTACTGGACCAAACTCACCAATCTGTCGATAATTTTTAGCTTTAGCTAAACCCTCGATAGCCCGCAAACTAGACAAAGAATGAATAGGTGTTTGCTCTTTAAAATATTTTACTTTAACTATTTTTTCACCAATCAATAGTCTTGGTAATTCAATATCAGCACCATTCATACCTTTTTATAATAGCACTTACTTTAAAAAAATTAACCCATATATGAACTTAAAGATACATTATTAACTATAAATAACTGACTCTCAAAATATTGATAACACAATACATTTTATACAATAGATATAATCTACTACACAATAAACCAGTAAATACTTTAAATATCTAACTAATAAAAACCAAGTTATAAATTATAATAGGAAAATGATCATCCAATCTTCATCACCTAAAAATATAAAAGAATAATTTCAAATGCTACTACTATCTTCCGTTCTTGGTTTAATATCTATGTTTGCTTATGGATTTGCTAGTGCGTTTTCAAAACCATTAGCAAATAAATTTGACCCGATACAAGTAATATATCTGCGAGGTTTAATAATATGTTTAATTTTAGCTATACTATCTATTCCTCATTATCAAGATTTAGCACACATTAAATATATTTTTCTAGCTCTTGGACTTGGTATTGTTGGATATTTACCATCACTAGCTTTTATGTATAGTATTAAAAATAGTCCTTTAGGAATAGTGGCTCCTATAGCAGGTGCATCGCCGTTTATAACCGTTTTACTATCTTTTATTTTTCTAAACATCCCTATAAAATCATTACAATGGTTAGCTATATTTCTTATAATAATCGCTAACATGGTTGTAGCAATTAACATTCGAGATTGGCGTAGATCCAATATTTTTAAGTTATCCAGTGGGGTACCATTTGCATTAATGGCCACCATTGGGTGGGGGCTTTTTTATTTTCTTCTAGTTCCCATTACAAAACATATTGACCCATGGTTATCAGCTTTATTCGTAGAAGTAGGTGTAACATTGATGGCTAGTTTGCATATTCAATTAACAAATCGGAAGTTAAGTATTAAAGACATCAAAAAAAATCCTATAATCTTAAACGGCATTTTAATATGTCTAGGTACTTTAGGATTTACTATTGGAGTACAGTATTTTAATGTCGGAATCGTAGAAACTCTTAGTAATTCCACTGCTCTCATAACTATCGTACTTAGTATATATTTGTTTCACGAACACCTTCATTTAAAAGAAAGACTATCATCATTAATTATGATACTAGGTATAATAATTCTATCCATTTTTTAAATTCTAATATGATTATAAAATTAATTTGCTATTATTAATCATTATGGAAATTATCAATAATGAATTTGATATACCAGAATCTAACCCACTCAATAATCTGGAAGCCTTCATGATGATTAGTAACGCTCAATATTTTCTAGATAAATATTATCAAGAAGCTACTAAATCAAAACTTTTAAAAATAGGTAGTTTAATTTTAAAAGAACTGAAATCTGCACGGTTTTATCCTCCAGTAGGATGGATATTTAAAAGTAACCTGTAAAATTTATTTAAAACTATCCTTTATCTTCTTAATATACTTATCAGCTTTGTCTTGAGTAACTATTTTTGTGCGAATTTTTCGAGTTTTTCGAGCATTATGAACAGCTCGAGCAAGTTTTATTTCTGTATTTTTATCAGCAAATCGAGCCACAATATCGGTTAAAATGATTGGCTGTTTAGAATCAATATCAAGCTTCTTTAAAATATCAATCGCATTAGATCGTAATAAATAATCCTGACCCGGTGCAGTTTCACCAATTGCCAAAACATGCCAAATACCATGACCTTCATCAACTATAGATTTTACCTCTAAAGGACTAATTAATAATGAAGGACCTTTAGGAAGTAATCTATTGGTTTGATGTATTAAATAATCAACTTGTTTAGGATCTGATACAAAAATTTCTAAAGCAATAACCCATGTTCCACGTCTAACAACACTTACCATATTAATATTTTGATTACTATACCAAATAGTTTCACCACTAAAACCTCGTATTTTAGTTGATCTTAGAGTTATTCGTTCAACAACCCCTTGCATATTATTAGGTTGTAACGTAACTATATCACCAACTCCAAACCATTGTTCTGCCATCATACCACCACCAAAAGCAACATCTCTAAGTAAAGGACCAGATAGACCATAGGCTACTACCAAAACTAAAGCGCTAGCTCCAATTAAAGCCGAAGGTTGCTGACCAGCATGAGTTACAATCCACCAAATATAAAGCCCAACAAGAACAAAAATCAACCTTACTAAAGCCATAGATAAGATTAACATTGTTTCAATTCGTCGCATAAAAGTAACTGTTCTTAAATTAGTCGATTTATCAGCCCTATTTCCAAACACTAGACTAAGTCGCTGAAGCAAAACAGCCATTATATTACCGACTATTAAGCCAGCAATCGTCAATATAATAAACAAAAGAAAAGAGTGAATATTTAAAAACGTATGTCCCAACTGTGATAATGCATTAGTTGAACTTTGTAAAGAATTAACTAAATTTGAAAAATCCATTTTTGTCCTTTCATCATAATATGTACTACCTAACTTAAATTATTACTAACAATTATAGTTCACTCTCATTTTAATTAAAAATTACCGACAAGAATAGTTATAACTAAAAACGAAACATTTAATTAACAATCTTCGTTTATATTTTAACGTTAACCAATGTTATTATTAACCAACATGAATCATATTAAATATCTATTTAAAACAACACTTAAAACTTTACGCTCTAGAGAAGGTTTTAAACAATTTACTAAATATTGGCTGGGTGGAAATATTTATTTTTGGAGTGGTTATATTATTTTTGCTATAGGTTATGGATTACTTCATTGGTTTTGGCTTTTAGCAAAAATTATAGCCGACGCGATAAGTTGGACTTTTAATTACTTCATCCAACGACATTGGGTATTTGGCAATCAAGCCCATTTTAGTGAAAAAAAACATGCTGGCAGATATGTATTCATTGAAGCTATCGGCTTTATAATTGACTACTTAATCATTTGGGGTCTTAAAACTATTGGTATTACACCATATATCGGATACTTTATTTCAGCTGGATTTTTTACCGTTTGGAGTTATCTTTGGTATCAATATTGGGTATTTCCAAGTGAAAAATAAAACTAAGAAAATATTTAATATAGTATCATAATTAATCTTGTTAAATAAATAAACTAATGTTATATAATATAAATAAGGTAGATACAAGTATGTCAATAAACCAATCCCAAGAGCAAAATATGCTTTATATAGTGGATAATGCTAATGACAAAAACTGTCGTATTATAGCTAATGCTTACCTACAAAATAAAATTCACCTACTCGAGGCTACTAATAGATTATCCCACTACGGATCAAACGGACAATATATTGCCGCTGAACTATGTCTAGTTAAAGCAGCTACTAGTATTCCAACTCAGGCTTCTTCATGGTTAATATTAGCTCAAAAAAAACTAGAAAATGCATTTGATACTAACAATCATAATGACAACTTAAAATTAAAAACATACGAAAGATTACTACAACTTAACATCTTAAAAACAATTCTAATTGATCATGATTTACCATCAGAAAAAATAGTCTATGATGAATATAGTAAATTAGTGTCAATTAGTAGTTATTATCTAGACAAATTAGTCAATCAATCTCCCTATAATGATAGAGAGAAGCAAAGTCTCGTTGGAAAATTAGGTGAAATTGCAGTTCTAGCCTTGGCTCAACGTTGGGCGTTACGCGAAATTGGTACAAAAGATTGGCTACCAATACAGAGTTTCTTCCATGAAGATCATGGTGGTAATTGTCTTTATGTTACAAACCAACCAGCCTGGGATATAACTATTTATGAATCAAAATTAGATCCTCTAAATCCAGTTCAACAAACTCATAAAATTCAAATTAAAAATAGTCACCCCCAAATTCAAGAACGCTCAAATCATAATAATATACCAACAATTTATATTAATGACGATTTAGCTTCATATCCTAATGAACCTTCAGTTTTTAGAAATATACTACTGAGCTGTAATTACGAATTAATGTATCCAACAAAAGCACAAAGACTAAGTCGAGAACTCAACGATAGAACTGAAAAACTACTTAATATTTTAGACTAATTATTTTTTTACTTAATTAAAGAATGATACTATAAATATCATGGAAAATAAGCAGGATGGTTATATACCATATAAAGCAACTGCTAAAGAAATTACTGAAGCCGATAATTCTCTAGTGATCCTTTTAGAATCATTGCATCCAAACATCACTCAAGAACAAATAATAATTTTTAAACACTGGCTTGCCAATAAAATACTGGAAGGTATTGAAATTGGATTAGCTTTAGGCGACGAAAATCCATTAAAATATTCTGATTATTATCTAATGGGTGTAAGCGACGGACGAAATTTATAAGTTGTTTTTTAAATATTTTATTCTATAATGTAGCTAAAGGCATAGTTTTTAACTGAAGCGACTATCAATCGTTAGCCCTGAGAAGAAAGGGAAATTAGTTTCCTAATTAGAACTCAAGCGGGACGCCCGTTATAGCCATTAATTAAGTGCCGAAATATTTTCGGAAATCGGATGGTACCTCCATTAATAAAATGGATCCGATATTTTACCTAATAATTAATAGGAGCATTTAAAATGGCGGACAATAAAAAACATTTTTTTGCGGAAATTGAAGAAAAGATCTTAGAAACTTGGTCCAAAGAAAAAACATTTCATCAAAGTTTAGTCAATAGAGCTAAAGCTCCAGAATTTACTTTTTATGATGGCCCACCATTTGCTAATGGTTTACCTCATTATGGGCACGTCGTTCAAACAACAATTAAAGATGCCATCACCAGATACAAAAGTATGCAAGGCTTTTTAGTACGAAGAAGAGTTGGCTGGGATACTCATGGACTACCAATTGAATATGCTATTGAAAAGGAACATAATTTTAAAGGTAAACAAGATATTGTTGATTATGGAATTGAAAAATTTAATCAAGAATGCCAAGATTCAGTTTTTAAATATAAAAACATCTGGGAAGAAATGTTTAAACGACTCGGTAGATGGTCTGATTTTTCAAAAACTTATACTACAATGGATCAAACTTACATTGAAAGTGTTTGGTGGGTATTTAAAACAATTTATGATAAAGGTCTAATTTATAAAGATTTTCGTTCCTCGCCTTATTGTCCGAGATGCGCTACACCTTTATCTAATTTTGAATTAAATCAAGGTTATCAAGATAATATTTCTGATCCAAGTCTATATGTTAAATTTAAGCTTACTGATCAAAACGCTTACTTACTAGGCTGGACAACCACTCCTTGGAGTTTACCGGGTAATGCTGCAATTGCTGTTAATTCGAACGCATGGTACGTTTATGTTAATTTAGTTAACGACAATAACGACTTAGAGACATTAATAGTCGCTAAAAATAGATTGTCGTGTCTTGATAACAACAATTATACGATTATTAAAGAAATCCAAGGGAAAGATTTAGTTGGATTAACTTACCATCCAGTTTTTAAAATAACCAACCTGGAAACAAATGAAAACTACTCTAACTTATACAAAGTATGGCCAGCAGATTTTGTGAGTATTGACGATGGTTCAGGTGTGCTACATGTTGCTCCAGCCTTCGGTGAAGACGACTTAAAACTTAGTAAAGAAAAAAACATACCAGTACTTATAACGGTTGATGAATTTGGTAAAATAAAATCAGACCTCAACTTACCAACCGAAATTGCCGGTAAATTTTTTAAAACAGCTGATAGTAAAATTATTGAATACTTAACTAAAAAGGGCAGTGTATTTTCAGCTGAAACTATTTCACATACTTATCCTTTTTGTTGGCGTTGTGATACACCACTTCTATACTACGCCACAGACTCATGGTTAGTTAAAGTAACCGACCTAATAAAGCCATTAACAAACAATAATCAATCAATCAATTGGATACCAAAACACATAAAGGACGGACGATTCGGAAATTGGCTTAGCAATGCTCGTGATTGGTCTATATCTCGGAATCGATTTTGGGGTGCACCACTGCCTATTTGGATAACTGACGATGGTGAAATTACCATAATTGGTAGCATAAAAGAACTTAAAAAAAGAGCAATAAATCCTAGTTTAGTTAATAACTTGCATAGACCATACATTGATAAAATTGAAATTAAAACCGATTCCGGTAAAATAGCAAAAAGAATAGATGAAGTTTTTGATTGTTGGTTTGAATCTGGTTCAATGCCTTATGGACAAAATCATTATCCATTTGAAAACGAACAAAATTGGTCAAATATTTTTCCAGCTGATTTCATTGCTGAGGCAATTGATCAAACTCGAGGATGGTTTTATACTCTTCATGTTTTATCAACCGCTTTATTTAACCAACCTGCTTTTAAAAATGTTATCTGTAGTGGTTGGGTAACAGCCGCTGATGGTGAAAAACTATCGAAAAGAAAGAAAAATTACGCCCCAATGGATCAAACCTTTGATCAATTTGGTGTTGATACGCTACGTTTTTTTATGGCCAATAGCCCTATTGTAAACGGTGAAGATGTTCGTTTTTCATCTGATTTACTAAAAGAAGTTCAGCGTAAAATTTTTATGACACTAAATAACAGTTTTAATTTTTACAAATTATATGCTGATATTGATAATTTTACTGTCACTAATCCGCTAACTGAACCGTTATCAACTAATCTATTAGACCAGTGGATAATAGCTAGATTAAACCAAACCATTAAAACTGTTACTATTTCAATGGATGATTATAGACTAGATAAGGCAACCAAACCAATTGCAACCTTACTGGATGATTTAAGTAATTGGTATATTAGAAGATCACGTCGTCGCTTCTGGAAAACAGAAGATACTATAGATAAAACACAAGCCTATCAAACACTTCATTTTACGCTACTACGTATCTGTCAACTATTATCACCTTTTTCTCCATTTTTAACAGATCATATTTGGCGAGAATTAACTAAAGACTCATCTCTACCATCATCAGTACATCTAAGCGATTGGCCAAAACCAAACAAAATTAACCAAGAAATTATTAAAAACATGGAGCAAGCTAGGCAATATATTAATCTTGGTTTAGCCCTTAGAGCTAATTTTAAAATTAAAGTTAGACAACCACTTACTCAAGCCACAACACCAAAATTACCCGATATCTACAAAGATATCATCGCTGACGAATTAAACGTTAAAACAGTTTCATGGAGTGATGAAGTTTCGATTGATCATAAATTAACTACCAAACTATTAGAAGAAGGTCATGCTAGAGAAATAATTAGACATATTCAAAGTGCTCGAAAACAAGCCAAGTTTGATGTTGATGATCGTATTAAATTACTACTTGAAACCAGCTATCAAACTCTTAAATCAACTATTAAAAACCAAGAAAACCTAATTTTTACTGAAACACTAGCCACCGCTAAATTGGAAAACTTGGACCAAGCCGAATTCCAAATTAATGTTTTAATTGATAAAATAAATCTAACAATCGGTTTATCGCGTAATCACAACTCTTAACAACTCATTTAGATTACAGTCCACAAATGAAAAAGCCGCTGATACATATTTACCCTGAAGAGGAAAGAGAATCAAATAATCGATTCATTTATCCATCAATTCAGGTAAATATGTAATCAAGCGGCTTGGTCAGTGGAAATCAGTTATTAATTGAATCTTATAAGTGAGTTGTTACCATAATCAAGTTTTTTCCATGCTGGAAACGACATATCTAATACTTTACTCGTAACACATGACTTATTAGAAGCATACTGAGCAAATAATGCATAGTTTAAAAGCTTCTTAGTACCATTACTTACAAGATAGACAGACGTCTTAGCTGGTGAATTAGATAAATCATTAAATGGTACAGTAAGGTATATATGACAGTATCCAATCCATGACGGTATATTTAACGAATATTGACGTAAAGGACTGAAATGTATATGACCAAAAATCATATATTCATTACTCAATATCGTACCAGTCCAGGATAAATAAAATAGTGATGGTGGTGATTCCGTACCCTTTAAATGACCGTACATTGTCTGCTTTTGTAATTGTAGTGGTAAACTTTCTAAATACTTTTGAGCATCAATATATAACTTACCTTCAATTGCAGAACTTATCACTTGTTCCTGTGTTGAATGTGATGCCGATTGACAGTCTTGATTTAACAAGATGCAATAATTGGAACTAGTCTTTTTAAGACCACTTGAACCCGGTATAAATTGATTAGAATTCCATTTGACTAGTGCTATACTACCACCAATATCAGAAAAAACAATTAATACCATTAAAACTAAAGGTAAGCCTATCAAACGTCTTTTAGTCTTAACAATAAATCCAATAATAACTAACGTAATAATCGCAAGTACCGCGAATCCTACATAAGTTAACGAACTAATTGCTAAATTACTTAACATTTACAAAATCTCCCTTATTTTAAGAGTTTCGGTACTCAACGAATAATTGTTAAAGATCCACCTCTACTGCATAAGCAGTATTGAACCAAAGGTAATATTATCATATTATCACGTTTTAGTCAAGGTCTATATCCCGACATTCAATCTAGGACAGTAAACTTGACCGATTACATAAACTATGTTAGAATATTACATATTATGGGCTTTAGGTCATTTAAAGGATCTGAAAGAGAAAACAACTTAACGTTACCAAATGCAATTTCTATAGCTAGAGGCATAGGAGGTACTGTTTTTGGTGTATTACTAGCCACCGGACACATATCACCCGATACCGCCCTATTAAGCGTTGGTGTTCTTGGAGCATCCGATGCTGAAGGATCACTAATTACAATAACCAATAGTTTTCCACGAATACAGAATTTTTTTCGAATTTGGCCAACTCGTTTAGGAAAAAAACTTGATGTTGCCGGCGATAAAGCTTTTGTTTTAAGTACACTAATTGGTGGTGCTATCGGTGGAGAAATACCTACTTGGCAAGCAGTAGGAATTGGCGCTACTGAATTAGCTACAGCTACAACAACGCTAGCCATAACTAAAATAACTGGTAAAGAACCCGACGTCTCTAAAATAGGTACTTTTGGAATGATACTACGTGCCGGGGCACTGATTACTGACCTATGTGTTACTGCCTTTAGTGGACATCCTGGATTAACTCGAGAAATCCTACAAGATGGTAGTGATATTACTGCTGCTACTGCTATAGCTTTGGGCGCACTTAGTTGTCGCACCCTAATTCACGATTATTATCCAAAAAAACCAACCCCGGAGTTAACCTAACTACCTTATATAACCATAAATTGTTTCCATGTTTAAAATAATTAATATATAATTAAAATCAATGAAAAAGAATGGGAAATATCGATTCAGTATTGTAATTCCTAGCTATAACGAAGAAAATTTTCTTTCATCTTGTTTAACATCTTTAAAAAACCAGGATTTCAAAGATAACTTCGAAATTATTGTAGTCGATAATAATTCAACAGATAATACATATTTAATAGCAAATCGCATGGGCGTTAAAGTCATATCCGAAACACAACCTGGAGTATGTTTCGCCCGTCAAGCGGGCAGTGAAGTAGCTCAAGGTGAAATTATCATATCAACCGATGCCGATACTATATTTAAAAAAAACTGGCTCAGTAATATTGATAAAACTTTTAAGAAAGATCCCAACATTATAGCCGTTAGTGGACCTTGTCGTTATATTGATGGTCCATGGTGGGGTAAAAGTTATACTTACTTTCTTTTTACTGCCAATTATCTTTATTCGTTATTATTTAAACATCCTTTTTATATCAGTGCCACAAATGTAGCATTTTATAAATCATATTTTGAAGGTTATGATTTAACATCTATGCAAGGTGGAGACGAATTACATATCTTAAATAATCTTAAAAAACACGGTAAAATTAAGTTTCTATATAACAATCCCAGCCTAACTTCAGGTAGAAGATTAAAACAAGGTTTGACTTATAACTTTTTTGTAACATTTTTATTTTATTATCTAGGAGCATATTATTTAAATAAATTATTTAAAAGACAACTTATTGGAGCTGCGCCATCTTTTAGATTAAACAGACCTAAGACAGTTAATCCACGATTTAGTTTAGGATTAACTACTATAATAGTAACTATTGCTATTGTAGCTACTGCCATTAGCCCTGTTCGAAATTTTATTTCCGATAATATAAAGGAAACTAAACTTAGAATTGACGCAATTGTTAGATCTATTTCCTAATCACTTCTTGACATTGAATCAACTGCTAAAACTGGAACATGTAATAACATTTCACTAGGTAATTGATCGAAAAAAGGTAACAAAGTAACCCTATCAAAAGATAAACATAAAGCTCTAACAACTGAAGCTCCGATAATATAACCAATCTTGACGATTGAATATGTTACGAAACTACCTTCAAATGTTAAATTATTAAAACTTTTAAGAACTACCTTTTCATTTCTATCATAAAAAACCGGTATAGCTAGCGCCCGACCGGCTCTTGTAAAATAAAGTCCATTTAACTTAGCTTCATCACAAATTTGATCTAACTCAACTAAAGTTTTCTCTTCCTTGTCAGTAATTTCTTTATTATCTACATCAACATCACCTAAATAACTTCTAGCTAAATCAGCCGGATTAACAATTATCGGACTATAAAACGAATTAATGTCTTCCATTTATATTAATTATGAATGAATTTTATTTTTTTTAAATACCTTTTAATAGAAAGTATCCAGTTATCATAACCATTATTATAAGTATAAATAATTATGTTATTAGACAGAGAAGACAAGTATCAATCATATTATTTAGCATTAATTTTTCAAGATAAATGATTTAAGAGTAAAAAAATGACAATTTATGTGAAAACTAAATAGAAATGTCCGGTTTGTACTAAATAAAAATGTCCTATCCTTAAGTTACAAACTAACTAAAAAGATAGGACAACTTAAGTGAAACATATTCATGTACTAAGTTCAAAAGAACTTGATCGAGCAACTATGTTGCAACGGATTATTAATAAAACAATAACCAAAAAGATGCTGCTAAAAGTTTAGGAATAACTGATCGACAAGTACGTCGCATGTTAGTTAAATACCGGTCTGAGGGTACTTCTGGATTAGCTCACAAAGCTAGAGGTAATCCTAGTAATCATCAACTCCCCAAAATACTCAAAGAACACGCCCTAGAACTAGTACAAACTAAATATCCAGATTTTGGTCCAACATTTGCGGCTGAGAAACTTCAAGAATGTGATGGAATTACGCTTGATCATGAAACACTCCGTAGGCTAATGATTAAAGAAGGTATTTGGCATCATAAGAAACGTAAACCAACTCATCGTATGCGTCGAGAACGGGGAGCTTGTTATGGAGACATGGAACAATTTGATGGATGTCATCACGATTGGTTTGAAGGTAGACTACCAAAAGGTGCATGGGCTACTCTGTTGGCTAGTAGAGATGATGCTAATAACATGGTTTATGCCCGTTTTTAGATTATGAAGGAACAAAACCAGTTATGATCTTTTGGCGAGATTATTTTAAAATTCACGGTAAACCTATGAGTATTTATCTAGATAGACATAGTACATATAAAGTTAATGATAAAAATGCTCTAGATGATGATGCTATGATTACTCAATTCGAACGGGCTATGAAAGAAGTTGACATTAGGGTGATACATGCCAATAGTCCTCAAGCTAAAGGAAGAATAGAAAACTTGTTTGGCACCCTCCAAGATCGTTTAGTTAAAGAATTAAGATTAGCCAATATTAATGATGTAAAAGAAGCCAATATATTTCTCCAGGATAAATTTCTACCAGCTTTCAATACTCGATTTTCTGTAACTCCACGATCTGATATTGACATTCATCGTCCAGTCACTACCAGGGACAATTTAATAGCTGTTTTATCTATCCAGTCAAAGCGTTATATTAATAGAGATTTCACTATTCGATTCAAGAACAACTGGTTACAGCTTACTAAAGTACAACCTACTTTAGTATTATCTAGTGACCAAGTTCTCATTGAGGAACGATTAGATAACAATCTATATTTAAGATTTAAGGGTAAATATTTAAATTACATATTACTTAAAGAAAAACCGACTATTACTCATAAGCTACCAATAGCTTTAGCAACTGATCTATCCTTATCCAAACACAGAGTTCCTACAATACCTAGTGCTTCTCACCCATGGAGAAAGTTCACTCTATTACCATACAATATTACTAACAAATCTAACCAAAAACTACCATCCAAAAAAATAACTTAAATATACTAGAACCGGACATTTCTATTTCGCGGTGACAAATAATTATTTACTCTTTATTTACATTAAATAACCATATATAATCAAACAAGATGTCATCCTCCGGGCCCTGATTATCTATCATTTTTAAGCTCAGTTTTTCGTTATGATAATGGTAATAGAACGGTTACTTAAATTCTATCGAAAAACTTCTCAAATAAATCCGTTCTGCAAGATAATTATAACTCGATAATCCATAGGAGCTTGAAAATGAATCCAATTATTACTATTGATAAAGTAGTTGACGTTATAGCTGTTTTTAAGAAAGATAAAAATAAAAAAACAAACTGTTTACCGGCTAAAATACGTTACCAGAATCAAGAAATTATTATTAAACAATTAGCTCTATATCATCCTACAAAAGCTGGTCAAAGAACAATTCACGTATTTGATGTTAGTGATGGACAAAACGATTATCGACTTGAATTTGATACCCAAAATTTAATCTGGCGTTTAATGGCTATGACAATAAACTGATATGAAAAACTTACTATTAAATAAAGAACTACCTCAAATTATGCATATTGATTTAAATAGTGCTTTCGCTATGATTGAACAACAAGCTCATCCGTCTTTAAGACATAAAGCTATTGGCGTCACGAATCGAATTTCAAAACATTGCTGTATTATTGCCGCTTCTTATGAAGCTAAAAACCTAGGCATTAAAGTAGGTATGAGATTAGATGAAGCCTTATTAATTACACCAAATTTCATTATTTTAGAAACAGATCCAGCTAAATATCATTATGTTTACCAAAAGCTAATGTCTATTATGAAAAGTTACTCACCATCTGTAAAAATGAAAAGTATTGATGAGGGTATCATTGATTTTCATGACAGTTTAAAATATGTTCATCATCAATCACTAGAGTCTATTGGACAAGAAATTAAAGAAAAACTAAAACAAGAAATTGGTGATTGGATAACAGTTAATATCGGTATTGGTACCAATCAGTTTTTAGCAAAAGTAGCAGCCTCATTACATAAACCCGATGGCATGGATAAGATTGATCATAAAAATTTAATTAAAACCTATCAACAATTAAAACTAACCGATCTTACTGGTATTGCTAGCCATTATGAAGCAAGATTAAACGCGGCTGGTATTTACACACCCCTTGATTTTTTACAAGCTTCAGCAGATACATTAAATAGACTAGTTTTTCGTAGTGTCAACGGGGAAAATTGGTATCAAAGATTACGTGGTTTTGAAGTTGATAATTTTACTACCAAACTAGGTCATATTGGCAGACAGTGGGTACTAAATAAACCAACTAACCAAAATAACCTACTATTACCATCCCTCCAATTTCTATGTCAAACGACTGGTAAAAAACTACGATTTAAAAATGTTGACGCTAGAGGCATAATGATTTGGTTACGATTTAATAACGGGGAAAATTGGTATCAAAGAAAAATGTATAAAGTAAGTTTTTTTAGTGATCATGATATTTATCAAAAAGCACTTTATTTATTTAATCAACGTCCAAATAATATGATCGTTCAAACAATGGGTATAACATGCTACCAGTTAACTAAATCCGCTCGTAATCAGATTAGTTTGTTGGATCAAGTCAATCGTGACCATTGGTTAACTACAGCCATAGATACTATAAATGAAAAATATGGTGATTTTAAAATTTTTAGTGCTGGTTCACTTAATAGCACTAAACTTATCAAACAAAAAATACCTTTTGGAGGAACAGAATATTTTAGTCTTTTACTACAGCATAATTAAAGAAAAGATGATAAAATAAAAGCTTGTAATAAAACAAATTTAAAAATTTGAGAGGGAAATTTGATTAGCAATTTATTTTTTACATTAAAACAGTCAATAAATCGCTTAATAAAAGAAGACTTCGTACTAGCTATAACCCTAGCTTTTATCATAATTATCATTGGTGTTTTAATTGGATATGAAAATACAAGGGTTATGCCTATTACCAAAATAATAGGTAACACTTACACCGGCGAACCACACAATTATCTAAAATATCTATCAAACTGGGATGGACCAATTTATTTAACAATCGCAAAAAATGGCTACGATCATTTATACTTAGTTAACTTTTTCCCATTCTATCCATTAGTTGTAAGCTTAGTACACAAAATCATCAATTCTTTACTAGATAGTGGTTTACTCGTAGCTTGGTTAAGTTTAATTGGAGCAATTTATTTCTACATTAAAATAGTTAAAGACTACTTTAAAATTAAATCAACCGAAGATATTATTAAAGCAACTCTGTTATTTATTTTATTCCCATCTGCTATATTTTTTGTAGCTACCTTCACTGAAAGTTTGTTTGCTTTAGTTTCACTTGGAGCAATCTATTATGCCATGAAAAATAATTATAAATTAGCCGGTTTGCTAACAATGATAGCAACGGCTACAAGAGTTAATGGAGTCTTTATTGTTATCTTTATTGGACTAATTTTATACTTCAATAAACAAAAAATTAAAGACGTCATTTTAAGTATGACTATTGGAAGCTTAGGAATTATATCTTATATGAGTGCCTTACTAATACGATTTCATAATCCTATAGAATTTATTAAAACTCAGCAAAATCATGGCTGGTTACAACATTCTTTTCTAAATAACTTAGTCCATATATCAACACTAAATTTATTATTCTTATTACCAGTTATAGTATCCATAGTATATTGGTGGAAAAAGGACAAAAGTTTTTCAATTTATAGTTTTTTATATTTACTTATACCAATTATAGGAGGACAGTTTGGTGGTTTTGCTAGATACGCATTAATGGTTTTTCCAGTCCCACTAATGCTATACGATTATACTAAAGATAAACAAATAGCCTACAATATAATACTTATAGCATTTAGTATGGGGTGGACTTATTTAATGATTCAGTATGTTGGTGGTTATATTGGGGGTTAAAATATCTGTTAACTATGTCACATAAATAGTCAAAAATTATTATCTGAACTATAATAATTAGATAGGATGAAATCCTTAAACAACTATCAATTTTTTAATCACATTAATGATAAATATCCATTGTTGGATTTTGAACTTCAATTAGCAGAAAAAAAAATTCTTGATCCATTAGTAGATCATAACCTACTACTCATAATTGATAAGATCTTGCGTTATCAAAACTATCAAACCTATAAGGCACCTAAAATTAATTACCCCGTAGTAACACTAGGCAGTCGAGTAGCGATTAAAACATCCGATGATAATTACACTGTTGATATAGTTGGTATTAAAGAATTAGGTCAAAATAACGAAACCGAATACTGCACTCCATCTTCACCGATCGCTAAAGCTGTAATAGGCAAACAAATTGGAGAAACAGCTTTATTAACTATTCATAAACCAATAGAAATAAAGATTATAAGCATTGATCAAACATCAGTTCAAGACGACCTAAAAAAACAACTAGCAAGTTATTAAAAAATTAATTCATTAGAAATTCTACTATATTAACTAACATATGATAGAATATGTTCTATTAATAAATATTTTGGGTAATCATATAAATGAACAGCGTGAGACCTGTAGATTTTTTTAGTGAATCACCACCAGAACGAATAATTGGCACCGAAATGGAAACATCCGTTCAGGCTAGGTATGGTGATGATTCTGATCAGCTTAATCAAGAATTACTACATAACTGGTATTACAGAAACTTAAGGTTATTAAAAATATCTAATTTTTTAAGTAATGGCTATAAACTATATGACGATTGTGGTTTATTAGAAATCGCAAGTCCAGAATGTCTTGGACCTAAGCAAGCCGCTATTTACGATTTTGCTGGAATATCTATTGTTTCTAAAATAGCTAGCTCATCACCAATAGTAAAAGGAGTTTATCGAACTACTGGTATGCAAAATATAGAAGGAGGCTATATATCACAAGGATATCATGAAAATTATTTAGTTGCTTCTGAAAGTATATCAACTCAATTACTTCAAACTATTTTAGCCAGTTTTTTAATCAGTAAAACATGGTCTGGCGCTGGAACATTAAAAAATGGTTTTCAACTTTCACAGAAATTTCCAAGTATTGGAGGATCTTCGGTTACTAATGACATGTCCAGAAGAACTCAAGAAGGTAATAAGCCCATGATTATGCTACCAGAAATAGAAAATAATGATTCTACAACGATTGGAAACGATAACAATTGGTCACGAATAGAAATTCGTTCATCTGATGCTAATTTTTCTAAATCAATCACTTATCTTAATCTAGCCACAACTTCACTAATACTACGATTATTTGAACATCCTAATATTGTCAATCTAAAAAAATTACATTCATACTCCTTTAAAAATATTCTGGAAGGTAAAGAAATATTTAACAGTGATTTAACTTTTTCTAAAACATTACAAACACAAAACAACAATTTCATCAGTGCTATTAATTATCAGCAGCTTTTACTAGATAGTTGTCGCGATTTATCCAATAGAATAAACTTACCAGATAGTGAAACCAATATATTTAATTTATGGCAAGAAGTAATCGATAATTTAACAAAAGCTAACTTAGAAAATAATGAATATGCCAATTTATTGGAATTGGTTGGTTTCGCCGGTCTACATTATTACTTAACTAAAAAAAATGGTTCAAATAACCTAAAAAAACCGAGCTATGAAACTATTAAAGCTCAACTTCTATGGAATCAGATTTATCCAAGCTCTGGTCCAGCTCAAAAATATTGGTCAAAAGTATCTAATGATAATTTTTTTATTAAAGACTCTGATATCACACAGGCTATCGTGGAGCCCCCACTCACTAGAGCCAATAGACGAGCTTCATTAATTAAAACTCATTACAGTAATATAACTCTCATCGATTGGGCAATTGTAAGTATCAATCGTAAAGACGACATAAAACAACTTTTCGAATTAAATAATCCATATGAATTCTAAATAACAAAATAAATAATTTAAATAAATATTAACCAATAGTTAACGATATTATCTATTAATTTCAGTAAAAATTATTAATGTTTTAAAATAAAAGTAATAATGCATCAAAATTTACCTGCTTTTATAGAAACACTATCTCCAATTATTAATCAATATGGCTACTTAGCGATTGGTGGTTTAATAACCCTAGAAGACTTCGGTATACCGGCACCAGGTGAAACAGTTTTAATCACAGCCGCAGTCTTTGCTGGATTAGGTCACTTAAACATTTTTATTGTTATAATAACCGCCATCATCGGAGCTGTGATTGGTGATAATATCGGTTTTAGTATCGGATATTTTGGTGAACAAGCTATAATTGAAAAATATGGCAGATATATTTTTTTAACTAAAGAAAGGTTAGAAAAATTAAAAACTATCTTTAACAAAAAAGGTTACCTAATAGTTATATTTGCTAGGTTCATTGAAGGCTTAAGACAAGCTAACGGTATTATAGCTGGACTAAGTGAAATGAGTTGGCAAAGATTTCTTCTATATAACACTATTGGGGCCACCCTATGGGTAACTTTATGGGCCAGTATCGGTTACTTTAGTGCCAATTACATCAACTCTTTATTAAAATATCAAACTTATTTAACAATAATCGTCACTATACTTATCTTAGCCTTAATTGGATATAAACTATTAAAAAAATACAAGCGCTAAATATTTTTTCTTTGATCGTATAATATTTTAGAATAATAAATAGCTCTAGCCTCTGCAGCCGTAACAGATCGTCCAAGTAAAACCTCTGACTGTGTTTTAATACTCATGATCAGCTTCTCTTGTTGTTCATCAGACAAAACACCAAATCGTGCTACTTCATAATGCTTAATTAATTCATTATTAAAATTGCAGTCTGGAATAAAATTTTGATTTTCAGCACTCATAATAACGAAATAATTATATACCTTTTTAATGTCTTATGCAATGTTTTCTATACAACAATTATAAAATAGCTTACATCTGTTATATTTTTGTCATATTTTTCAGTTTTTTACCGGCATGGAAAATAGCTAAAAATAAAATTATGCCAAGCAAAAATATTAGATAAACTGATCTATCAATAATACTGGCCGAGACAATTTGGCTACTTGAAATATGATGTATACTCTCTGATAAAATTAAAAATGCTTCTCTAATACCAATTCCAGCTGGTGTAATGCTAACAAATAAAGATAAATTAGCGAATCCACTATAAGCTAATATTTGATGAAGATAAACATGTTTAATAGAATCAAGTTCAATACCATATATTAAAGTTTGAATCAATAATTGAGCTAAAGTAACTAAACCAAGTTTAATAAATCCAGATAATTTAAAATCCGCTAAATTTTTATTATTTAATTTAGTCTTTAAAAACCATTTAATAACTAAAATACTTATCAAAATAACACCTACGATTATCAAAAGGGAATAATACCACATCAATTTACTACCTATTAATATAAGTAAGCTACTTAACAATGTATAAAGACCATAATAAATTAAAGTTATAAAAATAAATCGTTTAATAGGTAGCTGATATTTTTTCTTAAGATAAATAGCTCGAACACCAGGCCCAGCTTGACCAAACATAAAAAAATTAATAACTAACGAGTATGAATTAAGCAGTAAGTTATCAAAATTAGGTACTTTAATTTTATAAAAATCTAAACTAGCCTTCATTATTGTCACTAAAATTAATAATATAACAAGATAAAGTAATAAAATTAATACTATAAGAACAGGGTCTATATGAGATAATCGTTTGAGAATGTAACTATTGTTTCTAAGATAATTAATAAAAACATAAAAAGTTATTAAAACTATAAAAATAGACAAAAATAATTTAATTTTTTTTCTCACTTAGCTATTTTACTACTAATAAATTATAAAAATCTCATAAAAAGTCTGTTTCTTAAGTTAAGACTTATATTAATTAATGTATACTATCTATAATTAACCTATATGAAAGAAAAAATATTCATTAAAATAAATGAGTTCTTTGGCTCAAAACTTTTTTTAAAAATTATCCTAATATTTTTCGTCATTGAATCTCTATGGATAGCCTTATCAGCTTCTTACCCTCAAGCATTTGATGAAAATTTCCATTTTGGTCTAATTAAAATATACTCTCACTATTTTTCACCTTTTTTAACTTCACAACCTCCAAATGGTAACGCTTACGGAGCAGTCGCTCGAGACCCATCTTATCTTTACCACTACCTAATGAGTTTTCCATATCGAATATTTGCTTACTTTGTTCAAAACAAGATTGCCCAAATTATATATTTGAGAATTATCAACATCATATTATTTAGTACTGGCCTGATATTTTTTTATAAAATTATGCGTAAAGTTGGATTATCACCAATACTAATAAATATCAGCCTATTACTATTTACACTAATCCCAATTGTACCTCAATTAGCAGGACAAATTAATTACGATAATTTAATTTTTTTAGAAACTGGTTTAGTATGTCTACTAACCCTTAAAGCTATTGATCAAATAACAAAGAAAAATATCGAACCAAAAACAATACTAGCTATAATCATTCTGTCGATATTCTCATCACTGACACAAATAGAATTTATGCCCATATTTCTAGCAATTACTATCTATTTATTCTATCTAGCTTTAAAATCTTTTAACTTTAAAATTACACAAATTTTTAAAAGTTTAACATTTAACTGGCATAAATTATCTTTTCCTATAAAGTTAACTCTTACAATATTTTTACTAATCAGTTTAACTTTTTTTATACAGCGTGATGGTTATAATTTAATTAAATATCATACTCTGACCCCTAGGTGTGATACAATTTTATCAACAAAAGATTGTAAAGCCTATAGCGTCTTTTATCACGATTATATCTCTCACCAATTGGTTGTAACTCACGTTGTAAGTACTAGTCATAATCTAATTCTATATTTAAGTCAGTGGTTATATTGGATATGGTATAGATTATTTTTTGCGGTTAGTGGGCCAAAAAATCATTTTAAAAACTATCCACCTCTACCATTACCCAGTGCCGGATTTTTAATAATATCCGTTATTAGTTTTATTGCTTTTATTAAATTACGAAAAAAACTATTCCTAATTAATAATTATATAAACCTTATGATCTTAATAATTCTAATATATTTAATAGCTTTAATATACGAAGGTTACCGAACTTATCAATATACCGGTGTACTTGAATTAATGAATGGACGTTATTTAATTCCAATATTATTACTAGGTGCCTCTGTAGCTGGTTTTGCAATTAGTAAATTACTCAATAATAAAAAGAAGTTAAAATATATTTTAGCTATAATAATTATTTTATTATTCTTACAAGGAGGTGGTGTGCTAACATTTATTAGCCGAAGTGATTCTAATTGGTTATGGAATAATAGAACTATTAAAAAAGTTAATAAAACGATTAAACATGCTACTAAACCAATCATTGTACAGGGAAATAAGCATTATAAATCTAATCTTTGGTTTTTGTAAAGTATTCACTTCGACGCTGATTCTCTAAAATATCTTCTAATAAAGATCGATTAATACGAATTAAATCTGCAATAAATCCAAGCGTAAAGGAAATAAAAGCTGCTACCAATAATACCGTTCCAGCTATTAAAGATTGTAAATGATGAGCACCACCCGGATTAACAACTGTTAAATATAAGTACAAATAATGCACGAAGGGAATTAACCCTAAAATCAGTAATACCGAACCAATACTTAAAAATAATGTATAAGGCTTAAACATTAAAAAGCCCCTCATAATAGCTACACCAGATTTTCTAACATGACTCCAATTAGATTTTATCAAACGGGATTCTCGTGTTTTAGGATTAGTCGTAATTTTAATAGTAGCAATTGATTGACGCTTATTACCGGCTTGAATGGCTGTCTCCATCCCAAAACTATAACGAGTAATTAAATTAAGCTCGATAGCAGCTTGTTTAGAAAAAGCTCGAAAACCACTAGTACCATCTGGGATATTAGTTCCAGCTACCTGATTTAAAACCCAGGTACCAAATTTTTGAAGATACTTTTTGGTAGTTGAAAAATGTTTAATTGAACTTACTTGACGATCAGCAATAACTATATCAGCTTTCTGATCTAAAATAGGTTTTATTAAATCAGGAATTCTTTCTTGAGGATACTGATTATCACCATCCGTTAAAACGATAATGTCAGCACCCAAATCTAATGCTCCACGAAGTCCATCACGAAAAGAATAAGCTAATCCTTTATTTTGTGTATGCCTAACAAAATGTTTAACGCCATGTTTTTTTGCTACTTCATAAGTTTTATCAGTTGAACCATCATCTACCACCAAAACGTCTATCTCATCAACGCCTGGTATTTTCTTAGGAATAGATTTTAAAACAATTGGTAAGGTATCTTCTTCATTTAAACAGGGAATAAATATAACTAATTTCATAACTTCTCCACTAAGTGACATAATTATACCTTTAATTATAGGATAAAGAAAACTTTTCTATTATTTATGTCAGCCAATCCTCAGTTCTTAATTTAATAAGAAGATTAAACATCCTTCATTTTTTTAATTAAGCTAACAGTAGAGGCGTCATGATTAGATAATAAACTATCACTTATTATCTCTTGATAAATATTTTTAGCTAATTTTTTTCCAAGCTCAACTCCAAATTGATCAAAAGAATTAATACCCCAGATAATCCCTTCAGTAAATATTTTATGCTCATACATTGCTATTAATTCTCCAAATATTTCTGGTGTTAATTTTTTACCTAAAATAAAAGTACTTGGTTTATTGCCAGTAAACATCTGGTGTCTACTGCTTAAATCATCTCCTTGAGACAAACTTTGTTTTTCACCAAAAGCCAATGCTTCAGCTTGAGCGATCATGTTAGCCATTAATTTATCATGATGAATTTTATTGTCTTTGTTATTAGCCTTAATAAAACCTATAAAATCTACCGGTACTAATATTGTTCCTTGATGTAATAATTGAAAAAAAGCATGCTGAGCATTAGTACCTGGTTCACCCCAAATAATTGGACTTGTCTGATAATCTACTAAATTACCATTAATATCAACGCTTTTACCATTACTTTCCATCACAGCTTGTTGTAAATAAGCTGGTAGCCTAGCTAAATTATAGCTGTAGGGAATTATCGCCGAAGTTTGAGTTTGCCAAAAATTACCATACCAAATACTAATTAAAGCTAGTAAAACTGGCAGGTTTGTATCAAATGACGAATTAAAAAAATGTTGATCCATTTTATTAAAACCACCAAGCATGGCATAAAAATTATCAGACCCAATCGCAATCATTAACGACAAACCAATGGCTGAACAAAGTGAATACCGTCCACCAACCCAATCCCAAAACTCAAACATATTATTTAAATTAATACCGAATAACTCAACAGCCGTTTTATTTGTTGATACAGCTATAAAATGTTTTTCAATAGCTGACTCTCCTAAAGCATCTACTATCCACAGTCTGGCGCTTTGAGTGTTAGTCATTGTCTCTTCAGTAGTAAAAGTTTTTGAAGAAATTATAAACAAAGTTTCTGCCGGATCCAGATCAACAACAGCGTTATAAAAATCACTATAATCAACATTAGAAACAAATCTAACTACTAAATCCTTATTAGTATAATCTTTTAAGGCTAAGTAGGCACTAGCCGGTCCTAAATCAGACCCACCAATCCCAATATTAATAATGTTCTTAATTATCTTACCGGTAGCACCATTTAATTGCCTATTATTAATCAAGTTTGCAAGCTTAGTCATTCGCCCTAAAACTGCTTGAACTTGAGGTTTGACGTTAACGCCATCAACAAAAACTGGTTGATCAGAAATATCCCGCAATGCAGTATGTAAAACAGCTCGATGCTCAGTAAAATTAATCTTATCTCCACGAAACATGGCAGAGATTTTATTCTTTAAATCGCTTTCATTAGCTAACTTTAACAAACAATCTACTACATCCTGATCGATTAAATTCTTCGAAAAATCAATCGATAAATCAGCTACAGAACGACTAAAGCTACTAGCTCTTACTTCATCCTCTTTAAATAAATCACTCAAAGAGACGTTTAACAATCTATCATGATGTTGTTTAAGTTCTTGCCAAGTACTACTGTCTGTTAAATCTGACATAAATTGCAAACTATCTTTTAATTTATCATACTAGCTTATTATAACTTTAAGCTATTTAGTTTTCCATAAAGAACGTGCTGGTATTTTTGTTTTATCAATTCTTGAAGCATATTTTAATGCTATTTGTTCAATTTCTGACATTAAACCGTCATTTAATTTAACAGAATTTAATCCTAAAGCCAAAAATTGTTTATTTTCAACAAATAAGTCATTATCAGCTGCCTCATTACGAGGATTATCAAGATAATCTATTGTCGCCCCAGTTAGCTTAGCAACTAACTTCGCTAAGTTAACAACTTTAAACGTTTCTGTTACTTGATTAAAAATAGCTGGCCTATCACCATTTTTAGGTGGATTTAAAATAGCAAGTTCAATACATCTAACAGTGTCCTGAATATTAATAAAAGCTCGAGTTTGACCACCACTACCGTGAACAGTTAAAGGATAATTAATAGCTGCTTCCATCAAAAACCTGTTTAACACCGTCCCGTAATCACCATCATAATCAAATCGATTAATTAATCTTTCATCTTGTTTTGTTTGAATCGTTTGTGTTCCCCAAACAATTCCTTGATGAAGATCAGTGATTCTAATACCATCGTTTTTAGCATAAAAAGCAAACATTAACTGATCTAAGTTCTTTGTCATATGATAAACCGAACCAGGATTAGCAGGGTAGAGTATTTCTCTTGTTTTTTTCTCTTTATCGCCGTTTATTGACATTTTAAGATAACCCTCTGGAATTGGTGTTTTGCCAGACCAACCATAACCATAAACACCCATCGTACCGAGATGCACAATATGGGAATTAACCTTACTTTCAACTAAAGCGACTAACAAATTGTGTGTAACTCTAATATTATTATCAACGGTATAACGTTTTGTTTCAGCAGATTTCATGGAATAAGGTGCTGATCTTTGTTCAGCAAAATGAACTATCACATCAGGTTTTTCTTTTTTTAATAACTCTAGTAAAAGATAGTACTCATTCGCTAAATTAATTTTCAAAAACTTTATTTTTTTACCTGATATATCATGCCACACACTAATTCTAGTAGATATTGGAGTAATTGGTGTTAATGAAGAAACTTCTAATAAAATATCAGTTTGACGCCTCACTAAATTATCTAGAATTGTAACATCATGTCCTTGATCTGAAAGATGTAAAGCTGTTGGCCAACCACAAAAACCATCACCACCTAATATCCATATCTTCATTAAAACACCTCCTTCATTAGAACACTGATAATTATTTTTTTAGAATATAATTATTATATAATACCCTAAATTACGATATGATTATACCTTTTGAATATATCTTATTCGTATCGTAAGGCCTCTATTGGATCTTTTTGAGCAGCTCTTCTGGCTGGTAAAGCTCCAGCTAGAAAAGCAACTGCAATAATTACTACGACAATAATCGTAGAATTTATTCCTGGAAAAGATAACAAAGATAACCCTGGAAAATCTTTCAAAAAGCCATTAGTAGTAATACTATTAACAACTCGACCAATTATATTTGCAAATAAAATTCCAAGCATACTACCCCAAAAACCAATTAAAACAGCCTCTAGACTAAACAACGTAAATATCTTAGCCTTACTCATACCAAGTGCCTTCATTAAACCAATTTCACGCGTTCTTTCTGAAACCGACATAAACAATGTATTAATGATACCAAATGAGGCTGCTACAAGTGTAATTATCGCAAAGAAATCTAAGACATAAGTCACGGCATTAATAATAGTAAATACAGTACTAACTCTATCTTGAATAGTTTTGCCAGTATAGCCATCTTTCGTTAAAGTAGCTTGTAAATTACTAAGTCCTGTAGCACTTAAATTACTCTTATAGACCGCTGTTAAGCTAGCATAAACACCTTCTTGTGCAACTGGCAATCCTTGAGATTCAAAACTATGTAGTTCATTAATTAAAGTTAAATTACCATAAGCTTGTGCTGATCCAACTAAAGTTTTTTGCTGTACACCAACAATTGTTGCCTGAAAACTATGAGATTGACCAAGAGCATTTGTCATACCAATAATAACCGTCTTATTAATAGCTTGAATAGCATTATTAAATCCAAGCGAACTAACATATGATGTAGGTATTGTTATTTCAGGCGTAGCAGAACTATTAGATGCATTTTCACCAACAGCCATATCTAAAGACGATGTTCCAAATATTTGACCGAGACTAAATTGATATTTTTTAGCTAAATTAGATGATAAAGCAATATAATCCGGTGAAAGAATATAATTAGGTTGAACTGAAACAACATTTGGTATCTTAGAAATCTTATTAATATCACTCTTAGTTAAACCAACAATACTATGAGACCCATTGGGCCCACCACCAGCGGAAACAATTCTAGTCTGATTTGGATTATATGGTTGCAACCCAGAACTATTAAATGATGAAGCTGTTTTAGCATTAGCTGTGATAGTTAAAGAATGAGGATTACCTAAATTACCTAATTGACGATTAATATATGCTTTTAACCCTGAACCAATCCCATTAGTTAGACTTAATGTTGTCGCACCAATAAATATAGCTACAACTGTTAAAAAAGTCCTAGCTTTATTCCTAAACAAACTACTATTGGCCATAAGTAAAAGATCAGTTAATTTCATTATTATTATTGTTCCTTTATTAAACTGCCATCTTTAATATAAATTTGTCGTTGACACCGATTAGCAAGGTCATCGTCATGAGTCACAATTAAAAGGGTAATATTTTTATCTTTGTTTAACTGAAATAATAAATTTTCAATCATTTGTCCTGTTATAGAATCTAAATTACCAGTTGGTTCATCAGCAAATATAATCGTTGGGTTATTAATTAAAGCTCTGGCTATACAAGCTCTTTGCTTTTGACCACCACTTAAATTGACAGCTTTGTCTTTACTCTTATCAGCTAAATCAACAGCCTCTAAGACTTCAAGACCACGTTTTTTTCGTTCACTACGAGAAATACCAGCAATCTTTAATGGTAAAACTACGTTATCCAAAACTGATTCATGTGGACTTAAAAAAAACTGCTGAAAAACAAAACCAAAATTTTGATTTCTTAATAAATCCATTTTTTTAATTGATAATTTATGACTATCAACATTATTAATTATGACACTACCAGAAGAAGGACTATCTAATAATGCTAGTAAATGCATTAAAGTACTTTTTCCTGAACCACTTTTTCCAACCACAGCAATCGATTCACCTTGTTTAATATCAAGATTAATATTATCAAGTGCTGTAAAAGCGCTCGATTTTTTACCATAAATTTTAGTTAAACTATTAGTTTTTATAATACTAGTCATTATCAATTCTTTTTTAATTATACAAAAATTACAATCCTTCAGAAATTATAGTCTATTAATACTGAAAAACAACTGTAGACAATACACTAGGTAAAAATTACTTCAGGTTTAGCCCTAGTAACCACATAGCTTTGTTAAAAATTTCTTGTCCCGAAGTTTCTTTTTTAAATTGTTTAATATTAACAATATCTTCCAAGGCATGCATTATGTCATGATTATCAATATTATTATCCATTGCAATTCTTAATCTATTCAGTAACAAATTAGCATGCTTAACATCAATCTTAGTACTAACTTGATTTAAGCGTTCAAATAAATTTTTACAAACATCTAAAATTTCTGGATGCCATTCTCCACCATTTGTATAATGATAATCCATTAGAGCTAACCTAATAACCGCCGGGTGATATTTTTCTAATAAATCACCAGCGAAAACTAAATTACCTAAAGATTTACTCATTTTTTCTCCTAAAAATAACATAGGAGAAACATGCATCCAATATTTTGCCATCTTTGTTTGTCCCAAACCATAACTTTGAGCAATTTCACATTCATGATGAGGAAAAATAAGGTCACTCCCACCACCGTGTAAATCAAATGGATTGCCTAAAACAGCTTGCGACATAACACTACATTCAATATGCCAGCCCGGTCGACCTCTGCCAACAACCTCATTCCACACAGCTTCATCTTTCACATCGTTAACTCCACGCCATAATAAAAAATCTAACGGATTATTCTTACCGACTCGATTAATATCACCACCACGCATTGCCATAAAATTTCTTTGTAATCTAAAGTTTAAATTACTAAAAGTTCCAAAACTTTTTAACTTATCGACTGAAAAATAAATATCACTTTCTAATCTATATGCAAAACCGCGCTCTAACAAAACATTAACTGCTTGAGCCATTTCACTAATATATTCACTTGCTAACGGTTCAGCATAAGCTGGTAAAAAATTAAGCTTTTTTAAAACTAATTGAAACTTAGTTGTTTCATCAGCTGCTAATTTTTTATAACTAATATTAAGTTCTTTAGCTTTTTTAAAAATAGGTTCGTCAACATCAGTTACATTTCTAACCAATCTAACATCATGCCCAAGATCAATTAATCTTCTAGACAATAAATCATAAGTCATAAAAGTAAAAATATGTCCTAAATGAGCTGAATCATATGGGGTAATACCACAAGTATAAATGCGTACTTGATGGTCTAGTTTAAGATTTACTAATTTTTCTTTAGCAGTGTCATAAATTTTCATACTATATAAATATACTACATAAAATAAAAAATAAATCGCCAAAACTATTATTAAAATTGTGCTAAACTTTATAAATGCCAGAACAAACTAGTTTATTAAATCAGCCTATCATAAAACCAAAAATTGTACTCGGTATAGCAGCTCACCCGGATGATTTAGATTATTCAGCCTCTGGAACAATGGCTTTTTTTGCTTCACTTGGTGCTAAAGTTCACTATCTCATATTAACTGATGGTGGGCAGGGAACATCTGATGAAAACATCACACCTGAACAATTAACTAAAACAAGAGAAAACGAACAAAAAAAAGCTTTACAAATTCTTGGAGGTCAAACAGTTCAATTCCTAGGATATCCTGATGGCAATTTAAAGAACACCACAGAACTCAAAAAAGACATCATCAAAGTGATTAGAACCATTAGACCAGACGTAGTAATAACAATGGATCCAACTGTTATATATTCAGCTAAAAGAGGCATGATAAATCACCCAGATCATCGAATAGCAGGGCAAGCTACTCTCGACTGTGTCTATCCTCTTGCTAGAGATCATCTCGCTTATCCTGAACTTTATGCTCAAGGTTACATACCCCACAAAACCAAAACAGTCCTATTAACTAATTTTGATACTCAAAATTTTATTGTTGATATAACTAAAACTATAAACTTAAAAATAGCTGCCTTAAAAGCACACGTCAGTCAAATAGAAGATATTGAACAAACAGCTAAATGGATAAAGGAAAATTCATCAATTATCGGAAAAAGCCATAGCTATCAATATGCCGAAGGATTCGTTAGAATTGATTTACGTGTCTAACAGCATAACTTAAATTACTAATCAAAATAATGATTAAATTTCTAGCAACTCACACACATAATTTGGTTATAGAAGATATATCAAACTACCTAATAAAGAGCTTAGAAAAATATTCTAATACACTTTGGTTAGTATCTGGTGGTTCTAATATCCCCATAGAAGTGGCAATTATGAAAAAACTACCTAGTAAATTAACCTCTAAATTAATAATTGCACTCGTTGATGAAAGGTTTAATAAAATTAATCACCCAGATTCTAACTTTAAACAATTAATCCAATCAGGTTTCAACATAAAAAATGCTACCTTACTGCCAATTATAACAACTGACAATGAGGACATAGTATCTACTACAAAAAACTATAACCAAACTATAAGAAAACTATTTAAAGAAAAAGATACTAACATTATTGCTCAGCTCGGTATTGGTGAAGATGGTCATATCGCCGGATTATTACCTAATTCAAAAGCATTAACATCAAAACAACTAGTTGATTATTTTAACACTACACCTTTTAATCGCATCACTCTTACGCCACGAGCTCTGGCAAAAATTAATCAAATATTTGTAATAGCCATTAATCATAAAAAAGATATAACAATTAAAACTTTATTTGACAATCAAAATGCTAATCCAAAAATTTTTCCAGCAACCATTTTACAAGATTTTCCTAGCGTTTATGTATATAATAGATTGATAGAGGGACAAATAACATGAAAATAATCGTACAAGGATTAGGCAAAATGGGTAGCCAAATTGCTCATAAACTAACCGAAGATCAACATCAAGTTATAGTTGTAAACCGATCCCCTGAACCCGTAGAAAAAGCAAAGCAATTTGGTGCTATTCCAGCTACCAACAAACAAAATGCTATATCTTATTTTAACTCAGAACAAGTAATTATTTGGCTGATGCTACCAGCTGACATCATTAAATCACAAGTTGATGAATGGCTAAAAATACTACCTAAAAATAGCCTCATCATTGATGGCGGTAATTCAGATTTTAGAAATACTCAAAAATTAGCAACTTATATTGAAAACAATAATAATACCATGATTGATATCGGAACTAGCGGTGGAATATACGGTTACAAAAATGGTTTTTCCATGATGGTAGGGTCAAATAATTTTAATAACTTTAAACTTATTAAACCAATTCTAATAAGCTTAACTAAGCCAGCCGGAGCTTATAACTATTTTGGTAAAGCTGGTAGTGGGCATTTCGTTAAAATGACTCATAATGCTATTGAATACGGCATGATGGAAAGTCTAGCTGAAGGTTACAATTTCTTAAAAAATGGACCATATCAAGAAATTGACTTAGCAAAAGTTGCTGACGTTTGGCAACATCATAGTGTTATAACTTCATGGCTTAACGAGCTTTGTTATGATATTTTAAAAACTAATCCCGAACTTAATAATATTGAAGGCTATGTTAGTGAAAGTGGTGAAGCCAGATGGACACTTGAAGCTGCTAAAGACACTAATATATCGATGCCAGCCATATCAGCCGCTTTTAATGTCAGGCTTAACTCTCAAAAAGGACAAATTAATTTTGCAACCAAATTACTAGCTGCCATGAGGAATAGTTTTGGTGGGCATAAATTAAACAAATAATTATGGCAAATAATAATCAATCTCAAATTGCTCCAACTATTTTAATACTTTTTGGTATTAGTGGACATTTATCAAAAAATAAAGTCTTACCAGCACTTTATCATTTATATAAAGACAAGTTACTGCCACTCCAAATTCAAATAATTGGTTTATCCCGTCAACAAATAACTATTCATAAAATTTTTGAAAACGTAAAACTTTGTTCACACATTGATGAGCAAGATTTAGCAAATAATATCACCGAATTTAAAAATTCAATTGAAATTATACAGTTTGATCCAAATAATATTGATGATTATTTAAAACTTAAACAACATGTTATAGATTTTAAAAATCAGTTTAATTTTAAAAATGTTAATCTACTTTTTTATTTATCTATACCACCTCAAGTATTTTTATCGGTTATTAAAAATCTTGGCGAATCTAATTTAAATAAATTGGATTCAACGATTAAAAGCAAGATACTAGTCGAGAAACCCTTCGGATATGATTTAAAAAGTGCTCAAAATTTAATTTTTAAGACAAATGAATACTTTAACGAAGATCAGATTTTTCGAATTGACCACTATTTAGCTAAAGAAACAGCTCAAAATATATTAACATTTAGACGTTTTAATCCTCTATTTCAAACAGCTTGGAACAATCAACATATTAAAAATATTGATATTATCGCTTCTGAAAAAATTGACATTGAAGGTAGAATTGAATTTTATGAAGAAGTTGGAGCATTAAGAGATTTAATCCAAAGTCACTTATTCCAACTTCTAGCTCTAACCACTATGACCTTACCAGAAGATATGTCTGACACTAAGGCAATACACCTTGCACGACATGCCATTTTGTCTGAAATTAAACCATTTAATACTACAAAAAGTATTAAAGAAAACGTAATAAGAGGTCAGTACTCATCCTATAAACAAGAGGTTAATAATCCACACTCCATGGTAGAAACATTTGCTTCCATTAGACTAACTATTAATAATAGTCTATGGAAAGGTGTCCCAATTAGATTAATAACTGGCAAAGCTTTAAAAGAGAAAAAAACAGAAATTAGAATTAATTTTGGAGCTGTTAACGAATCGGCTCAAAACCAACTAACTTTTCGTATTCAACCCAACGAAGGTATAGATATTAAATTAAGCGTCAAACAACCAGGTTTTGATCAACGAATCCAACCAGCCATTATGGATTTTTCTTATCAAACAACTTTTGAAGATCATCATCATCCTGATTCATATGAAAGGGTCATGATCGACTCCTTTAAGGGAGACAACACATTATTTGCTACTTCGGATGAAGTACTAGATAGTTGGTATATCCTGCAACCAATTCTAGATTACTGGCAAAAAAATAAAGATTTAGTAATATATAAAAAAGGTAGTTTAGAAGAGGATATCCTAAAATGATAGACATTATAATAATTATTATTGCATTGATAAGTATTATCCGAGGATTTAATATCGGTTTTATTCGACAATTTTTGTCAACTATTGGTTTTTTCGGCGGATTACTATTAGGTGCTTATCTAGAAAAATACACTGTCGTATATGGACACAGCTCAATAACAAGATCGATCATATCTCTTATAACCACTGTGGGTATGGCCCTAATTTTGTTAACTATATTTGAATATATTGGATTAGCTATTAAAAAAAGATTATTCCTAATTAAGGCTAATATTCTCGATAGTTTACTAGGTTCATTCATTAGTGTTATTAGTGTACTACTGGGAATTTGGTTAGGCGCTTCTATGTTAAGTTCAATTCAATCACCACAATTACAAAATATTTTAGATAAATCAAAAATTATTTCCTATCTCAACCGAGAGCTTCCTCCGGCACCAACTATCATAGCTGACTTAGGTCATATTATTGATCCTAATGGTTTTCCACAAGTCTTTATAAACGGTGAACCAATCATCACTAAACCGACACCACTACCATCATCTGCAGCTATAGAACCAGCTGTTTTAAAAGACGAAAATTCAGTTGTTAAAATTGTTGGACAAGGATGTGGTGGAATTGTCGAAGGTTCAGGGTTTATCGTAGCACCTAATTTAATAATGACTAATGCCCATGTGGTAGCAGGAATTACTCATCCTTACATTACTACTCTAACCGGTCATAGTTTAAAAGCAAACACCATTTGGTTTAATCCTAATCTAGATATTGCAATTTTAAGAGTTAATAATTTATCAGGACCAATTTTAAATTTAGCTAGATCAATCTATAATCCGAATACACCCGGAGCTGTTCTTGGTTACCCAGGCGGAGGTAGTTTTACTGCTGTAGCTGCTTCAATTATTTCTCAACTATCTGCTACCGGCCAAAATATTTATGGTAACGGCAATATCACTAGATCAATTTATGAAATTAACGCTCAAGTTATACCAGGTAATTCTGGAGGACCTCTAATTAACATTAACGGAAAAGTAATCGGAGTAGTTTTTGCTCAATCAACAACTTACGCACACGTTGGCTATGCCTTAACCACCAATAAAGTTATCCCTCAACTTACTCAAGCTGAAAATAATAATCAAGACGTTAGTACTGGTAGTTGCGCAGAATAAAGTTATAGTCGTATAATAAATCGAAATGACAAAATCAACAATGATTGATAAAAATAAATTAGCTAAGATAGTATCTTATGTTCTTATCATCGGTGGAATAATAGGTTTAATCTGCGCCATTATTATCACCGAAGATAAAATTAAATTATTACAAAATCCAAATTATCAATTATCTTGTAATTTAAATCCAGTTATTAGTTGTGGTAATGTCATGCAATCTAAAGAAGCAGCCGCTTTTGGTATTCCAAATCCTTTTCTTGGCATAGCAGGTTTTGCCGTTTTTATAACAATTGGTGTAGCAATGCAAGCAGAAGCTGTATTCAAAAAATGGTTCTGGTGGGGAGTAGAAGCAGGTGCTATATTTAGTCTGTTATTTGTTCATTGGCTTTTCTTTGAAAGCGTTTATCGCATTCATGCTCTATGTCCATATTGTATGGTAGTCTGGATTATAGTAATTACCACTTTTTGGTATATAACTTTATATAATATAGAGTCAGGTCATATAACACTGCCTAAAAAAACAATCTACAAAAACATTTTTACTTTTATTAAAAAACATCATTTAGATATTCTTATACTCTGGTTACTTATTATCGCGTTTTTAATCTTAAAACACTTTTGGTATTACTACGGTAAATATATTTAAATGAAAAAAAGAATAATTGAAAAAGTCATTGAATCACCAGCTCAAGTACTAGAAAAAAGTATAGAAGGTGGACAATACATCGCCAAACAACTTCCGGCTAATAGTACTAAACCAGTAAAAAAAGCTCGTGATTTTTGGTTCTTACTTGGACCAGGTCTAACTACCGGAGCATCAGACGATGATCCTTCTGGTATAGCAACATACTCTCAAACAGGAGCTCAATACGGCTTTGGACTTTTATGGTTAGCAGCTTTTACTCTACCTTTTATGGCAGTTGTTCAAGAAATGTGTGCCAGAATTGGATTAGTAACAGGGAAGGGTCTAGCAGCCAATATTAAAACTCATTTTAATGCAAAAATTTTATATTTTGCTACTCTTTTACTATTTATTGCTAATACTTTTAATATAGGTGCCGATATTGGTGCTATGGCTAATGCTATTCAACTACTTTATCCTCAATTCCATTTTTATTATTTAATTGTTGGTATAACTTTCATAATACTACTACTTCAAATATTCACACCCTATATCCGTTACGCTAGAATTTTAAAATATTTGGCATTAATATTATTTGCTTATATTTTATCGGCTATTTTAACTCATCCTAATTGGCATACTATACTACATTACTCCGTATTACCTCACATTACATTTGATAAAAACCAACTACTATTAATTTGTGCCATTCTAGGGACTACTATCACACCATATCTATTTTTTTGGCAAACAGCTCAAGAAATTGAAGAAGAAATTTCTGAAGGTCAAACTAATTTAAAACTAAGAAAAATATCAGGACCAACTAAAATGAAAAGAATGAGAATTGATGTTTGGGTTGGTATGTCTTTATCCAATATTGTAATGTTCTTTATTATTACTGCCTGTGCTAGTGTATTATTTAAACACGGCATAACAAATATTACTACAGCCGCTCAAGCCGCTCAAGCATTAAGACCGTTTGCTGGTAAACTAACCTACTTTTTATTCGCTATTGGCATTATAGGTGTCGGTTTACTTGCTATACCAGTTATGGCAGCAGCTAGTGCTTATGCGGTTAGTGAATCAATCGGTAAAAGCCATCAAGGACTCAACGTTAAATTAAATAAAGCATTAGATTTTTACGGCGTAATTATTATCTCAATGTTACTAGGATTATTAATGAATTTTATTGGATTTAATCCAATAAAAGCTTTGATTTATTCAGCTGTTTTAAATGGAATGATTGCACCAATAATTATAGCTTTAATAATATTAATTGCCCGTAACAAAAAAATTATGGGCGAATGGAAAAACTCAAAAATTAGTTCAATGCTGGCTTGGTTTTTAACTGTTATTATGTCAATTGCTGGATTGGCGGCTATATACAGTCTGTTTCCTTAAGTTGTTGCTCTAAGAGCATCAATTGGAATTTTTCTAGCAGCTTTGAAGGCTGGAATAGAACCGAAAATAATACCTATCAAAATTGACAACAAACTAGCAAATAGAACTACTTGCCAATCAACTACTGGTCTAATTGATGTAAATAATAAAATAATACCAGTAATGGCATACGCTAAAATAATTCCAAGTATTCCTCCACTAAAACTAAGTATACTGGCCTCAATAATGAACTGAGCAACAATCTGACGATTAGTTGCACCAATTGCTTTTCTGATACCGATCTCGTGAGTTCGTTCAGCAACTGACACTAACATAACATTCATAATACCAATTCCACCAACTAACAATGATATCGCTGCTACACCAGCAATAAGTTGAGTTAATAAATTTAAAATATGTTTAGAACTAGTTGAAGATTGAGTAGCAGGTGATACGACAGCGATTCTTTGATTACCATTTGCGGCATCTAAATTCTGTTGTAATAAATTTCTTATTTGATTTATTTGACTAGGATGACTTAATTGAGCAAATACTTCATAGACAATAGCACTATTATTAGTTAAACTTTGAGCTTCATTATAATTAATAAATACCGCATTATTAAAATTAACTGGTTGAGCTAAAGGTATATTAGTAATCGTATGTAATATACCTTCCACAATAAATGGTTGACCATTAATATAAGCCGTTGAGCCCAATGGAACGTCTTCATTAAACATAGCTAAAGCGGCATTTTTACCCAATATAACACTATTAGTAATTAAACTATTATTTGATAAAAATCGACCATAAGAAATCGATAAATTTAACAATTTCGCAAGTCCAGCATTACTACCAACTACCACTCCATTTTTATATATTCCATTTTGTCCAACTATTTTGTCGTTAATAACACTTAAAGGTATAGTATTACTAATACCACTTGTACTTTTAATAACTTGTACATCAGCGTTTGTTAAACTACCTAAGAAAGATAAGTGATCGAATAAATTAAAAATTGAAGTAGAATTCGAAGCAGATGAATTATTAATAGTTGCCGGTTGAACAACCAAATTATTCTTTCCAATCATATTTATTTGTTGATTAATCTGTTGTTTAATACCTTCTCCAATAGCTATGACTATAATAACCGACGAAACACCAATAACAATACCAAGAATTGTCCATAAATTACGCCACTTGGTACTAAAAAGTACTTCTATACCAGTTTTTAATTCACCTAATAAAATAGCTGGCCTCATTGCTTAGACCTTTTTTTTACTTTCAAAGATTTTTTTAAATGATTATTTTTATGATTTCGTTTTTTATCTTTCTTTTTTATCATTAAATTATCCGACAGGGTATGCATTAAAAGGGAAACACCAGCATAATCATCATCATCAGTCTTATGTAAGGTATTATACATAACCTTACGTGCTATTTTCGCAACATCACCATAAGGTGTTGTTTCATCACCAACAATTGCACCATCATGCATATAAACAACTCTCGAAGCATATCTAGTTAATTCTGGGTTATGTGTTACAAATAAAATTGTATTACCCATTTGATGAATTTCAGTTAATAATTCCATGATTAATCGAGAACCAACACTATCTAAATTACCAGTTGGTTCATCCGCAATAATTAATTTTGGATTATTAACTAAAGCTCGAGCTATGGCAGCACTTTGAAGCTGACCACCACTTAATTGACTAGGATAAAAATATTCTCGGTGAGCTATACCAACCCGACTTAACATAGCACTAGCAAGTTTAGTTCTTTTACTAATACTAAAACCACGGTAAGCTAACGGCAAAGCAACATTATCTAACACATTAAGTCTATTTAATAAATTAAATGACTGAAAAATAAATCCAACAGTATCTCGTCTAATTTTTGCTGCTTGATTTGATCTTAATCTAGCAACTGATTTTCCATCTAATACATAGTTTCCATAACTAGGTTTATCTAGTAAACCAATCACATTCATTAAGGTACTTTTACCAGAACCACTTGGACCCATGACTGCCACAAATTCACCTTTTTGAACTACTAAATTAATCGAATCAAGTGCTAAAGAAGTGGCATCACCAAATCCAAAAACTTTACTAACATTTTCTAATTTAATTAAAGGCATAATTACTAATAGCATAAAATTAAATTTGCTTTTTTAGCAAGCACAAGATGTAGTAATAATACCGACAAATTTTTGACCCAAAACAACTATAGCTTTTTTATCAAGTATAATATGATATATAATTAGGGGAGAGGTCGCCTAGTGGCCTATGGCGCACGCTTGGAAAGCGTGTTGGGTTAATACCCTCGAGGGTTCAAATCCCTCTCTCTCCGCCAAATAAATATCTTAATTCTAATAAAATAATACCGACTCAAATAAATAAAACTTGATTTATCCAATATACGTACCAGTTGTTTTACCATCAATAGTTCGAGAAATACTTCCTTTTTGCATTGCCTCAAAAATTATAATTGGTAAATTATGTTCCATAGCAAGACCTAGAGCAGCTTTATCCATAATTTTAATATCATAGTCAGCCACAGCTTGATCGAAACTAATTTTATCAATTTTAACAGCGTCTTTATAAATAACAGGATCTTTATTATAAACACCATCAACTTTAGTTGCTTTTAAAACAACTTGACAGTCTAATTCTAAAGCTAAAGCCACTGCCGCTGTATCAGTAGTCATATATGGTCGACCAATACCGCCTGCAACAATAACAACTCGTTTTTTTTCTAAATGCTTATTAGCTAAACGATGGACAAAAGGTTCTGCCACTTGTTCTGCAAAAATATTAGATAAACAACGAGTTTTAATACCCTTAGATTCAAAGATATCTGTCAAAGCTAGGGCATTCATCATAGTTCCAAGCATCCCTATATGATCGGCTGTGACACGTGCTATCCCGTGACCAGCCAGTTGTTCACCACGTGCAAAGTTACCACCACCCACCATAATAATAATTTGTACACCTCTTTCAAGAGCTGGTTGAAGTTCTTGGGTTAACCAAGCGCAAACTTTTGGATCAATACCAGCATCGAATTTTCCAGCCAGTTGTTCACCAGATAGCTTTAACAAAATTCGCTGATACATATTCTGATTCATCTAAAATGGTAGTTTAACAAATTACCGATTTATCACAAAATTATTTTTAATACTACTTCAAAAGACTATAATAAAAAATATACTATGATTAAAATATACTCTTGGAATGTTAACGGCATAAGAGCCGTTTTTAAAAAAGGCGCTTGGGATCAATTTATTAACGAAGAAAAACCAGATATAATTTGTCTTCAAGAGATTAAAGCCTATGAAAGTCAAATTAATTTTCTCCCCAAAGATTACATTTTTTGTGCTAATCCAGCCCAAAAAGCTGGTTACAGTGGCACAGCTATTTTAACTAAAAAACAGCCTATTAATATTGAAAAGAACTTTAATGAAATTTTTTTAAAAAATAACACAATAAAACCTGATATTTACGGTGAACCCAATAATGAGGGAAGAGTAATTACAGCCGAGTTTGCTGATTTTTTTCTAGTTAGTGTTTACACACCTAATGCAAAAGACGACTTAAGTCGTCTAAATTTACGTCATACTATTTGGGATCCAATATTTTTAAAATATCTCACAACCTTAAATATAACTAAGCCAGTTATTGTTGGTGGTGATTTTAATGTAGCTCATAACGAAATAGATCTAGCTAACCCCATTAGTAATAAAGGAAAGAAAGGTTTTACCACAGAAGAACGAACAGGTTTTGATAATTTCCTTCAAGCTGGTTTTGAAGATACTTTTAGATTATTTAATAAAGATAGTGGCCAATATACCTGGTGGAGTCATTTTGCAAACTCAAGGGTACGAAATGTTGGTTGGAGAATTGATTATATTCTAGCTTCTAAACAAATAACGTCTAGAATATTACAAGCACAAATTCATCCACAAATCTTAGGATCCGACCATTGCCCAATATCTATAACCTTAGATATGGACTTATAATTTTATCTTTTTACATTCAATGATCAAATGTTTTAAAATAAAAAGATAAATTGTAGGAACATCAATGACGAAGACAACAATTAAACGTCCCTTTGCGGTTTTTGATATCGATGGGACACTCATACGCTGGCAACTTTATCATGCAATAGCGGAAGAACTTATTAAACTAAACTTCTTAGAACCTGCTGATGTTATTAAAATAAAGAAAATAAAAAGAACGTGGGAACATCGAGTTAATAAATCAGCCTATGAAGATTATGAGTCACAATTAATGTTTTATATTGAAAAAATTATAAAAACTATTCCAACAAGCACTTTCTATGATATTTCCCTTAAAGTTTTTAATACTTATAAAAATAAAAACCATCGATATACGCTAGATTTAATTAATAATCTGAGAGCAAAAAATTACCTGCTTTTTTTTATATCCGGATCACCTGAAATAATAGTTAAAATGATGACTGATTATTATAATTTTGATGATTTTGGTGGCTCTCACTTAATTGAAAAAGATAACTTCCTTGATCATTATAGTTTAAGAATGACTCGTAAAAATAAAGCTGATTTATTACGTAAATTTATCAAAAAACATCATGCAACTTCAAAAAATAGTATCGCTATCGGAGACAGTGATAGCGATATCGAAATGTTATTAATGGTAGAAACCCCACTCGTCTTTAATCCTAATCAAAAACTACTAACTTTTGCTAAAAATAATAATTGGAAAATTATTATTGAAAGAAAAAATGTAATTTACGAACTGGAAGCTATAAATGGACAATACGTACTGGCAAATACAAAATAATAAATCACCTTTATATCCAGATATAATCTGGAATCAGCCAGAGAATAAATATTTAGCAGCTAAACTACTTTTAATTGGAGGAAATTCTCAAACTTTTAATCTAATGTCAGAAGCCTATCAAAAAACTTTGAAAAGTACTAGTGAATTTAAGATTATTCTACCAGAAAGTTTAAAAAAAATATTGGAAAATTTTATCACCAATTGTTATTTTCTACCAGAAACATCAAGTGGTAGTTTAGCTCTTAAGGGTTTATCAACTATCGAAGAATTAAGTGAATGGTCAGACGGTATAGTTTTAATCGGTAATTTCGGACAAAACAGTGAAACAACGATATTGCTAGAAAAATTGATCACTCAACTACAACAAGTTATTACTTTGACTAACGATGCAGTAGATAATTTAATACTACAACCTAGTATTTTACTTAAAAACACTAATCACATTTTAGTTTTGAATATAAAACAACTTCAAAAATTATTATTACAAATGAAATTCTCTCAAGCTATTACCTCAACAATGAACTTAATAAACTTTACCAATGTTCTACATAATTTCACTAAACTTCACGATTTTCACATAATTACCAATTTCAACGAAACAATAATTGTAGCAATTAACGGTCAACTTAGCATAACTACTATAAAAAACTTTAAAAACTGGCAAACTATAATTGCTTTACAATCAACGATTTGGTTAATTCAACAACCAAAAAAAATGTTCGAAACACTAACAACAGCAGTATATTCTTCAATTTATGATTAGTCTGGTGCCGCGAGACGGACTTGAACCGTCACGAGATTGCTCTCACAGGATTTTGAGTCCAGCGTGTCTACCAATTCCACCATCGCGGCTTATAATGATATACTTCTAGCTTACAACAGATCATTGTACTATAATTAAACCATTCAAGCTAGTAAATAAATTATGGATCAAAAAAACAACACCGATAATACCAATGACAACATCAAAGCGGCTGAAATTGTCAGACAAAAAGTCGCAAAAATTTATCAAAGCAGTCCTGATGCTTTTCAAGAAGAACTTGTCAGCGAAACAATACCAAATAATAGCCCTCATCAACAATTTATTAAAAATTTACTAGATTCAGGGAAAAGTATTGCAGATATTCAAACAGCTTGGCATGAGTATTATTTATCACTACCCGATAAAGAAAAATATCAAGTTTGGCAAGAATTCTATGATAGTAATACGATAAGACTTGAACAAATAAATAAAAAAGCCAGCGATCAGACAACTCTAACAAATCATAAAACAGAAATTATTAATCAAAAAAAAAATCGATTAACTAAAAGAACATTCTCTAATAAAAATAACACTGTTCTAGAATTAGAAAATCAAATTAGGCGCCAAGCAATTGTTTCCTCATCTCGTTTGAAAATTAAAAATCATTTAAAATCTCTCATTTTTGGTCTATCAATTGGTTTTCTGGCTATTTTTATTTTCCTATTTAGTTTTTTTAATCAAATAATCATTACACCGTTTATTCAACCTAGCTCTACAGTAGCTGCCACACCTTTAATTTTAACTGGCAATAACGTTGCACCAACTCCAAATCCTGAAGTTATAATTCCAAAAATTAATGTTCAAATACCAGTTAACTATAACAACAAATCAACATCAGAATTTACTATTGAAAATGATCTAGAAAATGGTGTAGTTCATTATCCCACTACAGTGTTACCTGGACAGCTTGGTAATAGCGCATTTTTTGGACATTCAGCTAATAATATTCTAAATCCAGGTAAATACAAATTTGCTTTTGTTTTACTTCATACTCTTGTTAATGGTGATACCTTTTATCTAACATATAACGATAAAATTTATGTCTATAAAGTAATATCCCATAAAGTAGTACCACCCAGTGATGTTTCGGTCTTAAATAATATACCAGGCCAACTAGCTACTGCTTCTTTAATAACATGTGATCCACCAGGGACTAGTATTAATCGCTTAGTTGTCGTCGGTAAACAAATCAGTCCCAATCCAGACACTAATACGGCTGCTACTGTTAATAACAATTACCAGCAATTAACTAAACTACCAGGCAATGGACCTAGTTTTTTTTCTCGAACTTTTAAATCACTAACTAATAAAATAATCGGCATTGCCGTTTTAATTATTATGTTAATAATTACCGTGCGTTGGCTATATCAATTTAGAAATGACGACTAAAGCTTATCGAGCTATCGTAGATGTTTGAGTTAAATTAGTAACTTTACCACTAGTAACTAATGTGTATATATACTGATAAGAACCATCAAAGAAAGGCAAATAATTAGGACTAGCAGGCATTAACACGTGCAAATTAGCTTCATCATAATCAAAAACTATCAAACGATTATTAGAAACATAGGTCAATCGATCACCATCCATCCAGAAAGCAGTTTTCTGAGGTGCTTGAAGCTGATAAGGTACAATATAATTATAAGCGTAACCGCTCTGAATATTGTAAACAGCAAAATGATTAGCATTTTCTGCCATAATAAATTGAGCATTATCAGAAAAACTAATAAAATTTGGATTGGGTACTAATAAAACCTGGATTGGAGCAGGAACATAGCTAGGGTTATTATTAATTTGACTAATCGGATCTTGATAAATATAAACTTTAGAATTAGTACTATCTCCAACCACAACATATGGCGTAGAATCGTAAGTAGTTAAATCTAGAAGATATTTTGTTGACGGATTAATTGTTTTAATAATATATATTTTACTACCAACTTGTTCCTCAATTAAAACCTTACCCCTTGGAGCATTTAACGTCGTAGCATACAAAATAATATTCGAACCATACGTTTTGTATGCCAAGACTTGACTCAAACTGGCATTAATAACCTGTGGAGCGGATAAACTAACATAATCAAGTTGTTTTGTAGCACTATTATATAATTCATACTGATTATACTGATTATTTAATAACGACACAGTAGTAAAGGGTATACTACTAAACGTTTTAGTAAGATTTACACTATTAGAGCCATTAGTGATATCCACCAATATATACTCCTGTAAACCATTGTAAGTATGTTTTAGGATAAAATGTTGATTGTCAGTCGACCACTGAACTACCTGCCAACTCTGAGACGTAGTTGCTGGAGATAAAATTGATGATGGAATTGTAATTAATGACGGTGGATTAAGAGGTTTATTTAAATCATACACTTCAAACTGATTAAATTTACTCGGATCTTGAATAACCAACCAATGTCTATCTAAACTTTCAGTGGCAAAAGCGGGTCCAGAAGCAAAACTTGTTATTTTATTTGTTATTAAATGTGCTGGAAACAAAAAAGGGTAATCAAATCTTTCAACGGTACCGCCGTTTACAATAATTGTTCTTTGCCAAGGTAAATAACCAGTTTTGGTAATCTTGACATTATAATTACCAGCAGGTAATAACATACTAGTATTGGTTGTAGAACTTTGTAAAACATTATTAATATAAATATTAGCCGGATTAGGTTGAGAAGCAAAAAATAATAAACCATTTTGAATTACTGTACCATTGTTACCGTAACCAAAACCCTCTGTAACATAAAATAAAATAACAGCCGTCAATATAACCACAATACTCATCAAAAAATATCCGATATAAAGCATCATTTTTTCACGACGTTTTTTTACGGGATTTAAATAATCCATAATCTAATTATTTATTTCTTGTTATTATCATATATAATATATTATCAGACTACTCTTAAACAATAACAAGAGTGTCTAAGATAAACAATGACGGAAAATAAACATTCAATTACATCTAATCGTTCTTTGGCGACTTCTTCTAAACAAAAAGTTGTTTATAATATTATTGCTCATCAACCAAATAAGACTAAAACTCTTCGACGTGATATTGTTAAAGATCCAAAACATATTATTAACCAGGATAACCACTTAAAAATTAAATCAACAATAAAAAGTCCTTTAATTAATAAAATTAAACAACCTCCTTATATTTCTTCAGTCGATATCAATAAAGCATACCGAGCATCTAAGATACCTCGTATCCCAAGTATTAATAAATTTAATTTAACCAATACGAGCAATAAATTTAACATCGCCACAAGTAATGTTGATTTACCTAAACAACAAAATAATCAAACTACTCGTCCTAGCCTAAATAAACCAACTAATCTATCAATTTTCGAAAAAGCCATACAACAAGCAACTTCTCATCAACAAACTTTTCAACTGCCTCAAAAAAACAAAAATCATCTTTCTTTAAAATATAAATTACTCATGACAGCCACAATATTATTCATAGCAATTGCTGGATTTTTAACCTATCAAAATATACCAAATACTACTTCATTCCTAAATAGTCAAGTCACCAACTTTATCACCAAAATGCCATCTTATCAGATACCGGGTTTCTACAATGCTATAACTACAAAACAACCCGGCCTATATAGCGCAACTTTCCTAAGTCATACTGATAAAAGAAAATATAAACTTGTAGAATCACCCCATTCACCAGCCACCAACAATCAATTACTTAGTTATTTAACTACCGCTTTTCATGATAATTATCAATCCATCACCATTAATGGCACCACTGTATACTTGTTTAATAATGATGCCACTTGGATTAAAAATGGCATATGGTATAAGTTGTTAAGTTATAACAATGCTGTTTCGTTAAATCAAATACTAAAAATTGTTAGTAGTAGCTAAAAACATTTTTTTAAAAATTTTAAATACCTTAGTCTATAATTAAATAATGGCTACCGTTAGAACTAGATTCGCTCCAAGTCCAACTGGCTTTATGCATATTGGTGGTGTTCGAACCGCCTTGTTTGCCTGGTTGGTCGCTAAACAAACCAATGGTCAATTTATTTTACGTATAGAAGACACTGACCAAGCAAGATTAGTAGATAAATCTGTCGAGCACATAATTAACACTCTTATTACCCTAGGCTTAGACTATGATGAAGGACCAGGTAAAAACGGACCTTATGGACCATATACTCAAAGCAAACGCCTAAATATATACAAAGAATGGGCAAATAAATTAATTAATCAGGGTAGAGCATATACTGATCCTTATTCTATTTCTGAAATAGAACAATTTAAAATAGCAGCTAAAAATAAAAAACAACCATTTTTATATCGTAATATTCGGCCTATTAATCCTCCTAAATGGCGAGAAGGCCTACCGCTACGTTTTTTATCAAATCCTAAACATTACACTTGGCAAGATGCTGTTATGGGTAAGCTATCTGCCGGTCCTGAAGTAATTGATGATTTCATTTTAATCAAATCAGATGGCTATCCAACTTATAATTTTAGTCACATTGTTGATGATTATTTAATGAAATGTTCCCATGTTATTAGATCTCAAGAATTTATTGCATCTACCCCTAGATTTCTTAATTTATATGAAGCACTTAATATTGAAAGACCAATTTTAGCCACCTTACCACCAATCCTAAATAATGATGGTAAGAAAAAATTAAGTAAAAGAGATGGTGCTAAAGATATTTTAGAATATGTTAATGAAGGTTTTTTGCCTGAAGCAATTATTAATTTTCTTGCCTCACTCGGATGGAATGACGGTACGACTCAAGAATTATATTCAATTAAAGAACTAATCAACAATTTTAGCCTTACTAAAGTTCAAAAAAGTGGAGCAATTTTCGACGAGAACAGACTAAAATGGATGAACGGACATTATATTAGACAATTCAACATTGATGTCCTATTTGAAAAAGTAAAATTATTTTGGCCGGAAGAAGCTAAAAATTATCCTACAGATTACAAAAAAAAAGTACTTACTATTTTACAAGATCGATTAAAATTCAGTAAAGAATTAACAGATTTATCTATTTTCTTTTTTACTGAACAACCGATTAATTTAAATCTTATTAATGAAAATAAACAACTCTCTAAATTAAGTACTACCGAATTAATCCAATTACTTAAAAATAGTTACGATCATCTACTAAAAAGTAATTTTAAATTAGATCAACTAATAATTAATCTTAATGAATTACTAACTTTAACTAACCAAAAACCAAACATATTATTTAGCCTAATAAGAATTGCTATCACTCAAGTTAAATCTAGCCCGGGACTTGCTGATACGATTGAAGTTTTAGGAAAAGAGGAAACATTATCGCGTCTTAATCACACTATCGAGGCTTTAAAAAAGCTATAGCTTAATTTAATATTTTTTTGTTATAATAAACTCCATGTCAGACGAATCTTCTCGTTACGATAAATATACAAAACCAAAATACTCCGAAAAAACTTCAGACTTTATTACTCCAGAAGAAGCAGCCATTAAAGATCAAAACGAATCAGTTGAAAACGAAAATTTAGGCGATTTACCACCACCATCTCTAAATAAACCTTCAAAAATCGCTAAACTAAAATCATGGATTAAGCATCATCGTATTATTTCAATAATAATATTAATAATTATAATATTTATTTTATTATTAACATTTTATTTAACTACTAAACATCAACCAGTCATTATTCAGAAACAAAAACCAATATCACATCCACTAATAGCAAAACCAAAATCGAACTTAGTACCATCTAATTTAACCGGATTAATGGTCAATCCTAGTTTTAATAATTTACCAGTAACAGGTGTTATGATTGAGAATAGTCTATTCGCTAGACCACAATCCGGACTTGGGTCAGCTGGCGTTGTTTTCGAAGCACTTACCGAAGGTGGTATAACTCGATTTTTGGCTTTATATCAAGATACACAACCTAATAACGTCGGTCCTATCCGTAGTGCAAGACCATATTTTGTTTCATGGGATTTAGGATTTGACGCCCCATACGCCCACGTCGGTGGTAGTCCACAAGCCTTAACAGATATTACAAATTGGCACGTCAAAGATTTAAATCAATTCTATAATGGTAGTTATTTTCATAGAATAACCAGTCGTCAGGCTCCTCATAATGTTTACACCGCAATCTCTACCTTAAATCAATTAGAAGCAACCGATGGTTATACTGCCTCACAATTCACTCATTGGGTAAGAAAAGCTGATTCACCACTTAAAACTCCAACCGCTGGAAAAATAAATTTTTATATCTCAAGCCCTGAATATAATGTTAGTTACACTTATGATCCAACCACTGACAGTTACTTACGAGACGAAGCAGGAGCACCTCAAATAGACGCTAATACTAACCAACAAATTAATCCAAAAGTTGTAATTGCGATTATTGTTCCGTACCATCTAGAATCCGATCAATATCATCTATACTATCAAACCATTGGTAGTGGTGCGGCCTATGTTTTTCAAGATGGTGGGGTGACGATAGGGCAATGGTCAAAAGCAAGTAATAATGCCCAAATTCTATTTACTAACGCTAATGGAAAACCAATCGCTTTAAATGCTGGTCAAACTTGGATTACAGCTCTTGGAAGCACTAATAGTATTTCTTATAGCCCATAAAATATGGACGATTTAAAAAAACTTAACCATCGTATATGGATCAATAATTTACTTTTTATCAGTTTTTCAAATTTTATAATTTTTGGTTTATTTTTTTACGCTTTTTTAAATAAAATACTTCCAATTAATGATTTATTAATAATATTTATCATAATCTTAACGTCTACCAATATCTTAATATCTATATTGCAAATTAATAATACTCTTAAACCACTAAAAACACTCTGGCAAATTATAATTCGTCTGAATTCGAATACTACTATACCAATGCCACAAATTGATGACTTAAAATATGGTAAAGATATTGTCCTAAATTTAAATAATCAGATTGTGCAACTATCTAATGTAACATCTCAAATTAATAACGATTTAATTCTTAAACAAAGTAATTTAAATAACAACCTAATTGCTAAAAATTTACCATTACCACTTATAATTACCGATAACAATGAAATTATTACTTATGTAAATAAAGCCTTTGCTCAATATATTGGCTTGCCAGCAAAAGATATTATCGGCAAAAGTCTTTATACAATTTTAAATATGTCTTTTACCTCAGAAGATACTTTTGATAACTGGTTAAAAACTGTAAAATTAAACAGTGCTGTAGCTAGCAAAAATTGGGAACGAGTTAGATTAATTATTGAAGATAATCATCCTACCAGACAATTCGATTTAGCAGCTTTTTACAATCAAGATAATCCAGCTAATATAGAAACAATCTTAGTACTGTTTGATCACACCAAACAATACTCACAAGACGATCAAGCTATCAGTTTTGTAGCACTTAGCGTTCATGAGCTTAGAACTCCATTAACGCTTTTACGTGGCTACATTGAAGTATTAGAAGAAGAATTAAAACAAACGTTAAATCCTCAATTAAAAAATTTTTTAAATAAAATGGATGCTACTGCCCAACAATTAACAGCCTTCGTAAACAATATCTTAAATGTCGCTCGAATAGATGATGATCAATTAGAACTAAAGCTTCAAGCTGAAAATTGGCCTGACATATTAAAAAACGCTATTAATGATATTAGACTAAGAGCAAAAGTAAGAGGTATTACAATTCAATATGAAATTGAAGAAAATTTACCCACAGTCGGAGTAGACCGTATTAGTATTTACGAAGTAATATCTAATATTATAGATAATGCTATAAAATATAGCGGTAGAAGTAACGTTATTAATATTCATAGTTACATCAATAAACAAAACCTAATAGAAACAAGCATACAAGATTTTGGTTTAGGTATTAATAATAATATTTTACCTAATTTATTTACAAAATTTTATCGAGATCACCACAATCGAGCCCAAATCGGTGGAACTGGTTTAGGACTTTATTTATGTAAAGCTATTATTAGTGCCCACGGAGGAAATATTTGGGTAACTTCTAAAATAAATCAAGGTACAACATTTTATTTTACGCTACTACCGTATGACGGTCTAACAAAAGAGATGAAAGACAATAACTTAGAACAAATTACAAAAACAGCTCACGGATGGATTAAAAATCATTCATTATATCGTCGATAATTTTTATCATCTAATATAAAATTATGTTAAATTAAATACATGGAACAAAATCTAAAATCAAAAAAAATATTAATTATTGAAGACGAATCATTTATTAGTGAGCTTTATTGTCGTTCATTAAATAAAGCAGGTTATGAAACCGATACTGTTATTGACGGCGTAGAAGCCCTTGAAAAAGCTCAAACTAACGATTATGATCTCATACTTTTAGATTTAATGGTGCCAAATTTAACTGGTATTGAAATTCTACGAAAATTAAAAAACCCAGTTATTACTCCAAACCTAAAATCAAAAATTATTATTACAACAAATCTAGAAGAGAGAGATGATGTTAAAAAAGATATTGAAAAACAAGCTGATGGATACATAGTAAAAGCTAATTTAACTCCGTCAGAATTAGTTGATTTTATTCGCACCATTAACTAACTGCTTTAATGATTTATAAACAAATAATAAATCAATATCCAATTATTTCCGAGCAGATAACCACTAATAAATTATCAATTATTTTATCGAATCTAGAAAATATACTTCAACAAAACATTGACGGTGATATTGTTGAATTTGGATGTTATATAGGAACAACCAGTCTATTTATTCAAAGAATTATTAAAAACTCAACCATAATTAACAAAAAAAGATTCTACGTTTATGATTCTTTTGATGGTTTACCAGAAAAAACAAATCAGGATATATCACCAATCGGTAAGGATTTCAAAAGAGGAGTACTAAAAATTAACAAAAAAAAATTGTTGCTGGAATTTAAAAAAGCTAATTTGACTCCACCAATAATTTATAAAAGTTGGTTTTCACAAATTCCAGAAGTAGCACTACCGTCTTCAATTGCTTTTGCATTTTTAGATGGTGACTTCTATACGTCAATATTAGATTCCTTAAAAATAGTTTGGCCAAGATTATCTTTTAAAGGTCAAGTCATTATAGATGATTATAATCGTGATGCTTTACCAGGGGTTAGTAAAGCAATAACCTCCTATTTTAATCCCAAATTCAATTTTAAATTAAAATCAACTAACAACTTAGCGATAATAACTAAAATAAACAACTCATGAAATTAAATATTATTACAGTCGGAAAACCAAAACTTAATTATGCTAAAATTGGATTTGAATTTTACGTCAAGCGTTTAAAACATTTTTATGATACACAAATTATCCCAATACCAGATAATAAGGCTAACGAAAAATATTTAGATAAAATTACTAATAATATTTTTCTAATAGCATTAGACGTTGAAGGAGAAATTATGTCCTCACGTCAACTAGCTAAGTACTTAAATAAAATAACCCTTCAACAAAAAGAAATATATTTTATTATTGGTGGTCCTGATGGTTTACCACCTTCAATTATTAATAAAGCAAACTTTAAATGGAGTTTAAGTCGTTTAACATTTCCTCATGATATGGCAACGCTAATAGTTTCAGAAAGTTTATTTAGAGCAGCTTCTATTAATCAAAACTTACCCTATCATAAATAATAAATTAAATTGGTTTGTCTTTAACACCAATAAGAAATCCAACTAATCCAGCCATTAGATGTAAAATTAACCAAGTGACTATAATCCATAAATACTGTGAAAAATTAAAACTAATAATCACCATACTTCCTAAAAGTCCACCAATTATATAATCAATCTGATCAAACGGGAATAAACTCTTACCAGGAAGAATATTAAATTGACGTTTAAAAAAACTCTCAACAATATCACCGCCAAGAGCCCCAAAACCTAAAAGTATACCTAAAGCAAAAACTGGTAAGTGATTATACTGCACACCATTAGATATTGTCCTAAAAAAATCGACATGATTAAATAAAATTACTTGCAGCTGTAGTACTATAACTGCAACTACAATACCACTTAACAGTCCACGCCATGTTTTATGATCACCTAACAAAGGAACAGATCGAAATCTAATATTAGCATCAATCGGTTGATTAAATCTTCTTAAATATGGTAGATGGCTCACTAAAACTGGTGTCATATTAGCTAATCCAGCTGGTAGAAAAAACCAAGTAGCAAACAATATATCCTTAATCATTTTTTATCCTTAAATACCGATTAATGGTTGGATAAAATCTAGCTATTATTCCTGCAAAATGGCTATTATACTGAGGTGCTATTAATAATTCTACAATATTATCCCTAGTAGGCTGTAATTTTACGTAAGTTTTTGTCTTACCAAAACCAAATTTACCGTGAGCATCACTACTAGCCGCATAGGAAAGATTATTTTCCTTTGCCCAAAATTTAATACCTCTACCATTAATTAATTTCAAACTACGACTATTGTAGCATTCAATGATATCTACTTTATCAATAACACTTAAAATTTGTTCTTTAGTTAAACCATGTCTTAATTGATCAAAAGGATGGGGAATATAAACAATTCCTGATTGTTTTGTAATAGCATTTATAGTATCGACTAAAGATAGACCAGCTTGTATTTCGTTTTTTATATATAATCCTATAATTTCACCAGATTGAGTTAAAATTTCTTCACCAATAATGATTCTTTCTTTTAATATTTTTTTAGCCTCTTTGGCGTATCTGATAGTATTATGATCTGTAATAGCAATATAATCTAACCTACCAGTTTTAATCATTCTTCTATAATCTTCTATTTTCAAAGAACCATCACCTGATGCAACTGAATGTGTATGTAAATCAATTTTATACATAAAATCAAGTTAATTTATTGCTAATACGGATTAACCGCGAAACAGCAGTAGTAGCCGCAAAAATAGCGATAATTATTATAGCGATATCAAGCTGATTAAGTATCAAACCAATAATTACGACTACCATCCTAACTTCAAAACTTAACAAACCACCACCAAATAATCGATTTAATTCTTGATGACTCATAGATTTATTTTGTAAAGCTATGGCTGACTCACCCTTAGCCTTTACATAGCTTACTGTCAATGAAAAACCTAATGCCATAACTACGAGTACCATCATGACTGGAGAAGCAGTTTGACTAATTTGATAAGCAATACCACTAAAAATTATAACCTCTTTAAATCTATCGGTACTAGCATCAAGTAACATACCACGGACAGAATCCTTTTTTTGTAAACGCGCTAATTCACCATCCAGCGTATCAAACAATCCGAAAACAATCAAAAAGATAGCTGCTAAAAAATTAAACCTATAAACAATCAATAAAGCAATCGGTAAATGTATAAAAAGACCAATATAGGTTACCATATTAGGTGTTAAATGGCCTTTAAAAAAACGATTCAAAAAAAATGCTAAACGACGCATTAATAATCTTACAAAACTGCGGATACTAATTTTACCTTTATACATCCTTTATTATTGTAACATTCTTAGGTCATTATTAAATTGAAGTTCTGTAAATTTCTAAAAAATAAATAACTATTCATGATCATCGCTAGTATTAATGAAAAATGTAAAATAATCAACATATTATTTAGATAAGATCATTCAACTGATAATACTTATGCTATAAAATATACTTGCAATATAAAAAACATTATGTGATACTTTTGCTCATAAACGGAGTCATTATACGATGAAGGGTATACAGAGACTAAATTTTTTTATCTTAATATCAGCTATAATTATTCCCATTCTATTAACAAAACCAGCCCTAGCAGTTACAACTGACGTTTCATCAATTAATAATTTTCTAAAAAGTATTATACAAGCTATAGCTGGATTAGCCGGTCTAGTAGCGACCGGCTTTTTTGTTATTGGAGGATTTATTTATATCACTAGTACTGGTAACCCAGCAAAACTAGAAAAAGCAAAACGAACTTTATTATTTTCCAGTTTAGGTCTAGCTATAACAATAGCAGCTTTTGTTTTATCTAATATAATCACTCAACTAGCTACGAAAGCTTTTGGAAATTAAAAAATGATAATGATCACTACCACCTCAACAATCCGGGTGGTAAGTGTTCTTGTATTATCTAAAAATATTTCTACATTTATTAATCCAACTCTAAACATATTAATCGGTATTAGTGGTATTGTTACGGCATTTTTTCTTGTACAAGCTGGAATAGCTTACATGACAAGTTCTGGCCAACCAGACAAACTACTACATGCTAAAAAAATAATACGAAACTCAATAGTTGGGTTAGTTCTTATTATTGGTGCTGGTGTAATTAATAATATTTTATTAAATGCCTATACCTTGCCAACTACTAATGGATTATCTCGTTTACCAATACTTAACCACATAAATCCTCAACCAATATCTAGTGGCATAGTTGGATTAGTAATTAGCACAATAGTTGGGTTATTTAGAGATATTATTATGTCAATAGCTCAACCTTTTATAAATAGTTTATCTTTTTTTACTCATGGAACACCCTTAATGGCGTCCAATCCAGCTATTTTTCATATCTGGATAATAACTTCTGCTATTGCTAACGCCTTATTTTTGTTAGCTATAGCTCTATTAGGCTTTCATATCATTAGTAGTACTTCATTAGGTCTAAGTGAAATTGATGTCAGACAATTATTACCACAAATTATTATTATCTTTCTTTTAATAAATAGCTCGATCTTTATTATCGATACAATTATCGCTTTATCAAATGCTATGATCAATGTCTTATATAATAATTTTCCAACAATTACTGTCTGGAACGTATTAAATCAAGTGACCAAACAATCTAACAGTCTCGGATTAGTATCTCTTCTAATAATGTTAGTCTTTATTATTTTAAGTGTAATATTATTAATTTATTATGTCACAAGGTTAGTAGTACTATATCTGGGAGCAATATTATCACCACTAATAATGATGCTACTACTACTTCCAAGCTTCAAAGATTTTGTATCAATTTCAATTAGAACATACCTAACAACAGTTTTCGTATTATTCATTCACGTTATTATACTTTTACTGGCTTCTATATTATTTAGCAGTATGCTAAGTAATACTCCATTAAAAAATCAAAATCCTACTATGCTTGTTATTGTCGGTATCGCAACTTTAATTAGTCTGCTAAAAACCCAAAGAATTTTAATGGAATTAAATTACGTAAGTATTGGACCAAAAGCTTTAAGAAAAATATCCGAACATTTTATTTCAGGCATAAGTCATATTAATCAAACTTTAAAAGAAGATTAACTATATGAAATCAACTATCATACCAGCACAAATAACAACAGTCGAAGACAAAATAACTAACAATCTAAGTTTAACTCAATTAATTATTTTAATTTTTCCAGTTTTTATATCATTTATCTTATATATCCTTATCCCGCCTTTTTTCAAATTATCAATAATAAAAATAATTATGTCATCAATAATTTTTATATTAATTGGTTCATTAGCTATAAGAATAAATAATAAGTTATTAATCACTTGGCTAGTTTTATTACTAAGATACTACCACCGTGAAAGTTTTTATGTTTTTAATAAAAATCAGCTAATATATCGAGACAAAAATTCTAATATTACACCAGTTAAATTACAAAATCCACCTAAAAATATTAGGAATAAACACCGCAAAATTTACCCTCAAAAAAAATTATTATTAGATAATTTAATTAATAATCCTATGATCTATCTGAGTTTTAAAAATACTAAAAAAAGAGGTTGGTATGTTAATATTTACAAAAAATAATCAGAAAATTTCTTCTAGGCAACAAATTAATATTCAAGCTATAGAAGATGATATTTTAAAACTGCCAAATAATAAATTCCGGGCTATATTATCTTTATCTGCCATTAATTTTGAATTAAAAAGCGACAACGAACAAGATATTGTGACGGACATATATCAAATCTTTTTAAATTCCTTACCATGCCCAATTCAGATATACGTTCAGATAAGAGAAATAGACCTAGATAGATATTTATCAAAATTTAATACTTTATTAGACAATGAAAATAACTTAATCTATCAATCACAAATTAAAAACTATATCAAATTTGTTACTAATCTTATTAAAACAAATAAAATATTATCTCGTTATTTTTATATTATTGTGCCTCATGACAGTGATATCGGCAACGAAAATATCATAAAAGAACAATTAGAATTAAACTGTGAAATAATTAATAAAAGCCTCTCAAAACTCGGTATACAAAGTAAAAGACTTAATACAATTGAAATTCTGGATTTATTTTATAACTTCTACAATCCTAATCTAGCCAAAAATCAACCCTTATTATCTCAATCTATTAATTTATTTCAGGATAATTATTTATGATAGATTTATTCAATAAGACTAAAAACGAAACCTTAGAACTATCACTGGCTGAACAAGATCATCTTGATCTTATTAGTTACAGTGGATTAGAAGAAAAATCTAGTTATCTCATTATTGACGATGCTTTTATCCGTACTTTATTAATATCTGGATACCCATATATAGCGAGTTCTGGTTGGTTAAATAACTTAATTAACTTTAATCATAACCTCGATATTAGTTATCAAATTAGTAAAGTTAACGGGGAAGTAGCCTTACCTAAATTACAACGTAAAATAACTGAATTAGAATCAACTAAAAGATCTATGTTAAAAACAGGGCGAATTATTGGTCCAGAAATTAGTGATCCACTCAATTCAGCTATTTCACTTCGGGATAAAATTATACGAGGTCAAGAAAAATTATTCCAACTTTCCATATATATAACAATCAGAGCAAAAACTCTATCCGAATTAGAACAACATACAAAATTAATCGAAACATTACTATCGACAAAAATGTTTTATTCAAAAATTGCTCGCTATCAACAGCTAGAGGCACTAGATTCTGTATTACCAAAAGCTGAAGATATTTTAGAACAAAAAAGAAACCTAGACAGTAGCTCTATTGCTTTAACTTTTCCATTTATTAGCAGTGAACTAGTTCAAGAAAGCGGCATCTTATATGGTATTAATAGATCAAACAATTCTCTTGTTATTTTAGATAGATTTAATTTAAACAATGCTAACTCAATAATTTTTGCACAATCTGGTTCTGGTAAAAGTTACACCTGTAAGGTAGAAATTATGCGTCAACTTATGCAAGGAGTAAATGTAATAGTTATTGATCCGGAACGGGAATATAAAAAACTATCAGAGTCTGTAAATGGAACCTATATAAAACTTTCTACAAAATCAAAACAAAAAATAAATCCATTTGATCTAAATTTAACAAACCATTTAGCTTCTGAATTAACAGAACATATTCAAAATCTGACAGAAATTATATCTCTTATGATTGAAGGTCTTGATGTTATGGAGAAGGCAATACTTGATAAAGCGATTATTAAAATTTATCAAAAAAATAAAACAAAACCACCAAAGTTAGAAAATTTATATCAAGAACTACTCCAACAAAAAGAGAAGGTTATCTCAAAAAAACTAGAGAAATATATCACTGGAAGTCTAAAAGAAGTTTTTAATCACCAAACTAATATTGATTTAAATAATCGATTAATTATTTTTGATATAAAAGATTTACCAGAAAGTTTAAGACAAATTATGATTTTGATTATATCCAATTTTGTTAATTATAAAGTCAAAAACCAACCAGAAAAAAGATTACTAATAATTGACGAAGGGTGGTTACTAATGCAACAAGAAGAAAGTGCACGTTTTATTGCTGGCTTAGTCAGAAGAGCTAGAAAATATTATCTAGGAGTCACTATTATATCTCAACAAGCAAATGACTTTTTAAATAACGAATACGGACGAGCAATAGCTGCCCAAAGTAGTCTAAGAATATTAATGCAACAAGATAGTACAACAATAAAAAATGTAGTAAGTGAATTTAATTTAAGTGAGTATGAAGAAAATTTCCTATTAACTTGTGAAAAAGGTGAAGCCCTAATAATAGCCGATCAAAACCATGTAGCAGTAAAAGTAATTGCCAGTGATAAAGAACACCCTTTAATAACAACTAACCCAAGAGAAGTGTACCAATAATGAGTAAGATATTTTTATTTACCCCTAAGTCTTATCTAAAATATGAAATTATTATTATTAGCATTATTATATGTTTTTTAGTTACTATACCAATAATAACTATCATAGCTTTAGCAGACGGAAATCCAATTAATTTAACTGGTGTTTTATACAGTGGACCAGGAGATCCAACTGATTATTATGCCTACGGTAATTGTACATATTGGGTCGCTTTGTTAAGAAAACAAGTCAATGAACCAATCCCTAATACCTGGGGTAATGCTAATACTTGGGCAATAAGAGCAAAACAAGATGGTTATATTATAAATCATACACCTACTTTATATTCCATTATGCAAACTTCAATTGCTCCGTTAGGCCACGTAGCGTTCGTCACAAATGTTAATCTTATTGCTAAAACCTGGACTATATCAGAAATGAACGTAATAGGCTGGGACATGGTTGATAGTAAAACAATGCCAATCAATCAAGCAAAAAACTACGATTTTATTCATAATCCAACCAATAAATACACTTCAAAAATTAATACTATACTTTAAATCAAAATATTATTATATTAATTTTATTTAAAATGAAAAAAATTCATAACTTAACTTTAAGTCATTTAATCCATTAAGATTTAATGCTTAAAACTCACCACAAAATAATTCCAATCATTATAACCCTGAAAACAATGGCTTCAATGTAAACAATTTACTATTCTGAAAATATAGATTGAAGAATGCTAAACAACCTATCTTTATCGGTAGATTTCAAATTACCGATATATGCCTTTAGTCTACTTTTATCAATCATCCTAATTTGATCGCAAGCGACGCTTGATTTTTGATCCAAGATATTTATTGTTAGTCTAAATGGCCAAGCTTGAATAGTTGAAGTTAAAGGCACGATAATAACTGTTTTAAGATATTCATTCATCTCATCCGGAGAAACTACAATACAAGGACGAATTTTACGTATTTCTGAGTCCTTTACTGGTTCAGGATCAAACCAATATACTGAAAATTGTTTAGGAAAGCTCGGCATTATTTTTTTTCCACTCTTCAAAAGTTGGACCACCCCATGATAAATTTTTAAGTCCATCAAAATTTGATATTTTCATATCTTTAAATTCTTGATTCGGATCACCATTCAAATCAACTAAAGTTTTAATCTGATCACCCCAACCATCTCGTACATTAGTTAATTTACTAATTATAATTTTACCTTGTCTAGCCTCTAATTTAACTCTACTGCTTAAACCACTCATCTTTAGAAGATTTTTAGGTAAGCGAACGGCAACACTATTACCGGAAGTTGTAAGAGTTGTATTAATTGAATTCATACGTACATTGTACGCACTATAATAATATTTGTCAAAAATATTTATTCTTCATAATTTTACATCATAAAAATTTTTTACAAAGATACCGTGAACTAACTTAATAATTCACATTTATATTAATAGGGTAATAAAGAACGATACTTTACGGAATTGAAACACCTTAGAAGCTGAATTAATCTATCTATACAATGAACTTAGCGACTTTTGATTTATATATACTAATAGGAGTGCAGAATATTGTTCATAGAAGAATGTTGAATAACCTATAAGTTAGCCCTTATTTCGGATACGTATCAAATCTTGACATTAATCGTATCACCATGATACGCTTTAAGCATATGAATGATACGAATAAACTCCCAGCAATTATTAACGTATTTGCAAAGAATCAATCTCTTAGCTCCTCTGAGGTTGCTAATCTAGCCCTAATAAAACAATCTCTAGTAACAGTCAAAAGACAACTCGCAATTCTAACTAAATCAGGCTATCTTAAACAATCTGGTGCTGGACGTTCAATAAAATACACACTCACCAAGAAAGGATGGTTACTTAGACCTATTGACATAAGAGAGTACTTTAAGTTAAGCCCCGATCAACGCTTAAAAAACCACAATTTCCAATTTGACGTTTTTGAAGAACCTTATATCTCACTGTTTACCGATAGCGAAATTGAAACAATGGAAATTGCAACACAAAAATACAGAAGTAACGCTGAAAATGCGACCATTGAAACTCATAAAAAAGAAATTATGCGATTTATAATTGAATTTTCTTGGAAAACTTCTCAAATTGAAGGCAACACTTACGACTTAATCTCTACCGAGCGACTGCTTCTTTATGGTGAGAAATCATCTAAAAACACCGAGTTTGAAACCCAAATGATATTAAATCAAAAGGAAGCCTTAGAATTTATACTCGATAATATTGAGGTTTGGAATAGTCCAAAAATAAGTTCTCTTGAAATACTTCATTCCTTGGTTGCGCAGAAACTTGGTATATCGAAAAACTTAAGAAAAACAATCGTTGGTATAACTGGAACGAATTACCGTCCACTAGAAAATGAATTTCAGATAAAAGATGCTTTAGGGTTATTGTTCAATTATATTTCAAAGTCCAACAATATATATGAGAAAGCATTATTGGCTGTATTAGGGGTGAGTTATATCCAGCCCTTCGTTGACGGTAATAAGCGCACGAGTCGTTTACTTAGTAATGCAATATTAATTTCAGATAATTTTGCACCTCTTTCATACCGTAGCGTAGATGATAGGGAATATAAGGAAGCTTGTCTTGTGTTTTATGAACAAAATGATATTGTACCGTTCAAGAAGTTATTTATTTCCCAGTATATATTCTCTGCCAATAACTACAACATCGCAAAAATAAAGTAATAAATATATTACATAATCGTTTATTTATTCGTCAATAGTGACCCTAGTAATGTCGAAATAGAATCTTATCTGTAAAGAGATACTTAGATGGAACAAGTTATTAAGAGTAACAATTACGTTCTTTCAAACTTTAACCTACTTGAAAAGTGTTACTGACTCTGCAATATAGCTACCATCGGGCCCGTACAACTATATGCATTCTTCTGGCTAAGTAAATCGTTCATCACTGCCGAGACTGAGTTGTTCAAGCTTTGATTATTATCAAAATTACAAGTCATTGGTTGATTTACCCACGCTGGATTAGGATTAGAGGTGTATTCAAACAACATACTGCAACCATTGCCTTTTTTGCCGTATATTTGATACTTAACGTTGCTTATAGGTGAGGTAGCGGTTAGTGTGGCAGGCACACATTTTTGAAAGTAAGGGGTAAAACAGCTTACCGAGCCACAATCGACAGTCGTAGTAACTGGAGAGGTTATAGAGCCTCTAACACTAGTCAAGCCCCTTTTGTTATTAAACTTACCAGTATAGACTTTTGCGTTTGCAACAGTCTTATGCTGACTTAAATGATAAGCATAAACACCACCAACTATCAAAATTAAAATTAAAACCACTAAACCGATGAACACTGGAAATCTAGATTTTCTAGGTTTGTCAGTAACCGACTGCTGTATAGTAATTACTGGTTGTGACTGTTCACTTACTACAGGAACCGGACTCGTAGAAGTTTGGGTAAGATCAATGGGATTTTTTTGAGAAACAATTGGAGCATTAAAGGCAAGCTGTGCAGGCTGATTTACTCTACCTAAGTCAGGAGTTACTACGTGACCAGGTGGATAAATTGATGATGGAAGCTGTGATTCGTTTGGCTCTTGATTTTCATTATTCATACCAACAAGTATACACAACAATAATGAAACAATAATATTACTTATGCTTGGTGACCCCTGCGGGATTCGAACCCGCGATCTTTAGGATGAGAACCTAATATCCTAAACCACTAGACGAAGGGGCCAATACCTTAATTACTAAAAGTTATACTAACAAAATTCTATTACTTTTACTACCTGCTATTACACGCTATATACAACACTATATAGGATATAATAAAACCACTCGATTATGTTGCTAAATTAACCAACTTTAAGGATAATGTACTTATGCTTTAATTTCTAGCGTAGCCCTGTATCTATGTTTAATTTTTTTTCAAAACCAAATAACAATATTTCACCATCAAATTTAAATTTAACTGACAATCAAAAAAAATTTGAAGTGATTATTAACACCATTGAAGATGGTGTTGTATTAATTGATAATAAAGAAACCATCCAATTATTTAATCCAAGCGCAGAAAAAATTACCGGCTGGAAAGCGACTGATGCTACTGGAATTAATATATTTTCCGTTATCAAATTGATAGATAACAAAAATCAACCCTATAATGATTCCATAAATCCCATCAAAAAAGTTTTTTTAACCGGACAAACCTTACGAGATAATAATGCAAATTTAATAACCACATCTAATAATACAATTCCTATCACAATAAGTGTTTCTCCAATTCTAGACGCTAATAATCAAGTATCAGCTGCTGTAGTCGGATTTAGAAATGTTTCTACCGAAAGAGCCGAAGAACAAAGACGAGCTGATTTTATATCAACAGCATCTCATGAAATGAGGACACCGGTAGCAGCAATTGAAGGTTATATTTCACTTGCTTTAAATGACAAAGTAGCCACTATTGACAATCGAGCAAGAGGCTATTTAGAAAAAGCTCACTCATCAACCCAACATTTAGGCAAACTATTTCAGGATTTATTAACAAGTGCGAAAGCCGAAGATGGAAGACTAATAAGTCATCCGGTAATTATAGAAATGGGAAGTTTTATTGAACAATTAACTGATGATTTAAGATTTGTTGCTGATAAAAAAAATTTACTTACCAACTTTACAGTAGGGTCAACTAAAAATATAGATGCTTCAAATGGTAACTTAACAGCAGAACACCAAGTAAAACCACTCTATTATATACTTGCTGATCCAGATAGAATTAGTGAAGTAATTACCAATCTCTTTGATAATGCCGTTAAATACACAGCTCAAGGTAAAATAACATTAGGTATCACTGGAAATAATGAAATCGTTCAATTTTATATCAAAGACACTGGTTCCGGTATACCTGTTGAAGATATACCTCATTTATTCCAAAAATTTTATCGAGTAGATAATTCATCTACTAGAACAATTGGTGGAACCGGTTTAGGTTTATTTATATCAAAAAAAATTGTTGAGCTTTATCAGGGGAGGATTTGGGTTGAAAGTGAATTAAACAAAGGTACTACTTTTTTTATAAATTTCCCAAGAATTTCAAGCGAAAAAGCTGCAAATATCAAAAATAACCTAATTATTCCTCAATAATACTTATGTTATGATACAATTGAAAAAGGATAAGCATTTAAATAAAATGAGGTCATAAATGTCTAAAATTTTACTCGTAGAAGACGATAATAACTTAAGAGAAATATACGAAGCTCGTCTTCAAGCAGAAGGGTTTAATATAATATCTGCTCACGACGGCGAAGAAGCATTAGTTATAGCTAAAAACGAACAACCGGATCTTATAATATCAGATGTTATGATGCCAAAAATTAGTGGCTTTGAGATGTTAGACATTATTAGAAACACACCAACACTCAATAATGTTAAGGTTATCATGCTGACTGCATTAGGTCAAAATGATGATCAGGATAGAGCCGGAAAACTGGGAGCTAATAAATATTTAATTAAATCACAAGTAACTCTAGAAGATATCGTAAACGCCGCACATGAATTATTAGACAATCCAAGCAATAATAATCAAACTCAATTATCAACGACTGCACCACTTCAACCAAACCAAAACACTATTATAGAGCCAACTACTAGTGATCAACCTGATCCAATAAGTACTCCCAAAGAGGAAGAAACAACAGCAATAAACCCAACTATTAACACTGATAGTACTATTTCTTATCCAAATACTGATACTGCACCTGAACAAGCATCAATCCCAGATCCTAGCCAATCAACTATTGATCCGACAACAAGTACTAATGACACTCAACAACCAGACTCAGAAACTTCCAACCCTGATCAAAATAACCAACAATTAATTGACCAAGCTGTTAATACATTAAACAATCAAACACCTAATGATAATCAATCAACTACCAGTGTTAATTTACCTCATATGCAAAATACAGCTGATGAATTCAATAATATTCAAAATCAAATTAATGATTTTGTCTCTCAACCAAACCAAAACACTATTATAGAGCCAACTACTAGTGATCAACCTGATCCAATAAGTACTCCCAAAGAGGAAGAAACAACAGCAATAAACCCAACAGACATTAAATCACCAGCAACACAAGACAGTTTTGACGTTACAGATTTACATAATATTTCTCTATAAACAAATAACTTACTATTGAGTTATAATACCTGTCAAATGAGACTTAATAGATATATTGCTCAATCTACTGGATTATCACGACGTAAAGCCGATGAACTACTTTCACAAAATAGAATAAAAATTAATAACATTGTAGCCACGATAGGTGACATAGCTAATGAAAACGACATAATAACTTTAGATGACAAAATATTAAGTTTACCTAAAAAACAGACTGTTTTAATGTTAAATAAACCGATAGGTTACACTGTAAGTCGCAATGGTCAAGGTAGTAAAACAATTTATAATTTATTACCTAAAAAATATCATGATCTTAAACCAATTGGTCGATTAGATAAAAACTCATCTGGCTTATTACTACTCACCAATAACGGAAACCTAGCTTTTGAATTAACCCATCCTAAATATCAAAAAATTAAAACTTATCAAATCCTACTAAACAAAAATTTAACACCATTACATCATCAAATAATAAATAATTACGGTGTTAATTTAGAAGATGGTCTTTCAAAGTTAACTTTAATAAAAACAAAAGATAATAATAAAGAATGGACTGTTAAAATGTCGGAGGGACGGAATAAACAAATCAGAAGAACATTTAGTAGTTTAGGCTATAAAATTATTACATTACATCGAACTACTTTTGGTCAATATAATTTAAATAATCTACCGATTGGACAATTTGAGATAATTAAACAATAAACCATGCTCTAATATTAATATTAATTGAATAAGCAACAAAAAAGATAACAGATGCTATACTTTAATAATGACTAAAAAACTACCAATTATTGCAATTATAGGTCGAGCTAATGTTGGTAAATCTAGTTTATTCAATAAAATCTTACAAAGAAGACAAGCAATTATAGCAAAAGAGGCTGGTACTACAAGAGATAGTTTAATTGAAAAAGCAACTTTTAATAATAGTTATTTTTGGTTAGTAGACACAGCTGGGATGAAAAATCCAATTGATGATTTTGAACTAACCATTCAAGAACAGATTACTGAAGCAATTAATAATGCAGACGTAATTTGGGTTATGGTAGAAGCAAACATACCAATCATCGATGAAGATAGAAAAATAGCAAAGTTAGCACTAAAAAGCAAAAAGCCCGTTTTTTTAATTATTAATAAAGTTGACCAGGCTATTAACCAAAGATTAGACCATTTTGCTAAGCTTGGTATTAAACCAATTTTTCCTATATCGGTTTTCCAGAATAAAGGTATTGAAAAATTATTAGTAACAACCCTAACTTTAATTCCTAATGTTCAAGATATTATTTCCGATAATAATTTAAAACTAGCTATCATTGGTCGACCAAACGTAGGTAAATCTAGTTTATTTAATACTCTAGCAAAAAAACAACAAGCGCTTGTAGCCGATAGAGCAGGCACTACAAGAGACATTAATCGAACTGAAGTTAAATATAACGGTCAAATAATTGAACTACTAGACACAGCTGGTATTAGGCGTAACGGTAAAATTGAAGTCGGAGTAGAAAAATTTAGCGTTTTAAGAACAATCAACGCTATTGAACAATCTGATATATGTCTACTAGTTTTAGATGTTAATGAATTACATGTTCAATTAGATCAAAAATTGGCCGGGATGATTAAGAACGCCTCAAAAGGATTAATTATTATAATTACAAAATGGGATATAGTTGAAGATAAAACAGCCTTCAAACGAGACGAAATCGCTGCTAAACTTAAATACGATTTCGCGTTTATACCATGGGCTCCTATTATATTTGTTTCATCAATTACCGGGCAAAATGTTGCAAAAATATTCGAATTAGTACAAACAATTAATCAAAATCGCCAGCTTAAAATTCCTACCACCGAACTAAATAGGTGGCTAAAAAAGGTCATTGATCAACACCCACCAGCTGGACTAAAAAACCGTTCTCCAAAACTTAATTATATGGTACAAGAAATCGATAATTCAGTTCCAGCCTTTAAAATATTTGGTAGTCAAACTAATTTTATCCACTGGAGTTATAAACGATATCTAGAACATCAACTAAGAGAAACATTTGATTATTCAGGAACAGCTATAGAAATATGGTTTATTGAAAAACATATACCACATAAACATGGCATCTCACCTACTAAACAGTTTAAAGATAAATCAGTAAGTAACATTAGTAATTAAGAAATACTATAATAAAATTATGGCATGGCTTCAAAAAAAAATAGAAACTAGTAAGGTAACAAACTACTATAGTCTTAATTTAACATATAAATTATTACTTATTGGCTTAGGTAATCCTGGAAAAAAATTTGACTATACACTACACAACATAGGTTTCCATGTTTTAGATGAATTTATTAATAATTCAGATAATTTTAGCTCCTGGAAGTTAAATAATAATTTTAAATCATATGTTTCAGAAGGAATCATTGGTGAAAAAAAAATTATAGCCGCTAAACCCCAAACCTTTATGAACAACAGCGGTTTTAGTGTTAAACAAATAATCGATTTTTATAAAATTACTCCCAAACAAATAGTCGTAATTTACGATGACATAGATTTAGAATTTGGTTTAATAAGAACACAATTTGGAGGATCCAGTGCCGGGCATAATGGTATTAATTCAATTATTGATCAAGTAGGTGAAGATTTTAACAGAATCAGAATCGGAACTAGTACAAAAACTATTAATAAACCAGCTAAAGAATTAGTTTTAAAAAAATTTTCTAAAAATCAACAAAAAAATTTTCCAATTTTATTTAAAGAAATAAACGCTCTCATCAACGAATTTATATTTAGTTCACAGCCTACCATATCACCCGAAACAAGAAAATTTATAAACTAAAAGAGTCTCCGGAGGGGGTGGGCACCGCCGGAGACTCTTTTAAGAGATAATTTAAAAAAATTATCTCTAATTTTAACCCTTCAACCCACCCCGATGAAACATCGATGTCAAATTTATAAATAAAGACTCGTGTCGGTTTAAAACCGTCATTTAGACTCATCTTGAACGGGGAACTTAAAAAACAAGTTTTTTGTCGTTAAAGGGGTTAGTATGTTTTAGAACGTTTTAAGATAAATCTTAACGTCATAATAAGTGGAGGGTAACAACTTTTTAGACGCCGTTCTAAAACAATCTAACGAATGTTAGATAGGGGTATAATGTGCAAGAATCCTTATTGTTTTATTAAGGACTCATAGTTTGCCATTTTATCAAATTAATGTCATAATGTCAACTAATTAAATATATTTGCGATATACACAAAAATATATCATTACAAATAATCATTATTTAAGCCATATGTTAAAATATAGATATGAAATTAACAATCATAATTAGTTTAACTATTTTCGGCACAATAGGAAGTTATTTTGGAGAATTATTAGATCACGGTAATTGGTTAGGTGGATGGGGAATTATTTTAAGTACAATTGGTTCATTTTTTGGAATTTGGGTAGGTATTAAATTTTATAAAAACTATTTAGCTTAATTTTTTATTTTACTCCGTTATATAAATTAATTTTATAAATTACAGTATAATAATTTGCATAAAATTATTAAATACGCTTAAGTATAGTACTATGAGTCAAAATTTAGTTATCGTAGAAAGCCCAGCCAAAGCTAAAACTATTCAACAGTTTTTAGGAAAAGACTACACCGTAAAAAGTAGCTTTGGTCATATTAGAGACCTACCTCAAAAAGGATTAAATATCGAAATAAACAACAACTTTAAACCAATTTATGATATTTCAAATGATAAAAAAAAGATTGTCGCTGAACTTAAAAAATTAGCTAAAAACAATCAAGTTTGGCTAGCAAGTGATGAAGATAGAGAAGGTGAGGCTATTGCCTGGCATTTAGCTCAAGCTCTTAAACTAGACATTGCTACTACTAAACGAATCGTTTTTCATGAAATTACCAAACCAGCTATTTTAAACGCAATATCTAATCCTAGGACTATTGACTTAAAACTAGTAGACGCCCAACAAGCCAGACGCATTTTAGACAGATTAGTTGGATATGAATTATCTCCAGTTCTTTGGAAAAAAATTAAAACCGGCTTAAGCGCAGGTAGAGTACAATCCGTTGCTGTTAGAATAATAGTCGACAGGGAAAGAGAAATTAATGATTCAGTCCAAACTGGCTATTTTAAAATAATTGCTAATTTTATTATTCCAAACAATACTACACTATTAACTGCTGAACTTAACACTAAATTTAAAGATATTAACGCCGCTCAAAAGTGGTTAAACAACATTAGTAATGAAACCTTCATTATCGACTCAATAAAAACAAAAGACAGCGTAAAACAACCTGGTGCTCCTTTTACTACTTCAACCTTACAACAAGAAGCTTCAAGGCGACTTAACTTTTCAGTTAGGCAAACCATGCTTATAGCTCAAAAATTATACGAAGCGGGCCATATAACATATATGCGTACTGATAGTACTCTACTATCTGACCAAGCAATAAATGAAACAAAAAATTACATCCTAAAAAATTTTTCTGCACAATATTATCAAAAACGTCAATTTAAAACAAAACACTCCAGTGCTCAAGAAGCTCACGAAGCTATTCGACCTACAAATTTTAATAACTTATCTACACCATTAGACGAACCATCAAATCATCTTTATAATCTCATATGGCAAAAAACAGTGGCTTCCCAGATGACACCAGCTAAATTAATTAAAACGGAAGCTATAATTAAAATTTCCAATAACAAAGAATTTTTTGTAGCTAGTGGTGAGATAATAAAATTTAAAGGTTTTTTAGAAGTTTATTCAGATAACAAAAATGAACGCATTCTACCTTCAATAAAACAATCAGAAAAATTAACCTATGAAACTATTGAAGCTATTGAGACTTTTAATCGTCCTCCAGCCCGATACTCAGAAGCTACTTTAGTGAAAAAACTAGAAGATCTTGGTATTGGTCGTCCAAGTACCTATGCACCGACTATTTCAACAATTCAATCTAGAGGTTACATAGAAAAAGTTAATTTAGAAGGTAAAAAACGTAACTCAACTAAACTAATCCTCTCAAAAGATAAAACGATTGACAAACAAAATGTGATGACTATAACTGGTGCTGATAAAAATAAACTAGTCCCAACCCCAATAGCCGAAGTAACAACAGATTTCTTAATTAAACATTTTCCCACCATCGTAGATTACGATTTTACAGCAAAAATAGAAGCTGAATTTGACAAAATAGCTACTGGATCTGAAAAATGGGTAACAACTATTAAATCATTCTATGAATCATTCCACCCACTTGTGGAACAATCAGAATCCATATCACGTAAAGAAGCCTCTCAAGCTAGATTACTTGGCGTAGATCCTACTAGTGGTAAAAATATTTACGCCAGATTTGGAAAATACGGCCCAATGCTTCAAAAAGGTGATGGTGATGAACCAACTGATAAACCAACGTTTGCACCAATGCCTGTAGGTAAGACTATTATGACTATTACATTAAACCAAGCCATAGAAATGTTTAAATTACCTAGAGTTGTCGGTCAAACTAATGAAAAAGAAGACATTATAGCCAATATTGGACGATTTGGACCGTATATTAGTGTAAATAAAACATTTATATCTATTAAGCCTCATGATCCTCTTACGATATCTCTGGATGAAGCCTTAGTCTTATATCAAGAAAAAATTGAAAAAGATAAAGCCAAAAACATAAAAACTTTTAAAAGCGGCCTAAAAATTATTAATGGCCCTTATGGCCCTTATATAACAGACGGTAAAAAAAATGCCAGGATCTCTAAAACACAAGAACCGGATAAAATTACTGAAAAAGAAGCTCAAAAAATTTTAGATAATGCGCCAATTAAAAAAATTAAACGTAAATTTAAAAAAAATAAATAATAATATACAATCTTGATAATTAGTAAAAGTAATTGACTAATAGTATTTTTACAACATATAATACGTAAAGTAGTCATTTATATGCTAAAATATATTCATAGTAATAATCTAATTGACTTTTTCGAGTAATCATTATATAATTTAAACTAAACCACTTCATTATGAGTAAACAATTAATTACAAACCAAATAAACACCACTGATTTAATTAAGAAACTATTAAATAACATCAGCCAGGAAAGAGAACGAGAAATTATTGCTCGTCGTTTTGGGTTATTTGATAGAAAAGAAACACTTGAGCAAATCGGTGAAATGCTTGGTATTACCAGAGAAAGAGTAAGACAACTTGAAAAAACAGTTACATTAAAGCTAAAACTAGTTACTGAGGAAGGTAAAATACCAGATTTTTTACTCTTTATCGACAACCTTACAAGTGTGTTAACACAATATGGTGATATCTTAAAAATAAACGATATTAGTGATAAACTCTATAAAACCCAAGATAAAACCGAACAATCTAGAATTATGTTTCTAGCCTTAATGTCTTCTAAAATGATTGTTTTAAATGAAAATGATAATTATTACAATTCAATCGCTCTAAAATCAACATTTACTGATAAAAAACTACTAAACGCAATAGACAATATTGTTAATGTTATTCAAAAAAAGGGAAGTCCAGTTTCCATTAATGACCTAATAAAACTTACCAATAACTCTGATTCAAAACAACTTGAATCACTGGCCAATATTTCAAAAAAAATAGCATATTTAAATAAATATTGGGGGCTTACAAAATGGCCAACAGTGAATCCAAGAAACATAAGAGATAAAATTTATGTTATTTTGAAAGAAAACAACAATCATATGCATTTTAATGAAATAGCAAGCGCTATCAAAAAAAGTGATTTCAAGCGAAAAAATGTAACTACACAAGCCATTCACAATGAACTTATCAAAGACAAAAGATTCGTTTTAGTAGGACGTGGTATATACGCACTAACAGAATGGGGTTATCAAAAAGGTACGGTAGCTGATATTATTACTAAAATACTTCAAGATGCAAATGAACCTCTACACAGAGATGAAATAGTAAAAAGAGTCTTAAAAGATAGATTCGTCAAAGAGACTACTATACTATTAAACCTCCAAGGAAAATCTCAATTTAAAAGAGTAGCCAAAGCCACATACAGCTTAGCAAAAAATTAAATACAAAAACCATACATTTTACGAACACACAATAATTAGTTACTATTAGAAGAAGAGTAGAAATTTTAATAAACAATCTAAAAGAGAAGTAATTTTAGATTATTAATAATTATTGATTAAAATAATTATTAATAAAAGTTTAATAACAGAAGAGCACTATAAAACAACCCTCAACAATAAACACAAACCCAATGTCGTACAATGTATATTTTACGACTCTAGTATGTTAATACAGAACGAGTTACAATTCAACTACTACACTTCTAAGTAGGGTATAACTATTACAATCGTTTCAAAAATACTTTAATTACACTAATAAAAATTAACATCTTGTTTTCATAATACTACTACAATCTATATCTATGTGAGATTCGTATCCGTATATTCAGCTAGATATCAACTAGTGTCAAAATTAACTCATAAAACGCTATTTGACTTATCCACAGTTTTATATTATTTTATATGTTTTTTAACTAATTTTATATTTTTTGCTCCCCACCCTTTTATATAATTTTTTATATTAATTTTGACTTTTGCATTATTATATTAGTTTATATACTTTTTTATCAAAACTTTTTCTTAAGTAACCCCATAAACAAAAAACGAACAGAAGGGGCAGAGTCTACTTATAATAAGCTCTGCCCGGTATTCTTACATCAATATATTGACTCGGTGATTGATTATGTAATGATAAATTATGTATGACAGCTAAGTACGTCCCTATCTGGAGTAAAGGATTGTTCGATTGTAAATCAAATTTTACATAATATTTTGTATTGGTTATATAAGCATCAAGTTCATTGGCTCCTGGTAACACCTCAAAATAATTGACAGTGATTTTTTTTAGTTTTAGTTCGTATGTAACATCATTAATAAAATTAACAATTGATGGTGTTAAAATATTATCACCAATTGCTAACTTCACAGATATTGGATAATTTACAATAATTAGTCCAGATGATGCCTTATTTATATTATCGATAGATACAACCCTACCCTGTCCGTCAACTAAACCAGCATTATAAGTAGTCGACAAGAACAATCTAGGTGATGAAGTAGTAATATCAATATTCAAACTATTACCAACTAAAGGTACATTGGCTTTAACGCTAACAATCGTCGGATACTTACTTTCAAGTACTTTGGCAATATTATTCACATTAACTGTTAATTTATTATGATTAAACCAAGAACTAGCGAGCTGTTGATCGATTATTTTTTGATAAATCATCGAATTAAATTGAGTATTATTATTTAATACTTTTACTTGAGCCACAGTAGATAATGACAATAATCTAATACCTGCAACTATTATAACTGACCATATAAATAACTCTACTATTCTTCTAATCCAAAACTTAGTTATATTTATCTCTGTTATATGATTAATATCAGTCTCATCTTTTTTAAATTTTATATTAGTTGATTGCTGTTTAGCTTGTTCTAAACTAACAGAATGATACAAATAACGACGATTTTCTAATTGTCGGCTACTATAAGCACGCTGCCTTCCAATTACTTTATTGTTATTCTTTTTTTTAAATTTAAACATGTTTATCTTGTAAAATTAAATTAACTAATTTCTTGGTAGCATCAGGCTGAGCTTCTTTTAAAATATTGCTAATCAATTTTTCTTTCAATTTATCATCATGTAATAATTTTATAATACTATTAAAAAGTAAATGCGGATCACTTTTTAATTCATTTTCCTGTAAAACTATAGCTGCCTGATGGTCACTCAAATAATTAGCATTTTTTAATTGATGTCCATTAGCTAATGAAGGGCTGGGAATTATAATACAAGCCTTACCTTGAATTGCAAACTCAGCTATATTAGTCGCTCCCGCTCTTGAAACAATAACATCAGCAACACCACTATATTTATAAACATCTTTTATAAACCCAAACACCCGTACTCTACTTCTTAATTTAACAGACAGTATACTCGTATCATCATATTTTACAGACATAACAGTTTCATTATTACCACCAACCAAATGGATAATAACTAATTTTGGTTCTTGTTCTAGTAATTCTTTTACTATTTTTAAAAATATCAAATTTATATTAACTGCTCCCAAACCACCACCAATGATTAACAAAACTTTATTATCAGAATTCAAATTTAATTCTTTTAAATACTTCTGTTTTAAATTAAAATCAACACGACTAAAATTTGAAGACACCGGTATACCAGTAACAATAGTTTTAGACTGAATATATGGATATATTTTTGCATCTAGTGCTACAGCGTTAAATTTCGCTTTTTTAGAAATTAATTTGTTGGCTAAACTAGGTGTTGAATCAGAATCATGCGTAATATAAGGAACCTTTTTTAACCTAGCGGCCAAAGCAACTGGTACACTCACATACCCTCCCCTACTAAATAAAATATCAGGTTTGACTTTTTGAATTATAAAATAACTTTGAATGATGCCTATAATAAAATAAATAAAATCTCGACAATTTTTTAAAACTGTTTTTATATCTAGTAACTGAAATAGTCCTTCCCCATGATAACGACGAAATTTTCCAGCAAAAATAGAAAAACTTTGATTAATGTTATCATCAGAATTAATAAACTTTACTAAATCATCGCTTTTTTGACCAATATAAATAATAGTATTTTTAGGGTCCCGTTTTTTAATCTCAGCCGCGACGGCCAAAATTGGAGTGATATGCCCCCCTGACCCGCCTCCGGTTACCAAAATCTTCATTACTTTTACCTTTCTTGGTATCATTATTTATTTCTACTGGCTTAAGACTAGTATAGCGTGAAATTTGAAAAACTAAACCAACTGCTGCCGTAGAAAATACTATACTAGTTCCACCATAACTAATAAAAGGCAGTGTAATACCTTTTAAAGGAAATAGCCCTAACATTGAACCAATATTAATAAGTGTCTGTATACTAAGCCAAGTAAAAATTCCAATTACTATTAAACGCAAAAAATCATCTTCTAACCTCTCTGAAACATTTTTCAAATGATTAAAAAGCATGAAAAAAATCCCAATTAATATAACACCACCAACAAAACCGAATTTTTCGGCAAATATAGCAAAAATTGAATCATTAGATGCTTCAGGTACATAACCATAAGCTTGAACACTTTTACCAAGACCAAGACCAACCAATCCTCCTGACCCAACTGAAATTAAAGATTGACAAGCCTGATAACTACTACCCTGACAATTTGAGTGAGGGTGTAAATAAGTTTGAACTCTAGCCAATCGATAAGGCGAACTAACAACAGCAATAACCACTCCGATCATAATGATAACAAAAATAATAATTAATCTCTTAAGAGGCATGCCAGCAACATAGGCCATTGCACTCATTATGGCAACTATGACACCCATTGAACCTAAATCACTCTGTACACCAACGATAATAACCCCCAAAATAACTAAAGAAACAGCTAACGGCACAAAAACAGCTCGAGTGTTTTTAATCAATCCTTGTTTTATTTTCATCGCTAAAAAACCAGCTATCCAGATAATTACCGCAAGTGTTACAACATCAACGGATTGAAAAGAAAAACTTCCCAGTCTAACCCAACGATGAGCTGGATAATTAGGATTAACTGGTAAGACAATAGCTGCCAGTGTAGTTAAAGCAGCAAAAGCAACCAACAACTTATAGGTATTTTTCCACCATATTAATGGCACTCTAGTAGCAATCAAAAAACCAATCAGACCTAAAGAAACAGCAATTAACTGTTTATAAGCGAAATAATTAGTACTAACACCATACGTAATAGCTAACGCTGGTCCAATAGAGTAAATAACAATTAAACCTACTAACATTAACATTATAGTCAAAACTAATAACCAATAATCTGGCTTATGTCTACGTCCAATTTTTAATGGATCGCCACTAGATTGAAGCATCTCAAAATACCGACTTATTTTTTTTCTAATTGTTTGCCTAACAGACATATCTGGCATAATAATTAACTAAAGCCTATTAATTAAGAATATGACTAAACCAAAAACTGCTGCAACTTGACCAATAATCCAAAATCTCATCGTAACCTTTGTTTCAGGCCAACCTATGGCCTCAAAATGATGGTGAATTGGAGATGACAGAAACACTTTCTTACCATGCCTTAATTTTTTAGAAAGCCGATTAATAACTACCGAGCCTGTTTCAGCAACATAGACAATTCCAATAATTGGTAAAATATAAACGGTGTTAGTTTGCATTGCAATAATACCTAAAGCAGTTCCTAGAGCAAAAGATCCAATATCCCCCATATAAAACCGAGCTGGAAAAATATTAAACCAAGTATAACTTAATAATGCGCCTACAATAATAAAACAGAAAATTGCTAATTGGTATTGATGTTCAATAGTTGCTATAACACTATATACAGCAAAAGATGAAGTTAAAAGACCTCCCGCTAAACCATCTAACCCATCACTAATATTAACTGCATTAGATGTAGCTATAACCACTAACCAAAATAATGGGATAATTAATATCCCAATATTTAAATTATGTATATAAGGTATAAAAATAGTATGAACACCCAATTTATCATAGAACCACCAACCACCAACAAGAGAAACTATGCTATATAATAAAAATTTATAACGAGCTGACATACCTGCAATACCACCGTTACTTCTGATATTTAATAAATCATCAATCATTCCAACTAAACCAGCTCCAACTAAACCAGCTAATGGTAACCAAGTTTCGCTTCGATTTAAATCATATATCAACACCACTATACTAATAGCAATAACAAATATTAAACCAGCCATCGTTGGAATCAACCTTTTATGCTTTTCGGCATGCAGTCTCTGATAAACAATAGCTTTACCTCCTGACCAGGCATCAGTTCGAGGTTTCTTCCACCATTTATAATGATAAGCAAAATACGTATAAATAGGTGTTATAATCATTGCCAGACTAAAACTTAAGAATGTTAAAGTTAACAAACGAATTAAAAAATGTAGTGTAAGTGCAAAATGTAGTGTAGCATTCATTTTTGTTTATTTAAATTTCTTTCATTAAATTATATCAAATTATATTAATTTAAGATATCTTAAATTAATTATCTGTCTACACATTCTAATAAAATTAATGGTTTCTCCTGCTTTTATTTATTATTAAAACTTCTAAGGTTTTGGACTAACAAACCCTTCATTAATTAGCATATGAACAATATCAGCAAAAACCGGTTGACCAGCAAAAGAACCAGCATATCCAGGAATTTTAGGCTTAATATTAAACACACAAATAACATATTTTACCTTACTTCCACCTACAAAACCAATATAAGAACCATTGTATGTATTCTTATAATAACCACCAGTTGGTTTAGCAACCTGAGCCGTTCCAGTCTTACCACCAACTATATAATTCGGACTAAAATTCATAAAACTAAAACCACCATGTAAGTATGCTTTTACAACATTTTGCATTAAAGGAACCATCTCATTACCAATATTAGGTCCAACGACATTTTTTTCTAATATTTTTGGTTGATGAATTATCGCTTTACCATTCGGACTTATTGTTTCAGCTACTAAGGTTGGCTGATAATAGGTACCACCATTTAAAACACTAGACAAAGCTGAAGCCATCTGTAAAGGAGTAACTAATAACCCTTGGCCGAATGAAGTGTTAGCATATCGTAAATCAATACTAGGATCATTCATATTAGGTGGTGGAACATAACCAGCTGCTTCATATCCTTGCTCAATACCAGTTGTACGCCCCAAACGATAATGTTGAGTCATATAATTATACCAAGCATCTATGCCTTTTTTATCTATCTGACCACCACCCATTTGCATAAGCATCCAAGTCGCACCAGTATTTAAAGACAATGCTAGAATACTTGCAATATTTTGTTCTCTTGGACCACCATCTATTGAAATATCATGAATATTAAAGCCATTAACTACCCAATGAGCTGGATCAAAAAAATTCGTATTAGGTTGAATCACTCCTTGATTTAGAGCTGCTGGCGTAGTTAACGTTTTCATAATAGAACCAGGCTCAATTGCATCACTGACTGTTCCATTGTCATATACACTTGCATTAGTAACATTTTGATAATTAGCTGGATTATAAGTTGGATAATTAGCCATCGCAACCACATGACCATTATACGGATCCATGACAATCGCATTAATTTGTTGAGATTTTGTGGTTGTATATTCTTTTTTTATAATCTGTTCTACTTGAGATTGAATACCTACATTAATCGTTAAAACAATATTCTTTCCATTTTTTGGAGGTATTTCAATATTATTAGTATTGGCCGCTAAAGGAACACCGTTTACATCAGTTACAGCTTTAACCCTACCAGGTGTACCTGCTAACTCTTTATTTAAAGCTTGTTCGATACCATAAACGCCCTGACCAGAATTATTCACAAAGCCAAGTAACTGTGACGCCAAACTACCATCAGGGTATACTCTATAATCTTGGCTTTGTGTTCCAACTCCTGGTAAATGAAAGGCTAATAATGTTTTATTTTGAGCTTGTGTAATTTTATGAGCTACAATTATATATTGTAATTTTTTAAATTTCATTAAATACATATAATGCTTTAAATTACCACCAATAACTGAATAAATGTCATTAGCTGTTTTACTAATATTAGTTATTATAGATGGATCAATATATACTGTATAAAATGTTTGATTTAAAACTAGTGGTACTATTCTACCGTTGTCATATGCCTCAATAATACCTCGACTTGCTGGTATTTGATATTGCTTTAATTGATCATTTAAGGCTGCGTTTTTATAATAACTAAACCTAATAACTTCTAAATAAAATAACCGAACAACAAAAATAATAATTAATAAAACTAACAAACCCCATAATAATTTGATCCGATTTGTTTTTAATGAGGCTAAATTTTTTTGACTTAATGATAACATCACCTTCAATTATACTCTAAATCGAACTTTTAAAATTATCGTTTAGGTTAATTGTTTAATGTAGCTGACGGTGTAATAGTAACCATACCTTTAGTAACTGAACTGCTTTGAGCTCGATTGACAGACTGTAACTGAGCTGAAGCTACTTCTAAGTTATTATACTGGGAAATTAATCTTGCTTGCTGTTGCTGTAAATTATTAATATTATAACCAAAAGAATTTGTTTTAGTTACTTGAGTTAAATACAATAAACCCAACAAACAAGCTAATACTATCAAAATAACCGTATTAGAAATTGGTCCAATAATACTTTCACCCGATTTCATAAAACTAATCGAATTTTGATTTTTACTATTAAATTTTGATCTACTAATTGCTAGACTGCTTGAATATGTCATATTTCTCTCTTTTACGTTTATATTTATTTTCCAGCCCTAATGTTTGTGATCATTAAGGCTGGTTAGCGCTATAAAACTTTTACAATGACTTTATAGGCTCGGGAGTTACTTTTTACCTGAATAGGCATTAGGTTCGCTCCTTTCTTTTTGTTTTTATTTTTTAACTACAGCTCGTAATTTTGCACTACGAGACCGCGGATTATTAACTGTTTCATTTTTTGTAGGGATAATTGGTTTTTTTGTTAGTATCATCACTTCAGAATCATAATGTTCACCATTTTTTTCTTTAAAAAAATGTTTAACTATTCGATCTTCCAAACTATGAAAACTAATAACCGCTAATCTACCACCAGGCTTTAATAGTTTAAGCCAAATTGGCAAACTTAAACTTAGTTGTGATAATTCTTGATTAACTTCAATTCTGATAGCTTGAAATGTTCTGGTAGCCGGATGTACTTTACTTCTACCTGGCCACGCTTTTAAACATATATCAGCTAATTCTCTTGTACTAATAATAGGCCGACTATTAATAATTAATTTAGCGATTAACCTTGCTTTTGGTTCATCACCATATTCTTTTAATACTCTAGCTATTTCTTTTTCTGAGTATTCATTAATAACCTGCATAGCACTTAAGCTCTGCCCTTGATCCATTCTCATATCAAGTGGTCCATTATCTTTAAAAGAAAAACCCCTATTTTTATCATTAAAGTGCTGTGACGATACTCCAAGATCCGCCAAGATAATATCAAATAATTTTCCCTGCTTTTCTAAGTTAATTGATGCCTGATAATAATCTTCTTTTACAATTATTATTGGTTTACCAACAAACAAATTTTGCAAAAATGTAGTTGAAGTTATATCACGATCTACTAAAACCGATTCCTGATAATTATTAGTCTGATTTAATATAGCACTAGCATGTCCTCCATAACCAGCTGTTAAATCTAGATAACTATCATTCTTTTTTGGTTTTAAAACCGTAAGCACTTCATTCACTAATACTGGCTGGTGAATTTGTGACATTATTTTGGTTTTTATTTTGGTGTATTTTACTTGTTTTTATTTTTACAAGGTCACCTAATCAGCAGTCAACTGTTTGTTTTAAAAATTTTTGTTTTATACTTTGATTTAAATCGTATGTACAGAAGATATAACAAGATTTTAAAAATCTATAAACTTCTAACTTTTTAAATCAAAATGAGAGACTTTTGTGAGGTGGAGTTTTGGGAAGTGTTTTAAAATGTACTAGGGTATTTAAAGTGTAACCCCATAATCCACTTGTTGACTGCCGATTAGCTAACCTCGAACCGTTAGTTAATCCTTGTTATTAATTTTTAATGTACTACTACACTTTTGGTAATATCCGCCAGTATAATCCAGCTTTTACCGCTACTATTTCGCGCTTAATGCCAGCGTAATCTAGTAGGTTTTGGTCTAAGCAAAGTCTACCTTGTTTATCATCAATGGTACCTTCACTCTTACCCATTCTGAATTTAACATTTAAATCAGCCGTTTTTTCATCAAGAATATTACCTTGAAGATTTGGCTCAACTACTTCATCCCATACTGATTTTGAGTAGAGATGTAAGTATTTATTAAATCCACGAGTGATAACATATCCACTTTTAAACTCTTCTCTTAACTCAGCAGGTATTGTTAACCTACGTTTCTCGTCAAGTTTTCGTTCAAAATAATCGACTGTTATCATCCCTTTTTTCCTAGTGGTTTTTATTTTTACGTTGGTATATATGTACTACCCACGATAACCCACTTACATGAATATACTACCCACGATAACCCACTACAATAGCTAAAAAAGAAAATAGTGGTGTTTCTTACACTACTTATCCACAATATAAAATACCCAAAAAGTTATCCACAAGTATCATTATCTCCTACCTGCCCTACTAACAGTTCGCTGAGACGAAGTATAACTAACGTAATGATAACCTACCTCATCTTCTCTTTCACGCAAATATAACCCAGTAGTAGCAAAAGCTTGAACAGCTACTAAATTAGGTTTCACAACTGAATATAACCTTAAACTTTGTCCAGGTAAATCCATTAATCCCAATACTGATGCTAAGATCATCGGTAAAAGTAAAATTTTTTTAAAAATATTTTTTATTTTATTATATAACACAATATATAATATACACTATTCTTGTAATATTGTCAAACAAATTATGTTTATATAATCTATTACCTTTTAACTACTTTTTTAAATCGACTTCTAATATTATCCTTATAAGCTAAAGATCTTCTTTCAAGATCAAGTCTAATAATATTACTTTCAAACTGCTTTAATAACGACGAATACATCCAGTTTGGCGCCATCAAAGCTTTCAGTTTATTATTATTAATTAAATGCTCGATTAAACCATAAAAATCACCATCACCCGAAACAATAATTGCTTTATCGTAATTATTAATTTCTTTCATAGCATATAAGACTAAATCAGCATCAATATTTCCCTTGATTGTACTCTTTTGATCAGTATTTTCAGATAAAACAGAATCTTTTAAATTAACATTATTCGATTCTTCAACTACCGGTTTAACATCTATTGTCGGTTTTAAAACTACTAAATACCCTAAATCATGCATATATTCATAGAGATTTTCATTTTCTACCATATAACCAATAAATAAGTAAGCCTTGGTAACATTATATTTAGTCGCTAAAAATTTTCTGAACTTACGCCAATCAATTTTCCAACCCATTTTTTGAATGCTAATATTTAAATTTTGACTATCAATAAAAGCATAAACATTTTCTTTCTTTGTCCGAATAACCATAAATTAATCATACACCTCAATTTAAATTTGTTTTAACTATTTTGATATTGTTTTAATTGATACTCTTTTATAAGACTTACTACTTCTTTGCCATATTTCCTAATTAAATTTTTTTTCCAACCCGGTAAAGAACTGAGTTGTAACATACTGATTGGTTTAACAATAGCAACTATTTCCAGAATCGAGTCTGGTATGTTAAAAATTATGGCTTCATCTTTTTCACTAATTAAAGCTCGCCAATTAATTAACAATCTAAGTAATTCTTGATTAATTAAACTTCTATTTTGACTGGCTAATTCTATAATATCTCCAACTTTCTCATCCGGCTGATCAGTTAATAGTGAGGAAAATTGTCTTAAACTAAAGTCTAAATCATATATTTGAGGATGTAATAAAAGCGCGGTATTATTAAGTCCAGTTAAATAAAGTCCACTTAATGATTTAACTCTAGACATAGCAACATAACCCATTCCTGGAGTAAAAGCCCGACTTAAATCAATTTCCGCTGCATCTAAACTCATTCCCTGACTTTTATGAATTGTCATCGCCCAAGCCAATCTTAAAGGAAATTGTTCAACCTGAGCAATATTTTCACCATCTTCTTCAATCGTCCATTTATACCGACTTACTTTAATTTCTCGACCATTTGTTAACTTAACAATCGGTTGATCTGACTCAAAATCAACTATTTTACCTCTACTACCATTAACATATCCCTCTGAAAAATTATTTACCACAAACATAACTTCAGCATCAATTTTTAATTCTAATATTTTAGGAGATAAAATATTCTTTAATAATTGATCAACTTTATATTTTTGACCTTTAGTTTTTGCTTCAAAACTATACAACTCCCCATTTAACATATTTAAATGACGTTTATTAATAGTATCAACATCAATATTATGAGAATAAAGTTTAGTAACTACATCATCTGGTTTTCTAGCAATCCCAATTCGTGATTTTATCAAATTAATTTGCTCATCATTTAGGTTATTATTTCTCATAGCATTTAAAAAAGTAAGTAGACCATCACTTTTTATCTGACGGTGTTGTTCAGTTAAATAACAAATGTGTAGTTCTAATTCATACCATGATTGACAATGATAAAGAAAATCAATCTTATCATTATTTTGACTAATTGGTGGTAATTGAAAAAAATCACCAACTAAAATTACTTGCATACCACCAAAAGGCTGATTACTCTCTCGTAAAAGACGAGCTACTTCGTTAACTAAATCTAACCTAAAACCATGTAGCATTGAAATTTCATCAATAATTAATACATCAGTTGAACGAAACCGATGTCTTAATGACTCGTTAGCCATCAAATAAGCTTTATCATCCTTAGTTAATTCATCTTTTATGCCAATTCCAGACCAAGAATGAATAGTTAAACCCCCAATATGAGTAGCAGCAATACCAGTAGATGCCGTAACGGCCACTCTTTTACCTATTTTCTCGGCTTGAAAAATAAATTTATTAAGAGTATATGTTTTACCTGCACCAGGAGCGCCTGTTAAAAAAACATTTACTCCGCTTTTCATAATAATAAGAGCCTGATTTTGAGTCACTAATTAACCTTTTTTAAGTTTTTTTAAAAATTTTTAAACTATTTTATATATGAACTTATTTCATCAACTTTTAAACGTTCTTGCTTGGTACTATCACGATCTCTTACAGTAACGGTTCCATTTTCTAAGGTATCAAAATCAATTGTCACACAATATGGCGTACCAATCTCATCAGCCCGACGATATCTTTTACCAATATTACTATTATCATCCCACATAACCGATCCAAATTCCAGTTTTAAAGATTTAAAAATTTCCTTTGCCTTAGCTACTAATTCAACTTTATTTTTTACTAGTGGACCAACAACTATCAAATAAGGTGCTAACTGATTAGATAATTTTAAGAAAGTTCTTGATTTACCATTTACTTCATCTACCTTGTAAGAAGCTGTCAGAACTGCCATAATAGCCCGCTCAACTCCAAAACTTGGCTCAATAACATGAGGTAAAAAAGACTCCTCACCATTTTTAGGACGATATAACATTGATTTTTTACTAACTCTCTCAATATTTTTTAAATCAAAATCTGTTCTATAAGCCAGTCCTAATAATTCTTCTTGTCCAATTGGAAATTTAAATTCAAAATCAACTGTTCGTTGACTATAATGAGCTCTATCAGATTCATCAATCTCACGTTCAATTATCATATCAGTTGGCAAACCAATTAAATCACACCAATCTCTAATTAGTTGCAACCACATATTAAAGCTGTCCTGCCAATTTCTAGGATCTATAAAATATTCAATTTCTAATTGTTCAAATTCTCTTGAACGAAATATAAAATCTCTTGGACTGATTTCATTTCTAAATGCCTTACCAGATTGTCCAATACCAAAAGGTAGATCAGGATAAAAAACATCCAAAACATTCTTATAATTAGTAAAAATTCCTTGAGCTGTTTCTGGCCTTAAATAAATTAAACTAGAAGTATCTTCGACAACAGGTCCAATATTCGTCTTAAACATTAAATTAAAATTTTGAGGCTCTGTAAAAGACTTTTCTTGGCCACACTGAGGACATTTATCAAGATTAACTTTATCAGCTCTAAATCGCCAATGACACACTCTACATTCTACTAATGGATCAGTAAAAGTCTCTACGTGTCCACTAGCTTGCCAAACTTTAGCATTCATTAAAATTGCTGCATCTAATGGATAAATATCATCACGTTGATCAATAAAAAATTTCCACCATAAATTAATTAAATTTCTTTTTAGCATTATTCCTAGAGGTCCGTAATCCCAAGTTCCACTTAATCCACCATAAACATCTGAACCTGGAAAAATAAAACCTCTTCTTTTAGCTAAACTAACAAGCAAATCAAGTGTAACTTCTGACATACAAATATTATATACGAATATAGCTCGAGAACATAGTTTGTACCATTGGTAATAATTTAATAATCAAATCTGATACCCCTTCTACTTGTTGCAAGATTAAAGGATTATTGACACTAAACATTAATCGTAAAAATTTTATCTCATTAGCTGAATAAATGTTGGTGTTAGCTGATGAATAAAAAGTAAAATTTTCAAAATCAAAATCATAACTATGTTTAATATCCAATTTTTGGCCAGAAGATAATGTTAATAAATTAGGTTGGTGACCTGATAAAACCAACAATCTACTATAGAACCAACAAACTACTATTGATAGATCAATCCTTGGATCATTAAGCGATTCTAATGCTTGAAGCATAACCAAAAAAAACTCTTGATCTGTCTCGTCTTCAGTTGCACGATTCAAAATTCGTAGTAATTGATACCCTGTCTGTACTCTTTCTAGATCAATAAGAATACCATCAAAGAAAACCTTAAGTTCAGCAGTGATTAAACGTGCTATATCACGTTTCCCTGGTCGAAAAATTATTACACTTAAACTAAAAAGTTCAACTGATGCCGCCAGTTTACTTTTTTGATTTCTAACGCCTTTAACTATAACCTTAACTTTACCAAAATCTTCTGTTAGCAAAGTTACAATTCGATCCGATTCACCATAATTAATTCTAGACAGTACTATAGCTCTAGTCTTATAATCACGTCTCATAACTAAACCAAACTATTAGATACAATATCAAGTAAATTATCCATAGACACATCAAGCTTATAGTAATAGTTTAAAATGCCTAAATTATTGAATAAAATATTATTACTATTTTTAAATTCACTTTGATCTACCATCGACAAAATTATTACCGGAATATTATGCCATTCCTTATAACTTCGTAATTCATATAAAAATTCGATTCCAGAGTGTTTGGCTAGTTGTAATTCTAAAATTATTAAATCTGGTACTAATTCATCAACAGCATTTATACCAACCTGTGCATCATGAACTGTTACAACCTTATAATGATTTTTCATTAATACAGACTTATATATCTCAGCCAATACCTTATCTGGTTCAATTAGTAAAATATTAGCTGATTTTTTCATCATGACTCTATTAATTCAAGCTGGGCAGCTGGTGACAAAATAACACCTAGACCATACAACTTGTGATGATGAGAAATTTTTAATTTTAAATTCAATGATTGTAAAATATTATCGGCAATAAAAATACCAGCTGATGGACTATAGCTTACATCTGTTAGTGGTTGTCTGACTCTACCGTATAGTTCTCTACCTCGCTTTAGGGTATCAGAAGAAAAATGAGCATTATCAACATAAAGACCCGCCACAATGCCATATCGACAACGATGACTTGCTAAATGTAACTTTAATTGTTTTGTTTCAATACTCGGCAAAGCTTCGATTAAAGCCATCCCTAAACTAACTAGTGAAACCTGTAAGCCTGTTTCATTAGTCAAAACAGGATTATGTCGCCCATCAATATTTAACTCTAGAGTGACACCATAATGGCTGGCAATAGTTTTTAGGCTCTCAGCAGTCCGATATAGAATTGCTGGCACTGAAACCAATGATATATCGGTCGAAGCTTGTTCTAAACTTAATCTAATACCTAAATTATAAGCGTCTATTAAACTTAAACTATATGCCGTTATTTTTTTAACAAATTCTGGATCATAATTACCTGTTATTTGACTACCTTCAATATATCTAGCAATTTGTAACAACGGAAACTTAATCTGTTCTGTTAAACTTAATAACAACTCAGGAGATAATAACCCAATACTATCGTCCGAAATATATTTTAACCCCTGCTTCATTACTTAATAATATAGCATTTTTAATATGATAAATGCAGTAAAAAATTGAAATTGTTTCGTATTTATAATACTTTAAGGCGAAAAAGTAAGATTTGCTAAAATTACATTATTAAAAATTGTCATGTAATTTGTACCAACAGTCCAAACTTGCAATGTTTCATTTCTAAGAGGCAAAATTACCATTTCTCCATTTAAGTTATTTTGTACTTGACCCGTTATCATCACACCCACTACTTTTGATACTTTTGGTAAACTATAAGGTTTAACAGTTATCAAACCAGCTTGTTGTTCTGATGATAAATTAGTTAAGGTTGTTGCATACGTTTGATTAATAATTTTAACCCTTAAGGCAAAAGTTGAGCTCGATCCGCCAATTGCTGGAACGTAACCCGGATTAAAATAACCATCTACTAAATTATTACTACCAGTATCATCAACATAAGCACTCCAATTCTTTGGATAATTAACAGATAAACTACCATAAATTTGAGGACCAGTATAATTAGCAAGTGGATACTGTGATTCAGTAGCATATTTTTTAGAATCTACTGAAGCTTGTTGTTGTTTTGCTAAAACAATCGCCTGATTTATTTTCTGATCAACGCTACTTTTCGAATCTAAGTAAGATGAATATGACCAACTACCAAATATTAATAAACCAACAATTACAATAATTCCAAGCGCAATGATCCCACTAATTAATATTTTTCTACTATTCATTACAAAAACATTTTAACTAAATTACTATAAACTAACAACCTTAAAATAATAACCCTCCATAATATAAAGCTTTAACTTCTTAAATTAACTATGTATCATGTTGTAATAAAGTTTATACAACAAGTTATAAGTAGCATATAATTCTGACTAAAGGTAATATATCTAAAAACTTGGTTCTGAGAGTTTTTATAATCTTTTTAAGAAAATTTAATGTCTCTTTTTATCTAAATATCTATAATCTTAAGATATTTATTAATCCGACCGACATCTTCTCTGTCTTTTTCGTTTTTTGAATATAGTTCTATTAATAATATATCATTACCTATCCTAATAAATATAACTCTTAGCATGTCTTTATTTAAATCTCTACAATCCAGACGTACTTTTATCACTTCTTTAGACTCCGTGATTGATCTCAAGACAGCTGCTTTTTTTGTAGCAAAAAATGTTTCCCTAACATGTAACGCAGAACTTCTATTTGTATCAATATAAATAGTAGTTACAGCGTTTTTGAAAACCTCGAAATCCTCAGATAAACTTCTCCATTTTTTATTAAATTTTTTGAATTCTTTTACAAATTCTTGAGTTTGATCAAAGTTCATCCTCAATCACTTTCACGGAAGTTTCAGTGGTTCTATACATAGCTAATTGATAATTGATTAGCATTCGATCTTTAGTCGCTAACCATGGCATATCCCTATGAGACAAACTCGATAGCTCTGTAGCTGTTTTATCACTTAACCTTGCTAGGACTTCATCGATGTGTTGAAGTTCTTCAGCCGACACATTATCTAGGTGTGGCTTAACGACCGGAAGGTATTTTTTCTGAGTATGATTAAAGTACTTAGTACTTAATACTTCAAGCTCATCAGCCTCTTCCATAGCTTTAACAACAGCGCTAAACGTATTTGTAGGTGTTGGTCCATAGTGGTTCTTAATATAAGTTAAACCGGTAACGGATTTACCCGTCTTCTCATAATAATCAAAATCAATAAAATAGAGTAACTTGTAAAGAACCGTCTCACCAATATTAGGCTTAGCGCCAACCTTATCTAATACATAAAGCAACACTTCTCGTAGTGTCTCTACTTTTTCTTTAACCACTGCTCTTGGTTTAATATTATCATTTGATTGTCGTAGCTTTATTTTAACAATATCGTCTGAATTATCGCTATAAGATTTATCATCAATTAACTCGCTTGTCGATAATTCAAAAAGCGTAGCCAATAATCTAATCTGCTCAAGGTCTGGTAATTTTTTTCCTGATTCGAGATTTGCATAGGTTGCTCGAGCTATTTTTAACTTATCGGCAACTTGTTGCTGAGACAAACCAGAAATTTCTCTTAGTTGAGCTAATTTACTTGCAAACATGACTGATTCCCTTTTTTGAAACAATTTAACATACTGATAATAGCTTATGCTATATATTTAGTCAATACTTTTGATAATATTCATGACCTACTTCTTAGTATTTAATATGACTAGCCCATACTAATAAATAATAATCAACAAAGTCTAAATTTATTACAGTTTACCTAGAATTATCCCATCAACAATATGTCTGATTTCAATATCAAATAACCCGTCCATTATTCACTTTTGTTTACAACAAAAATAGCCTAAAATTACAATTTTTAGATCAACTATGAAAATATAACAAATCTAAAACTAATATTGGTATAAAAAAACATTATCTTTACTTTTAATCACCTTCCGGGAAGGTACTTCAAAAGCAAAAGTTACTAATTTCACAGGCTTATACTTATAATTTAGCATTTTATTATCTAACTTAGTCATAAATTTAGGTAACAAAAAAACAAATATGCCGTCTGAGGGTGGTAATTTTAATTGCCAATAATTACCAAAAACAATTTTTACGTTTTTACCATATCGTCTAGTAGATAAAAAAGCTACCAGATATAAAATAGGGTTAATTTCATAACCAATTACTTTTAAGTTTTGCCTAGCAGCTTCTCTTAAAAATCTACCATCACCGCACCCTAAATCTAAAACAGTTGCACCAGAATCTAAATTCATTAAATCCAAAGCTACGTTAATTTGATGAGAAAAAGTTGGTAAATATGGGGCTCCAAATAAAACGACATAAAAAAAAGAACCTAAAATAAAAATAAATAATAAAACCAAATAAAACACATTACTCCGAATGAAACTGAGCTTTAATTTGTGTAATTGAATTTTTGGTTTCTTCTAAATAGTTCTCCATATCAGAAGTTAATTTTAAAGCTTTTTTATAAAGTTCGATTACTAAATCAAGTGGAATATCTTCTTCTTTTAAAGATTGCATGATATCATCCAGTTCTTTTTTAGCTTTTAAATAATTAAAATCTTTGTTAACAGTCTTTGACATCTATATTTTATCCTTAATTGACTCTATTTTAACATTAATTATTTTCTTTAATAATTCAATCTGCAAATTATGCCCTTTAATATACTCAGTTCTATTATTAACAAATTTATTATCATACTTTAATATGGCATAACCCCGTTTTAATGGTAGATATGGATCATAGGCTTTAATTAATTGTTTAATATTAGCAATTTGTTGTTTTTTAAAATCTATACTCTCCTTGACTAATCCTTCTAACAATTCAAGTTTTTCTCCAATCATTTTTACTTCCTGATTATATCGATTAAAAAAATGATCATCTAGATTATTAACCACTTGTGACAGCCAATTAAATAACTCTTTTTTATCAGGTACTAAAAGTTCAGCGGCATTACTTGGTGTAGATGCTCTTTGATCGGCTGCTAATTCTGCTAAAGCCAAATCTTTTTCATGACCAATAGCAACCATAGTTGGTATTCGACTGCCAGCAATCGCTCTAGTAACTTGTTCACTAGAAAAAGATTGCAAATCTTCTGAACTACCACCACCCCTAATAACAACTAAAACATCTACCAGTTCAGCTTGTGCATTAAATTGTTTAATAGCTGAAACAATCATATCACTCGATTTATCACCTTGTACCAAAACATCCATAACGTATATTTTAAGACCCGCAAAACGCGCCGATAAAATCTTTTTAAAATCCGAAAATGCAGCCGAATCAACGGAAGTAATAACACCGATTGATTCTGGTGGATACGGTATAATTCTCTTTCGATCTAGATTAAATATACCCTCTTTTTCTAATTTCACTTTTAAAATATCCGCTGCTTTTTTAATACTTCCCTCACCTACTAATTGAATACTCTTGATATTAATCTTAAAACCATATTTTGGGTGTAATCTTGGCGTTCCTCTTACTTCTACAACCATACCATTTTCAAGCGGTAGATTCATCATAAAAACATAACCAAATAATTCTATCCTAGCTTCATCATCTTTCAAATCAAAATACATTAACCGATTGGATCTAATAGATAAATTCGCTACCTCACCCCTAATTACCACATCACTATAAGCATAGTCTAATGTTTGATTAAAAACAGTCACAAACTCACTTACACTAAAAGTTATCACCTCATTCATGTTTTTATTTTAACTACTTGTTGCATCATTATTTTTAGACTTATTAACTGAGAATTGATACAAAACATATCCTGGAGGAATCTGAAGTAAAGTATTAACAACACGATACATAATAGTAATCGGCAAACTAATCTTAGGAGAAACACCAACAGCCGCTAAAACAATTGTCATTAAAGCTTCGTAAATTCCTATTCCGCCAGGCAATACAGATATTAAACCAGCAAAATTGGCGACACCATAAGCTAAAACAATACCACCAATATTAACAAATTGATCAAAAGCTAAATAAACTACATAAATAGCTAAAACTTCAGTAAAATTTGCCAATAAAGCATAAAAAAAAGGTGCTACTAATTGATCTAAGTTATTTTTTAATTCTTGATAACTATTATGAAAATCATCAAAAACTCTTCTAGCATGAGCGATATCGATTGTCTCTGGATCAGATCTTCTAAAAAATTGAATAACTTTATTTAATACTTTAGTTAAAAAACCAAAAAAATTATTGATTCTAGATCGAGATCCAACAATATAAACAAATAAAATTGTCAAAACAAGTAATAGTGTAGACAAAATACCGGCTACTAAAATTGAAATATCATTAACATGATTGCCTAAAGCTAAAGCGATAACCCCAAAAACAATTAACACTTCGAAAGAAACCAAGGTTAAACCTAATTTCATAATTTGAATTAATGTAGCTCGACCTCCAGATAAGATTTTTCCATTTCTTAAACGTAAACCAAAATATGAAATACCGGTTACTCCACCACTAGGAAAAACATGATTAACGAAATTTAATTCAAGAGCAATACGATATAAAAACTTATATGACAAATCATTACCAACTACCTTAAATAATCTCTGATATAACTTAGTTTGAGCATGATAATTCAACAATTCAATTGGAATTAAAAGTAATAATGCATAAGCATTAACATGAGTTAAATTTTCTAGAGTATCTACAATTTGATGTCTTGTTGAATATATAACCCCAAGCAACACAATTATCGTTACTACATTAATAATTAATTTCCAATGTTTTTTTAAGACGGTAGATTTACCCATTTAATATTATTATATCTAACTTAATCCGACTTAAGAAACAAATCATTATTAAACAGATATATTTTATTATGAAGACTAAATAAAAGATATTTTTTTACCAGGCTACATACCAGTAAATCTAGCAAAAAACAACTTAAATAAACTAAAACTAGACATTACTATTGTCCGGTGACGACACCAAAGTGTCAACTTGACAGTATTAAGAATATTACATATAATAAACTGTATGAAAACTTTATCTGTTGCCGATCTTAAATCTCAATTTTCTATGGTAATAAGTGACCTTAGAGAAGGTCGAGAGATATTAATAACTTACGGACGAAATAAAGAACCATTGGCGACAATCATACCCCAAAGTAAATTAAAAAAACCGGATTATTCTATACCAATTGGAGATCTTAAATTAAACGGCTGGAAATATACAATGAACGATTTTGAATTAACCGATAATGACTTGCTCAGTTTATGAGTTATTTGCTAGATACTCACATATTACTTTGGACCAGATTAGATCCACAAAGATTAACTAAATCCCAATTAAATGTTTTAAGTAATCCTGACGAACAAAAATTTATAAGTATATTAAGTATTTGGGAAATTAGCCTTAAATTCTCTTTACAGAAATTAACATTGGGTGAATATACTCCCGAAATATTTTTAGAAAGTGCACTCAAATTAGGATTAACAATTATCGAACCTTCACCAGCACAATATGCTTCTTTTTATAACCTTCCAACGGTTCTTCAACACAAAGATCCTTTTGACCGTATGATCATTTGGCAAGCCATAACAAATAAACTTACACTTCTATCATCGGATAATAAAATGAAAGAATATAAAATCCATGGATTATCACTTGTATAAATAAAGAAGGCGTTAAGTTCGATAAAAAGTTCCAATTTTTGTTGTACTTAAAAACACCTAATCTAAGCCTAATACAATATCTAATATACCTACTTTTAATTACTTCAGTAACCTATATTTAATTCTCGCATTATTAGAGAAAACAAGCAAGAGAACCTAAATAAACTAAAAGCGGACATTTCTAAATAATTATGACAACAGATGAATTAAATTGTGTATTTCGCTATCTTAGCACTATAATTTAATATCAATGACAAAAAGTTTACTAATTCTTGGCCGTCAACCTGAACTATCATTAGTTGAGGTATATAGTTTATACGGAAAACAAAATCAAATATCTCAAATAACCGATCAAACCGCGTTAGTTAATCTAAGCTATCAGGACATAAATTTTGAAAGACTAGGTGGATTAATAAAACTAGCCGAAGTTTTAAGTATTGAACCTCTGATTACCAATAACGACCTGTTAATAATTATAAAACAACATCTCGAAAAAATAATCTCGACCGTTGAAAATAAAAAAATTACCCTCGGTGTAAGTTTTTACGACACGAAAATTTCTCTACCTGAAATTAATAAACTAAAAATATCATTAAAATCTTTTATGAAATCACAAGGTAAATCTACTAGACTAATTCCAAATAACACTGCTAAGTTATCTAGTGCCCAAGTTTATCATAATAATTTAATAGCTAAAAATAATATCGAATTTATTATTGTCAAAAACAATAATCAAATTATTATTGCAAAAACTAAGAAAGTTCAAGATATCAACTCCTATACCAACAGAGATCGTTATCGTCCAAAACGCGATACTAGAATCGGTATGTTACCACCCAAATTAGCTCAAATCATTATTAATCTCGCTAGTGATAATACCGAAGAAAGTAATCAACATAAAACCTTACTTGATCCATTCTGCGGTACCGGTGTAATCCTACAAGAGGCTCTTCTAATGAATTACAATGTAATCGGAAGTGATATTTTACCCAATATGGTTGCTGCTTCATCTCAAAATATTAACTGGTTAAAAAATAAATACTCAGGAATCAATCATCTAACATCTAAGGTTATGTTAGCAGATGCAACTAACTACCATTGGCAACCCACCCCAAACTTAATTGCTTGTGAAACATACCTAGGCAAACCTTTCACTACCCCACCATCAACCGAAGTTTTAAATCAAACAATTAGTGACTGTCAACTAATTATTAAAAAATTTTTAATTAATCTAAACACTCAACTACCACAACACTCTAAATTATGCATTGCTGTACCTGCTTGGTATCAATATGGAAAATTTATTCATTTACCACTCATTGACCAACTCTCTAAAATAGGCTATAATCACATAAGTTTTGAAATTATAAACAATCGTCCACTAATTTATCATAGAAGTGGACAGTTTGTTGCTCGCGAACTGTTAGTTCTACAAACTTTTTAATACACTAAGGATTTAAAAATGAGTCACGTTAAAGCTGGTGGTACTTCTAAAAATATTCACGATAGTCCTGGACAAAGGCTTGGTGTTAAAATTTTTGGTGGTCAGAAAGTTAAAAACGGTCAAGTAATTGTACGCCAAGTTGGTATGACTAAAAGAGCTGGTAAGGGTACCATGCTAAGTCGGAATTTCACTATCCATGCCATTAAAGATGGTACTGTAAACTACCAAAATCGTAAAATTAGATTATTTAGCGGTAAAAGTGTTTATCGTACAACTGTAGTTGTAGATTAATATTCTAAAGCATTTTTAAGTGATATCTAATGCGTTCTATAACGTCAGTTATTACTACTTGTGATTTGACTAAATAATCATCTACGCCTAATGCTTCAGCACGATCTTTATCACTATCCTGACTAAGTGCAGTTAACATGATAATTTTTATATTAGCTGTCTCAGGAGTATTACGTAAAATATCTAAAACATCAAAGCCACTCACTTTAGGCATCATTACATCTAACAATATTAAATCAGGCTTATAACTAAGTGCGGTAGCTAGTGCATCCTCTCCATTAGCTACTCTCCTAACATCAAACCCTTCAACCTGTAATCGAGATAAATAAACATTAGCTAAAGCATCATCATCCTCAACTAATAAAATTCTCTTCAAGGTTTTGTTTATCTGTTTTAAATTATTATCCATATCAATATACTACCTTACTAAAAAATAAAGAGCAATAATTTAAGATTATAAATATCATAAAATTTCTAAATTATATAATTAACGTCTTAATAAAACTATCAAACATTGGATGCGGTCTATTAGGGCGACTTTTAAATTCTGGATGAAACTGACTAGCTAAAAAAAATGGATGATCAATAGCTTCAATTATTTCAACTAACCCATTTTTTTCATTAATACCACTAACCTTTATGCCCCAATCATTATATTTATCAACATATTTATTATTACATTCCCCTCGATGTCTATGTCGCTCTAAAATAGTAGTTGATTTATAAACTTTATAAGCTAAAGTTTTATCTATTATATTACAGCTATAATTACCTAGTCTCATCGTACCACCAGTCATAGCTTTATTTTTTTGGTCTTTCATCGTAATAATAACTTTATTATTTGCTTCTTCGTTAAGTTCGAAGGTTGTTGCATCAGTCATACCATAATTACGAGCAGCAGCAATAACCGCCATCTGAAGACCTAAACACAAACCCAAATAAGGTATTTTTTGATCTAAAGCAAATTGAGCTGCCTTAATTTTACCTTCCAATCCTCTAGCCCCAAAACCTCCAGGTACAACAATACCGTCAAAACTCATTAATTTTTTATGCATTAATTTAATTTTTTTATTATCATTATCATCATATTCACTAGCATCGATTGACTGAATTACTAAATTAACATTATTATGCCAAGCCGCCGATTTTAATGCTTCTATCACCGATAGATAAGTATCACTATTATCTAGATACTTAGCTATCATTGCAATCTTAACCGTTTTAGGAAATTTAGTTTTAGCTCTTCTAACAACATCTCGCCACTCAGATAATTTTGGTGAAACTTTTTTAAGTTTTAACTTATCCGTTATAACATCAGCAATTCCACTATCCTCCAAAGTTAAAGGTACCTCATAAATAGTAGTAGCATTTGGTAATAAAACAATCGACTTTAAATCAACACCAGAAAACAACATTAATTTTTTCTTAATATCAAGATTAGGCGTCTTCTCACTTCGTGCAACTAAAATATCTGGCATAATACCAAGTCCACGTAGTTCTCTAACTGAATTTTGAGCTGGTTTTGTTTTAATTTCTTCTGAAGCTGTTAAAAATGGTAAATATACCACATGAACATATAAACAATTTTCTTTACCAACTTTAATTCCAAACTCTCTAATCGCTTCAATAAAGCTAAGTGATTCATAATCACCAACAGTACCACCAATTTCGATAATTTGAATCTCAAAACCCTTTGATGCAATTACAAAATAATCCTGAATAGCAGCTGTTAAGTGTGGGATGATTTGAACATCATCTCCTTGATATTTACCAGCTCTTTCATCTTGAATAACTTTTAATAATACCTTACCAGCCATAACCGATGAAGCACTCGTCATCTCTTCATCAATAAATCTTTCATAATGTCCCAAATCTAAATCAGTCTCAGCACCATCTTTAGTAACAAAACATTCGCCATGTTCTCTAGGGTTTAGTGTACCTGCATCAACATTTAAATAAGGATCACATTTTTGTAAATTGACCTTAAACCCTCTAGCTTTTAAGAGATTAGCAATTGAAGATGCTGTAATGCCCTTTCCTAAGCCGGATAATACTCCTCCAGTAACAAATATATACTTAATGGGCTTCTTGTTAATAGCCATCTTTTCCTCAACTTTATTTAACTATGCTACATCAATTAATAGTATCTTTACAAGTTTTTTATAATTTTTATTTTTAATGACTAGCTAAATAACTTTCAGCCGCCTGCAATTGAACGTCTTTTCCAGCTTTAATGTCTTGTAATGTCAAAGGAACCACTTTATCAGGTTGAATACCTTTATGATTAATATCTTGTCCATTTGGACGATACCAACTAGCTATGGTAACTTTTAATTGGCTACCATTAGGAAAATTAATTAATTGCTGGACCACTCCTTTACCGAAACTTCTTTGACCAATCACATAAGCATCACCATGATCGTGAAGAGCACCAGTTGTAATCTCAGCTGCTGAAGCACTACCTGAATTAATTAATACCACAGTTGGAATACCATGTAATATATCATTGCCTAAAGCATAATAACTGGCTACAACCGTATTGCCTCTTTTTTCTTGTAATATTAGTTGATTTTGTGGTAACCATAAACTAGACACGTTAATAGCAGCTGATAATAACCCCCCCGGATCATTTCTAAGATCTAATATAATACCTTTAACATGATCTTTTTTAAACATAATTGCTGCCTTAGTTGCTAATGAAGAAGTATCATTCGCAAACGTCGATATCTCCATATATCCAATATTACCTTTTAAAATTTTTGTGTTAACACTTGGTATAACTATATTCTGTCTTGTTATTGTAAAGTTTAATAATTTTGTCTTACCACGTAAAATCTGAAGTGTAACTTTTGTATTCGCCTTACCTCTAATTAAACTTACAGCTTTAGTAATTGTCATGTTATGAGTAGATTGACCATTAATCTTCGTTATAATATCTAATGGTTTGAGACCAACCTTAGCAGCAGGGCTTCCTTTAATTGGAGCGATGACTTCTAAATCACCGGACTTAGTTTGCCCTAACTCCGCTCCAATACCAGAAAATGCTTCATTAAGCTGATTATTAAATTGTTTAGCTTCTGAAGCCGTGAAATACACCGTATACGGATCATTAACAGCTGCCGCCAGACCGTGTTTAATGCCATTAAGTAACTCCGTTTCAGTCATTTTACCATCGTAATTATTTTTTAATGCCTGATAAACCTGATTAACCGTCGAATAATTTAATTTATTCGGCAAAGAACTATTTAAACTTTTAGTTTGCCAAGGTAGGGATATACTAATATTACCCTGCCCAATCTGATAACCTATATCAAAAACCAACAAAATAACAATTACATTAACAATCTCAAAAATTAATAAATGTTTTTTAATAACATTTATTAAAGATTTTATATTTATTTTTTTCCACTTTACATCAAACATCTACAACTATTGTATCAATATTTTTAGATTTTTATTAATTAAAATAAGTTCGAAAAATTTTAATGTATGAAATAAAAATCTGATAAACCTGAATTACTAGAAAACTGATATGGCCTTTGCATAGCAAAGAAATGACCATGCCAATCATCATTCATACTAATGGTATCAATTTCACCGGCTGGTACTACTCTACCGTCATAAGTTTGACCCGGTGTAGCAATAACTATCATAACATGACCATAGGATCCATTTGGATCAACTGCTATTGATCCAACGGCTGGAATCCTATCAACTGGTCGATTAGCTGTATACCACCATTGATTAGCATTACCTGTCACTTGGAAATTACTATGACCCTCTACAGTCGTAAAATACCAATAAGCAAAAGAAGTACATTCCCTATTTGGAAAACCACCAGCAGTAATTAAACTATCCTGCGGGGCATTACACCAAGACATTGGATAACCACCATTCGGAGAATTAGCCATTGATCCACTATAATAATAAGTACCATAAATTGGATAATTAGGTGTTGCACAATTACCACCAAAACCACCACTAGGAGGCGCAATTGCTGATGAATTCTTTTCATTTATAGCAGCTTGTTCAGCCTCTAACGCAACTATCTTACTCTTATTGTTGGCAATCTGTTGGTTATATTGAGTCTGTTGAAATTGATTATATGATAACAAAGACTGTTGCTGTTGTTGATCACTAGCTAATTGACTTTGCTGAGATTGTTCAGTTTGTAATAATTGACTAACTTGAGTTTTCTGAGCCTGAAGTTGACTTTCTAACTGCATAACTTGTGTTAATATATTCTGTACTTGCATCTGAACTGCATTCCTATAAACCTGAGCGTCAACAAAATCACTTAAATTCTTACTAGTAGCTAGCTCTTCAATTGTTGTCATTTGACTATTTATATACATTGATTCAATATCAGCACCTAAAACCTGCTTCTCCTGGGCTAATTTCACTTGACCAGCTTGTATTTCTTGTTGTATCTCAGCCTGTTTAGTTTGACTAGCACTAATCGCATTAGAGATAGCTACCATTTGAGCCTGCAGTTGAGCAATAGCATTCTGATAACTAGTTGCTTGAAGTTGTAATGAATTAATCGTTGCCTGATTAGATGTATTTTGATTCTGTAAGTTATTAATTTGAGTAGTAATTTGATCAGCTCTAACAAAAACCGTTCCACCTACTAATAAAATAGCTACTAAAATTAAGGATAAACCTCGAATATAAGTTAATGAAAAATGTACTAATTTTTTACTTTTTATCATATGTTTTATTTTTGTTGTACCATTTTTGATTATACTACAATAAATCAATAACATATAGCCCTCCCTTTATTTACCGGTAAACTTTCGGGTCATTTAAGTGTATCAAGTTAATCAGAATATTCAAGGTCTTTACTCTTAAGTGTGCGAATTATAACAAATAAACAACTATTTTTGTTTATTTATTTAGTTTTAAACTTCAAATATCTTCTAGTTGCAATATAAGCCGAAGTTACTCCAATTAAAATTCCAATTAAAAGTTGCACAATTAATAATCCAAGAAAGTGATTATCAAAATAATCATTAGCATAACTAATATCAAGTAAACCTAAACTACTAGCCTGTAAAGCACCACTCGTTGCAACAAAAGCAGCATTAATAATCCCCACCGATAAAACAGCCGCAATAATTCCATAAATTACACTTTCAACAATAAATGGCCCTCTAATAAAACTTTTACTAGCTCCTAAAAGTCTCATAATTTGAATTTCATCTCTACGATTAAAAATTGTCATTTGAATTGTGTTAAAAATAATTAAAGCACAGACTATTGTAAAAGCTATAACAGCTACAACACCTACCTCTCGTAAAATATCAGTAGCATAAGTTATTCGATTAATAGCAATTTCTCGTTGTCCACTATAACTAGGCAAGTTAGACTGCAAAATAGCAACATTGGGTTGAGATAAAAACGATTTAATATTAGAAATTTTATTTAAGTCATATGGTTTAATTAAAATAGTTGGTGGCAACGGATTGGAAGTCTGAGAAATAGCATTTAATAATTGCTGATTAGAGGAATTCTGGGCCTCATATTGTTTTAAAACAGTATTTTTATTTAAATATTTAACTGATTTAATATTTGGTAAAGCCTTTAATTGATTTAACAAAGTAGTAGTCTGAGTAACACTAACACTATCTTTTAAATAAACTGATATATCTACTTTAGATGTAATTTGAGCAATTGTATTTCCAAAAGTTGCATTAGTGATAATAGAAAAAAGTACAATTGTTAAAGTTATTACCATCACAGCAACAGCAGCTACTGCTAAACTAAAATTACGTAAAAAACTAACAATACCAGCATGGATAATTCTAAGACCAGTAATAAAACGTCTTTTAAAAATTACTAACATGCTAATTATTTCGATCCTCTTTATAGCCAGAATTAGCTCGATCGCTTATTATTTTTCCATTAGAAATAGTAACAACTCGTCGTTTTAACTTATTAACAATCTCTTGATTATGGGTAGTTAAAAGAACTGTTGTACCATATCGATTTATCTTTTCTAATACCTTAATAACGTCCCAAGCATGTTTAAAATCAAGATTTCCAGTCGGCTCGTCAGCAATTAAAATACGAGGTTGGCGAACAATTGCTCTGGCAATTGCGACTCTTTGACGTTCACCACCAGATAATTCAATTGGCATACGTTTTTCTTTACCCCGGAGGTTCACTATTTCTAATACTTTCGGTACGGTATGTTTAATTTCTCTCGAACTAACACCAACTATTTCTAAAGCAAACGCAATGTTCTCAAAAACTGTCTTATTAGGTAATAATTTAAAATCTTGAAAAACAACACCAATTTTACGACGCAGCATTGGGATGTTATGATCTTTTAATTTGTCGTAATCAATCCCTCCCACAATAATTTTTCCAGAGGTTGGTTTTTCCTCCCTTGTTAATAATCTAAGTAATGTCGTCTTTCCAGCACCACTTTGACCAACTACAACAACAAATTCATTCGGTTCAACATGCAAAGTTATCCTATCTAACGATGGATTTTCTGCTTTACCGTATGTTTTAATAACCCTATCTAATAATATCATCTACTCATCTATTATAACATTTTAACGAACCATCAATCGATAAATTTTTGCCTTATCTAATTAACTTTTTATAATCTATCATTCTAATGATAGATTATTTAAATAACTATCAATTAATAAATCAAGATCTCCAGATAATACTTGATCAATATCTGAAGTTTCATATTGAGTTCGTAGATCTTTAACTTGTTTATAAGGATGCATAACATAACTTCTAATCTGATTACCCCATTCTGCAGATTGTAATGGTCCTTTTAAAGTAGCTAAATTATCAGCATGTTGATCTAATTTTAATTTAAGTAATTTAGATCGTAAAATAGTCATAGCTAATTCTTTATTTTGTAATTGAGACCTCTCATTTTGAATAGCAACCGATATATTAGTTGGTAAATGAGTAATACGAACAGCAGAATCTGTTGTATTGACACTTTGACCACCATGTCCACCACTTCTATAAACATCAACCTTTAAATCTTTATCTTCAATAGCTAAATCTTTCGGAGCAATAATTTTTGGTATAACCTCAACTCTTGCAAAACTAGTTTGTCTTAAATTATTGGCATTAAAAGGACTAAGTCTTACTAAACGATGTACACCATTTTCTGATTTTAATAATCCGTAAACTGTTTTACCAGTTACTTCCAATGTAACACTTTTAATACCAGCCTCGTCACCTAACATTTGATCCAAAATTTTAAATTTAAAAGATTTTTTTTCAAAAAATCTAGTGTACATTCTAAGTAACATACTTACCCAATCTTGAGCATCAGTACCACCAGCACCAGCATAAATACTAAAAATTACATCATAATTATCATAAGCACCATTAAATCTTAAAGCCTGCTTTAAAGCATCAAATTGATTTATTAAATCACTGACTGCAACCGATAATTCTGATTCTAGAGTTTGATCATTTAAATTTAAAAGATTCATAGTATCATTTATACTTGTTCTTAATTTATTCCAAGGGGAAATTTGTTCTTCCAAATTTGCAATCTGTTTCATTACTACTTTAGCTTGTTCATTATTCTTCCAGAAATCAACCTGTTTAGACTCATGTACTAACTTTTCATGTTCCTCAGATAATGAAGTTATGTTTAACTGAGACATAGCCAGACTAACTAAATCCGTCAATTTAATAATCTGTTGTTTTAAATTTTCCATAATTTTATAACCACAAAAGAGCTAGTCTGTTTTCAAGTTCATTAATAAAATCATAACCACACCCTCCCAGAACACCAATTCCCCAAATTTTATCGGTAAACATCTTGTTAGTGGTTTTCACCATATCATTCTTATTAATTTTCATAATTCGAGTCGGTATTTGGTCATACGGTTCTATCACTTCATCAAAAAAATAACGGTTCCTATAACCAGCAACGGTACCACCTACGGTTTGAGCACTTCTCTGAAATCTTCCTAAAGCATATTGTTTAGTTGCTTTAATCTCACTATTCGAAATTTTTCCATTTTTAAGATTACTAATTTCTTTTGTAATAATATCCATTAAAGGTAGTGAATTCTTAAATGAAACTTGAGCCCCAAACCACCAATTTGATGAATTTTTAGTATGACTAATGCCAGAATTCATACCATAGACAAGACCAAGTTCTCTAGCAGTACCTAGTATTTTTGAATATAAAGTTTCAGTTAAAAACGTATTAACAATACTAAGAGCATCATATTCTCGATCTATTAATCTATCTTTTGAAAAAGTATCTAAATAAAAATATAAATTTTTAACAGTTTGATTTTTAATATATATAGGTTTTGATGGTTTAATGATTATCTCATCAGGTAAGATAAATCTTTCTCCTTCATTAGACAAATTAATTTCTTCTAATATTTTTTTAATTTTAGCCTGACGGGTTTTATTTATTTTACCAGCAATAATAAATCGCATATTTTTACTACCATGAGTCTTATAATAATGTTCTTTTATATCATTGTTGGTAACATTTTTCATTAGTTTAAGATGTTCTTCATCTGTTCTTGCTATTAAACCAAACTCCTTACTCATAGTTAATCCTAATTTACGAAAATGATTATTAGAGCGAGCTGCCATTTCTTCAGCCACATTGCCAAATTCCGATCTAAATTCTTCTTCCAAAAAAAGTGGTTTAGATATAGCGATCAACATCAATCTCATTACTCGTTCCCATTCAAAATCGGCACACTCAGCCTCATATGTAATATCATAAACTCCAGTAGATGCATTATTATATGCTCCATTTTTTTCAAGTTCAGCCTGAAAATCACGAGCCCTTGGAATAAAATCATTTGCTCCTAAAATTATGTGTTCCATTAAATGTGGTACTTCTATTTTATTTTCATCTACTAAGTATTCTCCAGCCCGAAAATTAAAATCAAAAGTCATAACAGAAGCATCAGGTATATTTATTAATAATCCCCGGCTACCGTTATCCAAAACTAATTCCGATACTACATGACGCATAAATTTATCAAAAACCTTTAATGTTTTCTCCTTTTAGCAGCCGTTTTGCGTTTTCTTTCTTTTTTCCTAGCTAATTTTGTTTTCTCTTGTTGTTTTTTCTTTAATTTTAAATCACGAACTTTAGTAGTAAAATCTTTTTCATCAAATTCAACTTCTGTTTGACTAATTGATGATGCGTTATCAATCGAACCTCTGGCAGCTCTAGTTAAATCAGTTTCAGTCGCTTTATTAAGCTCTTCAGCAGAAATAGGCTCAGCATAAAAAATTGATCGTAAAACGTCATGCTTTAAATTATTTTGCATAATTTCAAAAATAATTTGTCCTTGTCTTCTATATTCTACTAACGGATCCTGTTGTCCAACACTCATCCAGTGAATACCTTCTCTTAAATGATCCATATTCTCGAGATGTTGCATCCAAAGATTATCTAAAACTTGTAAAAAAATATCTCTTTCAACTTTTCGGATAATTTCTAATCCAAAAGTTGTTTCACGATCTTTATATAACTGTTTAGCTTCAGTTAAAAAATTCTTTTTAAATAAAGAAACATCACTGTTAAGTAATCGATCAACTGTCTTTAAATCAAATGGAAATACTTCTCGAATAATATCCTCTAAATCAGTAGTGTTCTTCAATAATAAATCAGCAATTTGATTAACCATTTCTTCTATAAAAATTTTTATCCTTTTAGAAATATCTTCTGAATGAAGTATTTCATGTCTCATTCCATAAATAGCTTTACGGTGACGATTCATTACATCATCATACTGAACAACATTTTTACGCTGATCAAAATTATAACCCTCAACTTTTTTTTGTGCTCCCTCTAAACTTTTTGAAATAATACGATTTTCAACCGGCACATCATCATTAACTTTTAATCTATTCATTATGTAAGCTATGCGATCACCACCAAATATTCGCATCAAATCATCTTCTGTACTAACAAAAAACTGTGTCATACCAGGATCGCCCTGTCTACCAGATCGCCCTCTAAGCTGATTATCAATCCTTCGTGATTCATGTCTTTCACTACCTAGAACAAATAACCCCCCCAGAGCCTTAACATCTTCTGAAATAACAATATCAGTTCCTCGACCAGCAATATTAGTAGCTAGTGTTACTCCACCGGCCTCACCAGCCTTTGAAATAATAAGAGCTTCCCTTTCATTGTTTTTAGCATTTAACACTTGATGAGGTATTTGAGCTTTAGCCAATAAATTACCAAGAATCTCATTTTTTTCTATTGAAACCGTGCCAATTAAAACAGGTTGACCTTTAGCGTGTAACGCCTTTACTTCTTTAACGATAGCTTTAAACTTGGCATTTTCACTACGATATATTCGATCTGGTCGATCAATTCTAATAATCTTACGATTTGGTGGAATATCTACAACATTTAGCTTATATATTTGATGAAATTCTTCACTTTCAGTCATGGCCGTACCAGTCATACCAGATAATTTATTGTAAAGACGAAAATAATTTTGAAAAGAAATTGTTGCTAAAGTCATACTTTCTTGTTGAACAGTTACCCCTTCCTTAGCTTCAATGGCTTGATGTAACCCTTCGTTGTATCTTCTACCAGCTAATAATCTTCCAGTAAACTCGTCCACTATAACCACTTCACCATCTTTCGTTACAACATAATCTTTGTCTCGATGAAACAAAGCATAAGCTCGCAAAGCTTGTTGTAAGTGATAAATTGTTCTAATATTTTCACTACCATATAAATTGTCTATGCTTAAAATCTTTTCAATTTTTTCAATACCATGATCAGTTAAAATAACTGTTTTTCTTTTCTCATCTGTTTCAAAATCAACATCTTTTTTGAGTTGTCTAACTATTTTAGAGAACTGATCATAAGCAGTACCGGTTGCTGTACTGGGAGCCGATATAATCAGTGGTGTTCTCGCTTCATCAATTAATATTGAGTCTACTTCATCAACAATTGCAAAATTAAGTTCACGTTGTCGTAGTTGATCTTCTTCTCTGACCATATTATCTCGCAAATAATCAAAACCAAATTCATTATTAGTACCATATGTAACATCAGCTAAATAAGCTTCCTGTCGAGAAACAGGACGTAAATGATGAAATCTAATATCATGATGATTGGTGTTTGAAAATAAAGGATCATATATATAACTTTGGTCTGCTATAATAACACCCGTCTTCAAGCCTAGAAAATCATAAATCTGACCCATCCAACCAGCATCACGCTGAGCTAAATAATCATTAACCGTAACAACGTGAACACCTTTTTCGCTCAGTGCGTTTAAATACACTGGCGCTGTAGCTACTAATGTTTTCCCTTCACCAGTTTTCATTTCAGCTACGCTACCTTCATGCAAAACAATACCTCCAATTAACTGAACATCAAAATGTTTTTGTTTGAGAGTACGACTTGCCACCTCTCTAACTACAGCAAAGGCATCAGGTAAAATAATATCTAATGATTCTTTTTTTAAACGTTTTTTTAAAATATCTGTTTGCGACTTTAACTCATCATCACTCATTTGATGATATTTATAATCTAACTTATTAATCTCATTAACTTTTTTTCTTAACCGTTTAATTGTTCTAGCTTGTGGATCACCCAAAATTTTTTTTAAAACAGTATTCATTAACCTTAGTTCCTCCCAAAAAATGTGCCTGAATTTTTCTACTTTCAACTATTATAATGTTTATTCGTTAAAAATGCGATATGATTATCCTAAAAATAAAAACTTATAAAATTAGTCATAGCTTTTTTCGTTTTCTAAAAATTACAAAAAATAAATATTATAATAAAAATTTTTAATCGTTTTCAAGGCTAGTCATAAAATGACGATTATGCCTTGAAGATAGATGACGATAAAGCTTACTTGATGAATGAAGTTGTTTATATTTAATCAACTGATGTTTCATTTTTTCTTCTACTATATCAATAGCTGCATAAATATTTAAAGTACTTTCACTAACAACAATCTTTTCACCAGGTAACGTAAAACTTACCTCACACTGACATTTATTTTTATGAAAACTCTTAATCTCTCTTAATTGAACCTCAACATAAACCGAATCTCTTAAACGTCTTGCAATATACTTATCAAGTTTTCCGATTTTACGATTCATATATTTTTTTAAGTTTTCATCTGCTTCGATATTAAAAGTCGAAAAATCAATTTTTTTGATCACCATTTATCTCCTTTTTTGCTGTTTTAGGTTTATATAACCATATTATTCATTATAGTCCTTTAAGCAAACATAGAACATACTTTTGTTATATATTAACTTATAACAATATATTTGATATAAATATACATTAAAAATATATTTTACAAACTAAATTCTTGTTTTACCAATCATATATGGTATTAAAACTTCGGGAACTGCTATATGACCATCAACTAACTGATAATTTTCTAAAATAGCAATCATAATTCTGCCAAGAGCAAAAGCTGTAGCGTCATTAGTATGAACTAGTTCAATCGAATTATCTGTATTTTTAAGTCTTATTTTTAAATCTCTACTCTGATAATCGCTCATATAATCTGCTGTATGAGTCTCTCTGTATTTTTCTTGACCCGGTAACCAAGCCTCAATATCAACACCAGTAGCATTTGGTTTACCAATATCAAACGTACATTTTTGTAACACCTGATATGGTAATTCTAATTTTTGCATTAGGTGTTCTTGTAACGCAACTAATAACTTATGCTCTTCTAAGCCAGTTTTAGCTGATGAAAATACTTCCATCTCTAATTTATCGAACTGATGCATTCGAAAAATACCTTCAGTATCTTTACCATAAGTACCAGCTTCTCGTCTAAAACTTGTTGCATAGCCGATATATCTAATAGGTAATTCTTTTTCGGGTATTATTTCATTCCAATACATAGTACAAAGAGTATGTTCAGCACTAGCATTTAACCACAAATCATCTTGCTCAATTTTATAGGTTACTTCTTCCATGTTTAGTCTAGAACTAGCTAAATACGGTTCAGTCTTTAAAAGTGCTGGTGGCAAAATTGGCATAAAAGGTTTAGCTGATATATTCAAATTATTATTTTCAATTATTGATTTAATTAAAGTTTCATCAGATAGAGTATTAATAACGAAATTCATTAAAGCCAACTGTAATCTAACCAAATCACCTTTCAAATAAGCAAAACGACTACCTGAAATCTTGACTGCTCGCACGCTATCGATTAAACCTAATTCATTAGCAAGCTCATGATGTAGTTTAGGTTTAAAATTAAATTGTTTTTTTTCGCCAACTTGTCTAAGTATAAGATTATCTTTTTCTGATGACCCAATTGGTACGCTATCTAATGCGAGATTAGGTATTTTATGCATCTCTACGTTAAAGAATTGCTCTACTTCTTTTAAAGTATCCTCTGAGCTTGCTATTTTTTGTTTTAAATCTTTTGCATTTGATAACAATTGTTCATCTTTATAATTCTTATTATGAGATAATTCATTTCTTTTTTTTCTTAAATCTTCTATTTCAATAAGTAATGATCGCCGTTTATTATCTAACTCAAGGACTAAATCAATATTTTCCTCATACCCCTTTTGTTTAACCTTTAATTTTGTTAAATCTGGGTTTTCACGAATAAATCTTATATCAATCATTATTTAATTATACGAGATAGCTTTTAGTATACCAAAGATTATTAACGTCTTTTTAATATAGCTAAGCTTTCAATATGTGCGGTATGAGGAAAAAAATTGTACAGTGATAAATCTTCAATCTTATAAAGATCACTCAATAATTTTAAATCACGAATTTGAGTTATTGGATTACAGCTTAAATAGCCAATCATTTCTGGTGGTTGTTGTCTTAATAATTTTATTAATCGTTTGTTAATTCCTAACCTAGGAGGATCAATTACCACTACTTTAGATAATATTTTATCTGATATATTTTCTGCTCTTTGATAAAAAGTTTCTGCCTGAAGTTTAAGGTTTAAAGCATTTAATTTAGCATACTCTAAATTAACTTGATCATTATCGACTAACACAATAGTTTTTTTAGCCAAAGACATACCAATACTACCAACCCCAGAATATAAATCAGTTATTTCGTTAAACGATAAATACTTTTTCATTCTCTCTAATACTAACCGGTAAACTGGAACATTAATTTGAAAAAATGATCGACTATTATATAAGAATGATTGATTATTAATTAAAACATCTCTTAACACCTCTTCACTTTGACGATAAATTAATTTGGTTGGTATTGACGCTAAACTCCTCGGGTCAGAGTAAAATATTTCTATACCTACTAAAGGATCCTCTAAAACAAACTTCGTCTTAAGGTTATCTGTAACAAATAAACTCATTAGAGTATTACCTAATTGATCTGATCGTATAATTAAACTTTTTAAAATATCAGCTTTGACTTTTAATTTATTTAACTGATCAACAACATAACCTGCAGTTTGGTTAATCGATAACATCGATAAAGAAGACCGTATTATCTTGTCTTTAGTATGACTATCTCTTCTAAAGTATGACAAATATAAACCACCTTCATCACTACAAAAACTGTATTCCATTTTATTACGATAATACCAATCCTTATTATCACTTTTAATAATTGTTACAGGGTTTACTTCAAGTTTGTGGTGTTCTATTAATTCATTAACAAACTGTAATTTAAAGTTAGATTCATCAGCTAAACTAAGTATTTGCCATGGACTGGTGGATAAAAAATTATTATCTTTCGGAGTTTGTCTTAGCTTTGATGGCTTAATAATTTCTACTACTATAGCTTCACAATAAGATGATTTTTCTTTATAAACTTGTATCTTTACAACTTCTTCAGGTAAAGCATTCCAAACAAAAACCTTCCTACCGTCAATCATTTCGGCTAGACCTTGTCCACCGTAGATTAATTTCTTTATTTTTACGACTTCAAATATCATTTAGTCTCAAGTAGCCTGATCCCATTTTGCAATAATTTCATAAAGTTCTTTTACGCTATCTACTATTGCCCATGGTTCTTGGGCTAATAATAAATCCCTAGACATATAACCCCAACTAACAGCAATTGATTTAATATGATTTTTTTTAGCAGCTGTAATATCTCTAGTTTCATCACCTATATAAAGCAACATATCTTTATTAATATTTTTTTGTTTCATTATAAAACGCAAAGTTTTAGCTTTACCTAATAACCCAATACCACCATAAATATTTTTAAAATATGACAATATATTATAATGATCTAAAATTTTTGTAATTGAACTTTTTGAATTACTACTAACAATATAAAGTTGAAAATTAGATTTATACAATTTTTCAATTAATTGCTCAACACCAGGAAATAACTTAACTTCAATTAACCGATCAGCCATCATTTTTCTTCCTTTAATTAGTAATATCGGCCAAATTCTTTTAGGAATACGTAATTCTGATGCTGCCTTAAACAAACTCAGTGTCCTTAATTTAGCTACTTCTTTTTCATCGATTAACTCACTCTTACCAGTTAACTGATGAGCAATTTCAAGCGCTACTTTAAAACTATCTCCCATAGTTCCATCAAAATCAAAAATAATAGTTTTAACCATGCTTAAATATTTTATCATCATCTCTTTTTAAATAATAATTTTAAAAAGAGTTCGATTAGCTAATATTTTCATAAAATAAAAATAAACTATTTACTGTTTAATTTACCATAAATATAATACAAATATTAATCATGATAGATTAATTTTTTAAATCAATTTGAGCTATTGATTCATGATCTAAACCATAATAATGAGCTATTTCATGCCATAAAGTATGCCTTATTTGTTTTTTAAGACTAGCCAAATCAAAAGCACTAGCTTCAGTTGGATGTTTAAAAATTGTTATTTTATCTGGTAATATTTTAGATTGACCTTGTCTTTTACTTAATGGAACACCTTCATACAAACCAAATAAGGTTTGATCACAACGCAATTTTAATTCCTCTCGTTGCAAAAGTGTCGGATCATCCTGATAAATAATCGCTATGTTTTTAATTGCCTGCTGATTTTTATCAGACAAAGAATCAATTGCATCAGCTACTAACTGTTCAAATTCATCATCAGACACTTTCCACATTATTATTTTATCCTTTTAAATAAATCTGGATAAATCGATTTTGTAACATTGTCTATTTCAAATTTTAATTGCGGAAATGGGACACCTTCCCTAGCACTAACTCCCTCTAACACCCAAAAAAACCTTTCAGACATACCCCAACCACAAGCTGGAGGCATGCCATACTCTAACATCTCCACAAAATCGATATCGAGCATTTGAGCTTCCATATCTCCAGTATCTCTCATATGTTGTTGTTGTTTAAGTCTATTTAACTGTTCAATTGGATCATTTAACTCAGAATACCCATTACCCATTTCAGTTCCAGCTATTACTGGATGAAATCTTTGAGACACCAACGAATTAGTTGAATCTTGTTTCGCTAATGGTGAAATTATAACAGGCTCCCCAACTAACCAAAAAGGTCCAGCCGACTGACTTCTAATTATTTTCCAAACACTATCCATCGCTCTAATAACACTAACTTTGCCTTCTAATTTTACTTGGTGTTTTTTTAAAATATCTTTAAGTTGATTAATATCTGGATTAAAAACATCAACCTTAAATTTTTCCAACATAATATCCTGATACTTAATAACTGGCCATTTTTGATCTAAATTAACTTCAAAATCATTAATTTTAAAACTCAACGTACCCCAAGTTTTAACAGCAACTTCTTTTAATAATTTCTCATAAAATTTAATCCCTTCTTCATAATCTTGATATGCAGTATAACTTTCCATAGCAATATGTTCTGGTAAATGTTCATCAGAATAATTTTCATTACGAAAACGAGGTCCAATATCATAAACTTTTTCAAAACCACCACCGAGTAACCTCTTTAACGGTAACTCATGAGAAATCCTAAGATAAAAATCTTGATTTAAAGCATCCATATGAGTTACAAACGGATTAGCATCAGCTCCACCAGTTGTATGTTCTAAAACTGGTGTGTTGATTTCAATAAAATTAGCTTGATTAAGATAATCACGAATAGCTTGCCAAAAAACACTTCGTCTTATAAAACGATCTCTTACTTCTTGATTGACATTTAAATCAACATAACGACGACGTAATCTTTCTTCCTTACTTTTAAAACCTTCTTGTTTTGTTGGTAAAGCTCTCAGACTTTTACTAATAATTCTTATTTTTTCTACTTCAATTGATTTTTCACCGGTTTTTGTTTTAATGACGACTCCACTAGCTTCTATAAAATCTCCGCTATCAAGTAATGGTAGTTGTAAAAATCCTATTTGAGAAATGTCAGCTTGAATCGGCTGAACTTTATCTTGTCCTAAAAATAATTGTAATTTTCCAGACTGATCATAAATACTTAAAAAAGCAATCTTACCAAATTTTCTAATAGCCGAAATACGACCTACCACTGAGATATTACCACCTTTTAAATCATCAAATCGTTGACTTACTTCTTCAAGAGAATAATCACGTTTAACAGAAGATGGATACGGATCAACACCCAAATCTTTTAAAGCTTGTAATTTTCTTAATCTTTCTGTTCTTAATTCTTTTAACGTTGCCATCTTTAATATTGTGTCATACTTTGAATATTTTTAAAAATTGCCGAACTATCTTTATGTAATGTTAGTTTGAGAAGAAAACATATGAAAAACCAAACTAAGTTTGGTTATAATTAATTACTATTATGCACGTGTCCTATCACATAACGAGTGTTCTTATCAAAACTCATAGAACAGCTATATCATACAAATAAAAATTTTATTTGTTACATCTATCATCACTAAAACTTTGCCTGTATCTGGTAAATAAAACTAAACTTACTACTTTAATTACTTAATCAATAGTAACTATTTCATAATCAATTGTTTCGTTTGGTGTTTTAATTACGACCTTATCGCCAATTTTTTTACCAATTAACTCCATACCAATTGGTGATTCATCAGATATCTTACCATTAAGAGGATCGGCTTCAACCGTACCAACTATCTGAAATTCTTTCATTAATTTATTATTTTTAAGTTTAACAAAAGAACCAAGTGCAATAACATGACTATCATGCGGTTTCTTAATAACTTCGACATTTAATAAAATATTCTCAATTTCTGCTATTCTAGCCTCATTACGCTCTTGTTCAGAACGTGAAGATCGATATTCATCATTCTCACTTAAATCACCTAGCTCTCGTGCTACTCGGATGGCTTCGGCTAAAACAGGTCTAGCAGCAATTAATTTAGCTAACTCTGCTTTTAATTCTTCTAATCCACTAGGTGTTAACCGATAAAGTTTTTTCATAAATTACATTTCCTGTCTAATGTTTTTCTAAATTATCAATCATATCTAAATTCTATTGTATCATTTTAATTAATTCAGTCTGAGATAAATACTTAAGATGCGGTGATGAACGTAACTTAAATTCATACAGTTGATCTTTTATAGTTTGATCATTTACCACAACTCTAAATGGTATACCTAGAAGATCAGCATCAGCAAATTTATCGGCTGGCCGTACATTACGGTCATCATATATTACTGCAATGCCTAATAATGTCAAGTCCTGATATAATTTATCAGCTATTTTCACTAATTTAGGCTCCTCTTTAATAAAGGTTAGGTAAACTTTATAAGGAGCAATCTCCACCGGCCAATTAAGACCTTTCTCGTCAGAAAAATGCTCAGCTATAACCCCCAGTAATCGGCTAATGCCTATACCATAACAACCCATAATTATTGACTGGCGTTGACCATCTTTATTAGTATAATAAACATCTAAAGCGTCAGTATATTTACTTTCCAAATGAAAAGTATTACCTACTTCAACTGCTTTAACTTTAACAAGATCAGCCGAATTTAAACCTAATTTTTGAAGATTCTCTTTCTTGAATATTTCCTGATTAATAGCAATCTTTTTAACTTTATCTAAATATATTACATCTTCACCAATCTCACTAACTGTTTGAAACTCATCACTAAAACGATCAGTAAAAATACCACCATCGGCATAAGTTCGATAGGTATTATCTCCTAAACCCAATCGTTCATAAACAGCATAATATCCCTTTAGTATTAAGTTATAAATTTCTTGATGTTCTTGTTGATTACTAGCAAAAGAATACATATCCTTCATTAAAAATTCTCGTCCCCGTAGCAAACCACTCTTAGCTCTTAATTCATTACGAAATTTATTTTGTATCTGATAAACAATAACCGGTAAATCTTTATACGATTTAATAAAATCACCTAAAGCGTCAACAATCGGCTCTTCATGAGTTAAACCAACACCAAGCTCAGTTCCATTAACTAATTTTGTTTTAAACCAATTATCGACTTTTTTATCATCCCACCTATCAGTCTTCAACCAAATATCTTTTGGTTGCAAGGTACTCATTAATAATTCCTGGCCACCAACTTTATTCATTTCTTCTCTAACAATTTGTTTAATATGCTCAAGAACAATTAATCCAAGTGGCAAATAGGCATAAACACCAGCCATTTCTTTATGTATATAACCAGCTTTAATTAATAACTGGGCATTAATAGCCGTCTCATCCGATGGAACAGTTTTTGATGTTTTAGAAATCAGTTTAGAAAATTTCATTTTATTTTCCTTAAATTAAGCCTGCTTACATTATACTGTAATTATCTAAATTTTTATCTAGTTGATACCGCTAAAAACAATAAATAAAAAGCTACGCCGTTTTTTATAGCATGTAAAATCATAGATGAATACAAACCACCCGTTTTCTCTCGTAGATATACTAATACTAAAGATAAAACAAAAGTATCAACTGCCCCAACCCATAATAATCCAGATGCGCCACCTTCCGGTAAATGAGCAGCGGCAAAAAATACAGAAGTCATAATAGCAGCAAAGAAAATAGGTAAAATCTTTTTAAAATTACTATATAAAAATCCCCGAACCATAATTTCTTCAGCAATTGGTGGCAAAATTACTAAACTAATAAACGTAATTATTAGCTGGGCTACACCGTGAACATTATTAAATCCAATGTGCTGAGCCTGATTAACGTTAAAACCGGTCCAAAACTTAGTTAAAAGTGAAATAGCAATTAAAAATCCAGCATAATAAATTGGAATACCTAGTAAACCATAATAAAGATCGCTTATTTTAGGTCTTCTTAATCCAATAGCTGATATTTTTATTTTTCTAAGTTTTAAATAATACCAAATTGCTAATATATTAATAAGTTCAGCTAATAAAATATAAATAAATTGAGCAAAAACAGAATTATTTAACCAATTATTAGCTGTTGCTTGATTCCAAGATCTTAATACTGGATAAAGAGAAACCAGAAAACCGGCAATAATCTGAGATAAGAAAAAAACAATAAGTATATAAATTATGCCAAACCATGGTTGAAAATTATTCTGATCGGTGTCTCTAATTTCTAAAAAATTTTTCTTAAAATAATTCATAATTTAAAAAAACCTATGAATATCCACATTAGTAACTAAAATAATTATGATAAGTAAAATAATAAACCCAATGGCATTAATTAATTCTTCTGTTTTAGCGCTAATCGGTTTTTTAATTAATCTAGCAATTAACATCATCCAAAGACGACCACCATCTAAAGCTGGTATTGGTAAAATATTCATAATTGCTAAAGTAAGTGATATTAAAGCAATAATAGTAAACATAAACTGATATCCTAATATGCTACTCTGTTTTAGAATAAAAAATATACCAACCGGACCGCTAACTTGTGAGGAAGCACTACATTCACCATTTTGTCTAGCAATTTTGTTATTAGTTAAAGTACCAGCAATTATACTACCTAACCCATAAACAGCATTGCCTAAACCTTTAAAAGTTAATGCTGTAACTTGAGTACTTAAACCTAGCGCTGTAATTGGTGCTGACCAAGTAGACCTCACTAAACTATAAGAAACTGGAGAAATACCTAAATAACCTTTTGGTGGAGTAACTACTTGACAGGCTCTAGCAGCTTTGTAAGCCTTAATATAGGCAACCTGAGAAGCCTTAACAACCGCAGAAGACAATAAAGTAGCAGAAGTTTGCTTAATTTTTCCGGTAACGGGGTTTTTATACAGTATATTTATTTTTTGATCGGCTAAACTAGCTGTTAAATTCGGTAGATTATTGACATTACTAATCGTTTTTAAACTTTTACCATATTGACCGATAGCTAATATCTGATCATTGGCAGATAGCCCAGCTTTAGCTGCTGGTGAGCCTGGCTCTACATAAGTAATCTCAATTGCCTTTGATACAATTTTATTATCACTCTTAACAGTAAACTGATTATTAATAAGTTGTGGTAACCCGATTAAGGATATAATAGTTAACATAATAAGGGCCGTTATAAGGTTCATAAAAACACCGGCGGTCATAATTTTAGTTTTAACCCATAAACTAGCTGCTCCAAAACTACCCTTTTCGGTATCAGAATCATGTTCACCCTTTAATTTAACAAAACCACCTAAAGGGATAAGATTAATCGAAAATATAAAACCAGATTTTGTCTTATATTTAAACAACCTTGGAGGAAAAAATATTCCAAACTCTTCAACTTCTACACCATTACGTCTAGCAACTATAAAATGACCAAATTCATGAATAATAATCAGACCAATAAAAAATAAAATACCAATAACTAATAAAACCGCAGACATAAAAAACATTATAACTTATAAAATATAATTTACCTGTAATTAAAACTAAAATATTTTTAAACAATATATTTGACATAACGTAAGCATTATAATATAATAAAGAACATGAAATACGAAAAACAACATCAACCAAAAAAAAATAACAAAGCTAAAATAATCGGCGTAGCAGCACTTGCGTTAGCTGGTGGCGCAATAGTTGGTAATAGAATTCACCAAGAAGATGTATCAAATACTAATAACGCAGAGGCTAAAATCACTTATACTGGTCCTAACCCAACTTTGTGGAATGCTGCTGCTCTAATCGCTAAAGACACTAATAATCAAAACCCAGGAGCGATAGCAAAATACATAAACGAACAAGAAAGTAATCTACGTGGTAGTAATCCTTATCTTGGAGAACAAACCACAATTGGAGTATATACCAATCAAAAAAACGTAGAAACATTTAAAAACCTAGGAGCTACCGTAGCTATTATCCCTGATAGACAACATCAAAATAGCAAATAATTCAATGGTTATAAGAAGATTTTTTTTAAGACTATTTATTATTAATCTACCCTCTCTCTTAAAATTGCTAAACTATAAATAACTCCCATAATCAAACATATTTACTTAAATAAAAAGGAAGTTAAAACAAACTTAAAAATTATTGACGCTGATATAGTCATATACCTTCATGGAGCCCAATTAAAAGATGAAATTTATAATACGTTACAGAACTCCCCTCTTCATACGTGCAATATTATAATCGCAGAGATACTAGGTTACCAATTCATTGACACAGAAGATATTAAATACTTCAAAAACTTATTTGCTACTAGAATAACCAGATTTTTGATAAAGAAGTAACAGCCCAAAGTCATCGAGTTAAGATATAAGTACCCCGATGCTATTATTGTCACTACAGCCATAGTTAACAAACTAATATTATGGACACATAATATTGAAGATTTTAAAAATGTTCCTCAATTAAGCCTCTTTTATCCACTAGCTTAAGATTGAATAAAATTCAAAAATCTCACTAATGATATCTCGCTTCAATCAAGATGTTTATAACTTAAAAGATATTATTACAATCCGTCACATCATAAAAAATTATATTTAACTTTCTAATTGTAGTTTTATATCTTTATAATCTAAATGCTTAAAATCATAATCAAAAGTTATTAAAGTGACATTCCATTGTTCTGTTAAAGCAGCTATCCAAATGTCATGTGTAGAAAGTTGAATTCCTTTTTTACGAGCAAATATAGCTATATTGATAAAGTAATCAGTGGTTGCATTATCCGGCAGAAGAACATGTATTTTTTTGTTAGCAATAAATCTTGTTAAAAGTCGTTCATTTTCTTCCTGTTTTGTACCCAACATAAAGCCGTATCTTAATTCAGCTATAACAACGTTTGGTAAAAATATAGTTTCAGCATTTTTTAATACGTTAGCAACAATCACATGACCTTTAAGTAAATGGCTATATGCTGTGGTATCAAACAAATATTTCATAAACGAGATTTTAATTTATCAACAGATTTAAGATTTTCAATCGCCTGTAAGGATTCGTTATCTAATGTATTTGCACCAATAATCCAATCAAAATCTTCATCAATTTGCTGTATATCAAGTTTAGTAGCTTGTTGGATATAATCCAAAACAGTACGGTTTAAACTTTTACCGTGTTTTTGAGCTTGTTGTCGCAAGAAAGTATCAAGCTTTTTTGGTACGGATCTAATAGTATATTGTATAGTAGTCATGCCTATATTGTATGCATTATGCCTATATATGTCAATTACTTATTAAACTTAATCATCCTGGTTTTTTATGTTAACAAGCCGATGAAACATGTCCAGGTTCAGATACATAGACGCCACTTCTAGAATATAATTAAAGTTCTAGAAGGAGCGTATATATGAATATTGGTGTTTATACTAGGATTGGTACGATAGTACCAAGACTAGGAACTATTAAAACAACTGTTAGTTTATCTAAAGAGACTAAACTAAGATTAAGATGGATAGATTATTATTACTCACATAATAATAATGCTAGATTAACTTGTCGACATTTTGGTATTGTTCATAAAACCTTCTATCTTTATTTAAATAGAGTTAGTAAACAAGGATTGATTGGCTTAGAACGTCGTTCATCTCGTCC
>JAJZMC010000001.1 GCA_021803105.1 bacterium
GGCTGTTTTGTTTTCCTTATCATGCAAAGGATTATATTCGGCAACATCAACTCCCACAACATGACAATGCTGGCCAATATAATCAGCGATTACAACAATCTCACGATAAGTTAAACCTTTAGCATTTGGCATACCTGCACCGGGAGCATAGATTTGATCTATGACATCAAGATCTAAACTAACCCAAACATTATTAGTAATCTTAGAAATACTATCTATCATCTTTAATAAAGGTGCTAAGTTTTGACTAAGTAAGTCAAACATACTAAAAACTTTCAGATTATCACTACTAACTAAATCTAGTTCTGCAGAGTCCCAATCACTTCCACCGATGTGTAAAAAATTATTATTACTTATTTTCTTACCGGGAGCATAAACATCTATTAATCGTTGATCACCATGACCCAATAGTGACGCCACATGCATACCGTGAATATTCCCACTAAGAGTAGTGTCTGAAGTATTCATATCACCATGAGCATCAAGATAAATTAACGCTAAATCTCCACTAAAAACGACTGATGCTCCAGACACTACACCAAGACACATAGAATGATCACCACCAATTGCTACCACTTTCTCATTATTTTTTAAGCAATCATGAGTTATATCCGCAACTTCATTATTAACTCTAATAATTTCATCGACATACCTCATGTGACTATCACCAACAATTAAATCTTTTCGCGGATGTACTATCACATCACCTCTGTCAGTTACCTTAAGGCCAGTGGACTCTAATTTAGAAACTATATTTTGATACCTAAAAGCTTGTGGACCAATATCAACACCAAGATTTTCTGCGCCCAAATCAAGAGGAATTCCTAAGATATTTATTTTATCTTGCATTGCTTAATTTTAGCACAATTAAACAATAACTTACTCTTTCCTAAATAATTAAATCGGCTGGCGATAGACGAATTTTAAGTTTACATTTAATAAAATATTCTTAACTACTTGACAGAACTTTTAGCACTTTAGTATTATGAGTGCTAGAACATTAGCACTCTCTATACCACAGTGCTAATGTAAATAAAGTTAACGGAGGAAATATGACTACACCATTACATCCATTAGGTGATAATATAATTGCCAAAACAGAAGAAGCAGATAAAAAAACAGCTAGCGGGTTATATCTACCTGATAAGGCAACCGAAAAGCCAAAAATAGCAAAAGTATTAGCTATTGGTAAAGATGTTAAACAAGTAAAAATTAATGACCGGATAGTATATAAAAGCTATTCTACAACAGATGTTAAAGTCGGTAGTGAAGAATACGTTGTAGTTAAGGAAGAAGACGTTTTAGCTACGGTCAAATAAAATATAATAACTAGGAGTAAATTATGTCAAAAAAAGTTTTTTATGATGATGATGCTCGTAAACGAGTTCTCGGTGGAGCTGAAATTTTATATAACGCCGTTAAAACTACTATGGGTCCAAAAGGTCGTAATGTAGTGATTTCAAAAAGTTACGGTAACCCAACTATTACCCATGATGGTGTAACAGTTGCTAAAGGGGTTGAATTAGCCGACGTTGACGACGAAACACTTGGTTTTAAAGTTGGTGCTGAATTAATCAAACAAGCTGCTTCAAAAATGAATGATGTAGCTGGCGACGGAACAACTACCGTTACGGTTTTAACTTACCATATATTAAACGAAGCTAATAAATTAATCGCAGCTGGTCATAATCCTATGTTACTAAGAAAAGGATTAGAAAATGCCTCTCAGACTGCTATTAATCAATTAAGTACTTTAAGTGAAGATATCCAAAGTAAAAAAAGTAGAGTAGCCGAAGTGGCTACTATATCGGCTGGCGATAACGAGATTGGTAACTTAATAGCCGATGTCATTGATAAAGTTGGTAAAGACGGTGTTGTAACAGTCGAAGAAGGACAAGGTCTTCAACTAGAATCAGAAGTAGTTGAAGGATTTACCTTTGATAGAGGTTTCGTTAGTCCCTACATGGTTACAGATACCGCACGCATGGAAGCGGTTTACGATAAACCAGCTATTGTTATTACTGATAAAAAAATAACATCTATTCAAGAATTTTTACCTTTATTAGAAAAACTAGCTCAAGCTGGCAAAAAAGATTTAGTATTGATTGCTGAAGATGTTGAAGGAGAAGCTCTTGGTACATTAATTCTTAATCGACTTAAAGGAGTTTTTAACACTGTTGCTATTAAAGCACCCGCTTTTGGTGATCGTCGAAAAGATATCTTAAATGATTTAGCTATTTTGACTGGAGCCGAAGTAATTACCGAAGATCGTGGTATGTCATTTGAAAACATTGAACTAGACGTTGTCGGAAGTGCTAGAAAAGTTATTGTTTCTAAAGATGAAACTACCATAGTAGAAGGTAATGGTAACACCATAGAGCTTGATGCTAGAATTAAACAAATTAATGCTCAAATTGAACAAGCAACTAGTGAATATGATCGTGAAAATCTAGAAAAAAGACGAGCTTCATTAAGTGGTAAAGTAGCAGTTATAAAAGTTGGTGGTGCGACTGAAACTGAAATTGAAGAGAAAAAATTCCGCGTTGATGATGCAGTCGCAGCCGTTAAAGCCGCACTCGAAGAGGGAATTGTTCCTGGTGGAGGAGTAACGTTAATTAATCTTGCTAGTGCAATTAAAATTGAAGGCACTGACTCAATAGCAGCTGGGGCTCAAATCTTAAAAAATTCATTAGAACAACCTTTTAGAATACTTCTTTCTAATGCCGGTCTTAATGCTGATGAATGGTTACCGCAAGTAAGGGCAGCTAAAGCTGGATTTGGTATTGACGTTAATAAACCAACTAAATTAGTTGATTTAAAATCAGCAGGAATCATTGATCCAACAAGAGTAACTAAAGAAGCTTTGCAAAACGCTGTTTCAATTGCAGCCACTGCCGCTACGATGGGAGCTCTAGTGGTTGACGTGCCAAAAGAAGAAAAAGGTATGAGCGGCGCTCCAGACATGGGTGGTATGGGTGGTATGATGTAGATCTAAAATTGGTCTATCTATATAAACCCAGACTAAAATATAGTCTGGGTTTTTTGATTAATATTGCCACTAATAACTCCCATAAGAATTATGGTTCTATGTGACGAAAACGAAATACGCCAAAAATTATCAAAACCACTAATGTAATTGCTAATGCAATTACATCATGCCAAATACCAAATCGAGTTGTTCCAATTAAAGACCATCTCATAGCATCTACGGTATAAGAAATAGGATTAAGTTCAGCAATTATTCTAAGCCATGTCGGAACATGATTTAAAGGATATAATGCGCCACTCAAAAAATATAATGGAAAAACTAAAAATTGATTTATTGCTTGAAAACCTTGCATATCCTGAACAAACGAACCAATACCAGACGAAAAACTAGTTATCGCAAGTGCCAGAATTCCCATAAATAGAAGTGAAAATAAAGCCATCACCCAATTATAAGGATGAAAACCTAAAAGAAGAGCTATAAGAAAAACAATTATACCTTGCATTACTGAGGTCGTGGCACCCCCTAAGGCACCTCCTAGCATTATCTTGAATCTACCAACTGGAGCTACCATAGTTTCTTTAAGAAATCCAAATTGTCTATCAAAGATTATCATTGCGCCATAAAACATTGACGAGAACAATACTGTTTGAGCCATAATACCTGGCACTAAAAACTGTAAATAATTTCCTTGGCCAGCTGCTTTATAAATTGAACCTAATCCATAACCCAACGCCAATAAAAATAATAACGGTTGTCCGATTGCACCAACAATTCTTGAACGACTTCTAAAATAACGCTTTATTTGTCTTAACCAAAGAATATAAATAACTTTCATCGCATAGTCCTTGATCTTTGTCTGGCTCGCCATACTTCATGAGGATCAGCTTGTTCATCTCTCAATTCTTTTCCAGTTAAGTAAAGGTAGGCCTCTTCTAGTGATTGGGTTTTAGTTTGTTTCATTAACTCTTCAGATGTACCTATAGTAAGTAACTTTCCGTGGTCAATAATTGCGATACGACTAGCATTTGCTTCAGCCTCTTCTAAATAATGAGTAGTGAACAAAATTGTCATTTTTTTCTCATGAGCTAAATTACCAACATAATTCCATAATAAATTCCTAGTCTGAGTATCTAACCCTAAAGTTGGCTCATCTAAAAATAATACTCTTGGGTGATGTAATAAACCCCTAGCGATTTCTAATCTTCTTTTCATACCACCAGAATATGTTTTAACTAAACTATCTTTACGGTCCCAAAGTTCAACTAAAGTCATGAGCTCTTTTACTCTAGTCTTTAATTCTTTTGAAGAAACACCATACATAACAGCATGAAGTTGCATATTCTCAAAAGCAGTTAAGTCGTTATCAACTGATGGATCTTGAAACACAATCCCAAAACTTTTTCTTGTAAGGTCTTGTTGTTTAACAACATCATAACCATTTAAAGTTAATTGTCCAGAAGAAGGTTTAAGCAATGTTGTCAACATTTTAATGGTTGTTGATTTACCAGCACCATTTGGTCCTAGCAAAGCAAACATTTCACCCGAAGCAACATTAAAACTGATATCATTAACAGCTGTAAAATTACCAAACTTTTTAGTAAGATGACTTACTTCTATCATAATTCTGGTCCAGATAAATGAAAACCTTCACCTTCAGCCAAATCTTTAGTACTTGAACGAAGTGGGGTTTCCTTTAGTAAAAAGGTAAAAATCAAAGTTAAAACTGCTAAAGGAATGGCATAAAGAAACATATCATGAAAAGATAAAACAAATGATTTTAAAATGTCCTGCACAATTGAAGCTGGAATCCTACTGAAACTAGCTGTGCCCCCAGCTAATGAAGAAGCACTAATAACTCCTGTTTTAATATGTGGTAATAAAACGCCTAAATGAAAATTTAATCTAGATATTAAAATCGTACCGAAAATTGCTCCTCCAAAAGAACTTCCAATGCTTCTTGCAAAAGTTGTTGTAGATGTCCCAGACCCCATTTGACTAAAGGGAACCGAATTTTGAACAGCTAGAGTTGGAACCTGCATAAATAAACCAATACCAAAACCTAAAATTATCATCCAATAACTTAATGTAAGTTCTGAAGTAGATAATCCTAATCCGGAAAATAACCACAGGCCAATTATTAAAATTGCCGCCCCAATAATTGGGAATGGTCGATAATGTCCATATTTACTAATTAATCGACCGGATAAAAGTGAAGCTATGAATAAACCAATAACTAAAGGAACGGTTAATAAGCCTGATTTAATAGGACTATACCCACGTACAATCTGTTGATACTCAGGTATATATAAAATGGCAGCAAACATTATTATCCCTGATAAAAATGATATGATCACTGAAATAGTAAAAATACTACCTCTAAACAATTTCATCGGAATAATTGGTTCCTTAACGAACCGTTCATTAATTGCGAAGATAATAGCAAAAACAACACCAATTATTAATAAGCTAATAATTTGCCATGATGACCAAGCATAATTTATTCCAGCCCAAACAGACACCAAGATTAAAGCAGCAGAAGCTATAGACAAAGTAAAAGCTCCCGTATAATCAATTTTATGTTCTCTACGTAAAACTGGTAAATGTAACCGCGTGGCAATTACAAATAACGCTAACAATCCAATCGGAAGATTAATATAAAATATCCAACGCCAACCTGAAAATCCAAGTATACTATGAGCGTCAGCTAAAAATCCGCCTAAAAGAGGACCTAACACACTCGCTACACCAAATACCGCACCAAAATATCCCTGATATCTACCTCTTTGTCTAGGAGAGACTACATCACCAATAATCGCTAAAACTAACGATATTAAACCACCAGCACCAATCCCCTGAATAGCTCTAAACAATACAAGTTCGTTCATTGAATTACTTAAACCACATAAAGCCGATCCGGCTAAGAAGATAATAATTGAAATTTGAAATATCTTTTTTCGACCATATAAATCACCAATCTTACCATAGAGCGGAGTAGAAATAGCACTAGTTAATAAATAAGCAGTAGCTACCCATGATAATTTATTTAATCCATGTAAATCACTAGCTATTCGTGGTAAGGCTGTTGCCACAATAGTTTGATCTAGAGCCGATAATAATAAAGCGAGCATTAAAGCCGTCATCACAACCATAATCTCTTTATGAGTGCGTTCTTGAGGTATTGCTATTGATGTTGAATGATTACTCAAAATTTACCTTTCATTTAACTTTTTATGATCAAAATAATCTGACATATCATTAGACAGGCGTTGTAGTATTGTAATTAATTCTTGTCGTTCATTTACTGACCAATTAGATAATATTTTAGACATAATTAATCGTTTAGCTTTAGTTAGTTGTTTAACCATAATTTCCGCTTCGGGGCTTAGCCGTAATTCATGTATTCGTTTATCAGTATTAGGCCGACGTAATATTAATCCATTATTCTCTAATTCATGCACCTTACGACTTACCGAAGGTGCCTCTAATCCTAATTGATTAACTAGTGATTGAAATTGACAATCTTGTTTAGAAAGAATGTGTAATATAGCAGCAGCAGGGCGATCTATATTAACTTTAGCTTGATGTTGAATTTCTTCCCAATATATTGGTTTTTTAACAATTCTAATAAAAGAATTCCACGCTAACTCTAATCTGTCTAATTCTTCAGTTGTAATATCAAACATTAAAACAGTATATAATACTTACTTTGGGTAAGTAAATACTAGACTAAAATATTTCAAATAATAAAAGCTTATTTCAATAACTTTTAAAAGATATTACCAGATATATTCTAGAAAATTTATAGATAAAATCAAAATAAAATTAACCCTTTAAAAAATTTAGTTTTTAAACTTTTTTGAGTTATAATACTTAATTAATGCAAAATGATTCACGAAGAAAATCAATCGATGGCTTTGTTCCGCGTAGGAATTATAATAACCAAAAATTATATTTAAATAATAAGAATATTAACCGAACTCCTCAAAAAAATATTAATAGATATTCTTATTATCAAAATAAACCAGTCATCAAACCACAACCAGCTGTTTTAGTTAAACCAAAGAAGAAAACAAGAAAAAAACTAAAGCGAATAATTATTGGCATTATTATTCTTGTTTTGTTAGTAGTAGGGGTTTTTGGTTTTAGTCTTATTTCTAAAATAGATAAAGTTTTTCATGGTAATGTTTATTCAGATTTAAAATCAATATTTACAACAACACATTTAAATGGCGAATCAACTGGCCGAGTTAATATTTTACTAGCAGGTTACCAAGGTACTAATTCTGACGAAGGCGCACTTACTGACTCGATTATGATAATTAGTATAGATACCCAAAATAATACTGCTTTTACTTTTAGTATACCAAGGGACTTATATCTAAATGTACCCGGTGTTGGAAATGAAAAAATTAATGCTGCCAATGACAATTCTAATTTTTCTCAACCAGGTTATTTTAAAGGCGGTATGGGTCAACTACAAAAAACAATCGAGCAAGATTTAAACATTCCCATTAATTACTATGCGTTAATTGATTACACTGCCTTTGAAGATGCTGTTAACGCTGTTGGTGGGATTACTGTTAATATTCAAAGTCCAGATCCAAGAGGATTATATGATCCTAATGTTAATAAAGCCCATGGTGGACCACTAAGACTTCCCAACGGTCCCGTACACCTAAATGGATTAACTGCCTTAGCTTTAGCTCTAGCAAGAGGAGATTCACCATACGCTTATGGTTTTCCTTTAAGCGATATTAATCGAACACAACACCAAAGACAGATGTTAATTGCCTTAGAACAAAAAGCTTTAAGTGTAGGTATATTATCAAACCCAGTAGCTGTCACTAGATTAGTTAACGCGCTTTCAAATAATGTAACAACTAATCTAACTTTACCCGACATTCTAAGACTAGCCCAACTCGCTAAAACAATTAAACTTGCAAATATCAAATCCTATGGTCTTAGTTATGGAGGAGCACATCCATTACTTAAAGGTGTTTTTCTAGCCGGACAAGATCAATTAATCCCTCAGGTAGGAATAAACAATTTCTCGCAAATTCAACACTATTATTTAACCCTAACTTCTTCTAATCCAGTCGTGAAAGAAAACGCATCAATAGTTGTTCTAAATGGCGGTAATATACCATATTTAGCTCATAATGAATCGGCTGCTCTAAATAAAGTTGGATTAAATACCATAGGTGTAGGCAATACAAGTGTTGAATATTCTAGCTCAATGTTAATTAATTTATCCGGCAATACTAAACCAGCTACAACAAAATTATTAACGTCTTTATTACCAAAAACTGCTACTGTCGTTAATTCAACAACTGGATCAGTAGAAGCTAGTGAAGGATCAAATTATACAAACGCTAACTTTATTCTTATACTGGGCAGAGACTGGACTAAAGTTATTAATTAAATATTTTAAGTTAATTTAATTCCTCCAAAACTTACAACCACTAAAATAAACATATATCACACCTTCTAAATAAAACACAAATTACGTCTATACCATCTAATAATACCATTATTGACTAATAAAAATTTATCAACAAAATAAATATTAATAATATTTCAATTTATTCTTAATATACTTTGCTAAAATTAATACATGAATTCGCATAATATCAATTATAATAATCTTAAATCATCAAAAATAAATAATCCGTTATTATTTAAGAAATTAATAGAGTAAAATTTATATGCCCAAAAAACGATCTTCAATTAGTCCAGTCATTCTTACTAGCCCAAGCGTTAAAATAAAATTAAAGGTGTTAGTTTTGGTTGTTTTCTTTTCACTTGCTACTAGTGCGATCGTTAATATTTTAGACTCCATTCATTACAATAATATAATTACTAAAATATACAGTTCAGATGTTAATAATCAACTACAACTTGATAAAACTATAAAAGACTATAAATTTGTTTTAACTCAAGATAATAATTCTCTGAACTGTTATCAACTACAAACCTCTTATGATCAAAATCTTTGTAATAAACACAATGCCTCATTACCAGTAATAAATTAGATACCAAACCACTCTATAATATAATCAATAATTGACATTTTAGTATCTTCTAAAGGTATTATAGTGGCTAACATTTTAGTTATCTCAGGTATTTTTTCATGTTTTACATAAAGAATGACACTAGGTGAAAATCTTTTTATAGGCAAAAAAGAAAGACTACTGTGATAAAGATCTACTTCTCTTATTGAATATGACTTAAAAAGTGCTAATTGATATGTGTGATTCCCGATTTTAAAATTCTGACTAGATACAGCAAAATTTATAATTTTTGGCTTTTTTAAACCATATAATACTAAAGTTATTAAACCAATTAATATAACAATTATCGTAATAACGTCTTTAGTTAAAAAATAAAGAAGACTACTGATGACGAAAGCTACCAAGATAAGCTCTAAATACCAAGTTATTGACTTATTATGTAGAGGAAACTCCAAATCTTGCCAGGAAATAACAGCCAGATCATTTACTGATTGCGTCTCATTACTAGATACATCATTCTTATCTTGTTGGTAATAAGTTATATTTTCTTCATTCATTCTAGTACTATTGTAAGCTATATTTGCTAATATAATTAACAGAATGATTAAAAAAGTTTGGTTTATTAACTTTTTAAAAGAGAATGTATTATTTATCTTACCGACTATTATCTTATCATTTATTCTAATTACAGATTTCCTAACACAAAACGGTCAGCAATTTTCTGAATTAGCTAATTCATTTTTGCATTTTAAGCTATATTTTCTTCATCCAATTGGTGGCGTTGGTCAAGATCCAATATTTTATCATAATAAAATCTATTGGGGAGAAGGATTATTTCCAGCAATAACTCTAATTCCTTTTATAGGATTATTTAACATTTTCCACCTATTTTTTTATCAGGGTTTTCTTCAATGGATTTTAGTAATTATTACTTTAATTGTCATTAAAAAAATTTGTCAAAAAATAGGATTTTCTAATAAAGATAGCCTGTTTCTATCAATCATTTTTTTACTAGGCACTGTCTACATTGGAGTAGCTAGTGTTTCAAGTAGCTGGTTTTTTGCTCAGGTTATTACAACCTTACTAGTATTTTTAGCATTATCTGAATTTCTTGATAAAAAAAGATGGTGGTTACTAGGTATTTTGTCGTCATTATTATTTATTACTCGAGCCACTGCCGCTGGTATTATCGTTTTTTTATTTTTAGAAATTATTACTGAAAAAAAGATCACTTTAAAACTAAAACCAATACTACAACTCTTATTACCGTTTAGTGGAGCAATATTAATAATTGGCTTATATAATTTTTTCAGATTTAATAGTCCTTTTAATGGTGGCTATACGTATCAAGATATTTCAACAATATCTGCAGCTTCTAGATCGATTGGATTATTTAGTATCAAACATATTCCATTTAATCTTTACCACGCCTTATTTGGTGCTCCTATTATTAACACATCGAGTAATTTACCTTGGCAAGCAGCTTATCCATTTATTAAGAATAATCCTTATGGTCTTAGTATTTTTATTACTTCACCATTCTTTCTCTATATTTTTTATCAAAAAAGATCTAGCTTTCAATCCAAAACTATAAAAAACTTAATTATAACTACTTTAATTATTGCTTTAGCTGTATTTTCTTATTACGGTGTAGGAATTTATCAATATGGTTATCGTTACTCACTCGATTTTTTACCAGAACTTTTTTTGATTTTTCTACTACTTTACAAACAAAGAAATAAAAATCTAACTTTCGGATTTAAAGTCTTAGCTAGTGTTTCCATTGTCTTAAATTTTTATTTACTCTTAACATTTTTATAATTGATTATTCACAAAACCTTAATTCAGTAAAAATCAGAATTATATCTTAAATTAGTAATAATCTGGCGGAGAGGGAGGGATTCGAACCCTCGCGGAGAATTGCTTCCCCCTATCGATTTAGCAAACCGACCCCTTCAGCCTCTTGGGTACCTCTCCGTATAATATTAATTAAATTATAATTATACTACTTTTTTTTGGCGGAAGGGGAGGGATTCGAACCCTCGATAACATTGCTGCTACGCTGGTTTTCAAGACCAGTTCCATAAACCACTCGGACACCCTTCCAAAAAACAGATCTAATTACAGTAGTATTATATACAATAATCTCTAAAAAGTTTAACCAATATCTGTTGTATTTATTATGTTGTAAATAACAAGTATTACCATTGATATCTTTTAAAAAAATAAGGTATACTGCTTATAAGACAAAAATACAAAAATATTTACTATTAATTATTTTTTGGAGGGTATATGGCAAGAAGGAATCGCGACGACGATTTATTATTAGAAGAAGATGAATTAACAGCGGCATTTTTAGGAGATGATGATATGGTACCAAATAATCAAACCAACCAAAATCAGCCTCAAAGTAATGTCCCAACAAACGACGAATGGGACGAAGATGAAAATGTACCAGGCCAACTTGCAGTTGATGTTTATGAAACCAGAGAAAAATTATTTGTTAAAGCTAGAACTGCTGGTGTAAATAAAAATGAACTTGATGTTAGTATTTCTGATAATCAATTAACTATTAAAGGAACCTTAAGTGCTGGAGTAGAAGAAGGGGTAGAGAATTATTTCTTACAAGAATGTTATTGGGGAGAATTTTCTCGAACAATAGCCTTACCAGTACCAGTTAAAGAAGATGAAATTGAAGCCATCCTAAAAGATGGTGTTTTAACTATTTCATTTGGTAAAGTAAAACAAGATACAATTAAAAAAATTCAAGTACTCTAAAAACTAAAAATGAATGTTACGTTAAAAAAGACCGATCTCCTCGGTCTTTTTTAATAGTTAAATATTATATATTTATTAACCGTTTGTGGCTGCACCAGCAGCAGTGTTAATAACGTAATGAACTATTACTTGGGCTAAAAGTACTATAATAAGACCGACAATGGCGTAAATTAAGGTGTTTTTTGCTCCTCCAACTTTATTTGAATCACCACCAGAGGTAATATACCTAAAGCCAGCGAATATAACCATAATTACAGCTATAATTCCTACTATAATTGAAAAAATATTTACAATTTGAGAAGCTAAACTACTAATATTAGTACTTAATCCATTTTGTGGTTGACCACAACTCGAACTATTTGTACCAGTTGCATTATTTACTCCTGTACACAAACTTTGAGTAATAGTAGAAGATGCTAATGCTGTAGCAGCTAAAGCTGGCACGAAACCGGGAGCCATAATTCCTAAACTTATTACTGATAATAATACTAACCTTTTAATTTTTGCTATCATTTTAACCTTTCATTAAGCTTTAGTTAATTTATACTACAAAACCACTCATAAAATCAACACCTCTTTAAAAAACTATGTAGAAGTTATAACAAAATGTACAATTACTTGGGCTAAAATTATAATTACTATACCGACAATGGCGTAAAGTAAAGTGTTTTTTGCTGAATTTACCTTATTAGCATCACCCGCAGAACTAATATACCTAAAGCCAGCGAATATAACCATAAACAAAACTATAACTCCAGCAATGTAAGATAAAATATTAATAACTGAGGCGACTAAACCGCCAGAACTCGTCAAATTTTTGCCAGAACAACTACTACCAAGTTCATTTGCACCTTTTAATGCTAGGTTAGTTGACGGACTATTATTGTTGCTACAAGCTAACACTAAAGAACTATTAGCTTGCAACAAACTAATACTAACTACAAATATAGATAATGTTAATATAAATAATCTCAATTTTTTATCCTTTTAGATGATTAACTACATAGCCCACTATAGTATATGTGGCGACAATAACTATAAGACCGACAATGGCGTAAAGTAAAGTGTTTTTTGCTGAATTTACCTTATTAGCATCACCCGCAGAGACAGCATATTTAATACCAGAAATTATTATTATAACTACCGCCACTATACCTGCAACCTCAACAATTATTTTAACAATATTTCCTATCTGAACCGATATAGGATTAGTGTTTGATTGAGTCGAACTACTACTTGAAGGATTAGAACTACAAACAGCTGAAGAAGCAGCATTATTATTACAAACATTATTATAATTAAATGTGCCAGCTACAGCTAAATCAGTTAATGACATCATAAAAATAAATAAACTTACTAAAAATATCGCTAATTTTCTCATTTCACGCTTCCTAAAACAAAAGCAACAATTGCTTCTGCTGATATTGCAACAGCTAAACCAATTAGAGAATATAAGATTCCATCTTTAGCTTTAGTTACTTTTTGAGGATCACCACCAGAAACAATATACCTTACTCCTGAAATTATTATAGATAATACAGCCAGTGAACCAATAATTCCAAAAACTATACTAAGTATCGTTTGAATTTCAGAACTAGAAGCAAGTGAAGTTGGACTATTTGCTCCAGGAAGAGAATTAGTACAAATATTATTACTACTATTGCATACAGTCGCTAAAACTTTATCTAGTATTATCATAATTTCATTATTTTATTAAATTATTACCTATATAGGTTACTATTGCAATTGCACTAACTGCAATTATAAGTCCTACTAAAGCATAAAGGATTGTGCTTTGAGCCTTAGCTGAATTTTCTGGGTTACCTTGACTGGTAACATAACGAAAAGCTGCAAATATAATAAAACCAACAGAAACTAATCCAGCAACACGTAATAAGTCATCAATAATAGCTAGAATTACTAATGGAATATCACTATTTGTGCTTTTACCACATCCGGTGCTATTAGGGGGATTGATAGATGATTTATTTCCTATAAAATTAAAACATATGCCACATTTGCTAACAGAACCCGTCTTAACTTTATAAGTATTAAGAAAGTAATACCACGGCTCTAAGCCAAAAAATGATGATGATTGGCAAAGCGACTTATTACTGGCTTGACTAGTATTAAAAGTAGCTATAACCTTTGGCGCAATTGAATCGGCTGACGATATTTTCATTCCAAAAAATATTACAATTACTGTAAAAAAAAAGGTACTTATTAACAATTTGTAAGAATTTTTTTTCATTACATTTTACTTTGCTTGACTTAGCAAACCTCCAGGTATAATAAATTGTAAAAAGGCATAAAGAAAAATATATACTAAAAGAGCAAGTATCGAATTTATTATTCTAGACTTTGCTTTGGCAGTCTTTTGAGGATCACCGGCTGACGCTGAATATTGGATACCTCCCATAATAATAGAACCAATGACAACTAAAACAACTATACCAGATAATAAATTTATAGCTGGGTTTATATAATTAGATAATAAACAATTGCTTGTAGTCACACAACCATTATTAGTTGATGAACTAGTTGATGGGCAAGCGTTATTAGTAGTTGTTTGAGATGATGGACATAATAAACATAAGTTTTGATTTTGACCATTACAACTAGGACAAGTACCAGAAGATTGGCTACAATTATTTGCATTAATTGTAGTTGCTATAACAATAGGTTTATTAATTAATGAAAAACCACTAAAATACAATGCAACCATTAACATTACCGCTAAAAAGATTGCTATTTTTTTTCTAAATCTATTTTTTTTCATTTCTAATCATTATCTATAAAACTTATTTTGGTAACTATTATACAATATATTCTATTAATCTATAGTATGATATTATTAATCTATAATAAACCAAAAAGTAGTTAAAATATTACCCAAATGAAAAATAAAATAATAAGTTCTTTCTTCTTAACCATTTTAATGGTTTTTTTTGGTGTTGGCTTATTTCCAGTTTCTTCTAGTGCTACTTCTTCAATTACTATCGTTGATTATTCTTATGGACCAAAAGAAGAATCTATTCTTTATTCCACTGGTGGTAATAATGTCACGCAATATTCTCTTAATCGAAATCAAAAAACATGTTTACAAAATAATAATTCTAACAATCACCCTGCATACTCTAATAACTCTAATAACATAACGGTGACATGTGGGACTAACGGGAATCCTGATACTATGACTCAAAGTTCTACTTTTGTAACATCTGCTCCTCAAACTATTGAACCAATATTTCCAGGAGCTATTGAAGGAAATTGGATTGATCACAGTACCTTATCTTTAGCTACATATATGAATTCCGGAATAACTAGTCCACCAATAATCGGTCAATATTTTGATAACAAAATAGATTCCACTATGTCTTATCAATATCAAGGCAACTCTAGTGCTTGTTCCTCTCAAAGTCATATTTTTTATAACAAATCTGTTAATACACCTAGTTACCAAAATGTATCTGTAAATGCTTCTAATTGGTATCTAGCATTATATAATACTGGAGGTATTACAAACCAATCAAATAACCAAAGCTGTATAGAAACTATTGAACCAATTAATGCCTTTAGTAACACATCTAATTATAATGATTACTTCTCTTACACTAACTCTCAGACTATTTTTACTTCAGATAGAACAACAATGGCTTTTTCTTCTAGTACTCCTCAAAGTTTTAATACTGTTTATACTGCCAATCAAGCCTCTAACCCAGCTGATATAGTATGTAAAAGTACAATACAACCTAGTTATAAAAATGGAGCTATTACATCTGGGTGGCTTATTATCTCAGCTTCAGCAGGCGATGGTATTAATAACGGAAACGGTAATCCTTTTACATCTGGGTGGCCAAATAATATACAAAACGCCACATTAGGAACAACTAGTGGTAACTGTAACAAATCTAATCCAATAAAAATTAATCTGTCAGATCCTACAATATCTGGTAAGCTTGCTTCACAACTCGCACCTACTAGTGCTAGTTCATCTTTAGGTGGTAGTAATACGGGTTCATCAACCAGTAGTACACCAGCTCTTAGCTGTAACACTGGATTTAATCCATTAAATTATGTCTTATGTGCAATTGTCAAAGGATTAACTAGTTTAACTGTACAAGCTGATAATTTAATCAATAAATTACTCAATTTAGGTGTTTGTAATGGAAGTACATCAACCACACCCAATGCTATTTTCGGACAATGTAGTAATAATAATGCTATATCGGCTGATTACTATACAGCTTGGAGTAGTTTTCGAAACATCGCATTAGGATTATTAGTGTTAATTGGTTTAATTATAATTATTGCTCAGGCAATAAAAGGATAGCTATGTTAGACGCCTATACTTTAAGAAAAACCATTCCAAGGTTAGTTGTTGCAGCAATACTAATATCAATTTCATGGCCTCTGCTATCATTTGCAGTCCAATTATCTAATGATTTAGGTAATGGAGTTGTTTATTTAATAGAAAGTCCGTTTAATCAACTTCCAGATATTGTGCATTTTGGAAATGTAGTGTTTGATCTTTTATCTGCTGGCGCCATATTAGCTCTTGGAATTATTGGTTTATTAAGTTTTGTTCTCACGGGAGCTATAGCCATATTTGTAGCAATTATTACCTTAATAGTACGACAAATCTTAGTTATTGCTCTTTTAATTATTTCGCCTATAGCAATTGTTGCTTATGTTCTTCCTAATACTGAAAAAATATTTAAATTATGGCGAAGTTCATTTATTAGTGTTTTAATTGCTTTTCCTATTATTTCAATGTTTATAGCTACAGGAAGAGTATTTTCAGCTATCGCAGCCAACAATGATGGCCAAAACCCAGTTAATCAAATTATTGCTTTTATTGCTTATTTTGCACCATATTTTATGTTACCTTTAGCTTTTAAACTATCGGGTGGCATCATGGGTAGTGTGGCTGGCGTAATAAATAACAGAGCTGGTGGAGTTCAAAAAATGTTATCAGCATACCGTGGTAATAGAACAAAAGAAAACCTAATGAAAATTAAATCAGGAGAACGATTTTCAAACAGAAACGGAGTTTCAAGAACATTCAATAGACTTTCTGAAAATATTGGTCTTGGTAGTAAAGGACATTTTGGAGTTGGAAGACAAGGTCAACAATCACGTGCTTTAAATAGAACAATTAATGCCAGAAATAGATTAAAATCAAATGAACAACTTCAACAACTTGCCTTTGATGATAATGCTAATGGTTTATTAGCATTAAGTGGTGGTTCGGAAGAAGGAGCTAGAAATGTTGCAAATACCCTCGGACTCACTACCGATGAAACTAATCGATCAATAGCAGCCATTAAAGCCTCTGGAGGTTTTACATACGCAAGTGCAACTGCAGCCCTTCAAACAATGGCTCAAAATAAGAGCCGAATACTAAAAGGAGCTTTTAGTGGACCCCAAGGCACAAATTTACTAAGAACATCAATGAACAGCTTAGCTAATGGTAATACTACTCTAAGCGACAATCTAATGAATACTTTTCAATTCGATTCTAGAAATGCCGGTAGAGTTGACCTGGGTGGAGATCCACTTGACGTTGGATGGACTAAAACATCAACCGGACATCATGCTCAATCCGATGTAAATTCAATGGAAGCTTTTGCCAACCATTTCACAACAATGTTCCAAACATCTGCCCCCGGAACTATTGAAAAAAAACGTGCAACACTTGCATTAATGGAAATGCAGAGTATGTTACCGAACTCAACAGAAGGTAATCAAGTTATAATTAATAAAGCACTTGAAAAAGTTGGAGTTGATCACCACAAACCCGAAACAACCGAAACTCAACTTACACAATTAGCAAACGATCCTGATATTAACGAAAACTGGATTCGTGGCAATGCACGAGTTTACGACAGTACCGTACCTTATGGTAGTCAAAATCCATCGGGTCAACAAAGCCAACAAAGTCAAAATCCATCGGGTCAACAAGGTCCAGGCGGAACAATTTTACCCTCAGATTTACGTCTTAAAAAAGATATTCATTATCTAAAAACAACTACATCTGGATTAAAGTTATACACATTCAAATATATTTGGAGCAATACAGTTTATGTTGGAGTAATAGCTCAAGATATTATCAAAACTCACCCAAATGCAATTACTATTGATATAAATGGCTATTATTTGGTTAATTATAAATTGCTCGGTATAAATATGTGTACTTATAATGATTGGTTGAAAATTAATAAAAAACCCATATATCGTGTTTAGCCATCAATATCAAATCATTTATAATAATTATTAACTATGGCAACATATAAAGTAATCCAAGACATCGAAGCAGAAGACCACATCTTAGGTCCATTTTCATTTAGACAGTTTGTTTATTTATTGATAGCAGTTTTTTTCTTATATCTTAGTTTTCTTACTTTAACTAAAAATGTTGCTTTTCTGCTTATCTTATTTTTTCCGCCGGTTTTATTTTTCGGTTTTTTATCATTTCCATTTATTAAAGATCAACCAACTGAAGTATGGGCCTTAGCAAAAATTAGGTTTTTGGTTAAGTCTAGAAAAAGATTATGGGATCAATCTGGTTCCAAAGAATTAGTTATCATTACGGCACCTAAAAAAATTGATATCGCTTTAACTGATAATTTAAATCAATCCGAAGTTCGAAATCGACTTAAAGCCTTATCTGAAACCATTGATAGTCGTGGTTGGGCAATTAAAAATATAAGCGATCCGAACTCATCAATATTGCAAGAAAATTCTGACAGATTAATTAACCCCGATACTTTACCAAAAAATGTACCTGATTATGTTGTCGATCCTCAAGCTGATATATTAGATGATGATAATAATATTATCGCTAATCATATGAGTCAAATGATAAATCAATCAAGCTTAGATCATAGACAAAAATTAATGGAAATAATGATGAAATCAAAATCAGTTGATAATAAGTCAAATGAAGAAATTTCTAATGAAATTAAATCTCAAAAAAATATTTCGCAAAACACAACATCACATTTGCATAACATTTCCCAGATAGAAACTCCTGATAATGCTAAATCTGAGACATCAATCAATTCAGTTCCTCTTCAAAAAAACTCAACAATGACACCTCAAAAAAATCCTGTTATACTTAATCTGTCACAAAATGATGGCTTAAATATATCTACCATATCTAAAGAAGCAAATAAAACAATTGATTCAAATAATAATGAAGTTGTTATTTCGTTAAGATGAATCATTAATCTAGGGTGGAAAATATGTATCCTAACACAGATCAAAACAATATAACTTCATCATCAAACAATAGTCCAGGTCATCAAGTTATACCCTCAACTCAAACAAACCAAACAACATTAAACTCTAATGTGCCACAAATTACTGTTAAAAATACATCTAACCCTAATAGTACCCAAAACAGTTTACAGATTGCCGAAATAAGGGATGGGATTGTTATTATGAATGATGGTTCGTTTAGATCTGTTGTTATGGTTAAAAGTATTAATTTTGATTTAATGAGCCAAGAAGAGCAAGAAGCAGTTGAATTTAGTTATCAAGGGTTTTTAAACTCTCTTTATTTTCCAATTCAAATATTTGTTCATTCTCAAAAAATTGATCTTAAGCCTTATATAGATAAGCTAGATAAAATACGCCTGGAACACGATAATATGTTACTAGCGCTTATTATGGCTGACTATTTAGATTTTATAGATAATTTAAGTGCTCAAGCCAATATTATGGATAAATTATTTTATATCGTTATTCCATATTTTCCGATAGATGAAGTCCAAAAAGCTATTTCTCAAAGCAAAAACTTTCTAACGGGTCTAACTCAAATTTTTTCACCAAGCAAAGAAGAACATATCATTATTAACGAAGCAGACTTAGATAAAGCTAAAACCGAACTAAGAAACCGCGTACAAGCAGTTTTAGCCGGTTTAACTCAATGCGGTATTCAAGGACTACCACTAGACACCCAAGAATTAATCGAACTGTACTATGATGTTTATAACCCTGACACATCCACTAGACAACAACTTAATAATTTTAACAGTCTAACGGCTGATATTATAACTAAAGGTACTGGATCTGTTGTGCAGTCTCATTTAAAAAGAGAGTTAGAAAATTAATTGATATGAAATCTAAAGGAAAAATACGTGTTTAAAAAGAAAAAACCAATTAGTCCAGTTAATATAGCTCAGCAGCAGCAGGCTATTGAACAACAAGAAGTTCAATCTGCTTTTCAAAAGGGTATTACTGCATTACGAGACTTTATAGCTCCTAGTTCTATAGAGTATAGCTCAACTTATTTCCAAATCGGTACTAGGTTTGCTAGAACCTACTATGTTTATGGTTATCCAAGACAAATATATACTGGCTGGCTAAGTAGTATGATTAATCTTGATGAAATAATGGATATGTCTATTTATGTTTATCCTGTTAACAGTCAGGTGGTTTTAGAAAATCTCCGAAAAAAAGTTACACAACTAGAAGCAGGTATTCAAATTGATTCAGAAAAAGGGCGGATTCGTGATCCTGCAAAACAGGCCGCTATTTTAGATGCTGAAGAAATCAGAGATAAACTACAAGTTGGCGAAGAAAAGTTTTTTAGATTTGGATTATATTTTACAGTTTATGGTTTCTCTAAAGAAGAATTAGAGTTTGTTTCTCACAAAGTAGAATCAATGCTTGGTCAACAACTAATTTATTCTAAACCAGCTACCTCTCAACAAGAACAAGGCTTTAATAGCACCTTACCTCAAATGGTTGATCAATTACAAATAAGAAGAAATCTAAGTACTGGAGCACTTAGTACTAGCTTTCCGTTTACTAGTGCCGATTTGACACAAGAAAATGGTATTTTGTATGGAATTAATATGCATAATTCAGGCTTAGTTATTTTTGATAGATTTTCTTTAGAAAACAGTAATTCAGTTGTTTTTGCTAAGTCTGGAGCCGGAAAATCATTTACTGTAAAGCTTGAAGCTTTAAGAAGTATGATGTTTGGTACTGAAATAATGATTATTGATCCAGAAAATGAATACCAAAAAATGTGTGATGCCGTAGGTGGTGCTTATGTAAGATTAAGTCTTAATTCATCAACTCGAATTAACCCATTTGATTTACCAAAAGTAATTGATACCGAAGAAGCCGATAATGCTCTCAGAGGAAACTTGGTTACCCTACATGGTTTACTAAGACTTATGATGGGTGGAGCACAAAATCAAATGATCGGTGGCACAACAACTCTAGTACCAGCACTAAATCCAATCGAAGAATCAGACTTAGATAGTGCCTTAATTGAAACCTATTCTAAAGCTGGTATTACAAACGACCCATTCACTCATAACGTTACACCACCGACTATTTATGATCTTTACGATACTTTACTACATATGGGTGGAACAGGCCCTCAGCTTGCTCAAAGATTAAGAAAATATACTACTGGTACTTTTGCTGGAATTTTTTCTCAACAATCTAATATTGAAATAAACAATCCATTAGTTGTTTTTAATATTAGAGATCTAGAAGATGAACTAAGACCAGTTGCTATGTATATTATCCTAAATTATATTTGGAATAAAACTAAGACTGATCAAAAAAAACGTCTTTTAATTGTTGATGAGGCTTGGCAGTTAATGAAATACGAGGACTCAGCAAACTTTTTATTCTCACTCGCTAAACGAGCTAGAAAATATAATCTTGGTATTACAACAATTTCACAAGATGTAGAAGATTTTATTGGTTCACAAATGGGACGAGCTATTGTTGCTAACGCCAGTATGCAGATTTTACTAAAACAATCTCCAACAGCAGTAGATATGTTAGCAAACGTGTTTAAACTTACTTCTGAAGAGAAAAAAAGGTTAAGTCAATTTCCAATCGGACAAGGACTATTTTTTGCTGGACAAAATCATGTTCATATTCAAATAGTTGCTAGTCAAACGGAAACCGATTTAATATCTACTACACCAACAGCGAATCCTAACTATATTAATATCAACCAACCAAATCAAACAATCAATCTAAACAATGGTTGAACATCTTAAAATATGGTAATCTGTTTAAATAAATGGTAGTTATGTTAGACGACGAAACAAAAAAAGAAGAACCAGAAAGTTTATATAAACCTGAAAAAAAAACTACAGGTCTTAAATCAAATTTAAAACGACTAACCAAACATAAGCTTCTACTATTTGGTGTTGGAGGCACAGCTAGTGGTGGTATTATCGGCATAGGTATAATTATTTTTTTAGCATCATCTCTTTCTTTAACAAATTTAACACAAGTTATTGAAAGCTATGCGTTTGCTTCAACAACTAGATATTTTACAAATATGGCTACTAATGTTACTGATCAAAATCTTGCGGTTAGTGCTGCTCCTAGTGCTGCTCCTAATACATTACTAGGAGAAACAGCTGCAAATCCAGGTGGAATATATGGATCATTTAAAGATACCTACCAATCATTAATAGATAATACCTGGGGTAAATTGAATTCCATTCGACCACAAGCAATTATCGATAATTTAGGACAAAATAATGGCTTAACACTTAACTATAAAACTACGGCTTTCGGACGAGAAATATTTACTGGTGCTACTTTAGATGGTGTTGATTATCCAGTTGCAGAATTATCTGGTATTAGTAGTTACGTACCAATATTAAAAAACGTTATGAATGTTAAAAATTATGCTGATTTTTATGCAAAATTTCAACCAGCTGTGACTGGTGCTATGGATACCGCTGGTGTTAATGAAATATCTCAAGGTTTAGTTATGAGAGCTTTAATTAAATTAACTAACGGTAATTTAGGTGGATGGATTCTTAGTAAATTTAATAAAACCCCTGAAACACCGAAAGAACTACCAGCTATTGAAGCCCAACAACTTGATGGTGACACTCAAAGTGGAAATTATAATCCGGTTACAGCTTCCGACAGCACAATAAATAAAGCAGCCAATGATGCTCAAAATGTTGCTAATCAAGATAGTTTAAATTTAAAAGCAGTTGAAGATACTTTGGCTAACAATGGTATTGATACTAATGTTCAAAATGTTATAAACAAAGATTTTTCAACTAGTTTATTAGGCAAAGTAGAAAATTTAGCTGCTGGATTTTTAGATCCAATCTTTAATCTAGCCATACCAGCTTGTATAGTCTATGATGGTTCAGTTGTACAATCTGGACCAACTATTAATAATCAAACAAACCAGCAACAAAATCTATTTGATGGTCTAGCTTCTCAGGCAGATGAACAAAAAGCTGGTGGACCGATTGGTAGCACATCCTCCAGCGGAGCTTTAGCTAATGCAGTTAGTGCAACTAATCAAAATTTGGGTAATATATCTCAATCTGATGCTGAAATACTAGCTAACGGTGGATCAATAAACACAAGTTCTATTATAAGCCCAGAAGCCGGGGCGGGTGGATCATATAATTATAGTATCTTAACAACTCTTGGAATTACTCCCACCAGTGTTAGTGGTAAGGTTATTACAGGAATATTTAATCAATGTCGCGTTTTAACCAGCCCAAAACTTGCTATCGGGGTTGGGGCAGCAACTTTAATATTTACAGATGGAGGCGATGCTTTCCTAACAGGCACCCTTAAAACATCCCTAGATAAGTTAATGTCAGGTGATATAGCAGGCATAATCTCTGATATCAAAAGTTACTTAACCACCGAAACTATCACTACCTCTACTGAGGGTGGGATTAATGTAGCCACTTCATCAACTGGTTTAAGTAGAAGTATGAAATTTATCGTTCACCAAGGTAAAATATTACTTGGTACAGCTGCTTTAACAGAAATAGCTCACTTAATAGTGGCCTCTCAGGCTGGTTTAATAAATAATGGTTTAGCCCAAGGCACCGATTTAAGTAATGAAGCATTGTCCGGTGCATTAATTCAAAGTAATAATATTAATCGTTCTCAAATGTTTGGTCGACCCCTAACTCAAACCGAAATGGCTCAAAACAGTCAGCAAAATTCCAAAGCTTTAGCTGATACTTTAAGTAAAAAAAGTGCTTTTAGTCGGTATGCTTCCTTATCTAATCCTTATTCTTTATTATCGAGACTAGCTGTAATGTCTAGTGGTTTAATTCATCTATCAAGTATCACGAATTTTATGAAACTTGCTGGTGATATATTAAATCCATTAAAAGCTTTCGGGACTATTTTTAGTGCTTTAGATCATTCAGTAGTATTAGCTGCAAACACAGCAAATCCGATTAATAGTAACTTTGGGATTGTTGAATTTGGTTGGTCTAATTCTGAATTAAACTTAATTAATAGTAATTCTTCTTATGCTCCATTAGAAAATCAACAGATATTAGATAATTCTGGAAAAGAAATCGCAATTGCAAAACAATATGCTACTTGTTTTGGTTATCAATATAATCCTAATGGGGACGGTTCTCTTGATCCAACCGATCCAAATAGTAATATGCAGATTAGTACTAGTGGTTCTATAGGCACTCTTTTATCGACTGGAGCTATTATGAGAAACTCTCAAGGATATGTAATAAACAGTGGTTTATGTTCAAAATCACAATTAGGTGTTAATAATAAGACATATGGCGATTTAGTTTTTAGATGGCGACTTGCTATGGCCTATGACACAACAATGAATCAACTCTGCCAAGAAAGTGTTGGACCTATTAATAACCCAGCATCAAATAAATGTAGTGGGGTATCTAAACCATGAATCTAAATTTTATAAGATATAACTTATTAAAGATTATTAAATCTTTGTATAGATTAATGATCATAATATCTTTAATTGTTTTTATTATGGGTCAGGGTAATGCTTTTGCTTATACTTCTTCAGAATTTAACGCTATACTCAATAATACTGGGTGGTATGATCCTAGTATTAGTAGTTGTATGAACACTTTAACATCTGTTGGAAGCAATTCTTTAGCATCAAATGCTTCTCAGATTGCTATTGCTAATGCTCAAATAATAATGGGTATTGATAAAACCTATCATTTAGGCAAAAACGGAGCTTTAATAGGTCTAATTGTCGGTTTAGATGAATCGGGTTTAGAAAATCACGCTAATAGTATGATTCCTGTATCAGAACTAAACCCCAATAAACAGGGGAGTGGTAGTGATATGGATTCTGTAGGAATTTTTCAGCAAAGAGTAGCTTCCGGTTGGAGTACGCTCGCCCCAGCAGCTCCAGCTAATATTGAATCTAACGCCAGTTTATCTCAACAATATGCTAATTCATATCCAGCAGCCGTCAATCAATTAATGACACCTTCTTATGCAGCTGAAGCTTTTTATCATAGACTTAGTCAACTACCAAACTGGCAAAATATGTCACCATGGGTTGCAGCTCAAACTATTCAAAGATCAAATATTAGTAACGGTAGCAACTATCAAGCTGAAGTTCCAAATGCTATAACTTTGATTAATAATTATTATACTGCGGCGCCAATAATTCCTTTGCCTGTCAATTTAACTATTCCTTCATCTAATATATCAATGACTTCTGGTTTTAATAGTAGTTTTATTTGTGGTGTTTCAGGTAGTGGTGTGGTTAACGGTAGTATTGTTCAAACAGCCATTGGTCTTTCATGGCCAAATAACACTCACGGTAACACACCAACCAGTAATTATACTGCTGCTATGGAACAATATAATAAAGCTGGTTATAGTGAAACCGCTGGTTTAGGGAATGACTGTGGTGTTTTTGTAGCAACTGTTATGAGAGCTAGTGGAGTTGATCCAAATTATCCTGTCTACAATACAGTAACTCAAGCCAATTATGTTATTAACCATCCTAATTTATATAAAGTAATTTATCCAGCAACTTCAACCTCTCAACTTCAACCAGGTGATATACTAATATTAAACACCGGTACTACTGAAAAAAATGGTGTGATCACAGTAGGTAAATATGGTGGCGGAGCTGGTGGTCATACTTTTATTTATATTGGTCAACAAAGTAATGGTACTAATGAAGCTAGTGCGTCATTAGGTAGTCAATCTGCTGCTCTTGGTATAACTTACTTAAGCGATAGTCGAGGACAATACCTAATCGCAAGATATATAGGTCCATCATGAAAAAAGTATTAATTTTAATTAGTATTATTATTTTTATTTTAATAATCGGTTTTTTTATATTTGAAAATCCTTTTAATAATTCTTCTACCTTAAAAATATTAGTTACACCAACAAGCAGTTTGATAAAACTTAATAATTCTACTTCTTCAATTGGAATTCATCATCTAAGGCCAGGTAATTATACGATTACTGTTAGTCACCCTGGTTTTAAAACTCAATCAAAAAGTTTTTCAATCAAAAAAAACAATACGAAATTTATTGGTATAATTTTACAACCCAATACAGCCAAAACTGCCAATTTTTATCAGACAAATAATTACCAAGAACAAATGGTTGAAGCAATATCTAGTAATAATAATTTAACAGGTGCTATTTCTAGTGTATCTAGTGAACCGATTATTAAATATTTACCTTACATTGGTCCTAATTTACAATACAAAATAAACTATAGCGTTGACCCGAAAAATTCAAAAACTCCATATATTACAATTACAGCTAACAATCCTCAAGGAAGACAAGACGCATTATCGTTTATTAAATCAAAGGGAATTGACCCAACGTATTTAAATATAGTCTTTATTAATAAACAACCGTCAGTATTCTAATATGAAAGAATTTATTTATTATGAAAAATAAAGTTTTTAGAAAAATATTAATTGTTCTGTTATTTATTGTTGTTTTATTAGGAATTATTGTTATTATTAATAAATTCTTTTTCAATAAATCTAAGGTTAGTTTTTATCCAAAAAATAGTACGATTAAAATCGAGCAATTAAATTCAGTGGGTCATATTATAAATTCATTTCAAACTAATGTTAGTATAACTAAAACTTTTAATAATGGCTTTTATGATGTTATTTATCAATCAAATAACCCTAATTATCAGCCAGTTAATTTAATCATTAATCTAACTAAAAATATTTCTTTAAAAACACCATCATTTAATTATAAACCCTCTTATTTAAATCAATTATTCAATAGTGAACGTAATCAAATTCATTTAGCGTTTATAAATTCTTCTTATGGTTATTTAATTAAAAATTTAAACTATCAATTTGGATTTGAAGAACTTTTAGGTAATGGTAATTGGTATATCGCACGACTATATCCAAATAATCCTTTAAAACAAGATAGTTTAGTGTATATAATGCAGAAAGTAAATAATTTATGGAAACTTGAAACTACACCATCTATTGTACTATATACTGGTAATTATCCATCTATACCTGTTTCGTATTTACAGATAATTAATAATACCCCTTACTCTAATTTATCTTCTGAAAATTCATCATCAAATACAATAATGTCAGTAGTAACTCAATATATTAATGCTAGAGAAAATAATATTGGATCCAATCAATCATCACCAAGTAGTTGGGTTAATAATATAAAAAATATATTATCATCAAATTTTTATAATCAGATAATAAGTTCATATAATAATAGTTTAACTGGTCAAGAAAGTAATGATTATATTACTGCTCATAATAATGGTTTTATTATTAATGCTAATTTATCTAATTGTAGTTTTTATCAAAATAACCCTTCAACAACATCTGTTAGTTGTTCTTTAAGCGACACAGTTATATATCAAAACGATAACTTACTTGTTCCGATTAATAATATTCCGTTTGGATTTATTCATAGTGGCACTCAACCGTTTGTATCACTTGGTTTAATTAAACAAAACGGCCAGTGGTTAATAAATTCGGATCAAAATTTTTAAGTATCTGTTAAAAATAATTATTTAATCGGTATAATATTAGCTTTTTCAGTAAAATTTTTGATTACCACGTCTGCATCAGTAGTAGTTATAAATGTTTGATAATTATTTATATATTCAGTTAAAAATTTTCTTCTACTACCATCAAGTTCACTAAACACATCATCAAGTAAAAATATTGGTTTTATGTTTCTTATTTTCTCAATATATTTTGACTCTAAAATTTTTAAAACAAGTATTAATGTTCGTATTTCTCCTCTTGAAGCCACTACACTAGAACTTTTATTATTAAATTCAATTGTTATATCTTCTCGATGTGGACCAATGGTTGTATAGCCATATTGAATATCTATGTTCAAATTTTTTTCTAAGTAATTTAGAATTTTGGTATTATAAGTATCTTCTGAAAAGGTTGGGTGATATAAAATTTTTGTATTATATTTTGTACTCCCTGATATTTTATAGTAAATATCATTTATTTCTAAATTTAAACTATTAATTAATTGAGTTCGATTTATTACTATTTGACTTGCTAGTTCAGACAGTTTTATATTCCACGGAAAAATGCTTGTTTTATTAAAATTTTTTTCTCTGATTAAAGTGTTTCTTTGTATTAAAACTCTTTTGTATTGATTTATAATCTTATCAAACCCAGGATATATTTTTTCTGCTAACTCATCAAAAAATAGCCGTCTTCGTTCAGGTCCACCGGTAAATAGGTTTAGGTTATTTGGTTCAAACAAAATAACTGGTAATGTTTTTAGGTAAGGAAGTCGGATATAACTAACTTCATTGATGGTATATTTTTTTTCTAGAGTATAGTTTGTTAATTTATAACTTAATGAACGAATTAATTGTTTATCGTCTTCTGCTGTGATTTTAAACCAATTTTTATTATGTTGTATTAAATTTAAATTATTTAATCTATATGATTTATTACTAGCAATTAATAAAATAGCTTCTATTAAATTAGTTTTTCCACTACCATTAGGACCAATAATTATATTTACGCCGTCACTAAACTCAAAAGAATCATCTAAATAAGACCTAAATTGTCTTAAATTTATATTTAATAACATTTATTAATAATTATAACTAAGTATTAACTTTTTAGTGGCATAATAATATGGTTATAATCAGTTTTTTTAGGATCTTTAATAATAGTTGGTTCTAATTTTCCATTAAATGAAAACTCAACTATTTCACCCGGGATTGCGTTTAATGCTTCTAATAAATATCTAGCGTTTATGGTTATTTCTCCACTATTATTTATTTTTGCTTCAGCAGAAGCAGTGTTTTCACCAATCTGAGAAGCAATTGATTTAACAGATAAAGTTGAGTCTTCTTTATTCACTTCTATCTTTATACTACCGGCATTTTCTCTCGCAAATAAGCTAGAAACCTTTACAACGTTTAAAAGATCTGTCTTTTTTAATACTGCTGACGTGCTAAATTGTTTAGGAATTAGTTGTTTATAGTCAGGGTAGGTGCCATTTAATAATCTTGTAAGTAGTTCTATTTCGTTAATTTTAAATTTGATTTGATTTTCGTCATATGTAATCAAAACTTCTGTATCATTATCAGGTAAAATTCTTAATAAGTCATGCGTTGAACTAGCTGGAATTAAAATATTCATTTCATGATCTAATTTAATAACTTTTTTTTCAGCTAATCTATAGCTATCTGTAGCTACTAAATATAGGTTGTTATTAATAACAGAAAATAAAATACCAGTTAATATTGGTCTTGTCTCATCTGAACTAGCTGTAAAAATAACCTGAGAAAGTGCTTCTTTTAGTGTTAATGACGAAATTTTCCAATTATTTTTATTATTAATAGATGGCATTACTGGATAATCTTCAGAAATTATTCCATTAATTATAGAGTTATATTTATCAGTTTCTAGTTTTAATTTAGTTCCGTTAAGTTCTAGATTAATTATTCCGTTAGGTAAACTAGAGATAAACTCTTGCATTAATTTCGCTGGAACGGTGATTGAACCTTTAGTTGTTACTTTTGCGCCTATAGAATGAGTGATAGCAATATTTAAGTTAGTTGCTGAGACTGTTAGTAAGTTATTGTCGGTTTTAATTAAAACATTAGCTAGAATAGGTAGGGTACTCCTACTACTAGCGACTCTGGCTACTGAATTTAAAGCTTTATTTAAATTTTCTTGTGTTACTTGTAGTTTCATAGTTATCCTCCTATATTATATGTGATTATGAAATAATTTAATTTAATATTCTTAGTATTTATTATTGGTGCTGTGGATATTGTGGAAAACATCATATTTAACTGGGTTAAAAACAATTTTATTGCTGAGTAAAAATAGTTCATAAAATTAGTACAAAAGGTTGTATAACTAAACATTTTATTCACTATCCAAACTAATACAAAATTAATATAGGTGCATAAATCAGATATTAAACACATAGTTTGTTTAAAATATAAACAGGTTTTAAACATATAATTTATCCGTTATGTCATTAATTGCTTTTTTAAGATCCATATTAATTTTTGCTTCTTTCTCAATTTTTTCAACAGAATGGATAGCTGTAGTATGATCTTTTCTACCAAGTTCTTTAGCGATTTTAGGAAAGCTAAGATGAAGTTCGTTTCTCAAAATATACATCGCCACCTGTCTTGGCATAACAATATCCTTATCTCTTTTAGAGCCTAGTATTTCCTCAAGTTGTATTTGGAAGTATCTAGCAGTTTTTTCAACAATTTGTTTTGCACTTAAATGTTTAGGTCTGTTTTTAATAGAGCTAAATAAACTTGATACTATAGATAAAGTTGGATCTAGTGCTCTCATCTCACAAAAGGCAAGTAATTGATTTAAGGCTCCTTCTAGCTCTCTAATATTAGTTTGAATATTAGTTGATAAATAATCTACTACATCAGCCGGTAGTTCGATATTCTGTTCAGCCGCTTTTGTTTGAATGATTGCACATCTTGTTTCAAAATCAGGGTTTTGCATATCAATACTCATTCCCCAAGCAAATCGACTTCGAAGTCTTTCTTCAAGAGTTGGAATATCTTTCGGTGGCTTATCTGAACTAATAATAATTTGTTTATTTGCTTGATGTAAGGCGTTGAAAGTGTGAAAAAACTCCTCTTGCATTTTTTCTTTACCGGCTATAAATTGAACATCATCAACAATTAATACATCAGCAGTTCTATAATAACTAGCAAAATCAGCAGTTTTACGAAATCTAAGAGCATCAACAAATTCTTGAACAAATTGTTCAGTCGAAATATAAAGTACTTTAGAAAAATTTTTATCTTTAACTAAAGCATTACCAACAGCTTGAATTAAATGAGTTTTACCAATACCAACCCCACCATAAATAAAAAGAGGATTATATCTAGTACCAGGTTGAGAAGCAATAGCCTGACAAGCTGCAAAAGCTAATTCATTACCATCACCTACGATAAAATTATCAAAAGTATATTTTTCATTTAAACCTTGCCGATAAGAATGAGATAGACTATTACTGTTTGTTTGCTTTGAGATGGTTTTTAAGGAACTTTGATTTGATTTAATAGGCTCATCGTCGGTGTTTTTATTCCCAACAAAATTATAAATCTTAAATTCTACACTTTTAACCTTTAAACCATTTTTTGTAAGTAGTTTAATAATAAGATCACAAAACTTGTTTTCTAGTTGTTGCTTAATAAAAACGTTAGTTACACCAATAGTAATTACACCACTATTATTACTCAACAAACAGGTATTTTTAAACCAAGTGATAAAATTACCATGTGATATTGATAATTCGATTTCACCAAGCACCGCTTGCCAAATATTATCGTTCTGCATATTACTCCTCTTCTTCCCACTTATAATAACTAAAAAATTAATAGTTTTCCACAACTATTTTTAAAAACAGTTAAAAAACTAATAAAATCACCTGTAAGAGATAAGTTATCCACATTTAAAAATCACATCTTGTTAATAGTGGAAAACAATTGGAAAATAGAGGAAAACTTGTTATACTTGGTAGGTTAAACATTGTTATTTTTACTAAAGCGTAATAAAGGTTAATTTAAACAATATGCCAAAAAGAACATACCAACCAAAGAAATTAAAAAGACTAAAAGTTCATGGATTTTTAAAACGAATGTCTACTCGAGGTGGTAAGAATATTTTAAGTCGTCGTCGACTTAAAAACCGAACCAATATCTCAGCTTAAAAATCAACTAAAGTTAAACTAGGACTAAAATTGTTAGCCGTAAAAAATAGAATACATGGTCGTAATGTTTTTTTAAGGATTTTTAAATCAGGAAAAACTATTAGATCGAAGTATATGAACCTTAATTATTCACCTATTCGGGGTAAACATTTTAAGGTAGCGGTGATTGTTAGCCGTAAAGTTAGTAAAAAAGCCGTGATTCGAAATCGGATTAGACGACGGATTTACGAGTTAATTAGACAAGAATTTACTGACTATGCTAACGGTTATAACCTTATTTTTACCGTTTTTTCTAATGAATTAGCTGTTTTAAAAACTAGTGAGTTAAAAAAGATAATAGAAGATATTCTTAAAAAAGTTCAATAAACAACAAAAATCTTTTTTTAACCACAGCATCAAATTGACAAACAATACAGCTTATGCTATTATTAATTAATGACAGAAACAAACACAAAAAAAAGAAAACAATCTTCAAACATTACTTGCAACCACAGAATTACCTAGACGTGGTGACTTTGTGAATTATGATGATAATTTTTATGATCCTAAGTATTATGATTTTGAATTACCAGTCGGTCATTTACCTGAAGTACGTAAAATCGCCAGAGCTGAATATAAAAAAGAACAACCAATTATCAAACGACTTGGCAGGTTCGCTGTTGATAGTATTGCAACACTAGCTTTAGTTACTAGCAACCCACAGCTTTTCGTACGAAGTAAAGAGCAAAATGAACAATCGTTTAAGACAGGTCAAGGAATTAATTTTATTGGTCGCATAGCTGCTAGTCGTTTAAATAAGATGTTTAAACGTGGTATAGAACAAACAGAACGTAAACAAGCTGTTCACGGAAGTGCTGTTGCAAAATATCGTGAACAACATCCTGAAATTGCTGAGCACGAAGCTAAATTACAAAATGAATTACAAAAGAAGCATGATAAAGAGTATAAACGTAATACACTAAATGAACTTTTAGCGAATAGTGAATATGTTATCGATTCTTTTGGAGGTAATAAAGCATCTTTTGGAGGTAATAAAGCATATTATTTCTCATCTTGTATTCCTCGCCGGCCAGAGTTTGATCACAGTCCGGGTTTCACGGGCGACTATGCTACCTTAGCTAAACAAACACTCAGTAGTGCTATGACGTATAAAACCGAAGATGGGATTATTCCTTTGCTTGGGTTTAATTTAGAACAGGAGCGACTAGCTAATCATTATAAAGAAAACCAATCATTAGCGGTAATTCGTGAGCACGAAACAAGGTATGTAAAAGGTGTGAGTACAGCTCTATGGCAACTTGGTTTTGTTCAGTTTAAAAATGAAAAGGATATATCTTATAGGAATGGTAACTTTAATCCATCTATAAAATGGGAAAAAACATATGATGACGTAACAGCCCGTATTCCTTTTGACCCCGATAATGAACTCCATCAAATGTTAGCTCCTAATCAGAACACAAATGCTAGGTCAATGCTAGAACTTAAGATGTCAAACCTTTTTCATAACATCAGACAACCTTTATATTTAAATATGCGTGTAATCGAACCTACTGTAGTTGATTAATTTAAATAGTATTATCTATTATCGGATTTGCCATAAATTAACATCATAACAAATTATTAATAGCATAATAGTATTACAGTAAAATGATGACACAACAATAAACTATCTATTTAAAAGTAGTCGTAATTTATAAATATAAAAGTACTCTACATCAATAACTTAAATTTAATACTAATTTCAAACTTACTTTAATAGACCAGTTTATGATATAGTTATTACAAAACTGGGAGAAAACTCAAAATGTTTACAACCTTCATTGTACAACCGATTTTTAATTTATTGGTTTTTGTTTTGGCTCTTTTACCAGGGCATAATTTTGGTTTGGCCTTAATAGTTTTTACTATAATTATTAGATTTTTGCTTTGGCCGTTAGTTAAAAAACAACTAAATCAAGCTAAAGTAATGAAAAAATTACAACCTGAAATAAAGAAAATTAAGGCTCAAACAAAAGGCAGTCGCCAAAAAGAATCACAACTTTTAATGGAGCTTTATAAAGAAAAAGGAATTAATCCAATCGGTACTTTGCCGATTTTGGTAGTTCAGTTTATTGTTTTAATTGGTCTTTATAGTGGTTTAGAGCGAGTTATTTCTAATCCTCACAATTTAATAAGTTTTGCCTATCCTTTCCTACAAAACTTACCCTGGATGAAACATTTAGCCACTAATATTCATCTTTTCGATAATACTCTTTTTGGTGTAGTTAACTTAAGTCAAAGTGCTCTTGGTCCAAAAGGATTATATATTCCAGCCATGATTATAGTAATCGGAAGTGCTGTTGCACAGTATTTCCAAAGTAAACAATTATTACCAACCACAAAAGACCAACGAGGACTAAGGGCCATTCTAAAAGATGCTAGTAGTGGTAAACAAGCTGATCAGTCAGAAGTTAATGCTGCTGTTGGTAAGAGTACTAGATATTTACTACCAGTAATGATTTTTTTCTTTACTGTAGATCTTGCTTCAGCTTTAAGTCTATATTGGTTAGTCGGAGGAGTAGTGGCATATATCCAACAGTCTTATGTTTTAAGAGAGGATGAAGAAAAAATGGAGGAAATTGCCGATAAACCAACAAAAGATATTGATAATATCCCAGAAGCAGAAATAATTACAAAACCTAAACTCAACCAATCAACAAAACCAAAAAATAAAACTACTAAAAGAAAGAAGAAAAAATGAACCCGTCAATTAATGAAGCAGCTTTATATGCTCAAAAATATATTGAAGATTTGTTATCTTTTTTTGGGTTAAACACCGATGTCAATAGTTCAATAGATGATGAAGTAATTCAATTATCTGTTCCAAGTACTCATATGAATGGTTTTTTAATAGGGCAAAATGGTGAAAATATGAGATCAATACAATACTTAACCACTATGGCTCTTAAAAATAAAAACTTTGAACATATTAGAGTTAACTTAGATGTTGCAGATTATAAAAAACATCGAGCCGATAGGTTAAAAGAGAAAGCAACAATCTGGGTTAAAGAGGTTAAAGAAAAAAATACTATTATGGATTTAGAACCAATGAATTCAGCCGATAGAAGAATTATTCATCAACTTGCCGCTGAATATGGGCTTAGTTCTGATTCAGTAGGTGAAGGAAGGGATCGTCATATTGTTCTTAAAAAAATAGCTGACTAAAGAAGAGCTTTATTATAGACGTCAAGTGTTTGATTTGCCATTCTTTGCCAGGAGTATTTTTTTATTTGTGAATAACCGGCTGTAATTAATTTATTTCTAATGTTTTTATCCGATATTACTAAACTAATAGTTCTGACCATGTCATCAACACTTAAGGGATTGAAATAACTAGCCGCTGAGCTATATATTTCCGGTAAACAGGTAGCACTACTACTAATAACAGGAGCACCGTGAATCATAGCTTCTAATCCAGGTAAACCAAAACCTTCACTTAGAGAAGGAAATACATAAGCTAAACAATTTTCGTATAAATAACGTAGCTGACCATCACTAATAAAATCAGTAAATATTATATAAGGTTTAATGTTAGGGTTTAAACTAGACTCAATCTTCTGATAATTAACATCTTTTTTTCCAGCTAGTACTAATAATAAATCGGGGTAAGTTTTTCTTAGAATAATAAAAGTTTTAATAAGCCTCCCTAAATTTTTATGAGGATTTGGTCGACCAACATATAGTAAAAACTTTTTATTAGCTAAAGCAGGTAAAGCAATAGTTTTATCGGTGATTTTATCGGCTGCTTCATAGGTTACAACTATTTTACTGGGATTAATTTTAGAAAAGCTGGCTAGATCTTTTTTTACGAAGTTTGAGGGAGTTAGAATAAACTTAGATTTTTTGGAAGCGACGATGATAACTGCTTTATAAATAATTTGTTTGATTTTAAAAACAACCTTATTTTTAGCTGGATTATTAAATCTAGCAGTTGTTAAATCATGAATAGTGGTGATAGTTTTACCCCAATATAGTATAGGCTGTTCAGTCTTACCAAAATGAACTAAATCTGGCCTTAAGTCCTTTAATTGTTTTTTAAAATCAAATTGTTCAGCAAAACTAAATTCTTTAAAAGGGGAAGAAAAGACTCTAAAATTTGGAGTTATTTCTTGAAAAAAAGCTACCCGATCCGGCTTAGTTAAAATAATAATTTCATGAGCTGGGTTTAGTCTATATAAATACTCAATTAATTTATCTATATATCGACCAGTACTGGTTCCAGATTCTCTAGCATCAATAACTATTTTTTTCATTTTTCAAAACTCAATTTCTTAATAATCCACCCCATTCAACAACCGTAAAACCTTTTCTATTAGGAGTAATGAATGTTTGAGACTGTAGAGGTATTGGTTTATTAAGTCCTTGAAAATCAAGAAAAGCTCGTATTATAGTAGTTGGTTTAGGAGAGATTTTTAACGGAGCTAGTTCGTTCATTTGAGGGGTTGTTAGCCAAGTTAATCTGGTATATGGGGTGTTAGGTAATTTAGGTTGCCAGTAGGATAAGAAATTTGTTATTTCAGTCTTATTAAAACCTTGTTTTTTGAGCTGACTTTTAATAGTAGATAATACTTGGTTATGAGGTACAATTGTTCCTTTATTAATTAAAGGATAAATACCTAGTCCTTGACCTTCCCAGTATAATGAACTATATTTCTTACCTTGATATATTAAAGTACCACTTGGATTTGCTAAAATATTTTGCCAACCATATTTTGTATAGAGTGGTTTAGAAGCGGTTATTTTAGCTCCTACTTGAACATTAACAATAGTTGGTTTTGTTGGGTAAAGATAAATAACTGGTTTACCACATCCTCCTCCGGTAGTCATATTTTCTTTTAAATAGATAACGTATTCGCCAATAGCATTTTTTTCTATAATTACTGCATGAGCATTTTGATATTGAGTTGGAGATAAATTAACAAGATTAGATGGAATTTGGTTTATGCTGCCATTAGGATTATAACCGTAGTATGTGTTGTAAAGATTTTTAAATAGAGCACTACTGGTTGGAAGTTGATAAATTTCTTTACCGTTCGGAGTAGTGCCAGCGGGTATTAATTCGTTAGAGGGAAGGTTTTTAATAATGCCATAACCTGTAGGAAGTCCACATCCTCCTCCGGTAGCATAACCATAAAGACTATTATTTATTTGACCGTCATTCCATCGTATTTTAACTGGTTTACCACTGGTTCCGTTGTAGTTGTAATTACTTTGGTCTTCTAGACTACTATTAAAAACATAATTTGCGCCATAAACTCCTCCAATTACATCAAATATTTCTTTAACCTGATAATTAGTATGGTTTAGAGCTGTAACTTCATAAAATGTTTGTAGACCGTTTTGACCAAGTTTAGTGATAGAGGATTTATTAACAGTATTACTAGACATACCATCAAGAGTAAGTATATTAGGTAGACCATTTAAAAATGATCCTATCATACTGTTGTATGGTGGTGTTGACCCAGGTTGATATAAAGACATACCGGCTATGTTAATGTTTTGAGGAAAACTAAAGGCTGGAATTACAGTAGTTGTATTAATAGTTACATTTTTGTTAACTTCAGCAGCAAGTGAAGCGGTTGAAGTCATATTTGAGTTATTGTTTGTCGTTGATGTTGATATGAAGGACGGACTAAGTTTACTTAATATCGTATAATGTCCTGGCGTGGTTTCAATACTTACCAGCGTTACCTGAAATTGACTATTGTCATATTTACTGTTTGTTACAATAATGATTGGTTGATTTTGGGGTGTTAAACCGATTTGAAAGTATAGTAATTGATTTGCCGAATATTCGGGTGGACAGTAGTTAATTATTCGTGAAGTACCGCAGTTGGTTCCAAAAATACTAGTATCGTTAAAGAAATTTAAATTACCAAGTCTTTTAGGAGAATTATAGAAGTGATAATTACCAGATAGGCTGTGGCTAGTAGTATTATTGGAAGCAAGCATACTTTTAATAGAGTTTCGAAACCCATAAATTAAACCGCTAATAATACCTATACAAACAAGAGTAATTAATAACCACAAAAATAAATGATGTTTTTGCTTTGGTATAACTGGTGGAGTAGGCGTTTGAATGATTTGAGGTTGTTCTAGGTTGTTTATTTGAAGGTTATCGGGGTTATCTTGAGGAGTAAAATTATCCGATTGCTGGTCCATATTTTAATTGTATATTAAAAATGCTTAGTGAACCAAATGATTCTTTAATAAAGTTTGATGGAGTTAACGCAATAATTTCATGAGCTGGTTTTAACTTATATAAATGTTCTATCAATTTATTAATATATTGACCAGTATTAATACCTGATTATTTGGCGTCAATGATTATTTTAGACATGTTTTTTTCTCAAAATTGACCAGTAGATACTTCTTAGTCGTCTTATTTTAGTAGCGTTGGGGGGTAAATCATAAATTAACGTGGATTTGATATATGAATCTGGTACAACTTTGTGTTTTAAAATATATATTCTTTGAATAGAAGCTCTTGGTAAAAGTAGTAACATTTTAAAAAATCCTTTAAGAGCAAATTGTAATTGTTTTCTGATTGCTGCGCTAATAAAAAAACTTAAATATACTATTAAAAATCTAGGCATTATTTTAATTAATAAGCTTGAAGGCATATTCTTCCATAGTAAAAGTGGTAGATTCTTCATTGTTTGATATGTTGTGAAACCTTTAATTGTTTTACTAGTAGCGCCAATGTGATGATAAACTAGTGCGTCTGGTTGATATAAAACTTTCCAACCGAATAATTGAGCTCTGAAACTAATATCAACATCTTCATAGTAAGCAAAAAAAGATTCATCAAATAATCTAATTTGTTTTAACATGGATGAGCGATATAAACTGGCACCACCACTACCTGCAAAAACAAAATTATCTAAATCATATTTATCAGACAAAAGTTCTCCTCGTCCTCTTGGATAGGGTAAACCCCAACTAGTATAAAAATCTCCAGTACTGTCAATATGTTTTCCTTGATAATCTAAAATTTTGGAAGTTACTATGCCAACATTTTTATGAGCTTCTAGGACCGTAACTAAGCTATTCAGCCAGTTTTTATCAGCAATCGCATCGTTATTAAATAAACCAATAAAATCGAAACCAATATCAATAGCATATCGAATACCAACATTAACACCACCAGCAAAACCTAGGTTTCGTTTCTGTTTTAATATAATAATTTCTGGATATGATTCTTCTATAATTTTCAAGGAATTATCAATTGAACCGTTTTCAACTACAATAATTGTGGAAACCAGTGACTGATTTAATAAAGAATCAATGCAATCAACAATAGTCTCTTGACCATTCCAGTTTGGTACTATAATAGTTGTTTTAGGTATCGACTTCATAAGGTATATTCTATATAATACTCTATAAATAAATGTTTAAACGTATTTTTTCAAAACAAAATATTATCTTAGTGAAAGAGTTGGTACGAACTGACTTTAAATTAAGATATCAAGGATCAGTTCTTGGATATACCTGGTCTTTATTACGGCCTCTTTTGATATTTATAATTTTATATATAGTTTTTGTTAAATTTCTTAAAGTAGGTGCCGGCATACCACATTATCCGGTTTATCTATTATTAGGCATGGTAATGTGGAACTTCTTTTTAGAAATGACTATGATGAGCTTAGGTTCAATTGTTGGTCGAGGCGACCTGATTCGTAAAATTCGTATTCCTAGATGGATAATAGTGATCAGTAGTAGTTTATCTGCGGTTATTAATTTTTTATTAAACCTTGTTGTTATAGCGATTTTTATGATCGCTAATCATGTATCGATTTCTTGGTCGGTATTATTTCTCCCTCTTATTTTCTTTGAGGTTTATGTTTTTTCATTAGGTATATCATTTTTTCTGTCAGCCGCATTTGTTAAATTTCGTGACATTAATTATATCTGGGAAGTTTTTTTACAAGCAGGATTTTATATAACGCCTATCTTGTATCCTTTATCACGAATTTCAAATCATACGTATCAGAAATTAATGATTTTAAATCCTATGGCTCAGACTATGCAAGACGCTCGTTATAGTATTATAACCCATCAAACAATCACTAGTTATGCGTTATTCAATAATGGTTATTATATTTACATACCTTTTTTAATAGTTTTAATAACATTATTAATCGGTGCTACTTACTTTAAGAAAAGTTCTAAGTTTTTTGCTGAGGAGATTTAATAATGGAACAAGATATTGTCATAAAAGTTGATAATGTAACAAAAAATTTTAAGTTACCACATAATAAAAATAATTCAGTAAAAAGCGCTGTTATAAATTTTTATAAACGTAATAAAAGCTATGATTTACAAAAAGCTGTAAATAATGTTAGTTTTGAAGTAAAAAGAGGTGAGTTTTTCGGCATAGTAGGTAGAAACGGAAGTGGTAAAAGTACTTTATTAAAGCTACTAGCAGGCATTTATTCTCCAACAAATGGGAATATTAATATACAAGGCAAGCTTATACCTTTTATTGAACTTGGAGTTGGTTTTAGTCCAGAATTAACTGGTCGCGAGAACGTATTTTTAAATGGAGCTCTTTTGGGATTTAGTCGAAAAGAAATGGAAGTTTTATATAAAGATATAGTTGATTTTGCAGAGTTAAGTAAATTTATGAACCAAAAACTTAAAAATTATTCATCAGGCATGCAAGTAAGATTAGCTTTTTCGATTGCAATACGAGCAAAAAGTGACATTCTTTTAATTGATGAAGTCTTAGCTGTTGGTGATGCTGCATTTCAAACCAAATGTTTTGATTATTTTGTTGAATTAAAGAAGACCGACACTACAGTTATTTTTGTGTCTCATGATAGAGGTTCTTTAGAGCGTTTTTGCGATAATGGCATTTTACTCAACGAAGGTACTGTTATAGAAAGTGGGACTATGCAAAAAGTCTTATCAGCTTACAGTGAAATTATAATGGAAGAGCTTTCTCATAATCAAACACCAACGGTTAATGAAAATACAACAGATTTTGAGGCGGAAAAAAATATTAACTCGGGAGAAGCTGTTATTACAGACATTAAAACAATTAATAATACTGGCGGAAAAAAATCAAAATTTAATTATGGTGAAGAAATTGCTATTGAATTTAAAGTACTAATTAAAAAAACAGTTATAAACCCAATAGTTGGTGTTACTGTCTGGCAGAAAAATATCGATAGGGCTATTTTTGCTACTAATACTATGATTGAAGGAATTAAACAGTCGGGCAAGTTCACTAATGGTGAGACAATTTATTTTAAAGCTAATATTCCACCAGGCCTTAATGATGGAGAATATTATACTGAACCAGCTGTTTCTAACGAGTCTGGTACATTATTCTTTGATCGAAAGCAAAAAGCAACAACTTTCTTTATCTCAGGGAGCAATAATCCGCATTCATTAATATCTACGAGAGAAAAGATAGTATTTAATAAAATAACATAAAAAACAGTTAGTTTTTGCATGTAGTATTATTTAAATAGTAAAATGAAGTATGGATATAAATTTATTTATAAAAATAAGAAATGGATTATCACTTAAAAAAAGAAGGGTATTGAACCTGGGATTTTCTTTAAATGTTACCAAAAAATATCGAGAAAATCATAAAGTTCTAACAAGAAATATAAACAGATCTTCTGAAACAAAAATAGCTGTAGTTGTTCATTTGTTTTATGAAGAAAGTTGGGATGTTATACAAAAAAATCTAAAAAATCTTAATAAACCATTTGATTTATTTATATCGATACCTAGTAGAACTTTTAAAGTAATTGATAAAATTCAAAAAGATTATCCCTTGGTATATATCTATGAAACACCTAATAGAGGTAGAGATGTATTGCCTTTCATTAAAATCTTACCGGTTATTAGAGAAAAAGGCTATCTTTATATTTTAAAAATACATTCTAAAAAATCTACTCATAGAATCGATGGTAACGAGTGGATGAATGGTATGTTAGAGAGTTTATTGCCCAACAATAAACAAATATTTAATAAGTTAATTAATGTTCTTGATAAAAAAGATACTGGACTTATTGGGCCAAGTGGTCAATATATTCAGCTCACTGTTAATTTTGAAGCTAATGGTGTTCTGATGACCGAAATTTTAAAATTAATTTATCATAATAAAGTAACAGTATTTAACGTTCTACAATCAAACAGAACAGATTATGGTTTTTTTGCTGGTACTATGTTTTGGGCTCGAATAGATAGTTTAGATAAAATAGTTAATCATAATTTTGGAGTTTATAAATTTAATTCTGAGGCTGGTCAGATTGATGGAACATTAGCTCATGCCTTTGAAAGAGTTTTTTGTTTAATACCGGAAATAGACGGTAAACACATGTACGAAATAAGCCCAGATAATATAATGAAAATTAATTACAAAACAAATAATATACCAGATTGGTCTGATGTTTATATAGGTTAATATAATTTATTTTTTTCTTAGTTCTTAGTTTTAGATTCCAGAGATAGTTTTTTGCGAGCATTGTTATTTCGAATATTTTTAAGCGCATGGTAACGACCTAATTTTTCTGCAAAATTGAAGAATGGTGATTCTATACTCCATACTAGCTTAGATTTAGTACTGTATTCTTGATCACGTCTGATAAATTTTAAATCTGCTATAGTTGGTTTAATCCAACCCAGTAGAAGCGAACGTTTACTCGGTAATAGTTTTAGATTGACGCTTTCCTGTAGACCAATATATTCATCGAATTTACGATGAAAATATTGTCTAGCAGTGTATTCGTTGGAATGCCAAACTGAACCTAGGGGGGCAAAAGCTTTAAAGTATCCATTTTCTAACATATCTTTCGCAAGTGCTTGATCTTCGGCATAAGCTACATCTCTAAATGGTATTTTTCCAATTAATAAATCTCGTCGAATTGCTGAATTTACGTCCGAAAAGAAGCTACTAATGGGAGCTATGGTTTCGTTAGTTACTAATGATTTGTGCCTATATATAAAAATAGTATCAGATGCTGATAGTCCACCAAACACTCCAGATACCTCTCTTTTAATAGTTGAAGCGGCATTTGGACGAGGGATTTGTCTACCAAATACACATCCTATTAAATCATTGATAAAAAATGGCTCTATCATGTTAATTATCCATTTATAATTTGTTGGAGTGGCGTCTTGTGATAGATAAAGCATAAATTCACCTTTTGCATTATGAGCTGCAATGGAGCGGGTTTTGCCATGACCAAACTCTGAATTTGGGATTTTATTAAAAATTATTTTACTACCGTAGCTTTTTATTATATTGACTGTTTGATCTGTTGATCCTGAGTCAGTAATTAAAAGTTCTAAATTATAACCTGTTGGAAGTTGTTGCTTTAGAATCATTTCAATAGAATCTTTAAGATATTTTTCTCCGTTATATGTTGGTATAAAAACTGAGATATATTTATTTGAGGTCTTTGACATATTGCCAGGTCCTTTTTATTCCTTCATCTAAAGATACAGTCGGTCTGATATTGAATTCTTGAACAAATCGATTAATATCTAGTACACTTTTATAAACAAATGTTAATGGAACATCAATGTGTTTGCTACCTACTGAATATCCAGTATGTTTTTCTATACTATTTATTAATTCATTAACCGTATGTCCTTGACCACTACCTAAATTATATTCGCTAAATTGGTTGTCTTTGTCATATGATTTTACAATCATATTAATTAAATCATCAATATAAACATAATCTCTAATCATTGTGCCATCACCATAGATTGTAATAGGTTCTTGTAATAGGAATTTATGCATAAATATTGGTATGACACCTTGTTTACCAAAAATATTTTGGCCTGGTCCATAGGGATTACCAATCCGATAGACTATGTAATTAAGATTTGATATATGTTTGAAGTAACGTAAATAATGCTCAATAGTAAGCTTGCTTATACCATATGGTGAACGAGGTTTGGGAACGATTTCTTCACTTATTTGCAAACTGTCAATATCACCGTAAATTGTACCACCTGATGAAGGAAAGATTATTTTTTTAATATTATATTCTACACAAAGTTCGAATAGTTCGATACTGCTTTTAATATTTGTATCAATATCGATAAATGGGTCGTTGGAAGAAGAAACTGGATTAGTGGAAGATACGAGATGAAAAACGTAGTCAGTGTTTTCTAGAACATTCATCACGTCTGTTCGATTAAAAAAATTGCCCGGAACTATTTTAACATTCTTAAAATTTACAAAAGGGTTGTTAAGAGTATTCTCGTAGTCAGAAAATCGATCAAAGGCTATAATTTGATTTTCTGAAACAGTAGCTAATGCTTTAACTAAATGTTGTCCAATAAATCCACAAGCTCCAAAGACAACAATCTTATTCACTTTTTCTTGTCTCCCGTTCTATAATTTTAACAAATTTATCACCAGATTGATCCCAGGTGTTATTTTCCACACTTTTAGAACCTTCTTTAGCATATTTATTTAAATTTGGTTTGGTAACAATTTCTGATAATGACCTAGCTAAAGCTGCTGGATTATTAGCCGAGTATTTAATGAATGGATTATCGGATACCAATGAGTTATTGCTTCCTTCATTCATAACAGGTATAGCACCACTGCTTAGTAATTCTAAAGGAAGTAAGGACATATTAGTATATGATAATACCAAGCCAGCAGCACATTTGTTGTATAGATCATTTAATTGATTAATTTCCAGAGTCTTTAAATTATTATAGGGAAATGGAATATGATAATTTGAAATATCCCAGCCTGCTAGATTGATTTTGTATTCCGGGTGTTGTTGATGAAATAAATCGAGAGTCATAATACCTATTTCAAAACCTCGGCGTTCGGTGTGTGGCCTAGCATAAAAAAATATTTCTTTTCTTGGAGTTGAATTAATGTGGTTATAAATATTATTGTCTGACCCAAAACTATAATAATCAGTTTCCATGCAGTAATCTTTTTTTAGTTTAGTCGCTAACCATTTTCCAGCAGTTATGCCATAAAAACCAAATTTATAAGTATTTTCAGCTAGAGAATATAAACTACCAACAGGGTAAAAGTATGGTTCAAAATCTTGAACAAAATAGAATCGTTTTCCTTTAGCTGAAGAATTAAATGATGGGTAGCATGTTTCCCAGCTAGTAGAAAATATACCATCTGCTGAATCGATATCGCTCCCATTATTAATCCATATCATTTTTGCTTTTAATTCTGGGTATGAATCACCCATTAAATTTATAATGTCATTTATTTTACCTGGTTTATGTTGAGTATATATATAAATTTTATTTTGATGACCAGCATCTTCTAGATATTTAATAAATCGAAATATATTTAAATGTCCACCACTACCTTTTCCTGGTGGCGGCATTAACCAATTAAAGCTAAGATTCTTCTTATTAGTGCCAGTCCACTTAGTCTTAGCTTTTGTATAATCAGCTTGCAGAGCATCGTTATATTTTACTTTGGTATCGATTAGGTGCTTTTCTTGATTAGTTTTGATAAGTTTTGATAAGTTTTTTTCAGCGAATCGTAAACCTAGAATAATAAAAGATATTAACCCTTCATTTCTTAATATTTTAAAACCAACCTTAGCTTTATGTATTATTTTTTTGACGTACATTGATATTTAATTTTACACCTTTTATGTCTGATGTGGCAATATTAATTAATCGCTGTACCAGTTGGTAGGGTCGAGAGAGTGGAGCCACTTAAATCGACAATGTATGGATTTGTTGTTCCGGTTTGAGAGACAAGGGCACTCCAGCTAGAATAAGGATATTTAATGCCATTATTGATATAGTAGATGGCTCCTGTATTAGGGTCAAGAGCATTATTACTGCCAAATCGACAGGAGGCTAGATTTAAATTACTAAATACACTACCGGTGTATTGTTGATGACTCGCAATATTGTTGATGGTTAGTCCATAATTAGATAAAAGACCAGCTGATAACGCATAACAACCATTTTTATCGGCTAAGTAAACAATTTTATTGGAATAATCGTAAATATATTTTTGAATGTTAACATTATTATATGGATAGCTTTGATCTAGGTTTGATTGTGGTAGAGTAATGATGTTAGACCAAAGGAAATGATACGCTAGAAAATCATCTGCGGAAGCAAATAAAACCCTAGAATTTCCTGAAATAATATAAACAGCTCCACTGGTATCGGATTTAACTAGTTGACCATCGACAAGTTTAATACCCAAAGATTGAATTGATGATAAAGCGTCGTTTGTTAAAGTAGTTATAGAACCGGTGTTAAGTAAACTTAAAGTAGATAAAGAAGGAATAGCTTTTTTAACACCATTCTCTAAGTACCAGACAACTGGATAACTTGAAGACATTACGGCTTGGGATAATGGTTGAGGAGCATTCGGGATTTGAGCTAAAATATCTATTATGTTTTGATCTGGATTAAAGGTTTCAGGAAATTGACCATAACTACTCGGAACAGGATATTTATCAGTGTTATTTAATAGATAAGTCGTACCTTGATTATTATTGGCTAAACAACTACTAATATTGGAGGCAGTTTTAATAGGAGCAACATCGCTATTGTAGACTAAGCCATAAAGGGGCATACTTAATGTGGTAGTAAAACCCCAACAATTATATACGTTCATAGAAGGAATCCCATAGTACTGATTATTACTAAATAAGAATACCGCTCCTTCGTTATTTAATATCAGTATGTTGCTATTAGATATTGGTAAACCAGATGCTATTGAATTGGCGATATAGTCACTGACAGGAGTATATAAACCACTCGGATTTAATGAACTATATGTTTGATAATTGAAGATAATTCTTTTTACACCATTACTAACTTGAAACACTGAATTATGGATGTTTTGAATGTAATTGGTTAAATCCTGTGATCCATTAATGGAAGCGATAAAATCAAGCGGTAAATAAGCAATGTTAGCAGAATTAAAACCAAAGTCATTGAATTGTTGTTGACTAGTAATAATATATTTATTTCCAAGAGTAACTAAATAAATCGTTGGTTGTGAAGTGGTCTGAATTAAATAGCTTAAAGTTGGACTTATATTATCAGAAGCAACGCTAGGAGTTGGGATATTATTAACAGCAGTTTGGGATAGCACCTGTATAGAACTCGGACTTATTCCGTAATCTTGTAACATGGCCATATTAGGTACACTAACTTTATATCCGTCGACAAATAAATACACAGTAGAACTGGAACTTGACATAAAAGCATAAGGTGTTGGAGAAGAGCCAAACCAAATAGAGAAATAGTAAACAAACCAATAAGACCCAGAATAATATTGAGCAGAACTTCCTGGGAAAACATGAGGAGTGTAACAATATAAGGCCGCGGTAGCACTATTTGGAATAACAAAAGTAGTATAAGCATTACCGTAACTGTCATAAAATGTTACATTATTCCCAGGTTTTAAAGGTGCACTATAATAAGATGTTGCTCCATTGCATGGGTATGAAGAAGGAGAATAACCCCAGTAGCTAATACCGTTCATTAAATCTATGTCTGCTCTAAACTGCCAAGTGCCATTATCTACTTGGTTAAAAAACCCCGATACACTACAGCTATTTGAAGAATCGGCGCAGCCATAACCCATAGCATAATCTAATTGAGAAGAAATAGGATTAGGAGTAGTAATTAGTGATTGTTCCTTTTGCATGGTTGCTAATATGACCTGAGGATTTATTTGATAAGCTTGAGAAACATCATAAATGATTTGGGCGGCACTTTCGCTGCTACCACAATGGTAGTATTGAGTATAGAAGGTATAATTAGCCCCAGTGGTTGGTCCACAATTTTCAATATCGGAAAAGGTCGCTAGTCCACTACCTTCGTTTTGTAAAAAAGTTTGAATAGCACTAGCGCTCATCGTGAAGGAAGCTGTAAAAGTAGAATCGTTCATCGGGTAATTAGTGTAATTATAGGAAATAGCACTAGCATGTGATGGAAAAAGAACCGTCTGGAATAAAAAAGCCACACTAAGCGTTAGGATAGGTAATATAAATAGTTTAATATTTTTCATAGACATAAAATTAGTTAAAGTTAATTGGTATCTGGACTTCATTAATTTCTTTACCATTAGGATCGGTGCTATAAACATCTAAACGTCCGCTACTATTATGCGTTCCAAAGTTTATAATTGCCGAAAAAGAACCATTTTTTACAGGAATAATGCCTTGAGAAATAACTCCAACCTGATTATCTAATAAGGTATAATCAACTTGGCTAACATCTGCTAAACCTCGTAACATAAAACCTGTTGATAGATAAGAATTTGCAATTGGTTTTTGAAGTGTAATTGACCCTGATTGAGATTGTACCCATTGGCTTTGAGTGGTGGCTACAGGCGTTGAAGTGGTGGTTGGAGTAGATGTTCCTTGAGATAAAGTAGAGGTTGTTGGTTGTTTGTTTTGATTATTACTACTAGGCGATTGGGGTAATTTTGTAATAGTCGGTTTCGGAATAGATTGTTTCGTTATTTGATTATTGAGTTGAATATGAAAATAATAGACCGCACCCAGAGCAATAACTATCAGAATCGCAGTGGATAATAATTTATGGTGTTTAAGTAATTTCATCATGTTTTTATTTTAGCTTACGCTCATTAAATAATATCACAAAATAACTAGTAATTCTATAATTTTTCTAATAGTTGAATTAAGTTATTTTTGGCAGTCTCAGGTGAGAAATATTTTATGAGTACGTTTTGAGAGTTAAGACTAATTTTCTCCCAACTTTTACGGTCATTATAAAGTTTAATAACAGCATTAGCGAAATCGATACCTTCATTAGCAACCAAACAATCTACACCATTCTGTAAATGCATTCCGTCTATGCCGATTGATGTACTAATAACTGGTAGTCCGTATTCCATGGCTTGACCAATTTTACCTTTCACACCTGCACCATATCTTAGGGGTGAGACAAAAATTTTGGCCTTAGAGAATATTTTACTAACATCTTCAACGTATCCTAGAACTTCAATATTATTATTTGCCAGGTCTAAAATTTTTTGCGGAGGGTTACTGCCTATAATTTTTAGTTTAACGCTGGGCATTTTTTTCTGTATTAAGGGCATAATATCATTGCAAAACCAAATCATTGCGTCAATGTTTGGTGTATGGCTAAATCCGCCAATAAAAATAATGTTACTTCTGGTACCAAACGACGGTTTTGGTGTTTGATTTGAAATATGGATATTTGACACTATTCTTACAGTTGAATTTGGTATAATTTCGGATAATAATTTTTTTTCTGTATCGCTGACTACTAATGTAGCATCTACTCTTTGCATTGTGCCGAGTTCAATTTTTTTCCAATAACTAGCTATTAATGCGAGCTCCTCATTATTTTCAATTTCTGCTTGCTTCTCTATTCTACAGAATGAAAGATCAACTGTATCATAAATAGTTATAGCATTTGAGTAGAACAAGTTTACTATATCAATAAAAGAAGGTGCAACAGACGCTCTAGAGAGTATAACAAGATCATAGGCCTCGCCTCGTTGTTCGGAGAAGTCTTTAAAACTTATACTGCCATGCACTACTTCAACACCTAATTGTTCGAGCGCTTCTGCATAGAGTGTTGTTTTCATTAAATTTTGGGGCCAAAATGTTACTTTATAGCCTATTTCCTGGAGTACTTTTATTAATCTGAACATTCTAACTGAACCCGAATCTCTATCTGGTTCTGGTACATAATGATCTATAATTAAAACCATCTTTTTGCTTGAGATGTCTCTAGCTTTAATATTATCTTTGGGTGATAAATAGTTATTCTCTCTTAGATAAGAGCCCCATTTGCTAACAAACTTTTCCTTATTAACTACTTGGTATTTTTTCATCGATTTAGTGAGATCAGTACCGGCTGTTCCACCTTCTTTATGTATCAAGGATGAAAGAGGCTCATATACTATTTTGTAACCCTTTTCCCTAATCGTAAAAGATAAATCAGTATCTTCATAATATCCGGGCGAGAACTCAGTATTAAACTTACCAACATCAAAGAATAGTTTTTTAGTAATAGCTATACTGGCGCCAGAGCAGTAATCTACTTCTCGCGGATAATTATATTTAAAATTATCAGGATTATCACCGTTGCCATAGTTGCATCCTGAGCCATCTTGATATATAATTCCACCCGCCTCCTGCAATAATCCATTTGGATAAATTAATTTTGAGCCAACTATACCAATTTTACTATCTGACCTAAGTCTATCAATTAGATATTTCATCCAGTTCGTATCAACAACCGTATCGTTGTTTAGAAAGATTAGGTACTCTCCTTTAGCTAGTTCAGCACCTTTATTACATGAACCGACAAAGCCTAAATTTTTATCATTTGAATGCAGAATTATACCTCTTATTTTTGAGAAAATTTTTCTAGATAAATCTGGCGAACAATCATCTACCAATACCACTTCATATGGGTAATCAGTATGCTTAATCTTATTTAAAGCTATTAAACAATCTAATGTCATCATTGCTTTTCCGTAAATAGGAATAATGATTGATACTTTAGGCTCTTTTGCATTTTTAAAAGCTAAGTCTTTAATTCTATTTCTGGCATATGCTGGTGTTTTGGTGCTTATCCTCCATAATAAATTTGGAGGATATAGATAAATGAGGTACTTCGATTTTTTGCTTATAAAACTTTTTAATTTTAATAATTCATTAGTTGTATTGTGATAAATTACATATAATTTATTTGAATTTAATTTTGAAAAGCTTTGAAAAGTTTTGGATGATTTGATTTGCTGAAGTTCTGATTCTGCATTAGCTAGACGATGAATTAAAGAATTCTGTAAGGCTTCAACTCCATTATCGTAGCAGTATAATTTTTTAGCTGTTTGGATATATTCGTAATCTGATATTGTTTTAATATTGTCTTTGAGGTAATAACTAACAGTTTTAGCTAGAGGTACAAAGGATTTAAAATCATGATTTTGCTTTACTTTTTCAAAAACTGGCTCTTTAAGCTTATTTTTACTAATTCCAAAGATATATCTGTAAGCGGGAAATATTGCTGGTTGTTGGTTGGCCGTTTCATTATATTCTCTAGATTGTTTATTAAAAGCAGAATCGCCTCTTGGAGATGGTAAATTCTCCAGAACAAAATAATTGCTAATTAATGCCTTCCATTCGTCTAGATTATTATTGCCATAACTTATATGAGTTAGTTTATTTTTATTAGCCCAATTTGTTACATCTTCAATTGTTGGAAGACCATTTGTAATGTGTTCTTTAAGCCAAGGGTAGGGGATATTACTTAAAGATTTAAAAATCTCATTAGCTTCTTTTTCGGCCTTATGTGTACTACCAGTCTCAAATGGCGCGGCAATTACGATGAAATCTTTTGAGACTCGATAGCATTCATCTAAGAATAGTTTTCTATCAGTTTTAGATATATGTTCAAAAGTATCAGCTGTTATCACTACATCAAAATGATGATTTTTGAATGGCATATCTAAGGCACTACCTTGTATATAATTTTCCATGTCAGACTCTAATATATCTAGAATAGTCACATTGTCTTTGGGTAGAAATGATCTAGCTAAACCTGCCTGCCCACCGACATCGAGTATATTCAGTTTACTTTTTTTTCGGTTGGTTTCAATAATTTTAGCTATAAAAAAATATCGCCCGTATTGATCAAAACTTGCTTCAACGTTTATGTCTATCATAGTTATTTTATAAAAATCTGGTTAATTTACTCAATATAATCTTATTATACTTTATGTTATAACTATTTATAAAATATAACTATAATCTCTATAAAAATGCTAAAATATTTTTAATGAAAAATAAAAAAAACAAACTGAGGTCTATTTTTACTGAAAAACGATCTTTTATTTTACTTATTTCTCTAATACCTATCTTTGTATACATTAATAGATTTCTGATACCTGACTATAGCTTTGATACTCTTTTTTATCATTTGTTCAACGGTGTCAGGGGAGCCCAAAATTATCTTTGGCCATTTTCTTCACACGAGTTTTATCCAATTGGGTTTGGAACCATATCCCCTATTTATGATTCTATGCTGTATTTATCTCGCCTGGCGCTTGGATATAGGTTGGGCACAGTATTGGATCTCGTAGCATATATTGGAATAATTTGGGTAACCTATAAACTAATGGTTCGAGTAGTTAATTTTAGAGTAAAAATTTCACCAATACTAAAGTTTATATTTTTCCTTAACTCAGTCATTGTTACTGAATTACTTTTTCAGCTAGCAACACAATATGTGGATGTGATCAACGCTTTCTTTATTCTATTAGCTATCTACATATTTATAGTCTTTATCGATACCCGTAAGATTGTTTATCTGTGGCTTGCATCAATTATTATCGGTATGGCTTTTTTGGGTAAAGCAACGAATGCTATATATGTAATACCTTTTTATGTTGTTGCGATTATTGACATACTACCAACAAAGTATAAAAGTTGGAAATATAAGATTGGAATATTAGCTTTAGTTGGTGTTATTGTTTCAGCTCCGACTTTAATCTATGGATACTATAATTTTGTTCTTTCTGGAAATCCGATTTTTCCAATATATAACAATATTTTTCATTCACTATATTCTGCACCCATAAGTTTTTCGGCTAAACAAGGTGGTGCTGGAGGACAAACTTTCCTCCAAATAATTTTTTGGCCGATTGCATCATTTTGGCACGCAGCTGGATTAGCTGAACCGCATACTATATTCAATGATTGGAAGCTAGGTATTTATTGGTTGATTTCTATAGCGCTATTTATACCTGTTTTGTGGAAAAAATTAACTAAAATTGAACGATATTTAATTATATTCTTCTTTCTATCAACCGAGATATGGAGTTTTCTGTTTGGTATTATGCGATACGCAATTGCTGACGAAATAATTGGTGGTGTTATTTTGTTAATATTCTTCATTAGAGTTTCCATATTGTTTGGAAAGAAAGTATATCTTTTAGCTATACCGCTAGTACTGCTAATGGTAATTGATAACTACAGGATAGTTAATTTTAATCTAAAATATGATATGAGTTGGCGACCAAATCTTATACATAATACTAGTTTATATTTGTCTCAAAAGAGTAATCTTTTTAATAATAATCTAAACTATCCAGTAGACGTTAGTAATGCAATTAATAATAGTCAGATATTTCTAGATTGTGTTCATCAGTCTTCTGGTCTTATTGCTCTAAGCGGTTATGCGTCAAAACCAGTACTTAATATTGAAAGTGAACCACCTACTGAAGCTGTAACAGGAGAGATTCAATACAGAGAGATTTCTGCCAAGAAAATTTTTAATATATATCATCAAAATATATTAACGTTTACTACATTTGCTATTACTAAGGGACTTGATGTTGAGTATCAAGCATGTTTACAGAATTTGTCAGTCATGGGGGGTACAGTAGTGAGAATTATTCCTCTCAATTCGTTTTTAGGATACTCTAGCGAGAAACCAGTAGTTATAATTGGTAAAATAAATCTAACTTCTTATATTAACTCTTTGGTTCAACCTTAAATTGATTTAATAATAATTATTTTATTATTAAGCTTTTAATCTTTGTAATCATTTTTTAAGGTTAAGAAATACAATACCACTGATTATTAATAATATTCCTATAATCTTTAGAGTTGTAAATACTTCTCTAAAAATAAAAAATGAAGCAGTAAATATGACAATATAAACAAAAGCAGTAGTAAGTGGAATAATATAACCTAGATTATATTTTGAGACCAGATATACATATATAAGAAAACTAAAACCATATAACATTACACCAACAATAGTATAGAGAGTTATATTAAAATGAAGTTTATTATCTAAGTAGCTAATAGGGGGACTGGTTTTAGCGCCTAATTTTAGTACTATTAATGCCAGCGAAGTTGTAAGAACATACAAACCTATTATTATTTTTGACATTAATATTATTGTACAAAGAAATTAACTAAAGATAAAATCAAATAACCTATTTAACAGAATATTTCTTTCGAAATGTTTTAAATGATAATTTTTAGCTCGTGTGCCCATTATTTTTCTTTTTTCTAATGATAGATTATATATAGTCTTAATATTTTTAGCCATTACTAATGAATCTTCGGTTGGACCAACAAGTCCACATTTAATCTTATTATTTATTAATTTTTGCACTTCACCGTCCATAGCTAAAACAATAGGTTTACCTGCTGCAAGATAAGACATTACTTTAGCAGGTATTGTAGCTTCTAAGAGGTTACTTTTTACTAAACATCCTATGAGAATATCAGCTATAGCAGTATATTTTGGTATGTCATTAATAGGTTTTTGCCCTTCAAAGTAAAATATATTATTAAGATTCGCTTTTTTAACTTCATTTTTAAGCCAATTGCGTGACATACCATCACCAACAATTATCCAGTTAATATTATTAATTCCATCATTTTTAAGATTTTTTGCAGCTTGAATAATAGTATTAAAAGATTGGGCAGGACTAATATTACCTGTATATAATATATTGAAACTATGTTTAAATTTATTAGAAATCTTTTTGTCAAATTTCTCAACTTCATATATTTTTTCACAAGCTTGAGGTATGATAATAATTTTTTCTTTTGGGATTTTAGTTATTTTAGTTAGGTGATCTTTCATAGTACTGGATAAAACTACTAATTTATCTACATGTCGATAGTGCCAATGAGAAATTTTAGTAATTAATTTTTTAAAGAAAGGGTTATTAATATTAATTACAGAATATAGATTTTCGGGCCATAGGTCTAAGACATACATAGTTGTTTCTGTTTTTTTTATTTTTCCAATAATAATACCGACAAAAGACATCATGACAGGAGATGTTTGAAATAGAAAAATTTTATTATATTTTTTCGTTAATAATAAAGGTATGTGAAATAGGCTGGCAATAGGGAAAGAAATATAATTTAAAAATATCCTGATATTTGTATTATTTCCTCTAGGAATTTCAAAAACTCTTTTGATTGACACATTATTGTGTGATTCTTTTCTTCTTCGAAAATAAGAATAACCTTTGAAAAAAAATCCAGTTGGATAATTGGGCAATCCACACAATACATCAACATCACAGCCTTTTTCAATAAAGAAATCAGTGATATCATTGATACGAAATGATTCTGGCCAAAAATGTTGACTAACTACTAGAATTTTCTTTTTTGCCATGACATTTAAAAACATCCCATTTATAAGTTATAGTAACATCACTTATTAATGTTAAACAATATAAAAAGAGTATTGATGTGATGATTAACCTATGTAATAATTAACGCCATAATAGGAGTAAATATTGTGAAAGTATTAATTGTTGGTGGTGCAGGTTATATTGGTGGTGCATTAACCGATATTTTATTAAAAACTAAACATGAGATTAAGGTATATGATGCGCTTTTATTTGAAGAATCTTATCTAAAGGACGTTCCTTTTGTATTTGGCGATGTTCGCAACAAGGATTTACTAAAAGAACAACTTAAATGGGCGGATGCAGTAGTTTGGTTTGCAGCTTTAGTGGGCGACGGTGCGTGTGCAATTAATCCTGAAATTTCGATTGAATTAAATCAAGGAATGGTTAAGTGGTTAGCCAATAATTTTGATGGTCGTATTGTATTCATGTCAACTTGCTCAGTTTACGGTGAAAATGATAGTGTTCTTGACGAGCAGGCACCTACAAATCCTCTATCCGTATATGCTGTCACAAAACTAGCAGCAGAGAAGTACTTGAAAGATAAGAACGCGATTATATTTCGTTTAGGTACGATCTTTGGACTTGGAGATAGTTATGCTCGAATTAGACTGGACCTAGTTCTAAACACATTGACCACTAAAGCAATAATTGATCATAAATTTACGGTCTTTGGAGGAGATCAGTGGAGACCGCTCTTGCACGTAAGAGATGCTGCACAGGCAGTTGCCGATAACATCGACACTTCTCATACGGGTATTTACAATCTACACCAAGAAAATGTAAAGATTATTGATCTGGCTAGAGAAGTAGAAAAACAAGTTCCTAATCTTGAAATGGAAATTGTGGATATTAAATTTCAAGATGCGCGTAATTACAAAGTTAGTAGCGATAAAGCTAGAAAAATCCTTAGTTTTAAGCCTAAATATACTGCTGATGATGGTATTAAGGAAGTTAAGAAACTTATTGAAGAACATCGTATCAGAGATGTTAATAATCCAAGGTATTCTAATCAGAATTTTTTGACAATGTTTAATACTCATCATTATTTTTCTGAGGATAAATAATGAAAAAAAATGCATTTTTGGAACCAACGTTATTTGAAGGGGGACTTGCAGTTGATGATCGTGGACAGGTATCGTTTATTAATGGTTTTGATTTTCTTGGTGTAAAGAGATTTTATATGGTATCTAATCATGTTCAGGGTTTTGTGAGAGCTTGGCATGCACACAAAAAGGAAGCAAAGTATGTATTGGTTGTAAAAGGTGCTGCTGTTGTGGGTGCGGTAAAAATTGATGATTGGAAAAAACCATCAAAAGATAGTGAAGTAAAGCGTTATGTCTTGAGCGAAAAAAATCCAAAAATTCTTTATATTCCAGCTGGTTATGCTAATGGTTTTATGTCGCTGACACAGGATGCACAATTAATGTTCTTTTCAACATCTACTATTGAAGAGTCTTTGGGTGATGATATTCGTTTTAGTGCAAGGTATTGGGATATCTGGACGGCTGAAGAAAGATAATAAATTTGTTTGAATAGGAGGTAGCAATGTTAACTAATAAATCCAAAGTAGTAATTTTGGGTACCACGGGAATGCTCGGTTCAATTATTCTAGATTTATTTACTAAGAATGATGATTTTGATCTTATCGCAACATATCGTAATGAAACTGATGCAGAAAAACTTAAAGATACCTATGGCGTAGTTGATTTTCGAGTACTCGATGTTGAAAATACGTCAGTTGAGAACATTAAAGAAGTTGTTGCTGATGCTAAATGGGTGGTTAATGCAATTGGTGTGATTAAGCCATATATTCATGACGATAATGTTGAAGAAAGTGAACGAGCAATTCGGATAAATAGTTTGTTTCCATACAACCTCGGAAAAGCTACATCAGAAACTGACGCCAAAGTATTACAAATAGCAACTGATTGTGTCTATTCGGGTAATAAAGGGCAATATATAGAATCTGATGCTCATGATGCATTGGATGTGTATGGAAAAACAAAAAGCCTTGGAGAGACATATTTAGATAACATGCTTCATCTTCGTTGCTCAATTGTAGGCCCTGAGCTTAAAGCGCATTTATCGCTCTTGGATTGGTTCCTGAGCCAAGATAACAATGCAGAAGTGAATGGTTATACGAATCATCAATGGAATGGTATTACAACACTACATTTTGCAAGAATTATACGGGGTATAATCAAAGAAGATATTAATATAAATCATATTCAACATATTGTTCCAGGTAATTTAATTTCAAAAGCCAATTTATTAAAGAACTTTGCTAAGGAATTTGGTCGGGACGACATAACTATTAACTCCGTTGAGGCGCCAAAAATAATTGATCGAACATTGGCAACTACTAACAATAAATTAAATTGCGAAATCTGGAAAGCTGCTGGCTATAGTACACCACCAACGATTGAACAAATGATTGCTGAGCTTGCAGATTATGACTTCGCAAAGAAAATTATTTAACTATGAAGGTTATAACTATACTGGGTACCCGTCCTGAGCTCATTAGGCTCTGTCTAATTGTTAAAAAACTTGATGAGTTATGTGATCATGTACTAATACATACTGGTCAAAATTATGATCAAAATTTAAACGATATTTTTATAACACAGCTTGGTATAAGAAAGCCAGACTATTACTTAGACGCGAAAGGTGCGTTTGGCGAGCAGGCGGGTATTATTTTAACTAAACTTGAAAAAATTATTAACGAGGAAAAGCCAGATGCTTTTTTGGTACTTGGCGACACTAACAGTAGCCTCGGAGCGATTATGGCAAAGCGCTACGGGGTGCGTGTTTTTCATATGGAAGCAGGCAATCGTTGTTATGACGATCGAGTTCCAGAAGAAAATAATCGACGTATTATTGATAGTCAGAGTGATATACTGCTTCCTTATTCAGAACGTAGCAGGGCAAACTTGATAAGAGAAGGAGTAGCTGGGGAACGAATATATGTTACAGGTAATCCAATCAAAGAAGTTCTTGATCATTTTATGCCACAAATAGATGGTAGTGATATTATGAAAAAACTTGCTGTAGAAAAAGGTAAGTTTTTTCTCATGACGTTACATCGTGCCGAGAACGTTGACCCTGATGAAAGACTGGCAAAATTCGTTAAAGCATTCAACGCTATTTACGAAAAATATAAAATACCTATGATATGGAGTGTACATCCACGCACTAGAAAAAGGTTAAGCGAATATTCAGCCTTAAAGATTAAAGAAGATATTAAGCTTGTTGATCCTCTGGGTTTGTTCGAATTTAATAATTTACAAAAAAATGCATTTTGTGTATTGAGTGATAGTGGAACTGCACAGGAAGAATGTTCGTTATTTAGAATTCCTACAGTTACACTCAGGGATGTAACTGAGCGTCCAGAAACCCTTGAAGTTGGCAGTAATTTTTTATCTGGCTGTGAGCCAGATAATATTCTTAGGGGTGTAAATATTGTAACTACGAGTAAAAATGATTGGAAGCCACCAAAGGATTATTTAGTGAAAAATGTTAGCGATATTGTAGTTAAAATTATTTTAAGTTATTGGCGTTAGATACTGTTAGTTTTCTTATCAATAATTTAATTAAATCAGAGTTTATTTATTGCTTGGTGAGCGAGGTATCTACCGAATGGTAATGAGCATGTTAAACCTGGACTAACAGCATTTAATACATGTATTGATTGTGATGTTTCTCGAACAAGAATATCGTCTATTAAATTACCATTTCGATCAACTAATTGAGCACGGTTACCTGCGTAAGATCGAATAAAACTATTTTCTGTAAGCTCTGGAATTAATTGTATTGCTTCTTTAGCGATAGCTTTAATTAATATAGATTTTTTAATTTCTTGTTGTAATAATTTTTGGAATTCTGGACGTGCCATCATTTTATAGAATCCTGGCCAACCTAATGTTTTACTAAGACGTCCTCCTTTAAAACTACCAAATGTGTAAGCTTCGCGACCAAAAGCCAGCATAGCACCTGGTCCTACGATAACTCTGCCGTCGGTTCTCTTTGAAAGATGAATTCCAAGAAATGGAAAATTAAGATCAGGCGTAGCGTAAACATGACTGTTAACCATATGAGTTAGTTGTGGGATTAATTCAGCGTAATATCCTCTAAAAGGAATAATTCGTATGTCATCAGCTATGTCATCAGCTAATTCGTCGGCATATAATCCAGCAGCATTAATTACTACTTTTGACAAAAAAATGCCTTTTTCGGTCTTAGTGGTAACAATATTCCCTTGTTCTTTAATTGAGAGAACTTTATTGTTATAGAAAATTTTTGCACCAAGTGAACTTGTATCATTAGCAAGAGATTTTACATAAGAATATGAATCAATTGAAGCTCCGTTTATAGCTTGTAGAGCCTGTATGCCACGAACGCGTGGTTCAACATATTTTATTTCATCCTGACCTAATATTTTTACAGGAGTTTTATTAGCAATTCCTCTTTTTTCTAGTTCGTTAATAACAGTAGTGTCAGATTCAGTTTGAGCTATTATTAAAATCCCATCTTCTTTTATAGGTACTCCTTTTTCTTGACAATATTCACGTAGTTCTTGGTTGCCTTTTACGCAGTACTGAGCTTTTAATGATCCTGGCTTAAGATTGTAACCAGCATGAATTACACCAGAATTTCTTCCACTTTGATGCATAGCTGGTCCTGATTCTTTTTCAATAATTGCAACTTTTATTTTTTCTTTGGCTAAGTGGTAAGCAGTGCTAATACCAATAGCACCCGAGCCAATTACTATGGCATCAAACAATATTTGTTGAGATTCATTGGTTCTTGGTTGCATTTTAATTTATTTTTCCTGGTTATTTCCATTATCTTTTGATAGTTGAATAGATAATTCTCGATGCATATCTTGAAAACGTTTATCCATAAGTTCTAATTTTAACCGTGATCGATTTGCCATAAAAAGAACTAATATAATCCCAGTAATTTCTATTACATCAAATAAACTCAGTGGCTCAGTTTGAGTTAAATGATTAGAAAATAAAAATTCATAAATATATTTAGTTAGTATAATTCCAGTAAAAATAATTAACCATATAAATATCTGAAAAATAAATTTTTTTCGTTTTACTTTTTTGGTTTTATAATCTATCAAAGCATTTAATAAACCTGCAAAAACTATAGGTGCATTTAATAGGATAAGGATTAAATATCTACTCATTAAATAACTCCATAATTCTTCTTTTTAACAAGGTTTTAATAATATTAAAGGCATTCCAGTTATTTTGACCTTTAGATTTTGAATAATCTGTATAAATTGTTGTAATTGGAAATTCACTAATATTTAATTTGAGTTGATTAGCTCGCCATAACATCTCTGAACAATATTCGTAACCATTTGTTTTCCATTTTAAATCCGATAGAGCAGTTTTGGAAAATATTCTTAATCCTGACTGAGAATCAGTGACTTTAACACCAAATAATAAGTAAGTTATAAACGAAAGACCTTTATTACCTATTTTTTTAGAACTAGACATATCATTTTTACTCAGTAGTCTACTACCTATTAGTAAGTCAAATGAATTATTGATTAATATATTGATACCATTTAATACATCTTTTGGGTCATGTTGACCGTCCCCATCTAATGTTGCTGCCAAATCAAAATTTTTTTGCAAAGCATAACTTAAACCTGTAGCAGTTGATCCACCACTACCAATATTGATAATATGCTTTATAACTTTCGCTCCTGCCCGTTCAGCCAGTATTGCAGTTTTATCACTAGAACCATCATCCACTACAATAATCTTATAGTTAAATGATTGATTTTGAAAAACATTAATCAGACTCTTTATAACTTTAGAAATCATTTTTTCTTCGTTATAAGCTGGAATAATTATGGCTATAGTTTTAAGTTGATTATTCATGTTAGGCAATTAATTTTAGTAAGTATTCACCATAACCAGATTTAATTAATGGTTCGGCTATAGTTTTAAGTTGATTTTTATTTATAAAACCTTGTTTATAGGCAATCTCTTCAACGCAACCAATTTTAAGTCCAGTTCTTTTTTCGATTACTCTAATGTATTCGCTGGCATCATTCATTGATTCAAATGTTCCGGTATCAAGCCAGGCTGAACCACGACTCATAATTTGGACTTTAAGGTTTCCTTGTTTTAGGTAGACTTCATTTACTGAAGTAATCTCTAATTCACCTCGATCACTCGGCTTAATATTTTTAGCAATCTCGATGACATCATTATCGTAAAAATAAAGCCCAGTAATAGCGTAATTAGATTTTGGTTTAATTGGTTTTTCTTCAATTGATACAACTTTTTTGTTTTTATCAAACTCAACGTTGCCGTACCTTTCTGGATCTGAAACCTGATAGGCGAATATAATACTACCATCTGGGTTATTACAAGATTTTAATTTATGACCAAAATCTTCTCCATAAAATATATTATCTCCTAGTATTAAAGCAACCTTGTCTTTACCAATAAAATTTTCTCCAATAATAAAAGCTTGAGCTAATCCTTCTGGTTTGGGCTGGACTGCATAATTTAAATTTATACCTATAGCAGAACCATCACCCAGTAATCTTTTAAATTGTTCTTGATCGTGTGGAGTAGTGATTATTAAGATATCCTTAATCCCAGCTAGCATCAGGGTACTTAATGGATAATAAATCATTGGTTTGTCATAAATTGGTATTAGTTGTTTAGATATAGCTTTAGTAATAGGGTAAAGTCGACTACCAGAACCACCGGCTAAAATAATGCCTTTCATTTAGCGTTTTCCTGTTTAATATAACTTAGTAAGTCGTCATGCCATGTATTAGACTTAAAACCTGTGTTATGTATTTTAGTTAAATCTAGGGTACTGTTTAGTGGACGAGGTGCAACGCCGGGTTTATCTTTAAAATATTCGGCAGTTGTTGTGTCGGTTACTTTTAAATTAACATTTGCTAGTTTAAAAATAGTACGAGTGATATCAGACCAGCTGGTTGACTCACCAGTATTGCTAACGTTATACGTACCATAGGATGGGTTATTTTCTAGTAAATGATCAATTGCCCTAACTAGTTCACTTGTAAATGTTAGCCGACCAATTTGATCTGAAACAACTTTAGGTTCAATATTTTTTGAAGCTAATTCTAGCATTGTTTTTACAAAATTTTTGCCTTGTCCGATTACCCAGCTAGTTCGAAGAGTATATTGTTTTGATGTTAGGCTAACTGCAATGTCACCAGCAGCTTTACTTTGACCGTAAACATTTAATGGTGAAAAGGTTTCGTTTTCTAAATGATTTTCTTCAACTCCATCAAAAACATAATCTGTTGATATATGTATTAGTGTTAAATTATGTTTGGTAGCAATATTAGCTAAATTTCTTGGTCCACTTGCGTTGACTTGCCAAGCTATTTTTCTACCAGTGGTAGTTTCAGCACCATCTACATTAGTATAGGCAGCAGCATTAATAATAGTTAAGAAATTTTGCCAGTTAATTGTTTTTTGAAGATTTGATAAGTTCGTGATGTCTAGTTCATTAGAATTCAACGCAGTAGCTAAAGGGTATTTTTCTTTTAATGCACTGCCAAGCTGACCATTAGCACCAATGATTAATAATTTAGATTCATCCATTGTTTTTAGCTAACTCAATCATTAATTGGGCAATTGTTGGATGATGTTTGTCTTTATCAGAAACTATAGCTTTTTCTTGTGGTATTGGCCAGTTAATTGCTACATCAGGGTCAAATAAATTTAAGAAGGTGTATTTTGTTGTTGGTGACCAATAATCGTTAACAAGATAGGTATAAGTTATGTCTTTTTCTAACGTTTGATATCCATTAGCGACACCACGTGGCACGAAAACAGCTTTACCAGGATTAATTTCAATAGTTAAACTTTTTCCAAAGCCATCTCCTAGTCTTAAATCAACCCAAGCTCCAAAAACGACTCCATTAGCGACTGATATGAATTTATCCCAAGGTTCAGCATGTAATCCTCTAGTTACACCCATTTCTTTATTATAAGAAAAATTATTTTGAACTGGCACGAAATGAGGTAATCCTGCTTTTTCCATTTTTTCTTGTTGATAGTTTTCTTTAAACCAACCTCTATTGTCTCCATTCACTATTAAATCTATTTCGTATAAACCGGTAATACTTGTTGTCTTTACGGTTAATTCTTGATAATTATTTGGATTAAATTCACTCATTGTTTTCTGTTGGTTAACTCAATCATTAATTGGCCAAGAGTAGGATATAGACTTTCTGTCTCTAATACTATAGCTTTTTCTTGTGGTATTGGCCAGTTAATCGCTAAGTTTTTATCAAAGGCATTAACACATAAATGCATATGTTCTATAGGATAATTTTCTGTAACAGTATATGAATTATGATTAACACTGTTTTCTAACGTTTGATATCCATTAGCGACACCACGTGGCACGAAAACAGCTTTACCAGGATTAATTTCAGTTGTTACTATATGACCAAAATTTTTACCTCGTCTTAAATCGAGATATACACCAAAAATTGTACCCTTGCTAACTGATATGAATTTATCCCAAGGTTCAGCATGTAATCCTCTAGTTACACCAAGCTGTTTTTCAGAAAAATTATAAGTTTTAACGGATCCAGTAGAAGGTAGTCCTATCGCTTCCATTTTTTCTTGTTGATAGTTTTCACTTATCCAATTTTCGGGTTCGTCATTAAGAGCTAAATTTGCAATAAATAAACCGGCAATATTAGTTTGTTCTTTTATTACTTCTTGCATAGTAGTTGAATTAGATTCACTCACTTATTAACCTCCTATAAAACTTTTCGGTTTGATATTTTTGAGGCTTCCACCACGCTTCATTATTAGTATACCAAGTAATTGTTTCTTTTAAACCTTGTTTAAAATTAATATATTTTGGTTGCCATTTTAGTTCTTTTTGTAGCTTCGAAGCATCAATAGCGTATCTTAAATCATGACCTGGTCGGTCTTTGACGTGTTCATAATCGTTTTTATTTTTATTCATCAACTCTAGGATTAATTGAATAACTTCTTTATTATTTTTTTCACCATTAGCTCCAATTAAGTATGTTTCGCCAATACTACCTTTTTCAATAATAGTTAGAACTCCAGAAGAATGGTCTTCGGTGTGTATCCAGTCTCTAACATTTTCTCCATTACCATAAAGTTTAGGTCTTCGGCCTTCTAATATTTCAGTTATTTGTCTAGGAATAAATTTTTCGACATGTTGATAAGGACCATAATTGTTTGAACAATTTGAGATAGTAGCTTTAATATTAAAACTTCTTACCCAAGCTCTAACTAACATATCAGAACCAGCTTTAGTAGAAGAATAAGGACTAGAGGGGTTGTAGGCCGAGTCAGGAGTAAATTTATTTGGATCATCTAATGCTAGGTCACCATAAACTTCATCGGTTGATATATGATGCAATCTTTTATTATATTTTTTAACTGCTTCAAGAATTCTATAAGTTCCGATTAAATTAGTGTTAATAAATGGCCACGGGTTTGATAAGGAATTATCATTATGAGATTCGGCAGCAAAATGAACCACAATATCACAATTTGCGATAGCTAAGTCAATGGCTTTTTCATCACAAATGTCACCTTTAATAAAATTAAAGCGTTTTTGATCTAGATTTTCTAAGTTTTTTAAATTTCCAGCATAGGTTAGTTTATCAAAAACGGTAATGTGCCAAGTTGGTCTGTTTTTATAAATGTAGAAAGCGAAATTTGAGCCAATAAAACCAGCTCCTCCAGTCACTAGAATCTTCATAAAAATATTATATCATTATCATTTAGATAAAATCGAGAGAGGTGATTAATTAGATGTTTTGCGTTCCATTTTTTATTTGATGTTATAATGAAATCAAAATGATGGTGGGTATAATATTTAAATTTTAGATAGGAGCCTTAAACATCATGGAAATTAATCCATACTTAGATAAGAAGAATAACTTATCGATTATAACACCTGAGGGACATAATCGTCTTAGTCAATTGGTTACAGATACAGTTGGTCCGGTTTATGCTTTTTATGATCAAGTTTCACCTAAAATTATTGCTGCCGCTATGGCACGTTTATCACGAAGAGGTAGTGACTTACGTGAAATAATTTTGGATGAGTTTACTTTATCAAGTGATGAAAGTGCCGATAGTTTAATACAAAGAGTAGTGACTGCATATGGTGATGACTCAGTTCAGCAACTTGTCGGACAACATTTAGTAGTAGAAAATGCTTCGAACTTACTTACAAAAAAACTTGAGTGGGGTAGATTTGGTGCTTATTTAGAACAGTCTACTCGATATATTTTTTTTGACGAATTAGATCAAGAAGGAAAATACAAATATTTTGTACCAGAAGATCTAAGTGAAGATAGTAAAATGAAATATACTGAAACTCTCGATCAAATTTTTGAAACATATTCTAAGATGGTAAGAGATCTTACTGATTTTGTGAGAATCAAACATAAAGAACCTGATACTCCTGAAGAGAGAATAGCTTGGAGGGCAGCAACCAGAGCGCAGGCCTGTGATTCAATACGAGCTGTTTTGCCAGTTGCAACAAAATCAACTGTTGGAATTTTTGCTTCTTCGCAAGCCATTGAAAATTTGGTTATTAGATTACTATCAGATAATTTGCTTGAAGCTCAGAAAGTAGGACATTGTGTTTTGCAAGAAGTCAGAAAAGTTATACCAGCATTTTATGAAAGGACAGACAAAATAGATCGAGGAACTGCCACTAGTGCATATTTATCTAATAAACGAGCTAGAATTCAAGAACTAGCCTCAGATTTAGTTGATACTAAAGATGTTTCCAGTAGTTCTGTTGAATTATTGGATTTTTGGCCAGAAAATGAATTAGAGATTGTTCCTGATTTATTATTTTCAGAAAGTCAAATAAGTACCAAAGGTCTTAAGGCAGTCATAGCTCAATATTCTCAAGAAAAACAAATAGAAATCTTAAAGACTTACATGGGTGAAAGATTAAATCGAAGACATCGTCCAGGTAGAGCCATGGAATTTCCACACTACAAATTTGAAATAACTGCTGATTATGGAACTTTTCGGGATTTACAACGACATCGTGTTGTTGATGGATTTGAATGGCAACAGCTTACTATTAATAACGGTTATGATATACCAGAATTAGTTAAAGAAGCAGGTATGAGTGATAGTTTTAATAAATGTTTTGAATTATCCGAAGGACTGGTTGAATATTTACAAACAAAAGGTTTAAATGAAACATCACAGTATGCAACTTTATTGGGTCACAAAATGCGATACCGTTTTATGATTAATGCAAGAGAGGCATTTCATTTGTTAGAGTTACGAACATCTCCTCAAGGCCACCCAGGTTATAGAAAAATTGCTAAAACTATGTTTGACTTAATTTCTGAGAAACATCCAAATATTGCTGGATCAATGATTTTTGTAAATAAGGGTGAGGATCCAGAATTAACACGTTTGGCTGCTGAGCGGGCCACTCAGTATAAACTTAATAAATTAAAAAATATTTAGTAAATCAATCATAATAAAAAATCGTAGATAGATATTTTTATTTTATCTATAAAGGTTTTATGATTATTTGTTAATATTAATTAGATGATTGTTTTAATTATTGCTGGCGGATCAGGTACTAGGCTTTGGCCGTTATCTATACCAGATTATCCGAAACATTTACTCAAAATAAATAATGATAAATATTCCTTACTTCAAAATACTTACCTTAGATCTAAAGAGATTAGCAATAAGATTTATGTTGTTTCAGAAGTTTCCCATATTAATTATGTTAAAGAATAGCTACCGCAATTAATGAGACTACGTGTTCATTTATATTGGTAGCCTGACAAACAGCTATATTGGCTGCTGATCATTACATAAGAGATGTTAAGGGATTTAAGCATAGTTTTAAGTTAGCTGGTGAAACTTCTGTTAAAAATAAAAAAATTGTTTTAATCGGGGTTGAGCTCGATTATTCTGCCACTGGTTTTGGGTATATTCAAAAAGGTGAACTTATAGATGATAATTTATCAGTTTTTAATGTTTCGTCTTTTAAAGAAAAACCAAATTATCAAACAGCGTCAAAATATGTTAAAAGTGGTCAATATTTATGGAATTGTGGTTATTTTGTCGGATCAATAGCAGTCTTTGAAAGAGAAATGGAACAATATTCTAAAAAATTATTTATTAATTACCAAACATTAAAAAATAACCATAACGAATCTTATCTTAATTTCGAAAATATTTCTATTGACTATGCTCTAATTGAAAAAGTTAAAGGTTTGTTGATAGTTTTAGCTTAATTTGATTGGAGGGACTTAGGATTGTTTTCCGATCTTGCTAAATCAGTCCAGTCAAATGAGTTAGGTAACTATAATTCCGGACTGATTGAAATAGAAGACACATCTAATAGTTATATTCAGAATACTGAGAACAAACCACCAGCAGTTATTGGGCTGGATAATTATGTTATTATAAATATACCAAATGGTATACTAGTAGCCAGAAAAGATTTATCACAAAAAGTAGGAGATCTTAGTAAAGGGTTTAGATAAATTTATGAAAAAATTAATAGCTTTTGATTTAGATGATACGTTAGCAGTTACTAAATCACCAATTAGTGATCAAATGTCAGAGGTGTTAGCTCGTCTAATAAATTATTATGAAATTTGTATTATTTCAGGTGGAAAATTTGAACAATTTAAAGAGCAAGTTATTAATCAACTTAAAATTACGGAAGATAAATTAACTAAATTTCATCTTATGCCAACTTGTGGAACTCGTTATTATAAATATGATTTAATTAAAAAAGATTGGCAACTACTTTACTCTGAGGATTTAAGTGAGAAACAAAAAAAATTAATTATCGAAAATTTGAAACAAGCTGCTACTGAGTTAGGTTATTGGGAAGCAAAACCTTATGGAGAAATTATCGAAGATAGAGGTAGTCAAATTACATTCTCAGCTTTAGGTCAAGAAGCACCACCTGATAAAAAATATGCCTGGGATCCAGACAGTAAAAAACGGTTTGCAATAAAGGATTACATTGCTTCAAAGTTAGACGGATTAGAAATTAGGGTTGGTGGGTCAACTTCAATTGATATTACGTTAGCTGGTATCGATAAAGCCTATGGTATGGTAAAAATTATTGAAACACTTGGTATAAAAAAATCTGATATTTTGTTTTTTGGTGATCGTTTACAACCAGGTGGAAATGATTATCCGGTTAAAATGTTTGGTATTGATTGTTTAGAAGTTAGTAGATGGCAAGATACGGTTTTAGCTCTTGAAGCTATAATTCATGTTACTGAGTAGTTACTTTGTTAATAAATGCTTCAAAATTTTTCTTAAAATTATTGGCTGAATAAACTTCGGCATTAGTTGATATTTGTTCATAATTAAAATTTTTCTTTAGCAGAGTTTCGATTGCTTCGGTTAGACTTTCAACTGTTTGTTTTTTAAAAAATAATCCGTTTTTACCGTCGTTAATATAATCAAGCGCTCCACCTTTTTGATAAGCTATAACTGGTGTACCGGCTGATAAGGCTTCAACAGCAACAATACCAAAATCATCCATATTAGGCATAATAAAACCTAATGATGACTGAAAATGTTTAATAATTTCATTATCATTAACGTTAGTCAAAAAGGTAACGTTACGTTTAGCTATTTTTTCTAATCTTTTATGATCCGGACCATTACCAATAACAATTAATGGTATTTTGAGGTTGTTACAGGCTATAATTGCAAGATCGAATCTTTTATAAGGTGTTTGTCGACCAGCGATAATTAAGCCATGTCTAGGATCATTATTTTTGATTTTAAATCGATCATAATCGACTGGTGGAAATATAACTGTTGAATCTCTTCTATAATATTTTTTGATCATATTTTGAGTATGAGTTGAATTAGCAATCATATAAGTTGGTCGTTTGGAGGCGATTTTATCCCATCTCTTAAGTGGTTCTATTAGAATTTTAAGACCGATTCTTGCTAGCCAATTAACTCCTAAGGGAAATCCAGGATTTTTTAAATATTCGTCAGGTCTTATCCAGTAATAGTGTGTCGGAGAATGGCAATAATTAATATGAATAGTTTTCTTGCCAGTGTGAATCCCTTTTGCTTCAGCTCCACTGCTAGAGATTACTAAGTCGTAATTACTTAAATCTAAGCGAGAAAAAGTCCAAGCTCTGAAAATCGGTAAAAATTTTTTCAAACTTTTTGGTAAATGTTGTAACCAAGTTGTTCTTATATCTGCATCATCAAACCAATCTATATCTTCTCTGTCGTATTGGGAAGTATAGATTGGTGCTTTAGGGTATAGTCTATGTAGTTCTAGTACTACTCGTTCAGCTCCTCCAATACCCACTAACCAATCACAGACGATTGCTATTTTTAGTTTATTTTTTACCATGTTTATTTTGCTCCACGATGATCAATGATTATTATAACTGTTTTAAATAAAATTATTATATCATTCCAGAAGCTCCAATTTTGGACATAATATAAATCTAATTTCCGTCTTTCTTCAAATGGAATGTCTCTTCTTCCTGATATAATAGCAAGACCTGTTATACCTGATTTAACACTTAGTATTAGGTTTTTTTTACCGAATTTTTCGAGTTCGTATGGTTCTAGTGGTCTAGGGCCGACTAAGCTTAGATCACCGATAATAACGTTAATTAATTGGGGTAATTCATCCAGTGATGTTCTACGAAGAAATCGACCAAGTTTAGATATTCTTGGATCATTTTCTAAAAAATCACCATTGCTGCGATAGATTTTAGCTAGTTCCGGCCGACCCATTTTTGTAAAAGCATCTTCTGGAGACATTTTATTGTATTCTTTTAAAATTGTTCGAAATTTATAAACTTTTATTTTACTACCAAATCTAGATAATCTAATTTGAGTAAATATTGGATCACCGTGATTAAGTACCAAAACTATAAGTATTAGAAGCATAATAGGCGAAAATATTATAAATAGTAAACTGGCCATAATAATGTCAAATAATCTTTTAATAACTCGTCCCCAACCAATTAAAGGTGTTTGATGGACGGCTATAATTGGTATAGAGTGAAATAAATCGACTGTTATATTCCCCGTGAATAATTCATTGTTACCTGGAACGAAACGATAGGCAATATGATTTTCTTGAGCGAAAGTTAAGATTTCATCATTACTTTCATTTTTAGAAAATAACTCAGTTTGAATAATAGTGTGTGTTTTATCGGCAGTTTTACTATTAATAAAATCATTAAAGTTACTAAAATACTTAAAATTATTTAATTTTACGTTTGGTATTGTTGATCTAATAATACCGATAATTTTGTAACCAGTATCTGAACTATTACTTAGCAAATCAACTAACAGGTCAGTAGATTTATTTTTTCCGATTATTACAACATTATTAATACCAAAATTAAATTTAAATAGTTGTTTTCTAATTATTCGAGCTAACGTTCGAAACAGTAATACAAAGAAAAAAGCTAACAAAAAGCCATAAAGGGTTACTATTCTAGCCGGAAAGATTGGTAATTTGTTAATGTATGAGTAAGAAATAACAAACAGTATACCTATAAAAGATCCAATTAATAATCTACCTATTTCACTAAACCTTTTTTCGAAAAATTGAGAGGAGTATAAGTTTAAAAGCGCAAAAATTAATATCCAAAAAGGCATAAGAGTTAAGAATATAAGTAAGTAAGTCTTAGCATGAATAGCAACGCTTATTGCTCTATGATCTAGGCTTACTCTTAAGATATAAGCAACCGAAAAAGCGAAAACTAAAGCTAAAAAATCGCCGATAACTAAAAAAATATTAAAAATCAATAAACTATTATTTCGCATGTACTTTCTTGAGTTAGTAATCATTATTATAACTTGAAATTAGCTTTTAAGATAATTTATCAAATTTTAGTTATAATGAAACTTATATTATGAATCTAAACAAAATTAATCAAAAAACGACCAGATTATTATATGTCGGTCTAATAATTATTTTTCTTACTATGCCGTTTTATGCTTTTATTACGATTTTTTTAAGCTCAATAGTTGGTCATTATACCCTAGTAAGACTTTATAAAGAAATAATAGTTTTAATCTTAACTATTGCTTCAATATATCTTTTAATTGTTGATGAGAAGCTTCGAAATTATTTATTTAGGAATCGTTTAATTTGGTTAATAGCTTTGTTTGCTTTTATAACATTACTTTGGGGATTTGTGGCATATATAGAACATGGTGTTTCTGCTAAAGCTATGAGTTATGGATTTATTGTTGATCTTAGAACACTACTTATATTCGTTATTTGTTACTTATTTTCTTTTAAATTTAAAATTCCTGATAAAAAAATATCAAAATTGATTATTTACCCAGCTTTGGTTGTAATATTTTTTGCTATTTTGCAAATTTTTGTTTTACCAAATAATTTTTTGAGTCATTTCGGCTATAATTCTCATACTATTATGCCTTATCAAACAATTAATTCTAACAAGCATTATGTTCGTATTCTTTCTACTCTTCGGGGAGCCAATCCATTAGGTGCTTATTTGGTGATTCCAATTAGTCTTATGGCGGTTTTAATTTATAGTTTTAAACGTTGGGATCTTTTAGTTGTTAGTTTAATTATGGCTTTTGTAGCTCTTTTTTTTAGTTTCTCTAGGAGTGCTTGGATTGGAGTAATATTAGCATTAATTGTAGTATTTTACGTTAAATTGCCTTCTAATCTATGGCGTAAAAGAGCTTTATATACTGGCTTTATATTAGTACTTCTTTTTCTAGTTAGTCTTTTTTTCTTACGTCATAATTCTATGTTCGATAATATCTTCTTTCATACTGCGAATAATTCAAAAGCAGTTTATAGCTCTAATGCTGAACATGTCTCTGCTATAGAGGGCGGTATTCAACAATTAATCACTCAACCTTTAGGTAAGGGAACTGGAACAGCAGGACCAGCTTCTGTTTATAATATTGCACCCCCTAGAATAGCAGAAAATTTTTATATTCAAATAGGTCAGGAATTAGGTTGGCTTGGTCTAATTATTTATCTTTGGATTCAGTTTATTATATTAAAAGAATTATGGCGTTTTAGAGATAATAAACTAGTTTTAGCTTTTTTGGCTAGTTTTATTGGTATTAGTTTTATTAATTTATTATCTTTTGCTTGGGCAGATGATACTATGGCTTATATTTTCTGGGGATTTACTGGCCTTATTATATCTAAGCAAAATTTGTTAGAAAAAAGATAATAAGTTAAGTGTTAATTTTCGATTTGTCGCATGGTGTGAATGTTCGTGATTATGTAGGTAAAGTCTGAAATAGAATTATTAAAACCAAATTCGTAAGCTAATCCTAAAGCTTCATTGTTTATATTATCAATCTTAGACTTTGAAATTCTATCAAATAAGTTAGAAACAGATGGAGCTACTTTGAGATATCGTATATAAATATCTGTATTTCGGTAAGCACTTAATGATAAAGCGCTTGTTGTATGTATTGATGTTTTTTGTAGGTCATGAACTAGGTCAATTTCAGAATCACTAAGAGGAAAAAAGGGTTTTGGTAGATTTATTTTTTCTAATTTTTGATTGATGATTCTTTGTTGACGTAATAATTCAGTAATGCCAATAATACTGTATATACCATCTTTAACACCTAACAAATGTTTTATCTCTTCTTCGGCAGTTAAATTTAGTTTACTAATATTGATTAAGGATGCAAAGCCAGCCAATCTAAATAAAGTTAATAAAGTTTCAGGATTGGGATTTGTTTCTTTAATTAATGATTTTAAAACAGTAAAAGCTGAATTAGGATTCAAACTGTCTAAATAAGCAGCTTCTTGATTGTTTGGTATTGGTAAACCTGATAAAAAAAGATTATTATTAGTTGGGATTTCAGGTTTATGGTAGTATTCATTCACAATAAATTATAATACCATAAAATCATTAATTATACAAATATATGACCGTAAATCACACATTAACTAATACTATTAGACCAACTAAAAAACAACAAACAATGTTGGTATTTATTACTGATTTTATAAGAGAACATGGTTATAGTCCGAGTTATCGTGAAATTATGGCTGGTCTTAATTATACTTCTGTTGCAACAGTAGCTGTTCATATTGATAGTCTGATTAAAAGAGGGCATTTAATAAAAAGAGATAAATCGGCGAGATCATTAGAAATTGTGGGTAATAAAAATTCACAAAAAATTATTAGTAACCAGAGTACACCGTCAGAGGAAAAATGGCTGGTTATGAGGATTGAACATTTGTTCAAACAAATTGAAGATCAGGCATCAATTAATCAAAATAATTTAGATACTCTAACTGTGTTAGTAGGAGCTTTAAAGATACTTGGTTTTGAAGGTGCAGCTATTAGTTTTTCAACACGTTTAACTGTTTTAAAACAAAAAGTTAAAGATTAAATTTAAATATCTCTATTTTGCAGTGAAAAATACTATATCTACTGCTTTAAATTAATGATAAAGTACTAGATAGTAAAGATATTACTTGAATTTCGTGAAAATCGAAAACTGTGCCGCAACGGTGATTTTAAGTCCGACCAAGTAATTAATTAAATTTCGTGAGGGAAGTCAGTATGGTCGAGCTAACCGCTGAAAAAATAAACATCTTTGAATTAGAAACTTGTCAGAAAGCTTTTTTTGCTGAATCAAAAATTAGTGATCAACTTGAAATCGATAATCAATTAAGATCATTTATCGGACAATCAGTTGTTAGACGGGAAATTCAAAGAGATTTGTTAAATTCAAAAGAAGAAGAGTTGGTCGGTTTTCGGTCATTATATCAAGCTATAGAGTTTGTTAAAAAAGGAGATAAAGATATTATCGAGCAATCTGCCGTCCGAATGATTAAACAAAATATTAGTGCTCAACTAGGAGAAATAACCAGAATAAGTGGTGGTCATATAACTGCGCCAATTGAAGCGGAAATTTTAGATAATAAAATATCGCAACACGGTCATGATTATGACGATATTTACATTAATACATTGGCTTATACTGATAAGGATTCTTTTTCATATCTAATTAATCAAATCGAAGCTAAAAATCATTTGATAGCTAAAAATCTGGTTTTTAATAGACAGTTAGAAGATAGTTATCTTGTTGTTTTTTCTGGAACTCCAGATGATCAGCCAGAAGAAGTTTTAGAAGCTAATAATTATTTTGTTGATAAAATGCCAGTTTCAATACAAGTAACGACTGTTACGGACGGTAAATTATTAACTCAAACCGCCTTTGTTGCTGGGCGAGTTGATTCGACTACTGATAGACATGATAAGTCAGCAATTGTTGAGATAGCTAGGTCTTTTGGAGTTGATTATAGTTCATTATCTTTAAAAGAAATTTTGGCTAAACCTATTTTAATATCAAAATCAGCCCTACCTGATGGTGTTTTAGGAATTGTTAAGAAATATGACGAAGTAGCTGGTGGTACATTTTTCGGGAATAATAAGCCAGTTCAAGACTATACTTTATTTCAAGAGCGATGTCGTGCCTTTGAAGATAATTTAGAACCATTGGTTGATGTAGTTTATACAAATTTAATGGTTGATGAGTTAATTAATGATGAAATTAGTGCTGCTAGAGCCTTAAAAGAACATTCTAAACATGTTTTAGTTGATTCATCAGTCAGTAATCGTGCGATTGACATCAATGTTTTCGGTAGTGTGGCAGCAGCTTATTTAGAAACAGCTCGATCTGCTTTCGATAATAATGATCAGATGGGTTTTAAAGAGTCTTTATATTTAGCTCAAAAAACTGCTAAAACTTTTTCTTGTCCCTCGGTTTTAGTTAATAGTGACAGTTTAGATAATTCTTTAGTTGAAACTAGCGATGATCTTGATAATATGCCAGATATTATTAGATGCCCTGAGTGCGGTAATTCGGTTTCTAAAAAAACAGCTGTTCATAAAGGTAATTTAAGATGTAGTTCATGTCGATATGAAGTCGAGATTTGTAGTGGTAAGGTAGTACACGCTTCTATTAAAGAGAAAGCAGCATAGAATGGCAAAAATTGCAGTTTATTTAGCTGATTTTAATCCAGTGCATTTGGGTCATCTCGAGTTTGCACTTAAAGCAAGGGATAAATATTTATTAAACAGAATTTATTTTTTACCAGAAAGGAATCTATCTAATAATGAATACTATGTTCATTTAGGACATAGAGTATCAATGTTAAGACAAGCTTTAAGACCACATAAAAATTTTAAAATATTAGAATTAGACTACCGATTTTTTACAATTAATAAGACTTTACCAAAAATTAAGGAAAAATTTTATGATGATGAAATCTATCTTTTAATGGATTATAAAACTTATTTAAGATTTAAAGCTACAACCAATCAAAATAGTATTCTAGATTCTTTTAAAATTATTTTAGGTTTAAGCTCTAAAGATAAAAAAATAAATTTAATGAAAGTTCCGGGAAATATGCCAGATATTATTTATCAGAAAAATTTGATGATTAATAAACAGATTCAAAGGGCCCTTTTTAAAAATAAATTTAATGAAGCTGGTTTATTAAAGAGTGTTGTCAAGTATTGTGTTAAAAATTGGGTTTATATTTTAATTAGTGATTAAATTTTAGAAAAGAACTTTTTATAAAGTTGTTTATTTTAATCATAAGCTATATTATTAAAAAGTAATTAGGAGATATGATTATGATATTACGTAAAGATAATCAAAAAGGCTTTGGTGTAATTGAAGTTACGTTAATGATTATTATAGTATTAGCTATTATTGCACTAGCTTATTATATTTATAATGCTAATAGAAATATTAACAGTACATATAAATCTGCTACTACAATTTCTAATGCTCCTGCTCCTAAGTTCACCAGAATTAAAAATTCACCAACTGCTTCAGTGAAATAAGTTTTTATATAACTAGTATATTGTCAATATCTTATGTATAATTTTAAACATAAGATTTGTGATGAGGTAATAAAAAAATATTAAACAAAAATTAAAAATACGGAGTTTAACAAAAAATGTCAATTAAAGTAAAAATTATTAAAAATAGTGAACAGTATATCCCAGTTTATACCAGTTATGAAAGTTGGCGAACTTTTATCTTTTATTAACTGATTAATATTTCTAACAGGATTTATTAAAATTAATCTAACTCTAGATTAACTATAGAGCGTTGACTTTGCTTACGCAAATTAACATTACTAGAAGTACAAATACGTACTAAATATTCAATATTGTCTTTTGTGCCTCTCATACTTAGTGTGCCAGTACATGATCTACTATTAGCATTAATTTTATCAGTTTTTTGTTTAATCAATTTATCGATTACTTCTATATTTTGACTAATAGATTGTCTATAACTTTTTTTAAATTCTTCTGTATATTCTTTTGGTACTTCTAAATCAATTAAGTTATCAAATTGTTGTCCGGATTCTCCAACAAACTCCATCCCAAAATTTAAAATGCCTGTTAATTTGTTAGATAGAAATTTAATTTCTGATTTAAGCTCATTTTGTACGGCACATTTACGGCATTTGTTCGGAATAGTTATTTCAGAAATTTCTTCTGTTGAGATGATTTCCATAAAGCTAAATCGTACACTATTTACCTGTTTTCTTAGCAATAGCGGCATTAATAAGTGTTTGAAAAGCCGTAATTGAGTTTGCTGGTTGAATTTGTTTACCGTCTAAATAAAATGTTGGGGTGGCATCGATACCTAGATTGTTACCTTTTGTTATATCGGCGTTAATCACATTATTCACAGCTTCTGAATTGTAATCTTTCACGAAGGTATTAGTATTTAATCCTAAGCTTTTAGCGTAGAGCATAAAGTATGGTAGAGGATTACTGGCTGATACCCATTGATTCTGATTTTGATATAACAAGTCGTGCATTTGCCAAAATTGTCCCATCATAGATGCAGCCTCAGCTGCTCTAGCCCCAGCAAAAGCATTAGGGTGAATAGTAACAAGTGGAAAATTAACAAACTGAAATGTGATTTGTGAAAAATATTGTTTAACAATTGCTTTTACTGTTGGATAATATTCACCACAAAAAGGACATTCATAATCACCAAATTCAACTAATGTTACTCCGGTTGATCCTTGTCCTTCGACATGATCTGATGGTTTAGCACTAGATACTGAACTGTTACTAGTTGAGGCCGTTTTAGTACCATGACTAGAAAAATAATAAACACCAAAAAATATGACAATTATCGCTACTATAACACCTAAAAATTGTTTAGACATAGGATATTTTACCTCTTTTATTTCAATTTATTATACACAATATTATCATATTAAACTATAAAAAAAGATATAAAGATTATAATATTAAAGATATTATGTTTAACTTTATCTTTAGTTTAGTTTTATTGTTTATTAGTTTACTCTTATTAAGTGCTTTAAAAACAATTAATTATTTGCCATTATATGAAATAAAAAAAAGAGCTAAAGATAATGATCAGGTTGCTATTAAGGTTAATAAATTCCTTAAATTTTATAGTCAGATAGAGTTTTTATTAATTTTATTGATTATATTTTTAGTCGGATTAAGCTTAGTAGTTCTTATTAAAATAACTCCATTTTATTTAGGTTTTTTGGCTGTAATATTTTTAACTATTTTAGGTATATTTTTATATAAAGAGAAACCTAATAAACTAATTATAAAAATTGGTCTATTATTGTTACCTTTGTTTTTTAGATTTTTTAGATTTTTATCTATTCATTTTAAAACGGCTTTTTTGACCAAAAATAAAATTAAGAGTCCTCATACTGGATTGTATGATTTGGAAGATTTAAACTTTATTATTAATCAACAGTTATCGCAAGTTGATAATAGAATGTTAGCAACTGATCTTGATAGAATAACCAAAATTATTAATATAGAAAATCAAAAAATTACAGATTTAATTATTCCGGTTAGTGTTTTTCCTAAAATTTATATGTCAGACAAGGTAAGTCCAGTAATAATTGATGAAATTTATAAATCTAAACAACAAAATATTCCAATTTTTAATAAAGAAGGACTCATTGTTGGTTCAATTAATAAAAATAATCTTGGACTTGACAGTAATGGCTTAATTTCTGATTTAGCCGACAAGAATGTTTTTAAAGCTAATATCAATGATAGTATCTTTCAAGTGTTAGAAAAAATGGCATCATCTTCTTCGGCTAATCTATTGGTTTTCGATGAAACAAATAATTTCGTCGGTATGATTGATATTAAAAAAATTGTTAGATATTTATTTAATTTAGACGATTTTACTGATCCGACTGAATTTTTACTTAATCTTTAAAGCTGATTTATTACCACCAGATGTATGTTCTGGTTCAGATAGGTAGAAGCCATTTCTAGAAGGGTTGTTAGTGGTGTTTATACAAAGTTTGGTATACCATTGGCGTTATCAAGAATCCATCTACCAGCTGTGAATGAATAATAGATAGTTACAACTATTATAGTCGACACTATCTAAATTAAGTAGCATACTTCTTAGCTATGAGTGACAGATTCATTAATCGCAAGCAATAAAGAAATAATCTGGTTTTACAGACTAGCTTATTGAACGAGCTGGGGCAGAGAAAGTATTATTGATTCACGAAGACATGGTTGTTAGTTAAATCCGAAAAAAGCCAATACAGCCCAGATTGCTACGTTTTATAGGACAATACCAGTAAAATTTCATTTAGGATAGATAACATAAGCTTAAGGCCGATAATTGACCCAGATTTACTTCCAAAAATAACAGACGACCGGTAAGTCAGTAAACTAACATTATAATGTGATCGGATTCATTCCTATATTAGAGAATGCTAACTCTCCAAAAGGGCTGCAAAGTGAATAGTGTAGCATTTACTAAAAGACTGATTGAACATGGTATCGAAACAGACCCATACATTGTTTACAAGTAGTTATAGATACAAAGGACAGCGTAGGAGAACCTAACTCAAATACTGGTTAGAGGAATAGACGTTTTATTGAGCAAAATAATAGCACTAAACTGTTCGAAACCAAAGGTTTGGCACTGATTTTACAGTTCACTATATCTTTGGAGTAAGTGATTTTAGTGTAAGGTCTGCTCGCGAAGTACTATAGTGCCGTGTGATAAAGTTTCATACTTTTTCAACTACGGCCTGCTACATATATTTTATCTTTGAATGAATTTAATGATAAAATAGACTGATATTAAAAGAAGTAGTTTTATGAGAGTATTAAGTTCTGATATTGATCAGTTTGTTGATCAAACAATAACAATTCAAGGTTGGTTGCATAAAAAACGATTATTAGGTGGTATTACTTTTATTAACGTTAGAGATCGTCACGGAATAATCCAGATTGTTGTTGAAGATAAAAATGAGATAGAAAAATTAAGAGGTCTTCAAATTGGTACTGTTTTGCAAGTTTCTGGTTTAGTAAAGAAAGAAGAAAGAGCTCCTGGTGGTTTTGAATTACATAAAGTAGAAATCAGTGTTATGGTACCAGTTAGCGATGAGCCACCAATCGAAATCGATAAACCTCTATCACATAAATCGGATAATCTTGACACTCTTTTTGATAACCGAGTTATCGGATTACGTAATTTAGCTGAAGCTGATATTTTTCGATTACGATCAATCATTGTTACTTATATAAGGGAATTTTTGTTACAACAAGATTTTATTGAAATTAATTCACCTAAACTAGTTGGTGGTGCTGCTGAGGGTGGCGCCGAAGTGTTTACTTTAGATTATTTTGGTAAAGAGGCAACTTTAGCTCAGAGTCCTCAGCTTTATAAACAAATTATGGTGGGGGTTTTTGAAAGGGTTTTTGAAATTGGCCCAGCTTTTCGAGCAGAACTTAGTGCTACTACTCGTCACGTTTCTGAAGTTACTATGTTAGATGTTGAAATTGGTTTTATTGAAAACCATAATGATGTTTTAAAATTACTTGAGTCAATGCTCTATCAAGTTTTAACTAAACTTTACCAAACTTCAGCAAATGTTTTGAAGCGTTTAAATGTACCTGATTTAGTTTTAAAACCCGATTTTCCTAGATTTAAAATGTCTGAAATACATGATATGTATCAGAGGGCAACTGGACATGATGTTAGTCAGGAACTGGATTTAATACCTGATGAAGAAAGATGGGTTTGTGAGTATGCCAAGAAAAATTTAGGCTGCGAAGCAGTTTTTGCAACTGATTTACCAGAATCAAAGATGAAATTTTATCATATGAAAGGTGAGAATGATGTTGCAAGATCAGCTGACCTATTGTTTAGGGGAGTTGAAATATCAACAGTACCCCAACGAGAACATCGCTATGAAGAATTAATATCTCAAATGAAAAAAGCTGGTATTGATCCTAATAGTCCGGCTTTTGCTCCTTATGTATCGGCTTTTAAATATGGTCTACCACCTCATGGTGGTTTTGGTTTTGGGATTGATCGATTAACTCAAAAAGTGATTGGTCTTAGTAATGTTAAAGAAGCTATTCTGTTTCCAAGAGATATAAACAGATTAAATCCTTAGTTTAAACTTAAAGAGATAGTATTTTCATTTTAAGGTTTATTAAGTTTTTTGTTATTATTGAATTTGATGGATTTTAAATCATATGATCCTAAGTTCAATAAACCATCCTCGCTTTATGATAATAAAGTAGTTGAACCGCCAATTAAGAGTTATGGTAGTTTTACTAATTCTCCAAGACCATTACCAAAAAAGAAATCTAACAAGCTACTTTATATAATAGTAAGTTTTTTAATATTGATAGGTATTGGTGGTGCATTTATTTTATTAACAAAACATCATAATATATCTAAACCTATTATTTATAAGAAAATACAACCTTCAACTACAATAATTAAAACTAGTAATTATAATTCATCTACTTCTAATTTAGATTTTAATTATCCAATAGGTTGGAAAGTTAATGATAACAATTCTGGGCTGATAAAAGTTACGTCACCAATAGTTAATTTGACTTCAGATAACTTAAACACCGTAAAAGGCCAAATTATAATTAGTATTAATCAACAGGCGGTTTTACCACCTAGTTTTGGTTCTTATTCAGTTGCAGTAGATAATTCTCAGCAAATTTCGTATAATTCTCCAACAAACATTCAACGTAATCAAACATACTTAACGTTTGTTCAGTATCCATCAACAACCGTTGTTGGTGGACTGGATGGTATATATGTTACAGGCGCATTTGGTTATCAGAAATTACAAGTCATTCCATCTACTGACATTACAAAATTAAGCCCATTAATTATAGTTTCTTTTGTATTATGTGCTAATACTTCTTGTAGTAATTCTAAACCCCTCACAATATCTCACACTATGTTAAAAGATAATTTAATTAATCAAACTGTTTATAATATTATTAAATCATTACAGATAAATTAAACTAGTTCTTAAAATTTTTAGTGATAGTTATTAAGCTTAGCTTTATAATTTCTAAACATTTCATTAAAAGCTATATTAAATGTTTATGGTAAAATATTTTTATGGATGAAAAAAAAGTTATTGAAGACATTAAACCTGTTTCATCTAGTAATTTAACTAGTGATGACAATAAAGTCGAAGATAATGCTGTTAATATTGCCAAGTCGTCAAAGAATTTAACAAAAAATTCTAAGTCTAAAACAAAAAGTAATGTTTTAATTATTACTTTAGCTATTTTAATGATTTTAATTTTAATTAGTTTATCGATTTATGCTTATTTTAAAAAATAAATAAGATATTATTTATTAAAATTTTGTCGTAACCAGTCGTCTAAACTATTACCTCCTCCTCCAGAAATCGCAATTACGATATCTTTATTTTGAAGATGATTAGTTATTTTTTGTAATAAATAATTATCTAAATTCGCTGGACTAGCAATTGTTTTATTAGATAAGTATTGAATTAATTCTTTTGGTGTTAAGATTTTTTGGTGTGGATTTTCTCTTGCCAAATAACTTGGTACCCAATAAATTTTATTTGCTACAGTAAATAATTTAGAATATTCTTTTTTTATAAAATATTGCCGCCTATTTGTTAACGGTTCGTAAATTATAATTATTTTGCCACTAGATATACCCTTGGCTTTTAATTTCTTAGCTAATTCGTTAGCAACACTCATAGCGCCATTTATTTTTTCTGGGGTATGAGCATAATCAGAGTATAAATTGGGTATGATTTGTTCCATTCGGCGGGATAAACCAGGGAAGGTGTTAATTATCTTTATTAACTTATCTTCATCTTCATTAAAGATATTTTGTAGAGCTTTAATAACCAAATATGCATCTTCACGATTATTTTTTCCTAAAAGATTTATTTTTTTAAGTGATGATGGGTTATTTTTTAAAATCACAGTGTTATTAATAGATTTAAGATTAGATAGTAGACTATCTTTTTGCCATAAATAGGTTGTATTTGATTGATTAATAAATTGTTCAAAAGCTTCGTTGTATTCTTTTTGAGTGGGATAAATTTCTTGATGGTCCCAACCAATGCCAGAGATTAAACTTAAAAACGGCTTAAAGGCTAGAAAATTATGATCAAATTCATCAGCTTCATAAATAAAGTATTGACTATCTTTATTATATTCACCCATATCACCAAAATTCACTTTAGCTGGTAAAATGTAAGAAATAGGACAGTTCATTTTTTTAAAAAGCCAGACTGTCATAGCAGTAGTTGTTGTTTTGCCGTGAGTGCCGGCGATGGCGATCAATTTTAATTTTTTTGTTTTAATAAAATAGTTTAAGAATTCGTCTCTTTTTGATATTTTAATATCTTGTTTTTCACAAAAAATTACTTCAGCTGGCTTTTTATTTTCTAAAGTAACAGCTGAACTGTAAACAAACCAGTCAATGGGTTTTTGTTGATGAATTTTTAAGATTTGTTCTTTAGTTTGACCAATATGAATATTATTAATATCATGTTTTTTAAGGTATTCTATGTAGGGACTATTTCTTTTATCTGATCCACTGACTTCCAATCCTGCAGCTTTAGCTATTTGAGCCATAGGTCCAATACCAGCTCCACCAATTCCAGAAAAATATACATGCATAGTCTTTAGTATCTATAATTTAGCTGCATTTATCAAGCTATAATGATACATAATATGGCATAATAAATACATATGAATAAAAAAAGTTGGCATTATTATTACCAACATTATTTTAAACACATTAAGGCTAGATATTTTATTATTATTGCTTTAGTTTTTCTTACGGTTAGTGTTTTTGCGCTTCGTAACAATAATGAAACAATGATTAATTTAAGAGATCAAGTTTATTTAGCAGATAAAAACAATAATAATGTACAGGGAGCACTAGATAAATTACAAGCTTACGTAGTTGCTCACATGAATACTAACTTAAGTTCTGGATCTAATGCTGTATACCCTCCAATTCAATTAAAGTACACTTATCAGAGATTAGTATCAGCTCAGGAGGCTTATATAGTTAGCACAAATACTAATTTATATACTAATGCTGAGAATTATTGTCAAACTGTTATACCTATCGGTACGACTAATTTTCTTGGTGGTCCTAGGGTTCCTTGCATAGAACAGTATGTTAAGACCCATGGTGCCAAAGCTAGTCCAATAAGCCCTAGTCTATATGAATTTGATTTTATTTCTCCTACTTGGTCACCCGATTTAGCTGGTTTCAGTTTACTGTTTGGAGGTTTATTTTTAATTATTGGGACTGGTGTTTTTATAATTAATTTTATCTTAAAAAGAGTTGTTAGTTAGCTTTTTTGAAATTATCATGTCTTAAATATTTTGTTAGTATTTAAGTTAAAATAGTTTGTAATCTTAGTGATTGTTTATAATTAATAACAGCTTAAAGTTTTATCAAGCATGTTCTAAATAATTAAAAGTTTTTTAGCGATTAGTCTTAAGTATGTAATTTATTAAATAAAAAACCTCCCGTATTAAAGAGAGGTTTTTTATTATTTATGTTTTTATGTTTTATGGTTTTGTTGTAGTAGTAGGTGTTGTAACTGTACCAGTGTTAGTAGCTGGAGTAGTAGTCTTTACTGTATTACCACTATTTGCTGCTGCGGTTGATGATGGTGCAGAACAGGTTTGACCATGAGGATTAGCTTTTTCAAAAGCTGCTACAGCTTTTGCTACTTGACCAGTTGGTTTTAAGTTTTCCCAAAAAGTGACCGAGTTGGTATTAATTATCATTTGATCATATGGTGCGTGTAATTCACAGCCTAGTTTTACTAGAGAGACATTAGTGTTAGCGGCTGATGTTGAGCCTGTGGTTGAACTACTGCCATTTGTATTTGAAGTTTGAAGATAAAAAATGTTGGTAAGTATGAAATAGTTATTATTAATATCTTTAATATTACCAAAATAAACTTGGCCAGTATTTAAAAATACAGCTTGTAGTTTAGTTGTATTAATATAAGAGCTTTCATTATTGTTTTTACCAACGGCAATGTATGCTAATAAAGCTATAATTAAGATAACGACTGCAAAGCCAAAAATAGCTGAAACAATTCTAAATATCTTGTTTTGGTCGCTATTTATACGACTTTCTTTTCGAATATTTGTTGATATTTGATTTCCAACAGGTGCTTGTTGAGCTGAAGAAGCTACATTAGGCTGTTGATTATTACGATTTGAAAAATCCATTTTTTACTCCACCTTCTTAAAATTCTTTTTATGGTTACTTGTGTTAGTTTATACTAGCCTAAAAAAAATCGCAAGAGTTATTTAGTATAAATAAAAAAACATGTGAATAACTATTGTTATTATCTTAAATATGTCATTTATTAAATTAAGGGGTTGACAAGTTATAACACATCAGAGTATGTTAAGATTACAATAATAATTTAAGAGGGGAGTTAAGTTAAATGGCTTATAAGCACACAAATTCTAAAGGTGTTACATATTACCTAAATTCTAAAGATGTCGTTCTTAGGGGTGGCAAGAATCAGACTATTTATTATTTTAGTAAAGATCAACGAGCTGAGGCTACTGATTTACCAGCTGGCTTTTCGGTTAATGAAAACCCACGAAATGGTTTTCTAACTATTAAACGAAATAAGTAATTATTAGTTTACTAGAATAATAAAAAAGAACTCAGGTTGAAATATACTGAGTTCTTTTTTGTTATAATTAATTTAATGGTTTTTTTATGAGTAATATTATTTTAAAAGTTTCTAAATTAACAAAAATTTATAACAATCATTTAGTTGTTAATAATATTTCTTTTAGTGTAAAACAAGGTGAAATTTTTGGTATTTTAGGACCAAACGGAGCTGGTAAGACAACAACTTTAGAAATGATTGAAACATTAAGACCAATTGATGGTGGTAAAATTATGATTAATAATTTAGATGTTTCCCTACAACCAAATGATGTAAAACGTATTATTGGAGTTCAACCACAAACTGCAGCATTTCAAGATAAACAAAAAACTAAAGAAATTATCGAGATGTTTGCTGCTGCTTACGGTGAAAAAGTTAACCCGGTAACTCTTTTAAAAGAAGTTAGTTTATTAGATAAAGCTGATAGTTATGCTGAAACTTTAAGTGGTGGTCAAAAACAACGTCTTAGTATTGCTGTTGCTTTGGTGCATAATCCGATTGTCTTTTTTTTGGATGAACCAACTACTGGGCTTGATCCTCAAGCGAGACGTAATTTGTGGGATTTAGTTAAAATGATTCGAGATAAAGGCGTGACAGTCATTATGACCACACATTATATGGATGAAGCCGAATTATTATGTGACCGAGTAGCTGTTATGGATAGTGGTAAAATTATTGCTCTTGATACTCCTAAAAATTTAATAAAACAATTGATTAAAAAAGGTTTTAAAAAGGACATACCAGTATCTCAAGCTAATTTAGAAGATGTTTTTATTGATCTTACCGGAAAGGCTTTAAGAGATTAAATGAAAAAACAATTTTTAACAGTATTAATCTTTACTAAAATTAATACTAAAAGATTTTTTCGAGACAAATTAGCTATATTTTTCGGTTTTTTATTTCCTTTAATATTTTTGTTTGTTTTTGGGTCATTATCTAATGGTAATAACAATGTTTCCTTTAATATTGCAGTGATTAATCAATCGTCTTCTAACGCATCCGTAAAATTAGTTAAATCAATTGATAGTCAAAAAGTTTTCAAGATAAATAAAACAATTACTACTTTATTTAGGGCTAAACAAGCAATGATTAATAGTCAGATTGATGCCACAATTTTACTTAATAAAAATTTTGGTCAAGTACTGAATAATCATCTGCCAACCGGAACAGTTAGTTTATTATATTCACAAAATTCAAATGTGGCTGGTCAAACAATAGCTTCATTAATGCAACAATCAATTTTAAAACGATTTAACGCTAAATATATCAAGTATTCACCCCCATTTACTGTTAAATCTCAGCAGCTAAACGACCATAGTTTAACTGCTTTTGATTATACTTTTGCAGGTTTATTGGGTTTTTCTATTATTGGTATTGCAATTTTTGGTCCGGTGAATGTTTTTCCAGAGCTTAAGAAACAAGGGATTTTAAGGAGATTACATACTACACCACTTAAGGTTTGGCAATATTTTATTTCAACCATGCTATCTCAAGCTATTATTGGTTTATTTTCGGTTGGTTTACAATTTTTGGTAGCGGTTTCGTTTTTCCACTTAAAAATTAATGGCAATTTGGTTTATATAGCTATTTTCACGATTTTTAGTATTTTTATGATTTTAGGTTTAGGTTTAGCAATTGGCGGTTGGGCCAAAAATGAACGGCAAGCGGCTCCACTTAGTAATATTATTGTTTTTCCAATGTTATTTTTATCTGGAACATTTTTCCCACGATTTGAAATGCCGATTTGGCTACAAAAGATTACTACTTACCTACCTTTAACTCCAGTAATTGATGGTTTGCGGTTATTAACCACAGAAAACAAAAGTTTGTTTCAAATCGGACCTCAAATAGGGTTGGTCTTTGCTTGGTTTATTATAATTTATATTGTAGCTTTTAGAGTTTTTCGTTGGGAATAAGATGAGTTTTTATCAAAAATTACCCAAACCCTTTTTTGTATTAGCACCAATGGATGATGTTACTGATCTGGTCTTTCGTCAAATAATTAATGATCTAGCTCAACCGGATGTTTATTTTACAGAATTTGTTAATGTTGACGGTCTTTCCAGTGATGGTAGAAATAAATTACTTCATAAACTTAAGTATACTAATCTAGGTAAGCCAATTATTGCTCAAATATGGGGAAAAGAACCAAGTAATTTTAAGAAAATTGCTACTGAAGTTAGGAATATGGGTTTTGATGGCATTGATCTTAATATGGGTTGTCCTGATAAAACGATAGTGAAAAATGGCTGTTGTTCAGCTTTAATTAATAATCGAGATTTAGCTAAAAATATAATTACTTCTACTTTTGAGGGTGCAAAGGGTTTACCTGTAAGCGTTAAAACTAGAATTGGTTTTAACGATATTGATATGTCCTGGCTTGATTTTTTACTTGATTTTGAATTAGCGGGATTAACTGTTCATGGAAGAACAAAAAAACAGCTTAGTAAAACAGCCGCCGATTGGGATGTTATAAGTCACGTTAGACAGTTAAGAGATCAAAAAAAAGTGAAGACTTTTATTGTTGGAAATGGTGATGTAATAACCAGAAAACAAGGTATGATGTTAGCTAAAAAATATCAAATAGACGGCATTATGATAGGTCGCGGGGTTTTTTCAGATCCCTTTGTTTTTTCAGAAAATAGTTTATGGAAATCGTATACTACTACTCAAAAGATAGAGTTATTTATTAAACATATTAAGCTTTTTGATTTAACTTATTCTGAGAACGAACGTTCAGTTTATCAATTATTTAAATTTGCAAAGCTTTATATTAATGGTTTTGAAGGTGCTAGTGATCTTCGAGCCCGAATCATGTCAGTTAATAGTTCAAAAAAAGCTATTGAAATACTTAATAGCAGTTTAGCTTAGATATAAAAATTTATAACTTATGTTATAAATTGTTGATGAAATTTTTAGTTAGATAATACGTTAGAAATTTTGGTGGGGGAGGTTGGAATCGAACCAACTACCAAGCGGTTATGAGCCGCCTGCTCTAACCGATGAGCTACGCCCCCATATTTATTAATTAACAGGTAGCATTATAGCAGATATTTTAGTAAAAGTTATATACTGTTAATAGCAAAATTAAAATTAAGATATGAATTTCAAACTTTATAAAAAAATAATTAAAGATTTTTTATTACGCCTTCAGGATATAAGATTTAGCGGGCAAGTCTTATTTGTTATAATTGTATTAATGATTAGTTGGAGTGGTGTTAAAGCTATCCAAACAAACTATAATTTACAAAAACAAATCCTTAAATTAAATGAAGAGATTAAATTACAAAAGTTAGAAAACACTAATTTAGCTTTAGAAAATCAATATTATAATTCTAAACAGTATCTTGAACTTTCAGCAAGACAAAATTTTGGATTAGGATTTCCTGGTGAAACTGAGATAATTGTACCAAATAATGTTGCTATGAGTTATATTGTACCACCACCACATAATAATGGATCTAATGTATCTACTGTTTCTAACCAACTTTTTTGGCAAAGAAATATTCAATCCTGGATAAAATTTTTCTTGCATCAGTCAGTTTAATGTTTATATAGTACAACAGATTGACAAGCGTTCTGTTTGTGTTAAGATACATAGAGTTTATTTATAGCGGGGTGGAGCAGCGGCAGCTCGCGTGGCTCATAACCACGAGGTCGCAGGTTCGAGTCCTGTCCCCGCAACCAAATCATGCACCCAAAATACGAGACCGTGTTCCATGACCGGTCTTTATTTATTTACCCCTGTTAAATAAGTTTTATAGGCGCACTTTTCAATTCACTTGAAAGTTGAGTGAGCTACGCTCGAACCGCCCAAAGCCTTTAAGAGGCTCAATTAACTTCTTAAACACGTTCCATAACTGACCGACTAACATTATGAGGACTGGACACTTCAAAAACTGATCGCGTTTCATGACCGATTCCTATCCCACTAGGCCTCCAGCATTTACTATCCTTGATCGCTAATCCTGTTTGCGCTTCCCGGCAACTTCTATTGATAACCTGGTGATCTCCAAATTACAGCTTTTATACTTTTTACACCAAGCTTCGCACCTTTTGGCTGTTTCCGCGTCCTCATAGTGCAGCCTACATTCCGGACATTGGTATAATTGACTTCCATTCTTCATAGCAAACGCCTTTATCTAAACAGCAACAGCCAGCCAAGGGCAAGCGAAACGGCTATTAAACCGATAATCCAAGGCACCTCTTTGTTTGGTATAGGGTAACTCTGATGCGTGGGCATGGCTGGTGAAGTAGTTGCTGCGGTGGGCTGCACAGCCAGCTGCAGCGTTGCCGTAAAGCTGAACGCTGGGGTTTTTAGACTATGCATCTCTACTGAGTAATTGTCACCTGGCAGGTTGGCAGGAACAGTGAAATCAGCGTCGAACATATCCTTGCCATTATCAACGGTAGCCACACCCAGTAGGATATTTTTCTGCGAACTTTTTAGATAAATATCATAGTTGCCGTCTGTTTTGAGACCATCACCACTAATTTTTACGTCTTGGCCAGGTTTTACCACCGTTGGAGTAAATGATAGGAATGGCATATTGTGCGCGTAAGCTACCGGAAAGACGAAGTTTTTAAGTTGCTGCACCGTCCGCGGCAAGTAGCCTTCTGAAGGCATAGTCATGATAGGTGTACGCCATGCATTAATGCTCAGGTAAATAAGCCCTGCGGCAATGGCTAGCCCCAAAGCCATGATGCGTTTACGTTTCCACGGCGAAAGATATGGGGAACGGTCAATGAACGGAATAGCGGCCAGCAATGCAAACAACAGAGCCGGTCCCCAGATTAGCGACTTGATGCCAAAAACGTCCTCCATGCCGAATATCCAAAGGAACATCCACGGCGGTTTAGTTTGCTCCACACCGGCAGCGCCGACGCTGGTCAGCGATTCCGGCCATATCAGCGCCAGCAGCGATACCACTGCTACCAATATGAAGGCCCAGCCAGTTAGCTTCTTCAGGTGTACGTTAAAGTAGCTGACTCGTTCGTGGCTCTTGCCGACATGTGCGTTTTGGCTGGCTTTGGGCGACATGCCCTGGATTTTGATCATGTAGACGTGAATCGCCAGAAATAGAGCTAACAGAGCGCCTAAAATAGTAATGTGGGCCACGTACACACGGCCAATTAGCGGTACACTGCTGGTAAAACTGCCCGTAAACCAAGCGCCAACCTTACCGATTAAAAGACCAGCCTCACTGTTATGTTCCAGTGCCTCTACACCCTCTTGGCCAAGACTCAGCATCGTGCCTGTAAACAAAAATCCGATGGTAACTGCCAGCAAACCCAACCCGGCCAGCCAAGTAACTTCCCGCGGGCGTTTATAGCTGCCGGTTATAAAGGTGCGGATAAGGTGAGCAATTACCAGGCCAAACACAATATTGGCCGTCCAAAAATGAACGCTACGGGCAAAGTTGCCGAACGGAGCCTGGGAAATTATGTACAGCACACTTTGGTGCGAGTTCAGCTGGTTGGGATTGTAAAACTGTCCCAGATAAATGCCGGTAACAATAAGGATTACAAAACCAGCTAGAGTAATGCCGCCAAGCATGTAAGGCCAGCTCTGGGCATGTTCCGGCACGTGATAGGCAAAATGCTTTAAGCCCAGCCTGTTATTTAGGGTATCCCAAATGACATCGCTTTTTGGTTTTTTCTTAGTGGATGTGTTGTTGGCCATTTCTACGTATTAATTAACTTTAGCTTAACCGTTTTAATGAGGGTTTTCAATCTATTTGTGTCTGATCTACCATTACGAATATCAGCTGTCGTCTATGCTCCTCGTACTATCACATGTTCGCCGGGTTCAAGGCACGGCACTACCGACATCATATGGTTATGACGTACTTCGATCATTTTGCTGCCTGCTATGCGGATGTCATTCGTGCAGTGAGAATACCCAGCTTGGTCGGGCGTACAATTTTCGTCAGTAGTGACAACTCCGGTCACGGCACCGCTGGGCATAGTGCCTTTTAGAAGCACGGCAGTAAGACGACCCGGGTTAGAGGTCGTCCCTGAATCACGGGTAAGTTGCACGACACGCTCGGAACCAGAAGGAGTTACGCTATTATTGGGCGAAGTCGTTCCCCTATTACCAATAGTTGCTAGGCTGATTACTCCAATAATGGCTACGCCAACTGCGAGAGTAATAAAAACTCGCCGGTTCATTCCGTTGCCTCCTTGAGCTTCAATCGACGCAAAAACTGGGCGTTGAAAGCTACTATAATCGTGGACAAGGACATTAGTATGGCACCAATGGCAGGTGACAGCACAAAACCTAAGCCCGCCGTCACGCCCGCCGCCAGCGGAATGGCAAAGGCATTGTAGCCGGTTGCCCACGCCAGGTTCTGCTGCATCTTACGATAAGTTGCCTTGGATAGCTTGATAACCTTAGCTACACCGCGCGGGTCGCTGGAGGCCAGAATGATTCCGGCTGATTCAATGGCTACGTCCGTGCCAGCGCCGATAGCAATTCCTATATCCGCTTGAGTAAGTGCCGGTGCGTCATTTACTCCGTCGCCGACCATGGCCACCTTGCTGCCATCAGCCTGCAGTTGCTTGACTGTTTCGGCTTTGTTTTCCGGCAACACTTCGGCGAAGTACTCTTTGATACCCAGCTCATTGGCTACCCAGGCAGTTACGCCTTTATTATCACCGGTCAGCATAGCCACTCGTTTGCCCATGGCATACAAAGTATCGACTGCTTCCTTGGACTCTTCACGAATAACGTCCGCTAGCATGACAGCGCCACGCACAGTCTTATGTTGGTCAATCACGTATACGACAGTTTTACCCTCCTCAGATGCCTGAGCTGCAGCCTTTTTAAGCGAACCGGACATGCTGGCGTTCAGTTCTTGTACCAAGCGCGGACCGCCAACATATACTTCATGACGGCCCATAACTACTGCTTTGGTGCCGCGGCCGGCGAGCGAGCTAAAGCTCGATGCTTGCGGGATTTTCTGACCTTGATCGTTGGCCGCCTTAACTATGGCCCGCGCTATGGGATGCTCTGATTCGGCTTCGACTGCCGCCGCTATGCCGAGAAGTTCTTGCTTATTGTCGTCGGTCACAATATCTACTACACCTTGCTCGCCTTTGGTAAGCGTGCCGGTTTTATCAAAGAGAATCACGTCAATGTTACGGGCAGCTTCCAATGCCATGCGCTGCCGGATGAGCAAACCGTTCTTAGCGGCTAACGTAGTTGAGATTGCCGTAACTAGCGGAATAGCCAGCCCCAGCGCATGTGGGCAGGCAATGACCAGCACCGTAACGACGCGGGCCAGAATAAAGGTTGCTGGCTGGTTGCTGAAAATTATCCAGCCCAGCAGCGTGATAACCGCCGCGCCAAGGGCTATGAATGTCAGATAAAATGCCGCCCTGTCGGCTAGTATCTGGGTTTTGGACTTGCTGCTTTGGGCTTCGGCCACCAGTTTCATGATTCCAGCTAATGCGGTGTCGTCACCAATCTTACTGACCCGCACCGTCAGTGATCCACTACCGTTGATAGTCCCAGCCACAACTTGCGCTTTGACCATTTTTTTGACTGGTTTGGATTCGCCAGTCAGCATTGATTCGTTTACGTCGGACTCACCCTTTACGACTTCGCCGTCAGCCGGCAGTTTGGCGCCTGGCCGTACCAGCACCTGATCACCGACCTTCAGCTTACTGACAGCTACTTTCTTGGTGCTGTCTTTGGTAATAAGTTCGGCTTCGTCGGGCAGTAGTTTTGCCAGTTCTTTTAAAGCTCCTTGGGCATTCTGCACCGAAGCCATTTCCATCCAATGGCCGAAGATCATGATGGTGATTAGCGTGGCGAGTTCCCACCAGAAGTCCATACCATGCAGCAGCTTCAACGTTATGGCAAGGCTGTAGCCGAGAGCAACCGTGATGGCCATTGCTATCAGGGTCATCATACCGGGCTGGCGGCCTTCTATTTCAACTTTGGCGCTCCTTAGGAATACCAAACCGCCATACCAGAACAGGATGAGGCCAAAGATCGCCGAGATGTATTCGCTGCCGCTGAATGTCAGGTTGTAGTGCAGCCAGTGTTGGATAGAGTTTGAAAATACCAAAACAGGAATGGTTAGCGCCAGGCTCCACCAGAATTTCTGCTTGAACATGTTGGGGCTGTGACCGGCGTGCTTGTCGTGATCCATGTGCTCGTGGTCATGCCGCGGCTTACGCTTGGTTGGAACGAGCTGCATGCCGCATTCCGGGCACATGCCGGGCCTGTCCTGTTGGATACCCGGGTGCATAGGGCAGGTATAGTCTTGGTTTGTTGAGTCGTGTTTATGCTCTTGCATTCCTATCCCCTTAAAATGTGACTTTAACTGATTGTTCTACCTGCGATTGTTCCGCCTGAACAACCTCAAAATATTGTTTGTCAGTAGCAAACCCCATCATGCCAGCCATGGTGTTCATCGGAAACATCCGGCGTTTGGCATTGAAGTCACGAGCAGCCTGATTGTAGGTACGCCGGGCTGCCATGATCTTATCTTCTGTGTCGGTCAGGTCTGCTTGGAGTTGCTGAAAATTCTGACTTGCCTTGAGTTGCGGGTAATTCTCGGCCACGGCAAATAGACTTTTCAGGGCTTGCGAAAATTGGTTTTCAGCCTTGGCTGACGCTTGAACTCCTTGGGCACCCAGGGCATTGGCTCGGGTCTTAGTTACGTTCTCGAATACTTCTTTTTCGTGCTTTGCATAGCCCTTTACGGTATTCACTAGGTTCGGGATGAGGTCGTACCGTCGTTTAAGCTGAACAGTGACGTCGCTCCAAGTTTCATTGGTGTGTTGATTGCTTCGCACCAAGCCGTTGTACATAAACGCAAAGTACAGAACCAGGATGATAATAAACCCTGTGATAATTATGGCTATGATCACAATAACTCCCCCTTTCTTAGTTACTTGACCCCTAGTTCTTTCTTGAGCCGTTCAAATTCAGACTTGCTTATATCTCCCTTGGCATAGCGGGACTTAAGGCTATCCAGTGGAGATTCTAAAACGCTTGAGCGTGGTCGCAGCCAAGCAAACAGTGCTGCCGCAACAGCTAATGCTAGTAAAATAATGAGTGCAGTATCCATGCCATCCCAGGAGCTATTGTTATAGCCATACATCATAGTGCCATTATCACCGCCCGCGAGTCGGCCATTCATCATGCCACTTATAAACGAAGGGGTATTGGCGGGGATTGCGGCATTGGTCTGGCAGCCGCTGCCTCGCTTACCCCATGCTATGTGAACGTTGGTATCGCCTTGGTCGCCCATCATTTGCTGTATATTGTTATCCCAGTACACATGGTTTTCAGTACTACCAGCCGATAGCCCCATGAAGTATTCACCCAGTTTTTCGTAGTCGTTATCGGTCAGCTTTTGGCAGGAAGTCTTACCGCTTTGCAGGTTGTTATATATCGCCTGGCCAGCACTTTGCATAGTAGCCTCATCCTGAAGCTCGCTCTGAGATGGCGGAGTTTGGTCTTGATAACTCCCCATCATTTGGGCCGAGACCATCGGCGAGAAAGTTAAAAAGGCAATCGACATTAAACTGATACCAACATAAGCTTTCAGCTTTGGTCTTTTAATGTGATCTATCATATGCTGCCCCCTACTTATTATTGGCCCTTATGTTGGTAAGCTCATATAGATCAAGCAATTCCTGGATAGCGTGTTGTCGGCGCTTGTCGCTGCCGGAAGAGAAGTCCTCTTTGATGTGGGTCTTAAGGTGGTTTTCCAATATAAGTTTGTTGAGAGAACTAAGTGATTTTTGAATAGCCAGCGACTGCGTGATTATGTCCATGCAGTAATCCTCGTTTTCGATCATTTTTTCAATACCCTTAAGCTGTCCTTGTAGGATCTTACTGCGGTGCAACGCTCTACGTTTAATGTCGTCAATCATACTTGCACTATATACCCCCTGGGGGTATTATGTCAAATATGGTTATTAGTAATGGAGATATACATGCGTAAGTACTTACAGTTCGTAAAAAGCAAATGGTTTATTGGTGCGGCTTGCCTAGTTCTAGGGTCTGGTATTGTCCTTGGTATACGGTTCTTCACCTATAAACTGGATAACGTCCATTACCATGCCAACTTTGCGGTCTATATAAACGGACAGCAGGAAATGTTTAAGGAAGCCAGCTACTACACAGAGGTTCAGGCGTGTGTGGCAAGCAATGTTATGACGCCTGCGGAACGAGTCCATATGCACGACAATGTTAATAACGTTATACATGTCGAAGACCACGCTGGCTTTATAATATTTTTTGGCATATATACATTGTAACTTTTAACCGCTGATCTTTATTGTGATTGATAAAATACTTGTGTGAGTTATATTCATCTAAAAGATCGCCAGCATTACGAAGACCTCTACGACAAGGGCACCGTGGAACATTGCCGGAGCGGTGAGCGAATCGTAAATCAAACGTTTGCTGAGATGGATAAGAAACTACCTGCCTCGGAAAAGAAGAAGCGGCAAGCAGGCTGGTACTTAATGTATAGCCAGCTATACTTTCAATTCGTAGAAACAGTTGCCTTTGGACGGCGCCATGAGCGTGATAAGAAAATTGCCGAATGGATGGAGGCCGACGAACAAAAAGACCGGCGGCTGGCTGAGGCTCAAATGGCCAAGATCCCGTTTTGCCGAAGCTGTGGTAAAGACATGAAGCAAATCAGCAAAGACTACATGCCCCGGGACCGTGGCGTTTCCAAAGACCGCGAAGACGATATTCTCTTCATGTTTGAGTGCGAGGCCTGCAATAAACGCCTGGCTGTCTGGCAGGATGGCACGGAGTGGGAGCATAAAGAACCGCGCTGCGAAAAGTGCGGATCGGTCATGAAGTCGAAGTCCGCTAAAAAGTTCGGAGTTATCACCACGACCAATACCTGCACCAAGTGCGGTCATGTCGATAAGTTTGAATTTGACCTGAATGCCAAGGAAGAACCCGCAGAAGCAGCCGATCCTTACTACGAACTTGACCGTAAACGCTTCTGTTTTGACGAAGAAATGGAAAGTAAATACAAACAAAAACTCCAACACCTGCTCCGGATGGCCAAACTTGAACTGGATAACGACGAACACGTCGAGCATGTTGACGTTTACGAGGCCATAAAAGACATTAAACAGCTCAAAATAGCCCAGTTATCCGATCTGCTGAGCGAAGCTCTGGAAAAGGCTGGATATAGGGAATTTAAGCTGGGCGAACCTGAACTTGGCCAGCAGGTCGCCATTAGTTTTAATTGTCTGGATGATAAGCCCGACCGCAAAGAATACGACAGCAAGAAGGGTCTTCAAAAGCTACTGAACAAAGCTCTGGAAGAAACCAACTGGCGGTTAATGAGCGACGGCGTGGATTACCGGCTAGGTTACTTGAGCGGTCGGCTCCGGGCTTATGAAAAAGAAGAAGATCTGAAGAAGCTGATTGAACAACGCATCAAAAGCGGCACCTACCAGCTGCCGGAAAAGAAACCGGCCGCCAAACCCGCCAAAAAGGATGACGCAAAGCCCAAATATGAAGGCATGCGGATGCGCGAAGCGGCCCTGGTTTACATGGATCAGATGTATCTTGGCTCAGTGCCAGCCGAAATAACCCTCAAAAGCGGCATCGTAAAGAAGACGAGCGTGTCACATGTCTATGCCAACATGAACCCGCTGCTGCGGGTTATCATACCGTTTCGGGACAATGACGATTCGGCGCCTGCATTTATACGTAATTACGACTTCAAAATGGGCCGAAAAGAAGATATACCCAAAGTCAAAAAGGATAGCCAGGGCCGAGAAATAAGATTGACCTAACTGGGTTATAATTACCAGCATGAGTGACAACAATAGCGACAACATGATTCGGGCTGTAGATCCTGGCGATGACAGTGTCATCAAAGGCTCCAACTTCCCAACGCCCATGGGCATGGCTCCGGCCGCACCAACCGACAGCGCCCCTCAGAGCACGGAAACTACATCTACCGGACAAGGCGAGGCAGCACCTCCCGCTCCGGAACAGCCGCAAGCGTCGTCTGGCGGTTCTGATGCTCAAGAATGATAGTGTAGTTCCGCCTACCAAGCAGGAAATCGACGTTACGAACGGTGAGGTATTTGATTTTATCCAGTCTATCCGCCGTGACTACATACAGCAACGTGATAGGTCATTAACCGAGGAAAATGAAACTGAACGGGTTGCCTGCAGCCAGCTGATGCTAGTAAGCACAGTTCTGCTTTCGGCCAATGTTATAGCGCTTAGCAATAGTGGCTTGCTAACTTCGCTGTCTCCGGCACAAAAAATCTTGCTACTTGTAGGTTCAATTTTCTCAGGTGTCAAATATTACTTCGAATTGGTTCGCTTCCACTTGAAGTGGGCAACAGCACATAACAACGTTGTTAACCTGCATAGCAGGGTGGACTTCAAAACGTTCGATGAAGCTGGCAAGAAGACCGATGCCATACTTGAAAAGCTACCTACTCTAACGCCTAAACTTTGGTTAAAAAGACAAATAGGCATGCTGGCTGGCGGTGGAGCTGCTTACGTTTTACTGCTTGTAGCAATCCTGTTCAATTTTCATTTTATAACTGCCCATCTGTGGAGCTGGATCCGCTGAATACCACCAAGTGCGGGATTTGTTCGGCTTTTAAATAGGTATGCCATAATCGGACACTCCTTTTTTATAATGTCCGATTCTGTCCCATTAACTCCTTGCATGGGGTTCCAGACCGACATGCTCAACCAAGCTAAGTACAGCATGTAAGTCCGTAAAGTCCAGGCTTTCCGGACTTTTTCATTTGTGTCCGATTTGGGTTCCAGACCGACATGCTCAACCAAGTCAGGCACTCAAAATACGAGACCGTGTTCCGTGATCGGTCTCTATTTATTTATTCCTGCAACAGTTGATATTTTGGCGTAGTTTTTGAGGATTGACCAAATCCGGTAACCTAAGATTTGAATCACCGGACACCATTATTTATCCCATTTTAGTTCTTGATTAAGTTCCAGAACCGACTGCTCCCCTCATTATGAGGGTTGGACAGCACGATAACCGATCGTGTTCCGTGATCTATAACTATATAGCGGAGATTCTTAACTAACGGAAAAATACGTAAGTATTGCGCAAAAGTATTGTAATTTCATATCTATTTATCTTTCAGCTGTGGAAATAGGTACTTTACTGACGATGTATGCATAGTTTTTGTGTCACCAAATTCTTGAAGTGACAACAGGTCTTGATCAGTCGTGATAATTAAGTCAGCCTTTACTTCCAATGCACACTCCAAAATTTTATTATCGTCTGGGTCGAGTTCAGTGAGCACGTCAACTTTTTGCTGAGGTCGCACTACTGCGACGGCTTCTTCTAGACGGTTCATCCAATGTACTACGTTAGCCCGCGAAAATCCAAGTTTAAGGCTTTCTAGCTTGTTCTGTAGCTCTTGTAGTATTTCCGGGGAGGTGTAGTATCTGGCCAAATACTGAGCAGCTGCAAAATAAACGTTCGCGTCGAGTACTAACCGAACGGGTTTCATCCTAGATATTTTTCTATGTCATCAACGTTCGTAAGGTTGAGTGTGCCTAGCTTCTTACGGATTTGGGCTGACATGTCTTTCCAGGTTCTTTCCCAAGTAGCTTGCTCTAGTAGTCGACGCACTATAACGCTTTTAGAAACGCCATCTTGCTTAGAGAATCTTTCGATCTCTTTTTTTAGTTTTTCGTCTAGTGAAATACTTAAGGTTGCCATATCAAGATTATAACAATTAACAAAAAATAATGTTGTTTACAAATTGATCTTAATAGGGGTGGAGTCTGTGCTAGTATACGCTTAATCGTGACAGTCATACATATGGGCTAGAGCGCATGAACTAGAAGATCTTAAGTTACTTACAGAAGCATTTGTACAATACTGGATAATTTTTGATGAGGTGCAAGCTACTGTGCGAGATACTCGAGTCATCGAAATTTTAGACAAGTATCATTTGTCAAATACGGAATCTAATAAATTTAGAGCACGTGTTTTTTAAAGGAACTATTTCGTTTGTCTCATTTATTCCTGTTATGAGGTTCCAGACCGACATCCAATTATTTTGTATTTTATTAAACGGATTATGTTAATCTGTTTTTTATTTAACAGGCATATTATTAAAATAATGTAGACTAAATTACTATAACTAGCACTCTTGACATTAGAGTGCTAGTTTTTTATAATTTGTGCAGTGCTCAGCACTAGTAATAAATTATAAAGGAGGTTAATTATGGCAATAATAAAATGGGATCCATTTGCTGATATTAATAATTTACATAATCAAATGAGTGATTTATTTAGTGATTCATTTGGTGATTTAATGGGACATGATATTTCGGCACCAGTAACAGATATTTATGATGATGATAAGTCTATTACTGTTGAAGTTCATCTACCACATTTTAAACAGGAAGAGATTACTGTTTCTCAAAACGAAGGTAGTTTAGAGATAAATGCTAATCATAGTGAAAAGTCGACTAATAATAAAAAGTACTTACATAAAGAAAGTGCCACTCGTTATTATAGACGTTTTACATTACCTAAAAACACTGATTTAGAAAATATCAAAGCTGATTTCGATAACGGTCTCTTAACTGTTAGTGTTCCATATAAAGAACTACCTAAACCAAAAACAATTTCTATTTCAGCAAAATCTAAGAAGTAAATAATAATTTTTTTAAAATCAAAAGCATTATTTAGTAGTAAAAACCCTCAAGCTTTTTTATAATAAAGTAATTGTGATAAAAAAAGATGAGGGTTTTACTTTAGTAGAGTTACTTTTGAGTCTGGTAGTTTTAACAATTATTGCAATAACTTTTTTTGATTTATATATATCAGTTTTGCATAGTAGCATTGTTGCTCAACGACAAGCAGTTGCTCTTACTCTTGCTACTAACCAGATGGAGTATTTACAGTCGTTACCTTATAATAATTTAGCAGTAACTGGTGGTCCAATTCCGGCAACAACTACTATTCCAGGAGTTGTTTATAAGACAGAAAATAATCATACCTACACTGTAACTACTCAGATTAATTATGTTGATGATGCTTATGATGGTTGCGGTGTTTATCCAACACTTGCTTTAGAAAAACAATATTGTCGTAACTATCCACCCCCTGCCGGTAGTCCGGTTGATACTACTCCAGAAGACTATAAGGACGTTAGAGTTGTTGTAACTGATAATTCAGGACTACAGCTTGCAGCTCTAGATACTCAAATTGCTTCACCGACGGCCGAGACAGCAACTAATACAGGAGTAATCTTTGTCAATGTTATAGATCAAAGTGGAGATCCAGTAGCCGGTGCAACTGTTCATGTGGTTAATTCAGTTGTTTCACCAGCCATTAATGTTAGTAGTACAACCGATAGTAACGGAATGGCTATTTTTTATGGTATGACACCTGATTCGAGCTATGATTATGTTATTAGTGCTTCATATTCTGGTTATTCTTCTCTTTTCACGATTCCGTCAACCACAAATCTGGTGGCTACTTATCCGAATCAAGATGTTTTAACTCAAAATTCATCTTACGTTACTTTAACTTTAAAACCTCAGGGTCAGTATAGTTTAATTTTAGAAACAACTGATACTTCTGGTAATCCTTTACCAAATGCTCAGATTTATGTAAAAGGAGGATATAAGAAATATACTGAGACATCTAATACTAGTTATTATTATGATTCTATGACAGCACCAAACACTTCTCCAGTGACTGGTAGTGGTGGTTTATTTGGTATGACTAATTTAGTACCTGGTAGTTATATCTTTTGTGGTGATACTGGATCAACTGGTTGTAGTATTGCTGGAAAAACTTATTATTTAGCAGCAGCTGTTCCTTATAGTGGTAATAATGCTTTTAATCCAATTAATGTACCAATTGATTCAAGCTCAAATCCTCCAACTATTACTTTTCCATATAACGGTAATAGTTATTTGCAAAAAGTAAGATTAATGTTAACTCCTTATTCAAATTTTCCTAGAATTTTTACATTATCACCGTCTTCCGTTAGTGCTAGTAGTGGTACATTGAATAATTTTAGTTTTTCTATTACTGGGGCTAATTTACCATGTGATCCGGCCGCTAATAAATGTAGTACTACAATTAATTTTATACAAAACGGAAAAACTTATACGTCAAGTTGTACTGGTACATCTGCTGGTACTGATTTAAGTTGTTCCGTTGATCTTTCCAATGTTATATCTGGTAGTACTCAGCTACAAATTATAGCTAACGGTTATACCTTTAATTTACCGACAGCACCATTGCTAGGAGGTTTAATTGTTTCACCATAAATTATTAAAATCCACAGCAGGTTTTACTTTAGTAGAATTGATGATAGTAATAGTCGTAATAGGTGTTTTATTTGCTACTTTTGCTGAATTTTTTGATAATAATTTGATTTTATTTTTAAACCAACAACAAAACAGTATGAACTTAACTGAGCTTCAGGCTGAATCACAACGTATAGCTGATGTTTTGAGAGGTGCAACTGATATTGTTTCTGATGAGCCAAACCAACTAAGCGTATATGCTTATTTTTCATTTACGAATCAGTATGTTTCGTTAGTTAATTATTATTTAAATAGTAGTAAAACTCAATTACTTGCATCTGTTACGCCAATGACAGCTAATCCACCAATTGGAACACCGATTACATCTCAAACTAAGGTTTATACTATTATTTCTAATTATTATTATGTACCTGGTAGTAGTTTATTTACATATTATGATGCTAATGATAATATTTTGACACCTCCGGTTGCCGATGAAAAGTCTATTATCAATATAGGTATTAATTTATCTGAACCAATTGCTAGTCCATCGAATAATCAAGCACAATCATTGAATCTTTTTGTTAATTTACGTAATCGAAAAACTGCTATATGATTTATCTAGGTGTTATAAATAGAAAGGTTAGATATTTGAGATGTTGCCAGGCTTAATATCAGTTATTGTAGCTTTTTCTATTATCGGTGCAGCTGTAACTGAAGTTACTTTAACTAACTTTATGGTGATAGGAAATTCAATAAAATCACAGGAAGCACTTAATATTGCTGAAGCTGGTGTTAATTATTATTTATGGCATTTAAATCATAATTCGACTGATTATACAGATGGTCATCAAACTGGAAATACTCTAACTCAATACGGTTATGGACCATATGTTCATCAATATGTTGGATTAAATGGTGTTGATCAAGGTACTTATACTTTATACATTCAGCCACCAACTAATAATTCTACTATTGTAACTGTTCGATCAATTGGTCAAGTAGCTAACTCATCAATTACTAAAACTGTTCAAGCTAAACTCGGTATTCCATCTTTTGCTAGTTACGGTGTTGTGTCTGATTCGGCTCTGTGGTTTGGTAATAACGAAACTGCGAGTGGTCCAGTAGATTCTAATCAAGGTATTAGAATGGATGGTCCAAATACTTCCACTGTTTCTAGTGCTAACAGTGTTTATACTCCGTCTTATCAGTTAGGTGGAGATGGTAACCCTCATCCTGGGGTTTGGTGCAATGCTTCAGTTACAACACCAGTAAATTGTAATACAAGATCAAAAAATGATTGGTTATATCCAGTACCAACAATTGATTTTAACCAGGTTGCATCAGCTCTTTGCACTTTGAAAAAAATAGCATTTAGTTCTAGTTCCACAACTTCTAGCATCTCTAATTCATCAAATGCTTGTTCTCAAACACCCAATAATTCTACTCAATCTTATATTGCAAGGAGCAATACAAATGCTAGTCAAACTAAAGGATATTTAATTGAGTTAAATCCTGATGGTACTTATAATTTGTATAGAGTTAATAGTGTAAATGATACTGAGTCGTCATATCAAACAGCCTTATCAACACAATTAATTTCAACTGAAACACCTATTCCTAGCAATGGAGTGATTTACGTTGAAGATAATGTTTGGGTGTTGTCTAATCCTGATTTTCATGGTCGAGTTACTATTGCTGCCGGAAGATTGTCTGCTGCTAGTAGTAATTCTTATGCTAATATCACTATCGCTGGACCCTTACTTTATAGTACAAAAAATGGTCAAGACGCAATTGGCTTAATTGCTCAAAATAATATTATAATTGCTCCTTATGCACCACCTCCTAACACAGTTAGTCCTATAAATTTCCAAGTAGACGGTGCTTTATTAGCTGAAAATGGTAATGTTTGGTACCCTGATACTTATCAATCGGCGCCATATGAGTGTACAATGGGTTGGACAGGAGCAAATCAACAGTTTTTATTTTATGGTTCAGTTGCAACACGACAGACTTGGACTTGGTCGTGGCTTGACGGCTCTAATCAGTGTGGTAATGCGGCTTATGATTCAGTAAGTGGTCAATATATTTCTGGATTTGAAAATAATACTACACAATATGATTATAATTTGATGTATTCACCACCACCAGATTTCCCATTAACTTCTGGTTATAATATACTATCTTGGCGTGAGATTTTATTACATCCATAATTTTAGAAAGGTAAATAGTAAAAGTAATGGATAGTAATTTATCACAAAATAGTTCTAGCAGTGCAATTTTAAATAATACTAATAACCCTCAAACTAATTTAAATAGTATCACTCCAGTTACTTCACCACTTCAATCTAGTAATTCAACCAATATTTTAGATAGCCCTAGTAATTTAACTTTGATACCGACTACTACAGTTACTACTACATTATCAAAACCAAATAAAAACATCTCACATCACAAAGTTTATTTTAACTGGCTGTATTTTTTAATCATTATAATTTTACTGATATTAGCTATTGTTATCTTTATTAGAAACAAAAAAAATGTAGAAAATACATCATATGATAATTAATCTTGAATTTAATTGTTTATCAAGTTATATTCTAAGTATTGATACTAATAAACAATAATTGACAAAGAAATAAAAAAGTTATATTATATGGATGTTAGTGATCACAAACAAAAATTAACAAAATAAAAAGGAGAGTAAATGAAAATTCAAGGATTAAATTTTGAATTTGAAAAGACTTCAAATCGAGATATTTTAAGAATCGATCGAATTTTATCCAGAATTTGATCAATTATCTTAAAACGATTTAATAGAGACCATTATGAGTGGTCTCTATTTTTTTGATAGCTGGATTTATAGTAACGATATGAACTGATTATAATCCGATTTAGTGAGTAGCCAAGACTTTTAGCAGGAATAACTTGGGTGAATTGAAACTCATAAACATGTGGTACATTAACGGTTTAATTTATCGACGGATTAGTAATTAGGTATAGACATCAATGACTAATCAGAAACTATAGACTGCTAAGTTCCAAAATAGTCTGCCAATCTTTTGTCGCTAAGTCGAGAATAGTTAATTCTGGATGAGATACTAATAATTTGTTAACGATGTATCTACCCACAGTCATATTTTATCCACATCATTATCTAAAACCACCAACCCCGTTTTCTTGGTTAAGTATAGGACCTCCTTTAAACCAATAGATCTGCGGGTTTTCTGGTGTCGAAGGAAGCAATTCTCTAATTTCCTTTTGCCGTTCTTAAATATGGTAAGAGTTTTATGTTCTTGTTCCAGTGATGGGTTTATAGGACTATTTGTTTCTTTGCTCTTAATTATTGCCATAGATGTAATTATAAGATATTTAATATAAGTTTAATAATTTATCAATGTACTGGATGCCTTCAAAACATTAAAAAATAACAATTTCAAACCGTTCAAATTTGACTTATATAGTAGAAACAAGTTGGACGTATTGGAATGGATTAAAGCATGAGCTTATAGCAATATGAAAAGTAGTTAATTTAGATTATTAGATCAGAGATCAGAATAATAATTTGACATATAATACTGTAATAGTGTACACTGATAACACTATGAAAAACATCACACTATCTGCCCCCGAAGAATTAATAGACCAGGCTCGAAAACAAGCGATTGTTAAAGGTACAACCCTTAATCAAGAGTTTCGTGAGTGGCTAGCTTCTCAGACTGTAGACAATGAGGAAAGACTTTTGCGTTATAAAAGGCTTATGAAGCAACTATCTTACGTTGATGCAGGTCGTCATTTTAGTCGTGAAGAAATGAACGAGCGTTAAAATGGTATCAAAGAATAGAGTATTTTTTGATACTAATGTGTTGGTTTATCAGTTCGATAAGACTGCCCCTAAAAAGCAAAAACAGGCAATAGAGCTTATAGAGCGATATGGTTTTGATGGTAAAGCAATGATTAGTACGCAAGTAGCCCAAGAGTTTATGAATGTTGCCTTAAAAGGATTTGCAATAAAACTATCACCTATTGAATTAGAATTAGTTATAGATGATTTATTGAAGCCACTTTGTGCTTACTCACCGAACTTTGATTTTTATAAACGAGCACTTAAATTGTGTGCTACAAATAATATAAATTTCTATGATGCATTAATAGTCCAGGCAGCTTTAGAATGTGGATGCGTAAGACTTTATAGCGAAGATATGCAAGCTGGCCGACGGTTTGATAATTTAACAATAATAAATCCATTTGCTTGAACGTGGTAGATACGAGTTGGACATATTGGACAGATATAAAAAGAGAACTGATTAAGTACTGGAAACTATTGATAGAAGTGTGATTTAGTAAACAGACTGTATTTAAAAGACTTGTATTGAACTAAAAGTGTGTAAGGTTGACGATTAACAACCAATAACACTATCATTTTCGTTTGCCAGTATATACGCTTTATCAAGGTGCTTTTTCCAAAGGAATATTTATTCGTTAAAAATAAATTAGTTAATGTTATACTTCGGGATACAATTGAGGTTTAAATAATATTTATTGTCTTGCATTCTTGTAGGGTAGGTTTTGTAATTTAATACGATGCTTTAACTGTTCGAATTCGTGGTCTTTGTGTATTAATTTGGCTCCCAGTCGTTCTGTCGTTGCAGCAATCCAGGCGTCGGCCAATGATAGCTTATATGAGGCCTTTATATCTGCTGCTATGAGGCCAAGTTCTTCATCGCTCTCCATAACCATTAGAGGTAATTGTTTGAGACTGGCGTAGCTATGCCTAGCGTTCTCAATCCCAGCTTCATGTTGAATAATGTAGAAAAATTCCATAAGAGAAATGAAACAAATCCATACGCCATGTTCTTTACCATTTTGTATAAGTATCGTTTCAACTTCTTCTGCGCCAGGTTCATCCTGGTGTAATGTAAGGAGGGCTGAAGTGTCGAGTACAAAATATCCAGTACTGTTAGATAAATTGCTAGCCATCAATTTGACGGGCCTTCAGTAAGGCGGAATTAAGATCATCTATAGGACTAGAGCCTCGAAATGACTTAATGACATCCTTAGATACGGGTACAACATAGATTATCTTACCGTCAGCTATCCACTGTAACTGTTGTCCTGACTTAAGCCCAAAACGTAGGCGAACTTGTGCAGGTACTGCTGTTTGCCCTCGTTCGCTAATAGTTGTTTTCATGAGCTTTATTATACATGACGAAGGACTGTATTACAAGCAGAATACTGAATCTAGCATGTAAGAGAGTTTGTTATGAATATGGTAGGCTGAGTTGGACGCATTGAACAGAAATTAAACGTAAACTTATTGG
>JAJZMC010000007.1:0-100000 GCA_021803105.1 bacterium
TTTTTGAGATAACCTTATTATTTCTGGCATTAAATCCTCCTATTTTTTAAATAGGATCATACCAAAAACCGGACATTTCTATTGAACGCAAAACCGGACATTTCTATTGGCGAGCAACACCCTAATTCAACCAATTGACAATTTAACAAAAAACCAATACAATAACCTGAGTTGCCAAAGACAGCGACGGTTTTAAACTTAATAATGTCGCCGAGGATATCTCAATACGTATATTAAAATTATACGGCAACTAGAATAGATGCTGGTCGATTCTATTTAAATAAACTAAAGGAAAAGTAATATGGCTTTAACTAGAGACAATAAGGTTGCCGTCGTCATAGAAGTAACAAATCTTTTAGCAACTTCTAAAATGACAGTTGTAGCTAATTATCAAGGTACATCTGTTAATAAAATGCAGATGATCAGAAAAATAGGTAAAGAAAACGGGACAGTCATTAAAGTAGTCAAAAATAGATTATTTATTAAAGCTCTTAAAAATATTGAACAAATGACTGATAGTAATGTATCAGAACTAAACCAAATGCTGTTATATGCGTTTAATAATGAAGACGAAATTATACCAGCTAAAACAATACTTCAAGCAATTACATTAAGCCCTACAATTAAGTTTATTGGAGCATATACACCAAATGGTGATTTTATTAATGCTGATGACGTTACTCAAATAGCAAATCTCCCAAGTAAGGATCAGCTTAAGGGTATGCTAGTCGGGACAATATCAGCACCTTTAAATAGTTTTGTCGGCGTGTTAAATGCCAATTTAAGAAGTGTAATTAATGTATTAAATGCAAGATCAATTAAATTAGAGACCGAATAAAGTAAGGAGAAAATTATGTCAAAAGAAAATACTATAGAAGTTCCAAAAGAATTTGAATCAATTGTTAAAGAGCTAGATAAAATGTCAGCTTTAGAAATATCAAAATTCGTACATTTTCTAGAAGAATATTGGAATGTTACTGCGGCTGCTCCAGCGGTAGTTGCGGCTGCTCCAGCTGCTGTGACTGCAGCTGAACAAACTGAAAAGACTGAATTTGATGTCGTTTTAAAAGACGCAGGTAGTCAAAAAGTGGCAGTCATTAAGGGCGTTAAAGAAATAACCGGATTAGGTTTGGGTGAAGCTAAGGCTTTGGTTGATGGAGCACCAAAAACAATTTTAGAAAAAGCTAAAAAAGAAGATGCTGAAAAAGCTAAAAAGATTTTAGAAGAAGCTGGTGCTGTAGTTGAATTATCGTAGCTACTAATAGACTTTTAAGCTAACCATTTATCCACAGATTTTTTGTTATGTTTTTGACTTATCAAAAAATTAATGTTAATTTACTTTAAAGAGGAGTGCTTTTTCACAAAACAAAAGAGAGTCATGCCAGATATACCAGATAAACAATTAAAACGAATACTAAATTTGATTGCTGAAGCAGAAACCAATCTAGCGGCTGCTAATGAACTAATATTTAGTATAGTCGGCAGTAATCCATTAGAAAAAAGTCCCTCTGTTGTTGAAGATAATACCGGAAAAGTTATTGAGGGAGTTTTCGACGGTCAAAACATGGTAGGATCAGATAGTAAAACCTATCCTGTCCCAGCAAATTATGCTAGTAAGTCAAAACTAGTTCAAGGAGATATTCTTAAACTAACCATATCCGATGACGGTGCATTTTTATATAAACAAATTGGACCAATTGCTAGAAAACAACTGGTTGGAACATTGAAATTAGAAAATGGTCATTATTTTGTATCAGTTAATGGTAAAGACTTAAGAGTTCTACTTGCATCTGTAACATATTTTAAAGCCAAACCTGGAGATCAAGTTAGTGTTAATGTTCCTGAAGATGATTCCGATTGTGAATGGGCGGCTCTTGAAGCAGCTTTATAGTATTTTACAATAAAAATTAGTCTTAGTCAGATAACTATATTAAAATATATACAAATGAAAAAGGCTTTATACAGAAAATATCGATCAATAACACTAGATGATATTGTCGGTCAAGACCAAGTAATATCAGCATTAAGGAATGCATTAAAGACGGATCGTATTTCTCATGCTTATTTATTTACTGGTCCTAGAGGCGTAGGAAAAACATCTGTAGCTCGAATTTTGGCTCACGAAATAAATAATATTCCATATACCAATGAAAATAATCATATTGATATTATAGAAATTGACGCAGCAAGTAATGGTAACATTGATCAAATCAGAGATTTAAAAGAAAAGGTTAATATTGCACCATCAATTGCTAAATACAAAATATATATAATTGATGAAGTTCATATGGTATCTAAACCAGCATTTAATGCTCTTCTTAAAACGCTGGAAGAACCACCAACACACGTTATTTTTATTTTAGCCACCACCGATATCGATAAACTTCCATTAACTATCATTAGCAGAACTCAAAGATATAATTTTAAACCTATAACAACGGATCAAGTATTTTCTCACTTAAAAAACATATCTGAGAAAGAAAATATTAACATAACTGATGATGCAATTATTATGATAGCCAAGTATGGTGATGGAAGCTTAAGAGATTCTATTTCTGCATTAGATCTTGTAGCAAATCAAGTTGGGTTAATAGATTCCGAAACAGTTGCTAAAATGATAGGTTGGCCGCCATTAGACATCATAAATGAACTTGGTAATCAAATATTAAATCAGACAATCGATATTGCACAAATACTATCCCAATTAAACAAACTATACGATCAAGGTTATCAAGCGATTATCGTAGCTAATCAATTAAGCAACTTTTTTAAAGAACATTTAATTGAAAATGACATAAAACAACTATCTACTCAGCAAATCATAAATATATTAAAAAAATTACTCGATATTAATACCGCATCAGACCCAGAAAGATACTTAGAAATTATACTAATTGACGTAATAATAAACATGACATCGTCAACGAAAAACAATATCAATGAATTGATTAGCACTTCAGTTGATAATACAAGAACTAAAAAAAAGAACGAAGCACAAATAGTAAGCAACAATACAATTAGTGAGATACATTCAGTGTCCAAATCGAGCAATAGTGAAGAAGAATTGTTTGATTATAACGATAGTACTCAAGTTTGGAATCAATTGTTAGCTAAATTAAAAATTTCATATAATACCTTGTATGGTATTGTCAAAATGGCAGATCCAATATTTAAGAATGACGGTTCAATTGAATTAATATTTAAATTTGCTTTTCATCAAAAACGATTAAAAGAAGCTAAAAATAATCTAATAATTAGTGAAATTTTATTTAGCATAACTGGAAAAAAAACTAAAATATCTTATTTGCTTTCAGATAAATTAACCGAATCACACGAAAAAAATGATATAATTAAGTCCTCGTTAGATGATATATCAAGTGTAACGAACGTATTTAAAGGGGCAGAATTACTTGAATAAATATATCGAAGGGAAGTTTAGTTTTTAAATGCTTAATAAAGTTATACCACAAAATTCAGAGGCGGAAGCAAGTTTGTTGGGGTCTATTTTAATCGACCCTGAAGCTATTGTTAAAATAGCTGACATAATAACAGACGAAGATTTTTTTGAGTCTAAACATCAAAAAATTTATCAATCAATGGCTAAATTATATGATAAACATGAAGCAATTGACGTTTTAACTCTATCAAATGTCCTAAAAAACGAAAAATCATTAGATTTAGTTGGAGGTCCATCATATCTCGCTGAACTAACCAATTTTGTACCAACAGCCACACATATAGAACAGTACGCCGATATAGTAGCTCAGAAATCTTTCAGACGACGTCTTATTAGAGCCTCACAAGAAATATCAGAATTAAGTATTGATGAATCTAAAGAATTTAATGAATTAATAGAGGAAGCAGAAACAAAAATTTTTGATGTTTCTCAAAAACAAATAAAGCAAAACGTTATTTCGTTAGAAGAGATACTTGCTGAAAGTTTTGATAGATTAGATGAATTACATAAAGATAAAAAAAAGATTAGAGGAATACCAACAGGTTTTAAAGATTTAGATGAAAAATTAGCAGGTTTTCAAAAATCTGATTTAATTGTATTGGCTGCAAGACCGTCTATGGGTAAGACTGCATTAGCTTTAAATTTTGCTCATAATATAGCTATTAAATCTCATGAGCCAGTATTAATTTTCAGTCTTGAAATGTCAAAAGAACAATTAGTGGATCGTTTACTATCTATGGAATCTGGAGTAGACGCTTGGGCACTACGAACCGGTAATTTAACTGATTCCGACTTTGAAAAAATAGGTAACGCCATGGGAACATTATCAGAAGCTCCAATTTATATTGATGATTCACCAGGCATAACAGTAAGTGATTTAAGGACTAAAGCCCGCAGAGAAGCTCATAAAAGGTCACTAGGCCTAATAATCGTAGACTACCTACAATTAATGAGTGGAAGTAAAAAATTTGCTAGTGAGGGTAATAGAGTATCAGAAATCAGTGAGATATCTCGGGCCCTCAAAATAGTTGCTCGTGAATTAAATGTTCCAGTATTAGCTCTTTCACAATTAAGCAGATCAGTAGAAAATAGATCACCTCAAATTCCACAACTAGCTGATCTAAGAGAATCTGGCTCAATCGAACAAGACGCTGACGTAGTAGCATTTATTTACCGAGAAGATTATTATCACCCTGACACTGATAGAAAAAAAATAACTGATATTTTAATACAAAAACATCGAAATGGTCCAACAGGTAAGATTGAATTATATTTCGATAACGAGAAACAACGATTCAGGTCAATAGATAAAAAACATACCGATCCTTTTAATAAATAACGACTATGCTAATAATGACTTATTTTAAGAATCATATTAGAAAGATCTCAAAAATAAATTTTAATGTTAATCTACTAGTAGTATTAACTATAGCTATAATCAGTGATCTATACCGTATTACCACTTTACCTAATAAACTCTCTAATGGTGAGCTTAGTTTAATAAACCAATCTCATTCAATTAAACTACTATTAATAAATAGTTTAAACTTACCTTATAAGCTGCTACTTGATATTATATTCTGGTTACATCTTCAATATAATATTTTATTTTTAAAACTTCCATCAATTATTCTTAGTCTATTAACCATATTAATAGTTTATATAGTTCTTAATAATTGGCATGGCAAACGAACAGCATTTTTAGGATCATTATTATTCGTTTCCTCGTCATGGATATTACATGTTACTAGATTCAATGGTTTAACTACTGAATATTTACTAATTATTCCAATTTTATTTTTTGTTAAAATATTACTTAACAAATCAAGTCATAAAAAATGGTTACTTTATTTAGTTTTAGTATTATTATCGGGGTTATTGTTTATACCGGGATCAATTTGGTTAATTATTCTAGCAATAATTAATAATCGTAAAAATCTATTTATACTAATTCATTATAGATTGAATCTTAAAAAATCACTCGTCGTTGTATTACTAAGTATCTATCCATTAATTATATTGGGTTATAATTTTGCAATAAACTATAATATAATTTATCAATTCATTGGTATAGAAAATAGTTTAAATATTCACACTCTTACTTTAATTAACTTGATTAAACCCTTTAAATATATTTTTGTAGCTGGAGCAAATAATTATTATACTTGGCTACCCGGTACTCCAATTTTTGATGGTTTTATATTAACCATGTTTTTACTTGGTATGATATTTTACATTAAGAATAGATTGGCGAATCGAAGTAAGTTCATATTAATAAGTTTTATCTTATGCTATATATTAAGCATATTAAATTATGAAAAAAATTTTAGTTTAATTGTAACACTAGTTTATTTAGTAGCTGCAACAGGAATAACAGATCTACTAAATATATGGTTAACACAATTTCCTAGAAACAAATTGGCAAGAAATTTTGGAATTATAATTATTAGTTTAACAGTATTTCTAAGCTGTATATATAATTACCGTCAATATTTTGTGGCTTGGAATTATAATATTACTCGACAAACAATTTTTGCTAAAAGATAGAAATATTGTTAAAATTATAGAATATAGGAGAATAATCATATGAATAAATTTGATCAGGCTAAAATGCTTTTAAAAGTTAAAAAAATTCAAAAAGAGTTACAAAAGAAAACCATAAATATTATAAAAGGTGATGGTGCTGTCGTAGTCGAAATAAACGGTGAACAGAAAATTAAAAAAATAAAATTAGACCCATCATTAATTAATCTAGACGACATTGAAGAATTAGAATTATGGCTAGAAGAAGCAATTCGTGACGCAATTAATGAAAGTCAAAAACTAGCTGCCTCAGAAATGCAACCAATGATGGGCGCACTTAGTAGTTTAGGATTATAGACTCTTTGAATGAGTATACTACCAAACGCACTAGAAAATTTAATTGAATCATTTTCAATACTTCCTGGTGTTGGACAAAAAACAGCGGAGAGGTATGCTTATTACTTAATGAAACAACCGGACTCAAGCTCATTAAAATTAGCAAACTCATTGCTAGCCCTCAAAAAAAATATTAAGTTATGTCCAATAACATTTGCTTTAATCAATAATAACGAAACAATTTCTAGTTTATATTCAAACAATAATCGAGATAAGACAATTATTGCTATAGTAGCCGAACCTTTTGATATTATATCAATAGAAAATACAACCAAATATCATGGTACGTATCATGTTCTTGGAGGTCTAGTATCTCCATTAGATGGTATAAGTCCTGATGATTTACATATCAATGAATTATTGGAACGAATTAAAAAAGACAAAGTAAAAGAAATCATTTTGGCGACGAGTGCTAGTGTTGAAGGAGAAAGTACGGCATTGTATATTCAAAAAAAAATAACCGAATATAAAGCTGACATGATAATTACAAGACTTGCGCGTGGATTACCAATTGGATTAGATATTGAATATGCAGATCAAATAACTTTATCAAGAGCTATAGAAAATAGACAAACATTTTAATTATGCAACAATTTATTAAATCGTCTCAAATAAAACAAATTAAAGAGCTTATTGAAAATAATCAGCATATTTTAATAATCCAGGCAGACAACCCAGACGCAGACAGTTTAGGTAGTGCTTTAGCTTTAGAACAAATTTTTACTAAACTAAACAAAACCGTTGATTTATTTTGTGCAGTACATATACCAAATTACCTCCACTATTTAACAGGGTGGGATAGAGTATCTAATGAAATGCCAAAAAAAATTGATGTAGTATTTTTTGTAGACGTATCTACCTTAACTTTATTAGATAAGATAATAAGATCTAAAGATATCGAAAAAATTAAAAATAAACAAGTAATAATTTTAGATCATCATCAAGAAACAAAAAATATTATTGATTTTGCTAATTTAATAATTAGTACACCTAACTTATCGTCAACTGGCGAACTTATATATCAATTATCCAATAAATTAAATTGGCCAATTACAACACTCGCAAAAACTTATATTATGGCCTCGGTACTAGGAGATACACAAGGTTTAAGTAACAACTTAACGAAGATATCAACCTATAGATTATTAGCAAATCTTATTGAGACTGGAGTTGATAGGTTAAAACTAGAAGAAAAACGCCGAGAATATTCCTTAATGCCACTTAAAATATTTAGATACAAAGCTGAATTAATTAACAGAACTGAATTTTTTTATAATGATTCGATTGGTATACTAATTTTAAATCAAGAAGATATTAATAATTATAGTTATTTATATAACCCAGGACCATTAATTAGAAATGACATTCTACAAACAGAAGGAGTAAGAGTCTCAATAATAATTAAACAATACGATGATCATCATATAACTGCAGCTATTAGAAGTAACTATAACTATCCAATAGCCGCTGATTTAGCTAGTTTTTTTGGTGGCGGAGGGCATATATACACCAGTGGTTTAAATAAAAAAAATGTTATTAATATTGATAAATTCAAAACTGACATAATAGAAAAAGCCAACGAACTTCTAAATAAGTTATAATTTAATTATGTCATTAAAGTTATATAATACTCTGACAAAACGAATTGATAAATTTGTCCCGATATCTAATAAAAAAGTTGGAGTTTATACTTGTGGACCAACTGTTTATGATCACGCTCATATTGGACACTGGTTTACTTATGTGCGTATAGATACACTTATAAGACTTTTAAAGATTCTAGATTATAAAGTTGATTGGATAATGAACATTACTGATGTAGGACATTTGGTGAGTGATGGTGATGATGGAGAAGATAAACTCCAAAAAGGGGCAATTAGAGAAGGGAAAACTGCATGGCAAATAGCTCAGTTTTATACAAATGAATTTCTAGAGGGCATGAAAGAACTTAATATAACTATGCCTAATAAGATTGTTAAAGCTACTGATCATATCTCGGATCAAATCGAACTAATCAAAAAACTTGAAGTCAAAGGATTAACATATAAAATTGACGATGGGATTTATTTTAACACTGCTCTATTTCCAGAATATTCACAATTTGCTCAATTGGATATAGATGATCAACAAGCCGGTATAAGGGTTAGTTTTAATTCTCAAAAGAAAAATAAATCAGATTTCGCACTTTGGAAATTTTCACCAAAAAAATTAAAAAGAGATATGGAATGGAATAGTCCATGGGGAATCGGATTTCCCGGTTGGCACATAGAGTGTTCCGCTATGAGTATGAAGTACTTAGGTGAAACTTTTGATATTCATACTGGTGGTATAGATCATATACCAGTTCATCATACTAACGAAATAGCTCAGAGTAAATCAATTACTGGAAAACCATTAGCCAATTTTTGGTTACACACAAATCATATTACCATTGATAACACTAAGATTTCTAAATCGCTAGGTAATAGTATAACTTTAAGTGACATCAAAAATCATCAACATAGTTCAAGAACAATTAGACTTCATGTTTTAGAGTCACACTATAGATCTCAATCAAAATTTAGCTATACAGGTTTAAACGCATCAAAAAATCGTTTAAAATCATGGGATCAAGTAGCAGCATTAATATGGCAAATAAAAGAAACAACTGCAGAAAAAAACAATAGTTTAAATTTGTATCAAAAACAAATTATAGATGTAATATCCAATGATCTCAATAGTCCTTTAGCATTATCTATAATTGATGACTCATTTAATGAAATTAAAAATAAGTACATTGATACTATTAGCTTGGGAAGCCTTAAGAATTACTTACAGTTTTTAGATACACTATTTGGATTGAAGTTATTGGATATCAAAGATATTAATGATAACAATAAAAAGATTATCAGAAAAAGAATAATTGCTAGAGAAAATAAAGACTGGAAGTTATCTGATAAACTTCGAGATACATTATCTCAAGACGGTATAGGTCTTATTGATAATGAAAATATAACTTATTGGTTTTATTTATAATATTTTTCGAGATTGCAAAAAATCAATAATTAAAACTTTACAGCATCCAGCAATTGGAATTGCTACCAAACCACCTAATATACCGTCAAAACTTAATCCTATAATTAAAGCTATAAAAACTAACAAGGGAGACAAATTTGTGGTATTTGCTTGTATCTTAGGCTGAATTAAATAATTTTCAATTTGCTGATATAAAATATAATAAATTAAAATTATTATTGCAGCAGATGTAGAATGAAATAGAGCAACAATAGTAACAATAATTGCCCCTATAGTATGACCCACCATCGGAATTAAACCACAAATAAATATAATAAAAAACAAAGCTGCTGGATAACCAATATGTAATATTAAAAGAGCAGGCAATATTAATATAGCGGCCAAAAGAGCTAAAATAACTTGACCATTTACAAAACCTCTAACAACTCCATACATTTGATTCGCTAAAGATTCCAATTTGTTGGTATTTTGATTAGGAACTAGCCTTTTTACTAACTTTAGCCATTTAGGACTTTCAACTAGCATCATGAAAGTAATAACAAGAACTGTAATTGTAGAAAATAAACTACTAGAAAAATTTGAAATAGTAGAAAAAGCACTACTGGTTGAATTCTGTAATCTGTTTTCTAGCTGAGTTGAAAAAGCAGAAACTTGCTTCTCTAAATTATATTTTCTTATAAAACCACCTATTGGATTTCTAGTATTATGAACATCGTTGATTAACGTCGGCGCAGTCGATATCAAATTTTGGGTTTGTTTAATTAGGGGTGGAGAAATATATGATATAAAACTACTTAAAATTATAATAACTATTAAATAAGAAATGCTGGTGGCTATTGCTCGACTACCTTTTTTTCTACCTGGAATTTTATTACTAATCCACTGAACAGGTGAGTTCAGTGCAACAGCTAGAAAAAAAGCAGCTAGAATTAGTTCTAAAGCATGAATTGATTTATGAATAGCGGCAATTATAAGTAATGTTATGATCGTTAAAACAGCAATTTTAATATAAGTTCGAAAATTGACACTAATATTAATTTCTGAAGATTCGTCAGATTGATTTATTTTCATAATTAGATTATCTATCTTTTTTATCTTTTTAACAATATTTTATAATAATTTTCTAGTAATTGATCACCAATTTCAGTAACGTCAAATCTTTTAGCATACTCACTGGTCAATTTAACTACTTCTTTTCTTTTGAGTGGGTTTTTAACAAAAAAATCTATTTTCTTAGCTAAAATATTAGAATTTTTTATAGGAAAAAGTTGCGACCTAAAATCATTTAATACAGAACGATAACCGCTGTTATCAGCGGCTAGGATTACGGCATTTGAAGCTGCCATTGCTTCAAGCAAAACAATTCCAAAACTTTCACCACCTATAGCAGGAAAAACACATATATCAGCTGCTTGATAAAGACTTATTTTTTCATCTTCAGAAATATAACCTAAAAAATGTACAATTTTATCGATATTATTATCTTTACAGTATTTAACTAAGCGGGCTTTTAATGGTCCATCACCAGCAATAATTACTTTTATATTATCCGGTAAAGTACCTCTATCAAATAATATCTTGATTGACTTTAATAACGTAATCGTACCTTTTCTAGTTACCAAACGTCCCAAAGATAAAATAGTAAAGCAGTCATCTTTTTTCTTTTTACCAGTATGATATAAGTCATAATTAACAGGACAACCTAAAATTTCGCTACTGAGATTAAACTCCTTTTTACCAAAATCTTGAGCTACCGTCGAAACTGAGAATATTTTATCGAATAAACTCAATTGGTTTTTAATTATATATGATAAGAATTTACTAGTATGTTTCTCGATTGAGTTAAATCCAACAATATGAAATGTGCCAATAATTACTGTGTTATGGTGTATTCTTTTTATGATTCTACCAGCCAATAAAGGACTGAATGGCATTTGAATATGAGCAATATCCAGATTTAACTCATTTAAAACTGCATCTAGTTTTTTATTACTAACATAGACTGGAGTAGATAAACTATTTTTGTTAAAATTCACCTTTAAATTTTTAGACAATGAATAAAGATTATTTATATCTGTTCTGTTGGTTTCACCGACTAAATAGAAAACTTGATGTCCTATGTCGGTATAATATTTACCTAACGCTAAAATATACTGTTGTACGCCATCGGTCCGATCTAAAGAATCATCGAAAACAAAACCAATCTTAAGCTTATCCATTTAATAAAGTATCCAAATAATAACTTTCATATTGTATAACGACTTCATTAATATCATATTCCTTGCTATATTGCTTAGCCCAATTTAACCATACTTGTCGAAGCTCAGGTTGAAATAACAATATTTCTAATCGATCAGTAAACGAACATATATCTTTTACGTTAACAATTGAAATTTTACCTATGCCTTGCATTAATTCGCTATAACCAGAATTATTACCAGCCACTACTACAGCTGAAGCTGCCATTGCCTCAAGCAAAACAATTCCAAAACTTTCACCAAAAATTGCTGGTGAACAAAATAAATCACACTTATTTAATAAATTATACTTCTGATTATCGCTAATAACCCCAAGGAACTTAACATTACTATTAAGTCGATATTTTTTTACTAGTTCTTCTAACTTAGAACGATTTGGTCCATCGCCAGCAATTAATAATTTAACTTTTGGATATTTATCATAAAGAAACCTAAAAGCTTCAATTAAATAGCCCACACCTTTTCTAGTTTCAAGTCTTCCGATATATAAGATAGTAGGATGCTTAGTATTAATAGTAGTGTTTTTCCTAATTTTAAATAGACTAAGGTCAATTCCATTAGGTATAATTTTAATTGTTTTAGTAGTTAATGATCCAACATATTCAGCAGCAGAAGCAGAACATGCCGTTATACCATCTAACTCCTCTATGACTGACTTTAAATATGGATTAACAACTCTTACTAGACTTCTTGTCATTACTGACTCCGGAATTTTTGCATGAAACGTGCCAATATTTATAGCTTGAGATTTTTGTAAAATTTGTCTAGATATAAAAGGAACCCAAGGCTCATGTAAATTTATTACATCAAATTTTTCATTAGTTAGTACTTGTTTAATCCTGTCGTTGTAAATTGAAGTCGAAATTTGAACCGTCGTGTGAAGCGGTGACCTAAAATCAGTCGATTTACCAATAAATATAATCCTGGAATCATGAAAGTCAGTAAGCTGATGTCCTTTCGGTAATGGTGTAATAATTTTAACTTGATGTCCCTTTTCAGATAATCTATCAGCAAGTGACATAACAATTAATTGAACACCTCCACTAATAGTAATATTGTACGGACAAACTAAACCTATTTTAAGTTTTCTTGTCATATTTATTACTCTAGCTTACTAAGAATTCGTTTTAACTTCAACGGTACCATATATTGCGCCATATGTTCGTCAGCAATAATACTTGGCGCATGATTTTCAGCATTAGATGTAACTCCGTTATAATTACTAAAAATTATTCTCATATGTTGTTCGACAAGACTATTGTTAAAATAATTATCTTTAGAAACCATAACATGCCATACTGGCAATTTAACACGTATTTTGCAATTATCCAATTTTAAAAATTCATTAGTAGTATACATCCAAGTTCTTAAATCATTGGAATGCCATAATTCTATTTCAAAATCAATTATTTGATTATGAATAATAACGTCTTCGATTCCTGCAAATTTGTGCTTGGCATTATACGTTTTAGCGTATGCTAATCTGATAACCGGTGAAGATAGAATCACATATCTAAAAAACTTTGAAAATATATAGTTACTAAAAAATCTGCTAGTTAACAAATATGAATAGTATCGAGTTTTACTAAAAATGAAATCATCCTTGTGAGCAAAGCCAACTATACTAATCAGTAGGGTTACTTTTGATGTTAAATTAGGGTGTCGCTGTAACATTCTAGTAACAACAACAAAACCAAAACTAAGCCCAACAATAACAATCTTTTTTTTCTGATATTGAAGAGTGATGAAAGTTGCTAAATAATCTGCATAATTATCGATCGTAGGTTTTTTAGAAATTTTATAAAAACTATCCATACCCCCAAAACCCGGCAAATCAGGTACTGTTACGTTGCCGTAATTAGTTAAAACTTGTATTAAACCCCACCACCTTTCTAGAGTAGAGTGATGACCATAAACAAATAATATTTCTGTTTCTTTAAGTTTTTTAGCCTTAATTTTAAGCATACGTCCTTCAAGACCATTAATGTTAAGACTAGAAATATAATCAGAAGGTCTCGGAGATTTTTTTTGTTTCATTCTTAAAAATATTTTATAACAATTATGTCAAAACATCAAGTTTAGTAATTTGTTATTTGATTAAATATAAGCTACAATTTATTAAATTAAGCATTGGGACGTGGCCAAGTGGTAAGGCACCAGGTTTTGGTCCTGGCATTCGGGGGTTCGAATCCCTCCGTCCCAGCCAAACATAGGCATTACGGAAGACTTCCTTGAAAGTCTTTTTAGTTTTGGTACAATATGCATATGCAAGAACCCGTCTTAATTATCATCGGAGGTTTTGCTGGAGCCGGCAAGACTACTATCGCTTCTAAGCTATCAGCTAAATATAATTTGGCAGATCGAATGATATCCTGACGCGCTATGCCAGCGTAGCGTTGCCATCGATGAAAGGTCAATAACAAGACTTAAAGTTCTGAAATCTAACCGTCTTCTTGGATAAGCTTACATTTGTAGTCGGCGTTGTCGGTCCTTCCAGATTTTGCCGCAAATTTATAGCATCTTCACAGAAAAGTCCGCGGCAGGAGTTTCGCTACCAACTTGGATGTTAATATTTATAGTAACTTTTCCTTGGATTTTGTACGGTATAGCTCACAAAAAAAAGCATCATCGTCAGCTTTATCTTGTGGGAAGTAATAAACTTCTTAGTTATTATAGATGTAATTATGTATCATTAGAGGTTTCGATACACATTAACGATTCGTCTTACTCACATAATATCTAAAGTCATCATGCCCCCCTTAAAAGCTTAAAATAAGAGTCCAAGCTCAAAACCTGACCATACAACAGCCACAAGAGATTCAAACTTAAGTTAAATATGTAATCTGGTTATCTGTTATCGTTCCAGACCGACATGCTCAGTCAAAGAATAAAACCATTTAGCCATTGACGTTATCGTAAAAATCTTTTATTATATATTTTATGTTTGAAAATACTGCCACGTGGCAAATTGTTGAATGGCAACCCACAGTCTATGGCAAAAAAAAAGACATACCTATTGAGTGTCTAGTTGGCAGTAATGCTTTAACGTCAAAAACTGATCCCGTCCATCTATATACCGGTTATGGTGAAGAAAAACTAGCAATCTCATCAGCGATTAAAATGCTAGACGATTTAGAGAGGCCAGCTATTGGAGTACGACTTCCTGATAGCTTTAGTAGAGACAGGGCAACCCTAGAAATGACAGCCATTGAGGCTCCAAGAGCTGTAGCTCAATGGTTCAATGAAAGACTTGGTAAAGCAACCGAAGATCCAGTAGATGTAATCGGACACTCAAAAGGTGCAGGAGCATTATTAATGGCTGGAGTTCACGCCCCAGAACAATATGGGGTAATGGGGCTGATAGGACCAATAGGTATTACCAATAAGTACCTCGGTGAAACAGAAAGACAAAGAATAAAAAACTATTTTTTGCGAATTGCAGTTTTAAACACCCTGACGCCAGACCATAGTCCGATAACAGATCCTACTAATATTTTGTCTTTCTATGAATTTGCTATAAATATAGCTAAAGATATAAAAAACGGAGTGATAAAGACAAAGCTAGATTTGGCTTTTAGTCTTGATTTAGCTAATAATGTTGCCTCTTTAGCTAAGGATCATGCCATAAGGTTATTCCTAGGTGAAGATGATAAACTATTTACAACCGACGAATATAAAGATTGTCTAGGTAAAGATGTCTTCGAGAATAACACTGTAATAATACCGGGTAGCCATTCAGCCATGATTAGTCGTATGGGTAGACGTCAACTACATATAGCTAGCGATTGGCGAGAATCGGTCCGTACTGAAGCAGTTTAGATCTAAGTTCATTAAATATAGCCAGTCAATAATACACGCAATGCGTAAACTCACAAAGTCTAGATTGTATAGTTTAACCCAACATAAACCGCAAAGATTTATCATTATCCAATACTTAATAACGTGCTAATGAGACTTATCAAAATAACCACTATAATACTGCTAGCAACGGTTGTTGACTTAAGTTTTAATCTAACACTACTGACCATAGGATAAACTATTATAATTGGAATAAATGGCAAGAAATATCTACCATAAACTCCAAACACATCAGAGGCGCCAACCTGAGTATTACCAACATAAAATGCTAAACTCACTAAAAAATAAGTCCCTACTATAATGACAAATGCCGATCCATACAATCTTTTTTTATATTTTACAACCTCTGGCATTATATGGATCGCAGATATAGATAAAAAAAGCACCAAGTATAATAATCCCATGATTGGTAACGATAAATAAACCAGCCTACTAGTTACAATACCCACAAATCCTTCATAAACTGTATCGTAGTTTTTTGTAAAAGGCTGAACTAGAACACGACTAGTAAAAAGTAGTAAGTGATTAACAATAAAGTGAAACTGAGCCTTACTATTTATATAGGTATTTAAGCGTGGGGTAAGTACGGTACTAGCAGCTACATGACTTGTACGTATAGCAAACAAAAGGCTTACAGTACCAATTATAATAAAAGATGAAATACGCCACAGCCATCCATATAGTTTTTTTCCAAGAAACTCAATAGGTATTACTAAGGGTAGTATCGCAATTAACGTATACCCATCTTTAATAACAGATAACCATAAACTTGCTATGAAAATAATAACTAATCTTTGCCAATTTAATGACACTTTTCTGGCGAAGACAGCGAGAGTATAAGCAATAATCAACCAGCTCAAACCGTTAACTAGTCCATCTGCGCTAACAATAGATGCTTGTGATAATGAAGTTGGAAGCAGTGCTAAGGCAACCAAGAACCATTTGCCTCTAGGTAATAATTTTATGGCCCATGCAGCTAAGGCAATATAAAACAAAAGAGTAATAATACGTCCAATATAGACATACCAGATTAAAGGCAATGCTAAAGTTTTAGCTATCAATACGCCAATGACACTGGGTATATAAGCCCACGGTGGATATATTACAACAGATGTAAATATTGCTTGTGAATAATGAGCCCCTACCTGGTTAATTGAATTATAAATATGATCCAGTTGTTGTGCTTGACTTTTATATTGTATCTCATTGCCACTTCGTGAAAGATTACGATAGGCATTTATCATATTATTAATGTTATTAGGTAAATAACCACCGTATTGATCATTTGGCAATTTCTGTTCCCAAAATGTTCCTTGACTTATCTGATAAACCCGCGGAAAATGAGTAAATTCATCAGTACCATTGAGTGGAGGTAATTGAAATACGAATAAAACACCAAAAACTAATGCAAAGATTACGAATATCTCGGTTGGATGATTAACAAGTATTCTGAGATTTTTACGGAAGTTAATACTAAAAATGGTTAATCTAGTATAGAAACTCTTCATTTACACAGTATAACCTTATATATCAACTATTAACATTTTTAGTTACTGGTCGTGACCAGGCGCACAGACTAGCAGGATAGAAAATACTAAACTATATTTAGAACCTATAAAACTGGAGGCTTATATGGGGAAACTGCTACTATTTTTATCAATCGTAATCTTATTATTTTTATCTGTTGGTGCTATTTATTTTCCCCATAATGAAATATTTTTACTAGCTTCAAATAGCTCAGTTTACCAATACATACGAGGAGTTTTAATTTTTGTGTTAATAATTCAACTCGTCACACAACCACCACGTCACGCTTGGATTCGTTGCATTACTGGTGCTATATCACTATCAGTCTGTATTTGGACTATTAATGCAATGTACATTGGCCAAATGCTTCCGTTTGATGGTCTTGCATTTATGGGAGCTTCGATCGCAATTGGAATTGCCGCTCTCGAATGTAGAATTATTACGCCAAATACATCGGTAATAGAAAATTAAACATTAATCTGAAGGAGAGTTATTATGAGTGAACATGCACAACGGGTTAGAGGTGTAACAAATGGCAACGTTACCACCAAAACTACCAGAATTATTGATGACAACTCAGTCAATCCTACACAAAATCAACAGTCATTAATAATCGTTCAGGGAGTATGGTTTGTGACTGGGGTGTTATTGGTCCTACTTACTTTTAGGTTTGTCCTTGTACTACTAGGTGCTAACCCAACAAATGGCTTCACTAATTTTATCTACGCCATAAGTCTTCCGTTTGCATCCCCTTTCTTTGGGATATTTGGCTATAGCATTAAATACAGCGTATCACGAGTAGAGCTTTCAACTCTTGTTGCTATGGCAGTTTACGCTCTTATTGCTCTTGGAATTTCAAAATTGCTGACTCTAGGACGATCCTCAAATGCATAGATTAAACTAGATTCATTAATCGATTAAAAAATAGAGTAAATAGAGAGATTCAATGATGGAAATAAATGGTTTTTCATTAGTAATACCAGTATTAAATGAACAGAGTAATATAAAGACTCTTATTGAACGTTTGATTTTAGCAATTCCAAAAGCTACTGATAATTTTGAGATAATATTTATTGACGATTCATCTAGTGATAAAACAGTTGAAAAAATTAAATACTATTCAAAAAATTTACCAATCAAAGTATTTCCTAAGGTGGGCAAGATCGGTAAAAGCTATTCATTATTAGAGGGATTTGATAGGTGTAGTTATAATATCATTGGCATGATTGATGGTGATTTACAATATCCACCGGAAGCTTTACCGGAAATGATCAAAAAGGTGTTAGAAACAAATACTGACATAGTTATTGGATCAAGAAAACAATATGGCGCAAAGAAATCGCGCCTAATTGGTACTAGAATTGTCATTAGTATCTATCGTTTGTTATTTAAAATGACTTATGATACTCAATCAGGACTGAAAGTGTTCAAAAAAGAAATTCTTAAACAGATTGATTTTAGCAGAGTCACAGGGTGGACTTTAGACTTTGAACTACTTCATCAAGCATTACAAAAAGACTATGTCATTAATTCAATAGATATTTTGTTTACAGAACGCCAAGAAGGTAAGTCAAAAGTAAACCCATTACTTGTTGGTAGTGAGATTATCTATCACGCAATAGGAACTAAAACAAGAAGAGCTTTGGAGCCGTTTTTTAGCTTATCTAAAAAAACTTTGATAAAACAATTTCTTAACTTTAGTATTATTGGTTTAATTAATACTTTCTTAGATATAGGATTATTTTTAAGTTTAACTTCTTATGTTAACTTTTTTGCCTCGCACATTATTATTGCTAAAGCAATTTCATTTAGTATCGCAGCTACAAATAGTTTTATCTTAAATCGTCGGTTTACCTTTCAGCACAAGGGAAAGTTTCGTCAACTATACCTACTCTATCTAATTACATCAACAATTGGACTTGGCTTGAATACTGGCGCATTATATCTGGCTATAAACATCATTCATGCTAATCTAATAACTTCTTTAATATTAGCAACTACAACTACTCTCTTATGGAATTTTTTAATTAATAAATTTGTAATTTTTACCAAACCGATTCTGATAAAAAACGCTCAAATTAATCAAGTAAAGCTAATATAACCAATAAACTTGTTTAATATTTTTAGTACTTATCAACTAATAAATCAATTCTAAAACATAGTCATAATATGAGTTGATTTTTTATGATTTATCTCGTTTAATTTCAATTACCAAATATAAAAGGATTGACAAACTTATTAAGCTGAAATATCAACTGTATATAATCACACAACGTTATATAGTAAAAAACTAGCTCATATAAATCAGTCTAACGTAGCAAATACTATAATACGTTCATTGAATTCGCTAGTACCAGAAATAACGTCACCAGTACAACTAATTAGATTTAATCCTGGCTTTGTTGGATCTATAGGTAACATTGCAGCTTGCATATCAACGTTATTTGAATTATATATATGAGTTTTCACAACTTTATAAGTAAATATCGCTCCATTACCTCCCTGAACATCTATAATATCTCCCGGTAAGAGTGTCTTCAGACCATAGAATACTCCTTGAGTTGTCCAGCTAGAAATATGTCCGTCTATTAACATTGCCCCTTTCTGTCCCGGCTTGGCAGATGTATCATACCAGGCTGTATCAAAAACATTATTAGGTGTAGCTAATGACCCATCAGGATTCATTCCAACAGGTAAAATAAGCGCATTAACATTAAGTTTTGGAATAATTAAATAACGAGGTAGGGTGGGGGCTACGATATAGCTGGCCATTTCTCTTGTAGTTGGTTTTATTGTACTAGGTACATTATGGTTAATATTATGATTAGCTGCACTTACAAGGGCAGCCGCCCGATTACTAGCAATCTCGTTGGTATGCCAATCATAAATACTAATACTCAATCCAATCAATAACAAAATAGCAGCAACAGTAACTGATATATTAGAAATCAAAATAGCTTTAAATTTAATGGATCTTAAAATATATTTATACATAATTAATTACCTAACCATCTAATACTAAATCAACTTCATTGGAATACTTCACCTAAAATAACACCTCCATCAGGATTCACGAGACTTTATTATTGATTCCTGACAAGACGTCTAGTCACGAAGGCTAAACCCATAAAAGCCACAGCAGCTAGTCCATACGTAATAATAGGTTGCCAGAAATTAATAAGGTGTTCACCGAAGCCAGTGTTAGGAGTACCAGGAGTAATTGACGTAGAACTACTAGTAGATGATCCTGACCCACCAGAAGAACTACTAGTAGATGATCCTGACCCACCAGAAGAACTAACCGTAGCACAGGTTGGACCATTAATTTTATTAGCATCAAGCGTAACCGTGCCAGCAGAAAGTGCTAACACCCTACCATTTAGAGTCGCACCGGTATCTAGAGCTGTAACACCATTTTGAGCAATAATAGTTCCAATAAATGAAGTGGTTGTACCTAAAGTTGCAGAACTACCAACCCTCCACCAGACATTACATGGATCACCACCAGTAACAGAAGATCCTGATGATGTAATAAGCGTAGAAACTGATTTAAAAATCCAAACACCAGATCCAATAAGTGTTAAATTACCGCTTAGTGTGAAACTACTGGTTGAACAATACACACCAGGACTTAATGGGGAAAGCAAGGTTAAATCTTGTGCACCATAGGTATAATTACAAGTTTGATCAAGTGTTCCGAAAGCTGTAAGAGCATCGGCTTGAGCTGCTATAGCACTCGCATTGTTAGATTGTATTCCACCTCCAGCAGTACATGGACTAGGAAAACCAGTAATTGAAGTCCCCGGGCTAACACCTACTGCACCACTGGTCGTAGTTGAACCAGTACAGGTTACTCCAGCTCCGCCTAACACAGAATATCCAGACGATCCAACCAATATCGGAGATGTTGCAGCGAAAGCGTTAATCGGTAAAGCTAGACCTAATGTTAATAAAGATACCACAATACTACTAAGCTTTAAAAAATGATTATATTTTTCATACATATATTTTCACTTTCTTATCTTAATTATAGTATTATGACATAATATGTATGTGCGTAATATCACGGTATAAGTTGTACGAGCTATAATTTTACGACTATATAATTATAAAAGCCCCTAAAGATAAACTACGTATAGCCTCGAGTAATAATCTATAGTGGTCTCAATAGATAACAAAACAACAGTCAATATAATTACCATCTATACTTAAAAAATAGACCATTAGAATTTAGATTAACCCGATAGAGAATGATCTTCGATCTACTAAATTTGTCTGAAAGATTTAAATAAAGACGTAAGAAATAACTCGTTATTAATATTCTGTAACTCATCAAGTTATTACTGGTCAATCAATATTAATAGTGAAACAGCTAGTAGAGCTCCAGAATATATTTTTAAGTTGTGTTAGTGATAAATCAAATCATCACCTCGACTACCAAGATTATAGGAAGCTTTAAATCTGTATTAGTATTAACTCTATGTATAAAAGGCTTAAATACCTTATTGATTATTTAGTCTACGTCCTAACACACAGACCACTTAAACAATACCTATTATTCTTAACCTATCATAATAAAATAACTAACACGACTTATCATAGCCAAAAAGTTAGTTCCTTTCACTTTCAATAATTTATTTTATTAGAATAAATATATTTATATAAAATATCGCCATATCAACAAGTAAATATAGTCTTAATTAATAAACTGTTAAAGGTCTATTCATTTTCTATACCTCATCTTCATCTCCTTCTATTTTAAGTTAGAGTGTGCAATATGTATGGTGGCTTGATAGAATAGCTAGACATAACTATTGCCTAAAAGTCAATTTTGTATAATAATTTATAAAATCAGATAGTGAAAGGATAGTAATAGATGGAAAAAGACTTATCATCAAATGGTATCAATGTAGACACACCAGACCAAAGATTAAAAAGATTTACTGCTTCATCGGTACTACGGTTTTCTTCCGCCATAATTCAATTGTGGGGCGGATACACAGGCAATCAAAGTGCTTTAATTATCGAAGGGGCAGAAGAACTAACAGATAGTTTTACCTTTGCTGCAGCTGCAATAGAAATTAAAACTAATAAAAAAGGTATCACTCAAAAAGCAAGAAATACAGCTATAAGCTTCGCCGTCAGCGCGGCACTTTTAGCTAGCTACGGAACAATAACTGAAATAATGCAAAATAAAAGTTCGTTACTATCACCTTTAGAGGGTATTAATTTATCGAGTAGTCAATATGAGGCTGCAATAGGAGCATTAGCAATAAATTCAGTTGTATTCTTTCTAAATAGAAAAGGACATAAATCAAGCAAAGTGAGTGATAGGTTCGCTTTTAGAGACTCAGTTAGAGATTCATTTATTCCGGGTGCAGTATTAGGTTTATCTGCTATAAATGCCCCCCATATTGCTGAGTATGCGTTTGAAATTGGTGGTGTATCATATGGTTGGTATAATGCCGTTCAACTATACAAAGGCTGGCGCAATAAAAGACCTACACCACAAAATAAACAATCATAAAGCTAATTTAAAACGTATATAATATTAAATCAATCTTTATTACGTTTATTCCATGAACGATATATTATTTTGTGAACAGGGACGTAACTAGGTATGTCCCTTAGAACAGGAATAAATGGTAATAAAATTAACATAACAGTTCCAACTCCAGTTAGAAAAATAGCTATTAAATCAACATTGGGTGATGAACTAAAAGTTGGCACTTGGTACCATAAAGTATAAAGCCAAAGCCAAGGTTGACCTGGATAACTACCAGTTTCATTCATCATTCCCCACTCAGTACCATATAAATGATCTTTTTTAGCTACTGATGTAAAATAATTACCATCTTCTAAAAATAAAAGTGGTTTAGTATAATTTGAACCATAAAATTGTCGTTGAGCCAATAAATCAGCATCGATAGCTCCAGATCTTGCTAATGTTAACTCACTAGAAACTAATATTGGAACTGGACCATCATTAACTTTAGGTACAATAGGCTTATTACCTTGAAAAGATACTTTAGAAATAGCTTTTAAATACTGCCTATCCCATTGCTGTTGTATGGTTTTATTGGCTGAATTATATCGTGATAAAGCTATAGAAAGTTGATGGTTTTCAGGGGCAATTTTAGATAATGGATTTAAAACAAAAACTTTAGCACTATTAATTCTTTGATGAACCCCAGATAATAATTGCCAAGATATTCCAATTTTCTGTAAATTTCTAGTTCCGTTATTATATGGAGGACCATATTGAGCTGATTCTGAAGTACCAGCTAGCTCTGTAGCAGTAGTTGCCATAAAATCTGCGGGAGCAATTTGGGACCAACTCTTAACGGTCACAGGTGGTTTATCGGGCGATGATAACATGCCAGCTAACAACATAACTAATATAAAAACAATCAAAGTTGCAATAAAAGCTTCTTTTACAATATCATAACGTTTTTTCGGACCTCTCCAATCACTAGCATCTTTTTTAGTATTTGCTAATTTAGCAATTTTATTTTTAGGTCTTTTTTTAGGTAAAGGATGAGAAACACCTCTAACTCTAACAAGTAAAATATGAGCTCCAATTAAACTCACTAACACTATGGGTATTAAAACAACATGCCATAATAACATTTGACTAAAATTCATTAGATTAAAAAAAGTACCCATACCCACAGCATTGACGGCATCCTTTCCGTTAGTTGCAATCCATTGAGAATCAAAATTTTGTTGTGATAGATACCCAGTAAAAGCTTCTATAATTGACACTGTAAAAGCAATTACACCGGTAATCCAAGTAAGAGCTCTTCGACCACGCCAAGCAGCCATCCAAAATTTTCCCCATAAATGTATCACCATAAATGCCATAAAAAGTTCAACAGACCATAGATGTACACTGTTAAAAAAATGGCCGATTGGATTTACGTGCCACCAATCAGCTCCTCCAATTGCTAATGCCATTCCTGAAATAATTGCCATAAATAGGGCTGCGAGAGTTGCAACTCCAAAAATATAAATCCATGATGATACATAAGCAGGCTGATTGTCTGGTAATAATTTACCAGGAGGTAATAATTTAAGACCAAAATTTCTAATTTTAGCAGTCCACATTTTATTAGTTGACTGTTTATTATTAATATCTGTAGATTCGTATTCTAAACTATCACTTTCCTCTATAAATTTTTCGTTAGAACCTGGAAAAGGTAAGATAAGAGCTAAGAAGAAAATAATAATCATAATTGCAATTATGATAAGGTTAGCAATTGAAATAGTAAAAATTGACCAATGATAATAATGACCCGGATTATTGAGATTAATTAAACTAGAAAAAAAGAACTTCATTGAAAATTTATTGTTAAGTTAGTTTAAAAAAATTAGAGATGCTAACCATAACTATTATTTTATTACTATATATAATAAAAACCTACAAATTAATACATTTAACCATTGCCTCTATGGACTGTGCAAAGCAAATCGTGATCAATTTGGTGACAAATAATAAACAACTTGTCCTTTATTACCGTCAACTAATATATTATTAGTTGCCATATTACCATTACCAGTCTGAGAATCAATTGTTGCAGAATCGCCATAAACAAAAGTTGGATGTTTACCACCGACGACCACCATTTCAACATGACCCCCAGGATAGTTAAAAAACGCCACATCGCCAGGTTGAGGTACATATGAAGAATTTGCCATATGTAAATTAAAACCTTGGAATTTTACATTATTAGCATTATATTCATCCCAACCATTACGTTCACCATTAGAAAATGAATGGCCAGAAATATGATAAATGTAACTTACAAAATCCGCACACCATTCTTCATAAGCATTATTATCTGTATACATAGACAACAACTTAAAATGATTACTATTTTTTTGATTCCAATTATCCCATGCCAGCATAGCTTGACAGGCTAATTTTTCATTTAACGATAAAGCTACCATACAATTTAAAGAATTCCGTAAAGTTATTTTGTTATTATGTAAATTATAATATAACCAATTCTGTGTAGAATTATAATTAACTAAACATTTAGATAATGCTGGGCTATTATTTACTTGGGATAAACATAAACCAGAATTCGGATTAATGAATCCACCACCAGTTGGTAGAAAAACTTGATTAGGTGCATTAGTACATTTATATAATACTACCTTGTCTACCGACTTATAATTGTTAGTAATTGTCAAGCAGTAACTACTATGCTTAATCATTCCTAAATTAATTAACCAATTCTGAGCATCACTATGATTACAAGTCATTAAATCAATTGGTGTATTATTTTTAATTAAATCATTCTTAATATCTAAACATAGATGAGACTTCTTGTTTACTAAATAATTTAAACTATTCAGAGTGTTATCTGCTAGTGATGAATACGTACCAAAACTAATAATAATTACTAACGTAATAGCTACCATGGACAATAATTTTTTATAAAATAAGACTCGAAAATTATTTGAATTTAACGATGTAGTATCTAAAACTCTAGAAGAATTAAACTTATAATTTGTAATCATTTTTATTTTTTTGTTACATTAACATTTTATCAATAAAAAAAACAAAAGTCGATCTTAATACATAAAAATTTGAATTAATTAAAATTTCAGCCAATATTTAACTTAAAAATTATATAATATTAAATATATGAGAATATTAGTTATCGAAGACGAACCCAAAATCGCCCAAGCAGTCAAAAAAGGACTTGAGATTAAAGGTTATTTAGTTGATACTGTCTTTGATTCAGATACTGGATATAGCTATGCAAAAGATTCAGCCTATGATTTAATTGTTTTAGATAGAATGCTTCCTGGTAGCAGGGATGGCATTAAAATATGCCAAGATTTGCGAAAAGAAAATATATCAACACCAATTATTATGTTAACAGCCCGTGGTACAATTGGAGATCGTGTTGATGGACTAAATTCTGGTGCTGACGACTATCTCATTAAACCTTTTTCATTTGATGAATTGACTGCTAGAGTTCGCGCACTTTTAAGACGACCAAAACAGTCTGTCGGAACAATATTAAAAGTTGCCGACTTAACACTTGACCCGATAAATTACACTGTAACAAGAGCAAATAAAAAAATATTACTGACTAATAAAGAGTTTGTGCTTTTAGAATATTTCATGCATCATCCTAATCAAGTGATTACTAAAGAAATGATCATAAACCATGTATGGAATGAAGAAGCTGATGTTCTAATGAATACCATTGAAGTATATATTGGATATTTACGTAATAAACTAGATCGACCATTTAAAAAACTGAAACCTCTAATAGAAACAAGAAGAGGTTTTGGTTACATATTAAATTCAAAATAATGTTTAAATCAGCTCATGCAAAACTAACTATTTGGTACTTAGCTATTATGATGGCTATTAGCTTAGTTTTTAGTATAGTACTGTACAACATAGCATCATCTCAATTAGCAAGCGAATTAAAACGACAATCAGAACGATTATACAATAAATTTCCAGCAATTGATAACGCGCCAATACTACATCTTAAACGAGATCTATCATACGGTGATCATATTATATTACTTAGAATTATAACTTTAAACATTATTGTACTAATATCAGCTGGGTTTGCAAGTTATCTCTTAGCTAAAAGAACCCTTAGACCAATCGAAGAAGCTCATGAACAACAACAATTATTTACAGCTAACGTTAGCCACGAGCTTCGAACGCCTTTAACTGCTCTTAAAATGGAGAGTGAAGTGGCATTATTAAACGAACAAGCGACAGTCAATACCCTTAAAGAAACAATTCATTCTAATTTAGAAGAAATAGAAAAGATCGAGTCTTTAATTAATAACATACTAAAACTTACAAAACTCGAGACTGAAGAATTAAGAGCAAATTTTGTACCACAATCCGTTAATAAAATAATAGTAAAATCAATTGAAGGAATTAATATTATTGCTAAAGATCGAAAAATAAAATTAATATTTATTAAAAATACTGACTACAAAATTATGGGCGATGAAGAAAGCTTAATTCAACTATTAATTATTCTACTCGACAATGCTATTAAATATAGCTCAAACGGACAATCTGTAATTATTGAAACTAAAAAGGTTAACAAACAGGTCATAATAACTATTATTGATAACGGTCAAGGTATAAAAAAAGAAGAATTAGCACATATTTTCGATAGATTCTACCGTGCAGATAAATCACGCAGTAAAACAACTAGTGGTTATGGTCTAGGTTTACCAATAGCTAAAATGATTGCCGATTTACATGATGGTACAATAATAGTTAATAGTAAAGAAAATAGTGGAACAACTATTAAAATTAGTTTGCCGATTTACACCATTAAAAACTAGAAATAAAATTAATAAATTATTCGATAAAGCGAAACAAAGATTATAAAAACTAAATTAACTTTTAAAGAATTTATAAAAACTAAATGTGACCATTGAGGTTGAGATAATTTTGTTTTTGTTTTTATTGTTGTCAGTAACCACCAAATCGAAATTAAAAACATAACTACTAAATACACATAATCCACTTTAGCTATTAAGACTAAATAAATATTAAAAACTAGAAATAAAAATATAAACACAACTATTTGATAATAGGTGCTTTTTATACCCTTTACAACAGGCCAAACTGGCAATTTAGCTTTCGTATAATCTTTTAACCTATATATTGCTATAGCATAAAAATGTGCCATCTGCCAGACAACCATAATAAGACCGAGAACTATCATTACTTGAGATAAATGATCAGTATAACTAACACCTCCGGCAACGATTGAAGCCGAACCAGGTACAGTACCAACTAAAGTTCCATAAATCGAATGACGCTTAAAATATCCATAAACAAAAACGTAACAAATATAAGCAATAATACCGATTAATAACGTGAGTGTATTTGTTAATAAAATTAATATTAAGCAAGCTATAATAAATAAAACCACCATAAAATATATTGCAAATTTTTTACTTATTTGCCCACTTGGTAATGGTCGATTTAAAGTACGATTCATAAGACTATCAATTGATATATCTAGGATATTATTAAAAACACATGCCGAAGCAATCAAAAAAACGGTACCAGAAATAATACCAATAAACGAAGTAAAATCAATTCTTAAACCACTAACAAACAAATATCCAGCTACTGCTGTTAAGGTATTAGCTATAACTATTCCTGGTTTAATTAGACTAACATAGAGTTTAATTGTATGGCTATTAATCAAAGTCCGCCACCCTGATTATTCATATACTGTATTTCGTGAGATAAGCTAGTATCATAGTTTAAGTTAGTCATAATCCAAAGAGATCCACCAACCAAAATTAAAACAATACATATCATAAAAACAAAAACTAATAATCTATAACGAGGCTTAGAATCTTTAAACAAATGCAGAAAGAAAATTAATTGAATAAAAAACTGACTAATAGCAAAAACCGCTATTAACACTACTAACAAGTTACGAGATAACGAATGTTTAATTGTTAAAAAATAAGCACTAATAGTTAGAATTAAAGATAGAATAAAACCAATTAAGTAGCCATTAAAAGTACCTTCTGCTTTAGTAGGAGCATTATAGACTCTTGAAATCATCTTATTCATAGATTAAGAGCTCCATATAAATAAACAATACTAAAAATAAAAATCCAAATAATATCTAAAAAATGCCAAAAAAGACTAAAAAGTGTTAATCTTCTAACTGATGCACGAGATAAACCACGTTTTAAAATACGAATAAACATTACTATCATCCAAATTAATCCAATCAATATATGTAAACCATGAGTAGAAACTAAAACAAAAAAACTAGATAAAAATCCACTACGACGCCAACTGTTACCAGTATTAATTAAATGTTTAAATTCACTAAGCTCTAATATTAGAAATAAAGCACCTAATATAAAAGTAATCGCTAAGTATATTAAAACTTTGTGTTTATTACGATGTCTTAATGAAAGAATAGATAGACCACAAGTAAATGAACTGGTTAGTAAGAGTAGAGTTTCAGTTAGTACATTGTGCAAATTAAATAAAGTTGAGCCCGTTGGACCACCGGCTGTATTATTATGTAATACCGCATAAACAGCGAATAAACCGCTAAATAACACGAAATCTGTCATTAGGTAAACAAAAAATCCAAAATTAGCTATATCATAAAAATGATTAGATTCATCAAAACGTAATACTGCTAAAGATGAACGTTGTTCGTTAAAAGTTGTCGTTAAAACAGTCATTCTAAATATTTCCTTCATGTTCAATAATTTTCTGGGCAGACAATAAATAATACGGGTTTTCATCAGATATACGTATCATTAGAACTATAAAAAAGATAACCAAACTAACGATAGACAACCACCAAATATGCCAAATCATAGAAAATCCGAATAACATAGCACATATCCCAATATACACTGCAACTGGGGCATTAACCGGCATTAGAATATCTGTAATTTCTAATACTCTTTTCTTTTCTTTAGACTCATTTTTACTAACCCAAAATGCATCACGATCGTGAACAATTGGTATAGTAGCGAAATTATAATAAGGAGCGGGTGAAGGAACTGACCATTCTAATGTTCGTCCATTCCAAGGATCACCGGTCAAATCTAATAATTGATGACGATTTCTGTATGAAACAATTTGCTGTAATATACTAACAGCAACTGCACCAGCGATAATAACAACTCCAACACCAGCAATAATGAATAAAGGTTGCCATCCCAGCGAAGCACTATAATGATCAATCCGTCTAGTAGCACCAAGAAAACCTAGTATATATAATGGAATAAATGCTAATAAAAATCCTATAAACCACATATAAAAACTTACTCTACCTAATTTTTCGTCGAGCTTATAACCAAAAATTTTTGGAAACCAATAATGTATACCGGCAAAATAGCCAAACAGAACACCAGAAACTATCATAGTATGAAAATGAGCAACTAAAAACAAGCTGTTATGAAACTGAAAATCTGCGGGGGGTATAGCCATAATTACCCCAGCAACTCCACCGATAGTAAATAGGCCAACAAATCCTAAAAACCAATACATAGGTGCCGAAAAATGAATCTTACCGTGAAACATCGTAAATAACCAATTAAATATTTTAACTCCAGTTGGTATAGCAATAATCATTGTCATGATACCGAAAAAACCATTAACATCAGCTCCTGCTCCCATAGTGAAAAAATGATGCAACCAAACACTAAAAGATAATATAGTAATTAAAATTAACGCCCAAACCATTGTTCGATAACCAAACAGTCTTTTTCGTGAAAATGTCGCAACCACTTCCGAAAATACCCCAAAGGCTGGTAAAATCAAAATATAGACCTCTGGATGTCCCCAAGCCCAAATTAAATTGACATACATCATCATATTACCGCCGTGGCCAGCAGTAAAAAAATGCATTCCTAAAGTTCTATCTAAAAATAGTAAAGACAGAGTTACAGTTAATATAGGAAAAGCAAAAACAACCAATGTCATTGCACATAAAACACTCCAGCTAAACATAGGCATTTTCATAAATTTCATACCCGGAGCTCTTTTTTTTATAATAGTAGTTAAAAAATTAATACCGGACATTAGACTACCAATACCGGCGATCTGTAAACTCCAAATCCAATAATCAACACCAACCCCAGGACTATATTTTAATTCAGACAACGGGGGGTATGCTAACCATCCAGCAGCTGAAAATTGTCCAATACCAAGTGATAAATTTATTAATATCATCCCAGCTACAAATAACCAAAAACTAGTTAGATTTAGAAAAGGAAAGGCGACATCCCTAGTACCAATTTGTAAAGGTAAAACTAAATTAATTATGCCGAACATTAATCCCATTGCAGCAAAAAAGATCATAATAGTTCCATGAGCTGAAAAAACTTGCTGAAAAGTACTAGTAGCTAAAACGCCATGTGATGTACCAACAGATGTAGCCTGTTGGGCTCTCATCATCAAAGCATCAATACCCCCCCTAATCAGCATTAAAATAGCGACAATAATATACATAATGCCTATTTTTTTATGATCGACAGACGTAAACAACTCACGCCATAAATAATGCCATTTTTTATAATAAGTAACCACGATAACAGTGACTACACCTCCAAAAAGAATTGATAGAGCAGCGCCTAAAGTAATTATATCAGTTGGAAAAATATGGCTATTTAATCTTCCTAACCAAAAAGAAGCAACTATCATCACATACCCACCATATTAATATTATTTTTAGTAAATATCTTATGTTTTATCTCTGACTTAGAACTCATAAAGTTATTAATAATTTTAACATACAGATTTGGATAGACACCATAATAATTAATAGTTTTACTACTTATAGTGGGATGAGCTAAAATATTAAAATTTGAAAGCGACAACCTATTATTAGAAGTTCTAACGTATTTTAACCAATTACTAAACGCGGCGTTACTAACTGCATCAGCCGAAAAAGTCATACCTGAAAACCCAACACCACTAAGATTAGCTGATAAACCCCGATAGTTCCCATAAGAACTAGCCATTAAGTGAAGTTCAGTAGACATTCCCGCCATAGCATAAATCTGACCACCTAACTGTGGAATCCAAAAAGAATTCATTGGTGCAGCTGAAGTAATATAAAAATCAACCGGTGTATTAATCGGAAATTTAAAATAATCAACAGTCGCTATATTTGAATTAGGATAGATAAATAACCATCTCCAATCTAATGCTACAACTTGAATTACAACGGGTTTAACATTGGAATTAAGGCTTTTATATGGATTAAGCTGGTAAGAACTATTCCAAGTTACTACTGCTAAAATACCGATTAAAATTGAAGGAATAATCCACCACAACGATTCAAATACAAAACTTCGATCCCAATCAGGGCGATATGTTGTGTTATTATTTGATTCACGATATTTATATGCGAAAAAAATCGTTAAGCTAAATACTGGAATAACAATCACTAGAGAGAGTAACAAAGCGAAATATATAAGATTACGTTCTTGAAGGGCAATTGGACCTTTAGAGTTTAAGACCTCAAAATTAAGTCCCGATAAATACCATACAAATAAAGAAATTAATCCGACGATTACTAATACTATAACAAATATTTTGATTCTTTTTTTCACGATATATTACCGGTTGCTACTAACATAATATCATTTAAACATAAATAGTTTAGGTTAAAAAATTTTCAAGTCTTTTAAGATATGTCTTAAGGTTATAATATGGCATCAATAAAATCATTAATCCAACCAAAATAATTAGTGGTCCGGAATTTAAATCAGTCATAAGACCGGAATAATAAAACCCTGCATTCTGATAAACTAGCCAAAAAATTAACATTAAAAAACATCCAGAATAAACTGCTAATAATCTCAATGCTTTTTGACCATATATAAATAAAGCAACGACTAATAAAAATAAAATTAAAACATTAACTAAACTAGGTCCCAAAATTATTAAAGCAGTTAGATACCAACGATCAAAAAAAGCTAACCAACTTGGTAATTGATTTAACTTTGGAGCCATAATCATTAAATTATTATAAGCACCTAAAGGAGATGTCAACAAAAAACCCAATACACTAAGCCAAAAAATAGACCAAAAATAAAAAAGAATTTCAACAATCTGTTTTTTATACCGATAACTAATAATCAAAGTTAAAGCTACTAAAACATAAACTAAAGCAGCACCCGGAGAACCCATCAAAGGATTATATTGATAAGTAAAAACACCTCCAAAATTTTCACCAAAAACCCAAATAAATAAACCCCAAAAAACTGACGAGTAAAGACCTAGCTGACGGAAACTTTTTTTTATAATTAACAGACCAATTAAAATCTGTAATAAACTAATAACACCACCAACTAATAGAGTATTGCTTAAAAATATATTAGTAACATATTTTTCTAAAATTAGAAAAATACCATCTCGGTATGAATACATTGGATTAATAACCTGAGTTATAAATCTAAAAGATAGTAGCTTTACCTGCAATTGACATATACCGTCGAAAATCCAAGTTAATCCAAGAAAAATAATTAAAGCATTAAATTTATTTTTTGAATTTAAAATCATTTAAATTTAAAAATGATCCCTTATATGAGAAAAACTATAATCCCAATTTGCATCGGATTTTTTGTGAGGATTAAAGATATTATCAGGATCAAATATATGTTTAACTTCTTTAAATAAGTTTAAAATATCAACACCAAATTGTTTTTCTAACCAGGGTCCACGAACTAATCCATCATTATGTTCACCAGATAATGATCCCCCAAATGATAACACTAACTCATTAACCTCCTTCATTGCTGGTAATAATTTTTCTCGTTCTTTAGGATCTTCTAACTTCATTAAAGGAATTATATGAAAATTTCCATCACCTAAATGTCCAGCTATCGTAGCAAACAGTTTATATTTATTAATAATCTTTCTTAACTTTGGTAAGAATTCAGTCAAGTATTCCGGCCTGACAATTAAATCATCAATAAAAGGAGCGGTATGTTTATCTTTAACTTTAGATCGTAAAAGCTGAAAGCTTTGTCGTCTCATTATCCAAAATTTTTCAGAAGAACCCTCAGTTGGGTCTTCTTCAAAGCCATTAATTTCATAACGAGCCCGATATTTAGATAATGTTTTATGTAACAACTTTACTTTGTCTCTAACATCTTGTTCGTTATCAGAATTAAATTCAATCATTAAGATTAATTTTGGAATACCACGTAATAGCTGAAATCCATCAGGGATTAAACTAACTAACAACTTTAAAAACTTTTTAAAACCTAACATTTTTAAAAAACTTGTCATAAATTTTAAAGACAAAATTAACGTTTGATCATCGAAACTTTCAAAAGTCGCCGGTTTAAATTCTAAAATTTTTGGGATTAATTCACCAAGATCATCAATATCTCTTAAAAACAAAACAAGTAATCCATTATGGGTTTTATGAGGAACTAATCTATAAGTAATATCAGTAACAAAACCCAAAGTACCTTCTGAGCCGGTGATTAATTTTGTTAAATCAAAAATTTGACTTTCTCGATCCCAAACCTCCCACAAAGTATAACCCATTGAATTTTTACTAACTTTTGGAGCTGCACTTTTAATTAAATCGTAATGTTTATCACACAATTCAAAAATTTGACGGTAAATCTGACCTTCAAAATTGTCCTGAGACATTTTGGCATCCAACTCAGATTTAGTCAATGGCCTTAAAATATATTCATTACCATCGGATAAAACAACAGAAAGCTGTTTAACAAAGTCCTTAGTTTTACCATATTCTAATGATTTCTCGCCTCCTGAATTATTAGCTACCATACCACCAATTGTTGCTAAATCCCTTGACGCTGGATAAGTTGGCATTAAAGCATTATACTTCAAAGTTACTTTTTCAAAATCACGATAAAACACACCAGGTTCAGCTTCAGCCATATCGCTACTAACGTTTTTAATACCACGAAAATGACGATTAAAATCAACAATAACGGAATCATTAATAGCACCGCCCGCCATATCAGTACCTGCCGATCGAGCAGTTAGAGACAAATCTGGGTTGTCTTTCTTATTATCTGCTACTAATTTAATTAATACTTTGACATCATTACTGTCTCTAGGAAAAACAACTACAGATGGCTGGATTTCAAATAACGAAGCATCGTGAGAATAAGTCTGTAAAGTTTCAAAAGAATCATCAGATTCGCCCTTAAAACCATTTTTCTTTAATTCATTGATAAAATTATCCATACTTAAGTTATTCTAGCAAAAAAAACATAACCAGAACATAGTCTTGTAGCCATTATATAAAACTCTAATTTATTGCTATAATATTTCTAACAATGGTAGCACAGAATAAAAAAGAAAATATTTTAATTATCGGCGGTGGTTTTTCAGGAATAAAAGCTGCCCAAACATTAGCTAAATATTCAAAATATTTTAATATCACACTAGTTTCTGATTCCGATAATTTTCGTTATTATCCAACCTTATTTCATTTAGCAACTGGTGGCGATAACAAATTTTCGTCAATACCGCTATCAGAAATTTTTAATAATACCTCTGTTAAAGTAATCATAGGCACAGCCGATATTCTAGATCGTAATAATAAATCAATTACTTTGACTGATAAAACAGTACTTGGCTATGATAAATTACTTTTAGGACTTGGGGTAATAACAAACTATTTTGATATTGAAGGCCTAGAACAGTATTCATATAGTATTAAAACAGAAGCACGTGCTAAAGAATTTAACAAATTTTTACATGATTACATTAAAAATAATAAAGCACCTGATAGTAACTATGTTGTAGTTGGTGGAGGCCCAACTGGTATTGAATTAGCCGCTCAATTACCAAGTTATATAAGACATTTATTACAAACTCATGATATTCATCATAAAGCAATTCATGTTGAACTTATTGAAGCTTTGCCTAAACTATTACCACGTCTTCCAAAAGATTATTCAAAAATAATTAGTCACAGATTAAATAACTTAGGTGTTAGTTTACGCTTAGCTAGCGCTGTAACCGCTCAAACCAACGACAGTATAATCATTAATAACGAAACAGTCTTTAGTAAAACAGTTATATGGACTGCTGGTGTAACTAATCATCCATTCTATAATACTAATAATTTCTCAATGACCAAGCATAACAAAGTGTCGGTCGATATATATTTACAAGCCGAAGACAGCATTTATGTAATGGGAGATAATGCCAATACTCCTAACAGTGGCTTAGCTCAAACTGCTTTACATGACGGATATTTTATTAGTAAAAATCTAATCAGAATAGCCAAAAATGAAACACCACTATCATATAAACCTAAAAAAATTATTACTATTATCCCAGTTGGTAAACATTGGGCAGCAGTTTTAGTAAATAAAATAAAACTCTACGGTTTAACGGGAGCGGCTCTACGACACATGGCAGATATTGAGGGCTATCATAGTGTTTTATCATGGCGACAAACAATAAAACTACTTCTACCTAATTTTAAAAAAATGTCAGGAAAATGTCCTTATTGTGATGAAACTATTAATAACTCCTAATGAACCAAGAGTACCTGCAAGCATACAATAAATTAAACAGCCAACAACAAAAAGCTGTTAGAACTATTGACGGTCCGGTGATGGTAATAGCTGGACCAGGTACGGGTAAAACACAACTTCTATCAACTAGAGTGGCTTACATATTACAGAACACAGATACAACAGAGGAAAATATACTTTGTCTAACCTATACTGAAAGTGCGGTTGAAACAATGAAAAATAGATTACTCAATTTAATTGGTAGCAGTGCTTACAAAATAAACATCCTAACATATCATAGTTTTGGTACCCAACTTATTCAAAATTATCCATTTTATTTTAAAAAATATTTAGCCTTTGAACCAGCATCAGATGTTAGTCTTCTATCATTAATAAGTAATATTCAATCTTCATTACCATATACCTCAACTCTTAAAAATAAAAAACAAACAATCAAAATTAAAGACTTCTTACTGTCTATAAAGAACAGTTCAATAACACCTGCTGATTTAGAAAATATTATTATGAAAGATCAATTATATATCAAAAAAATAAATAACTTACTTAAAGAAAATACTGAATCTTTAAGACGAATCACAAAAAAATCAGCTGAAATACTCGGTAACTTAACTATCGAAGATGAGTCAAACCTAAAATTAAAAACTATATATTTTACATGTCTATCTGAATATTTATTAAATGATCTTTTACAAGCCCTAAACGAATTTAACTCAACTAACAAAACTAAACCTCTAACAAATTTTAAAAATAAATGGCTAACAAAAGATTCTAAAGACAACTATGTTATTAAGTGGCAAAATCATTATCAACAACTTTTAGAACTTACTACATTTTATAAAAAATACTTAGACATTATGAAAGAAAATAAACTTCTAGATTATTCTGATATGATACTTGAAGTAACGAAATCATTAGAAAAAAACCCAGATTTCCTTTTTAGTTTACAAGAAAAATATCAATATATTATGATAGATGAATTTCAAGATTCTAATGAAACTCAAAATTATTTAATACATCTACTTGGTAATAATAAGGTCAACGAAAATCGTCCTAATATTATGATAGTTGGTGATGATGATCAAGCTATTTTTGCTTTTCAAGGTGCTAATTATTCCCATATGCGACAATTTTATAAGGAGTATAATGAAGTTGAAGTAATATCTCTAAAAAAAAATTATCGTTCAACAAAAAAAATTATTGATTTTTCTCAACAAATAGTTAAACAGATACCTAATCGAATTATAGACATCCTGCCGAATATAACAAAAGAACTAACTTCTACTGAGGATAAATCAAAAAATTCCGAGATTGTTAGACTAAATTTTATCTCAGAAATTGATCAACTAGATTGGATAGGAAAATATTGTCTAAACCAAAAAAATACAAATAAAAAATTAAACGATATTGCAATAATTGCCCCAAAACACCGCTATCTTGAAGCATTGATACCATATTTTAATAAATACGATATACCAATAAATTATGAACGACGAAATAATGTATTGTCTGATCCACTTATTAATCAAATTATTACTATATGTAAATTAATTATTAATTTATCTATAACAGGTGATAAAACACAAACAAATGCACTTTGGAGCGAAGTACTATCATCTTCGTTTTGGGAATTATCAACTATAAATTTATGGGATATATCTCAAAAATCTTATAAAGAGTCTACAGACTGGAGCGATATAGTCTTAAATAATAAAGAGACTATGTATATAGGTCAATTTATTATCAGTCTATCGCAACAACTTAATAATTTTTCAGCGGAAGAAATTATTGATTTTATTATAGGACAAAAAACGTATCCATTACTAAATTATCGTTCACCATTTTTTGATTTTTACTTTAAAGATATAGCTAGTTTTAGTATCTACCAAGAACTACTTTCAAACTTAATTACTTTAAGACAAAACTTTATCGATTTTCAAAAATCAGCTTATGAAACAATGAAACTAACTAGTTTTATAGAGTTTATAGAATTAAACCTAAATCTAAATCAAACTATTATTAATAATAATCTACATTATGAATCTGACAACGCGGTAAGCTTATTAACGGTTCATAAAGCAAAAGGACAAGAATTTAAAACAATAATCATATATAACACTAATGAAGAAACATGGGGAATGACAACTAAAAATGCTACAAACTTAAACTTTACTATGCCGCCAGACCTTGTTTTTATTAATTATCAAAATGCCGAGACAGACGAACAAATACGTTCTTTTTTTGTAACAGTATCAAGAGCAAAAAAAAATTTAATTATGTTAAATTATCAAAATAAAACAGACACTAAAACAACATCTCCTTTATCATTTTTAAATGAAACAATATCAAATAATATAATGATTAGCCCTTATATATCACAAACTGAAGAAATTAAACTAATTACTGATCGTGCTAATATTATTAACCTATCAAACATTAAAGAAGGTTGGCAAGATCGTCATTTAAGATCATTAGATAAAAAGACTTTTAAAAATTATTTAAAAAAACAACTAGAAACATTTCAACTAAGTCCAACTAACTTTAATGACTTTTTAGATATTGTATCATCAGGACCTAATCAATTTTTCATGAATCATATTCTACGTTTTCCGATTAGTAGTTCACCACAAATTGCCTACGGTGATGCCATACATAGTACAATTCAGTGGATAAACAATACAATGAAAACGGATAAATCATTCAATAACATAAAAAAAATTAATAACGAATTTGAGCACAATCTTAAAAAACAAAGAATTCTCAGTAAAGATTTCAATTTATTGTTGGATAGAGGAAAAAAATCTTTAGAAATTTTCTTTCAGCAAAAAAAAGATCTTTTTTTAACAACTAATGTAGCTGAATATTCACTCAAAAATGATGGAGTATTTTTAAATAATGCTCATTTAACTGGAAGAATTGATAATATAATTATTAATGAAAAAAACAAATCACTTAAAATAATTGACTACAAAACGGCTCATCCGTTTAACAAGTGGAAAAATAATAATCTATCATACAATTACCAAAAACAATTATGCTTTTACAAACTACTGCTGAACCACTCTTCGCGATTTAAACATTATAGAGTTGATGAATGCTCATTAATTTTCATCGATCCAAATGAAGAAGGAAATATAACAGAATTAAAATTAATTAATGATCAAGAAATATTTGAAAAAATAACTAGATTAATTCCCATAGTCTGGGATCTTATTAATAATTTAACATTCCCAGATATAAATAAATATCCTAAAAATATATATGGCATTAAAACTTTTGAAAACGAATTAATTATGAATTTAAAAAATAATGCCGCTCCTAATTTATAGAGCGGTATTATATACTATATTTTAATTTAATATATAGTTACTTTTTAGAAGTACTGCGTCTAGAAGCTGGCTTCTTTTTAGTAGTAGCCTTACTGCTAACTACTTTTTTATTACCACCAGAAAAACTAGCTGCTACATTAGCAAAACTTGTTTTCATGCTCTTCTGTCCCTTATTATCTACAAATAACAGGCTATAAATATTAACACCAATTACTGCACCTAATACTGGCCCTAGAACATATGTACCCCAAACCCAAGTTCTTACACCAAGAGCTACAGCCGGGTTAATAATTCCCATAGTACTAATTGAACTAGCAAATGATGAAGCAACTATAATACCAATCATGAAACCTATACCTGCAATACTGGCTCTAATAGCGTTAGATTGCTTTTGAAACATAGCTGCAGCCCACACAAATGCAAAAATACCGGCGCCTAAGGCTTCAGCTACAAGAACTCGTTGATTATAATTTCCACCAACCGCTGGTAATTTAGTATTTATTAAGTATGTAAATAAATAATATGCTACCCATCCTCCAAGTAACTGAGCTGCAATATAGAAAGCAGTTCGAGCGGTTGATGCTTTTCTAGCTGTCCATAGAGCTAATGTTAATGCTGGGTTAAAATTTGCACCCGACACATCAATTAAAGCAACCATCATTATAATAATGACCAGTCCTGCTACTGCCGCAATAAAAAAAGGCAGTGCTACACTTGAATATCGCACACTTAGTATTAACACAGTTAAGACTGCAGTCCCGAGAAACTCGGCTACTACCGCAGCTACATTTTTTTTCCCAAACATTTGGAACCTCCACTTAGTTTTATGATTATAAGATTACATCTAAGTTGACGATTTGTAAAGTGTTTGTTTAAAAATTCAAAAAACGTTTAATAGCAAAACGGCCTAATGATGTCTTTAAGGCCTCAATTTGATCTTTATGTTCAGCCACAGATAAAATTGTAATAACACTTAAAAAATCATGTACTCCTCGTCTAACTCTAGTTTCACTATCTGGTTTTAACATTACATGAGGTAAATCCGATGAACACTTCTTAATGTAAGCTGATACAGCCTCTTCTAACATTGGATAATTTTTTTTATCATAGCGAGTTAAACTTCTAATTGATTTGTTCTTGCTCTTTTTTAAATAATCATCAACTAAATTCTTTGTTTCTAAATTAAAACTGCTGATTAATGGAACTTCTTCCTTATTTTGATTAAATATTAATATACTACTAAAGAGAACCCCTAAATCATACGCTGTTAAAGTTGCTTTAATACCCTCGGTATCAACCCGATTATCAAACAAATATTTTGTTGGATGTTCTTTAGGTAAATTATTATACGTTCTATAAGAAGTTTCCAAAAAATCAACAGACAAGACACTAATCTGTTCCAAAACCTCATATAGTCCTGCTTCGTTAATATCAAAAAAAGGAGTTTGGGCTGTCTCTTTAACTAATTTTATACATAATTCTGACATATTATATAATAATTATACTAATTTATCGTGTTATTAGATAGCTTAAGCTATTATATAAGTGAGTTTAATCACTAAAAAGATAACAAATTACTGATTACGTGTGATTGTTTATACCCGAATTGACTGTTTTAATTAAAGATTATGAACCTTATTTCAAAGACGTTAATTCTAACAGCTTAATTTACTGTAGTGATAAACGATTAGCTATTATTCTAACCAGAGGATTATATTCACATATTAGGAGGTGCTCCAAATATCCCTATAGTGCAGAAACTTATAATCTACTCTTTAACTATAGAAGAAATACTACATTTTTAGATTTAACTAAAGAATACATTCCTCTATTAATTAAATTCGGTTTTAATCCAGGTATTCACAGCGATAATCACAATGACCCTATCAGTGTGGTTTTGCTATTAATAATCCAGCAATCACTACAATAGGTTGCAACTATTTACAGAAAAAATAGGATATATAAAAATTAATTTATCAAAAACATGATGAAATATATTAATCACTGGTAATCATCAGTCACAAGTAGTAATAATTAATTTAATTTTTAATACTTCCATCGATTCATCAACCGCTAATAAAGTAAGGAACAAATAACCTAAATTTTCTAAATCTAAAATTAACCATAAAATAATATTTAAAACTACATAACATATAAAAAAATTAATGGTGTCGACGTCGTAAATTTGCGACCTGTAAACGAACAGCATGTCGATCAATAAGTTTTTGAGCATTTTCTAAACTTATTTCATCTTCTGCTTCTTCTTTTAATTTTAGAGCTTTTTCATAGGCAGCTTGAGCTTCCGCCTCATTAATTGAATCAGCATGATCAGCTTCATCTACTAATACATTTAATTGATTATTACTAACTTCTATAACACCACCATTAGTAGCAAATAATTCCATTTTTTGATCACTATCACGCGGATTAACTCTAATTTTAATCACTCCATTACTAACGACGCTTACTAAAGGCATATGATCTTTTAGGACCCCTATTTGACCATCTAAAGTTGGTAGTATGATTTCATATGCATCATTATCAAATTTCACACCAGATTGACTTACAAGACGAAAATGTATCACCTGATTTTACTCCGTTGCCTTAATTTCAGAAATTGAACCCTTCATATAAAAAGCACTCTCTGGCTTAGTATCATGTTTACCTTCTAATATTTCTTTAAAACCTTGAATAGTGTCAGTAAGCTTAACATACTTACCAGCATTACCAGTAAACTGTTCAGCAACAAAAAAAGGTTGACTTAAAAATCTCTGAATTCTACGAGCTCTAGCTACTGTTTGTTTATCTTCATCAGACAGTTCTTCCATACCTAAAATTGCAATTATATCTTGCAAATCCTTATAACGTTGCAAAATTCTTTGTACTTCTCTAGCAGTTTCATAATGTTCCTCACCAACAATTTCCGGATCTAAAATTGTCGAATTAGAATCTAAAGGATCAACTGCAGGATAAATCCCTATTTCGGTTAAAGCTCGGCTCAATACAATCGTTGAATCTAAGTGAGCAAAAGTAGTAGCTGGAGCAGGATCAGTTAAATCATCGGCTGGTACATAAACTGCTTGTACGGAAGTAATCGAACCTTGTTTAGTAGTAGTAATACGCTCTTGTAATTGCCCCATTTCTTGAGCAAGATTTGGTTGATAACCAACTGCAGATGGTAAACGACCCAGTAGGGCAGAGACTTCAGCCCCAGCTTGGGTAAAACGAAATATATTATCTATAAACAATAAAACATCACTACCACTATCACGAAAACCTTCTGCCATAGTCAAACCAGATAATGCTACTCTAAGACGTGCACCAGGTGGTTCATTCATTTGACCAAACACCAAAGCCGTGTTTTTAAGTACATCGGCTTCTTTCATCTCATGATATAAATCATTACCTTCTCGAGTACGTTCACCAACTCCAGCAAAGACAGAATAGCCGGCATGAAATTTAGCTATGTTATTAATTAATTCCTGAATTAATACTGTTTTTCCTACACCAGCACCACCAAATAAACCAACCTTACCACCTTTAGTAACTGGACTAATTAAATCAATTACTTTAATACCTGTTTCTAATATTTCAATCTTACCAGATTGATCAATCAAAGCTGGTGGTAAACGATGAATTACAGAATGCTGATCAAAATCATTTTCTTGATGATCAATTGGTTCACCAATAACATTAAACATTCTGCCTAACGTTTTTTTACCGATTGGCACCGAAATAGGCTTACCAGTGTCTCGAACTTCAACACCCCGAGCTAAACCGTCTGTTGAACCAAGAGCAATCGCTCGTACTGAAGATTCACTTAAATGTTGAGCAACTTCAAGTACAACAATTTTACCATCTAATTCAACTTCAAGAGCATTATAAATTAATGGCAAATTATTACTATCAAATTCAATGTCGATTACTACACCAACAACTTGAATAATTTTTCCTAACATAACATTTTCTTTAATCTTTACAGCCATATATATCCTTCCTTAACATTATTATCCATTTAAAGCCTCAGCGCCACCGGTTATTTCTGCCAATTCCTGAGTAATACTTGCTTGCCTAGCAGTATTTAATTCCAAAGTATAATCATCAATTAAATCTTTGGCATTATCAGTTGCATTTTTCATAGCAATCATTCGCATTGAATGTTCTGAAGCTAAACTTTCAAGTAACGCTTGCCACAATTGAGCTTCGATTAATCTAGTGGTTATTTCATCAATAACTGTCTGAACATCCGGTTCAAAATTTGAATAAGTTGCTTGAGTTGGAGACATATTAGTTTCAATCATTTTAGCTGGTAATAACACAACTTGATCAACTTCTTGAGAAATATTAGATTTAAATTTTGTATAAATTAAAATCACTTCATCAACCTTGTGATCTTTAAAATTATCAATAATAGAATTTAGGATTGGTCGAATATCATTAGCCGTTGGATGATCAGAGAAATTATTATAAACAGCTAATAAATTAACTCCACCAAGTGATCGGCTAAGATGAGCTACCTTATTACCAATTGCAATAACGGATGATTTTTTATTATCTTTTTTATCTTGACTAACAGATTTTAAAAAAACCCTTAAGACATTAGAGTTATAAGCTCCAGCCAAACCACTATTAGAAGTAATAACAACATATAGACGATTAGTTATTGTTCTGACCTTAAATAATTCATAATTATCAAGCTCATTCATACCAGATAATTTAATCATCAATCTAGTTGCCAATTCACCATAGGCCCTAGAACGACTAGCATATTCTTGGGCTCTTCTCATTTTACTAGCCGCAACAAGCTGTAGAGCTTTAGTGATCTGTCTAGTACTCTTAATAGAAGTAATCTTTCTTTTTAGAACAACTGTACTAGGCATTCTCTTTAGATCCTTCTACTCTTGTCTGATAAGTCTTAGCGATGTCTTTAGCGATTATTAATACTGCTTCATTGTCTTTATCATCAGGTTTATCTCCGGTGTTTAAGCGATTTATCAAATTAGCATTTTTACTTTCTAAAATTCTTAAGAATGTTTCTTCTGCAAGCTTAATTTTTTCAACTGGAATTTGATCAAATACACCAGAAGTTGCTGCCAGCAACACACTATACATTTGCCAAATAGAGTACGGTGAATATTGAGTTTGTTTTAGTAATTCTGTCAATCTTTGACCGCGTTCAATTATTTGTCGGGTATCAGCATCTAAATCCGTTGAAAACTGACTAAACGCGGCTAATTCACGAAATTGAGCTAAAGCCAATTTAAGACCTCCACCAACAGCTTTAATCGCTTTAGTTTGGGCATTACCACCAACTCGCGATACAGAAAGACCTACTGAAATAGCTGGTCTAATACCTTGATAAAATAAATTAGTCTCTAGGAAAATCTGACCATCGGTAATTGATATAACATTTGTTGGTATATAAGCACTAATATCACCAGCTTGAGTTTCAATAATCGGCAGAGCAGTTAATGAACCACCGCCTAACTCATCATTCAATTTAGCAGCTCTTTCTAGTAAACGTGAATGTAAATAAAAAACATCACCTGGATAAGCTTCTCGTCCTGGTGGTCTTCTAAGCAATAAAGACATCTGACGATAAGCTGCCGCATGTTTTGTTAAATCATCAAACACGATTAAAGCATGTTGTGAATTATCACGAAAATATTCACCAATTGTTGCACCAGTGTAGGGAGCAAGATACAACATTGCAGCCGGGTCAGCAGGACTTGTTGCGACAATGATAGTATTATCCATAACACCTTCTCGCCTTAATCTCTCTTCTAGTGCAGCGACTTTGGATAATTTTTGTCCTATAGCAACATAAATATTAATAACACCAGTTTTTTGTCTAGTTTGATTAACCATCGTATCAACTGCAATAGCAGTTTTACCAGTTTGTCGATCACCAATAATTAATTCTCGTTGACCACGACCAATTGGCACTATTGTATCAATAGCGATTAGCCCAGTCATCAAGGGTTCGAAAACACTCTTACGATCTAAAACCGCAGGAGCGGTTCTTTCGACCCGTGAGGTTAACGTTGACTTTATTGGACCTTGACCATCCAATGGACGACCTAACGGATCAACCACTCGACCGATTAATTCCGGTCCAACTGGAACTTCTAGTACCTTACCAGACAATCTTACTTCAGCACCGGCCTTAACTGGTGTATCATCAGATAATAAGACGGCACCAATTTCATCAATAGCCAAATTAAAAGCAAAAGCCGTAATAGTGGTACCATCACTGCCTTTAATTTCTAACATTTCATTATAACCACAATGAGACAAACCATAAATCCAAGCTATACCATCACCAACTCTGGTCACAATACCAACGTTTTCGATCTCTGGTCTGCTTTTTAAGGCTTCAATTGCCAAACGAATATCTTCCGATAATTCTTGAATAGATGTATTAGCCACGAATATTATAACCTTTCTTTATTAGTTAAACGTATCAACCGGTCTAGTTTAGCCTTAACAGTCAAATCTAAACTTTGAGCAGGAAATTCCAACTTAACGCCACCGATAATATTTGTATCTATAATCGGCTCAATCACAATCGATTTAATCTTATCAAAATATTGATTAATTAATTCTCTAATATTTGACAAATTATCCGATGATAACTGATAAGCACTAATAACTTTTACATCAAGTATACCAACTTTGTAACGATACATACTAATATCTCTTAAGATTGAATCTAGTTGGGCAGTTAATTTATTATCTAACAAATATGCTGCAACTTCTTGTGATAACTGTGCAATTGATACATTAGGAACGAGTGTTTTTTTTGCTATAATTTCAGCTAATTGTAATCTACCTATCATCTATATAGCCTGCTGTTCTTTCAAAGATTCAGAAATTAACTTGTTATCTGTTTCTGAATCTAATTTTTTCTTTATAACAACTTCAGAAGTCTTAGTAATTAATTCAAAGATTTCCGACTCTACTTTTTGTTTCATTTGAGTAGCTTCTAAATTAATTTTAGATTTTGCTTCATTTATTAATACATCAGATCTTTTACTAGCTGCTAATTCTGCTTCTCTGATAACTGATTGAGCTGAGGACCGTGCGTCCGCAATAATCTGATCAGCCTCAAGTCTAGCTTTATGTAATGACTCATCAATTCTTTTTTCAAGTTCATGTTCTTTTTTTTGCATCGTTTCACCCAATTTAACTCCTTGTTCTATCTTTTCACGGCGTTCTTGTAGAACTTTTAATATAGGTTTAAAAGCATATCTACGTAAAACAATATAAGCTAAAATAAATGTAATTAACTGAATTAAGAAAGCTGAGCCATTGATACCTAAAGCACCAATACCCGAAGCACTACTAGCAAATAAAAAGAAATCATTTATCATTAATTTATACCTTACTTAACAATAAATATTGAAGCAAACGCTAGTAAACCAAACAACTCAACAATAGCAACAAATATTAAGGCTTGTCCTAAAAATTTAGCTGCCTCAGGGTTCCTACCAACTGCTTGAAGATAGTTGCCTCCAATTAAACCTATACCAATACCTGGACCAATAAAACCTCCACCAATCATCAAACCTTTAGCAATAATTGCAGTATCAATAGTTGATGCAATAATCATAATATTTTTTCTCCTTTATTTAATTCTTATTCTAACTTATTGTTTCAAAAATCATCTGATCATTCAAGTGCCTCGATTTCTTTTTCATCAGCATGATTAACAACAATAGCCAAATACATAACAGCAAGTATCGTAAAAATATAAGCCTGCAATGCTGTCATAAACAATTCTATTAAAGTAAACGGAAGAGCGGTAAGTGGAGCTAAAACATGACCGAGATATGAAAAAACGGCTATAACAATTTCACCAATAGCGATATTTAAAAAAAGTCGAAGAGACAAGCTAAGAACTCTAGTAAAATCAGTTAGCATTTCAAGTAAACCAATTATTAAATAAAGTGGATTTAAAGGATTACCGACAAAAAAATGGCCTAAATACTTTCTAATACCCCCCGACTCTCGAATAGAAGATAAATAAACATATATCATCGTAAAAGCAGCCATAGCAAATGTGGCATCTAGATCAGCTGTGAATGGACGAAATAATGGTACACCTAAAGACTGAAATCCTTCACCAACTATCGGCAATAACCCTAGCCAATTGTTAAGCAGAATAAAAACAAATAAAGTAACAAAGTAGGGAATATATTTTTTAGCCTTTTGTTTATCATCAAAACTATTTTCAACTAAATTAATAACAAACTCACTGACGGCCTCAACGTATTGGATAATACCGCCTTTTGGGTTAATAGTTACTTTTCTAGCCACAGAGATTAACAAAACACAAATAATAACGATTGATACCCAACCATAAAGCATTGAATTTGTAATGGCTACACCTCTAATATAAAAAATAACACCAGGAGCAATATGTACAACTGGACCACTTACTGAAAATATTTTAAAAAAATTTAACATTGATAAAATTATTCATTTTTAATTTTTAAATTATTTTTACCTGCAACTTGATTAATATTCATCACAGCTTTCCAAACAACTATAATACCCATTAATATACCAACTAAAAGTCCAATTAAAGTCCATAAAGGACTAGTTTTAAAATGTTCATCAATAAAAACTCCTACGAATAAAGGCACTAGAACCGTAACAGCCAGTTGCCAACTCATAGAAATCGCAGACGACATAAATAAACTTGAACTTAAATTACTTACATCTGTATTCTTTGAGATCTTTTTATTCTTCACACTTTGGCTAATTCTAACAAAAAAATCAATTAAAATCAACAAGCTATCTTTAAGATATGTCTTTGGTAATATAATTGATTTTACATCCTTGAATTGCTATGATGACAGTATGGGTGATAACAAGGTAATAATTTACACTGCAGTCTGGTGTGGCTTCTGTCACGCTGCTAAGGATTACCTAACAAAACTAGCTGTTGATTTCGAAGATAGAGATGTTGAAAAAAATCCAAAATTCGGCGAAGAAGCTGTCGAGAAGAGTAGCCAGAGAGGTATACCAGTAATTGACATCGCTGGGGATATTATTATTGGTTTTGACAGACCAAAAATTGATGCTGCATTAGCTAAACATCAATTAATAAAAACTTAATGACTAATGGCTTTTGAAGATTATAAAACTAAAAAATCTTTAGTATTGGTATACACCGGAGAAGGTAAAGGTAAGACTTCTGCCGCACTTGGACTACTTACTAGAGCCTTAGGCAATCGATGGAGGGTAGCGTTCATTCAATTTATTAAATATTGGGGAGTTGGTGAACATGTTTTTATTAGAGATATTCAATCAATTTATGGAAACGAGCTATATTTTTACAAAGGAGGCAAGGGTTTTTACCAGGCCGGAGAATTAAGCCCAAAACATATAACCAATAAAGAGCACTTAGATGCAGCTCACCAAACATACTTAGAAGCCTTAAAAGCAGCTTCAAACGGAACATTTGATTTAGTAATCTGTGATGAAATCAATAATGCTGTCCATGACAGTCTAATTAGTAAAAAAGAACTAGTAAAATTAATTGATACAAGAGCACCAAACACAAGTTTATGTTTAACTGGTCGAGATTTTCCCAATGAATTGTTACCAAAAACCGATATAGCAACAAATATGACCAAACTTAAACATCATTTCGATGAGAAATATCTAGCCAACAAAGGAATTGATTTCTAATTATATTATTATATAATAAAGTATAACATGGCATTAGAGCAATCAAATTTATTTAATTCTCATGAACCAGAGCCATCTTTTTTTTCGATTCCTAAAAAAATCTATATTATCGGAAATCCTGATAGACCCGGTGTTAAAGAAGCTGTAGAAGACATAAAAAGAAAACTAAGTATTACAACAATCACAGAAAAACCAAATTCGTTTAAATTTGTTAAGTCAGCAAAATCGACTGATGAAATTTACAATAATTTAATTGAAGTAGGGATTAAAAATGAAGATGATAACGAACTTGTACTTGGACCGATTGGTGGAGATGGCCTCGATTCTACTATTTTTGAAATCGCTAGAAAAAATTTCAAAAATGCTACCTGTCTATTAACTAACCGAGTAGGCACGGCTAAAGATCTATACTGGAATGTATCCAAAAATAATAAAGGTCAAAAACCAACCGAACTTTATCCATTAGAAATTACTATTAATGACACAATTCATGCTGCTTATAATATTGGTAGCATTGGAACATGGGCTGAAATGGCCGAAAAATTTAATGATTTACCTAGATCATCTTATTCATATATACAGTTAATAAAAAATGGCTTAATTGCGGTAAAAAAAATATCTAACTCGAAGACTTTTACAATAACTACAAACAATAAAACGATTGAAAACGTGACAGATTTGATATTAACAAATAGTCAACGATCTGGTGTAGTTTTTCATTCAAAACAAAACGACATACACGACAAAACAGCCGGTGAACATTTATTAACAAATAACAACCCAACATTTATTGGTAAAGTTATTTTAAGTGCAATTGGACTATATAAATTTACACCAAATCAACACTTTAATTCAAATGATAACATAGAATACTATATAGAAGGAGAGGAGATGCGTTTTCAAAGAGACGGCGAAAGTATCGAAATTCCAAACAAAGCAAACGTATCAGTAAAAATAGCTAAAAAACCTGTCCGTGTTTTAACAATATAGCAAAGTTATTCAACAAATGTTGCTGGATTGACTCTATATTGATCAGAGATAACGTCTTTTGGCTTGCTATATTTTACTCGAGCATTCAACCTAATAACTCCGTAAAAAACTAAAACTAAAAAAATAATTGGATACATATAATATCTAGAGGTTTTATAATGCTTTTTATAAGTTAATGGACTGAGCATAGCATATTTAAAAATTTCAATTGGACCATCCTTAAATCGTCTAATTGAAATTGATGCTGACAAGTTATCATCAAATATAACTTTAAATTTATTCTCTTGTAAATGAAGTGCTAAATCAAAATCCTCATGGAGGTTAGATTTATAACACAAAGTATTTTTAACATCCTCCCAAGCACTTTTTCTAATTGCCATATTAGCACCTTGTAAAAACATTTCATCAGTTTTCATTCTATGAGCTAACCATCGTCTAAAAAATATATCTAGGGATGAGGATAATTTTGGCCATATACATTCATGATAATAAAGTCGTCCTGAAACAGCAGCTATATTATCATTATCAAATATTCGCTCAATATGTAAAATCCAATCTTTTTTGAGAACAGTATCAGCATCTATTCGACCAATAACATCACCACTAGCATAATCAAAACCGGTTGATCTAGCATGAACCACACCTTGTCTTTTCTCTTTAATAATAGTCACAAAATTAAAATCTTTTGCTACATTTAAAGTACTATCTGTAGAATTATTATCAACAACAATAACTTCAAAAGGAGTAATACTTTGTTGTTTAATGGATTCTAAACAAGCCCTTAAATGGGTCTGTTCGTTGTATACTGGAATAACAATGCTAATTTTCATGAATATTAATCTATTATATGACAAATAAACTAAAAAAGTATTTTTATTTACTCATAAACACAACTCATAAGTTATTTACTTATTACTGGCGATCTGGTATATGGCAAAAGTTCGTCGTCATTTTTATTATTGTTATTACAATTTTAAGTATCTTTATGTATTCAATCGGTGAATGGTATATCCAAAGTCAAAATAACATACCGTTACAACTTGGTGTTAGTTTTATACCAGACTATGCTACCTCATTAGGTCTTAACCCAAAAAAAACAATGTCAGCCTTAATTAAAATTGGTGTTAAACATTTTAGATTAGTAAGTTACTGGTCAGATGGTGAACCGACAAAAGGTGTTTATAATTTTTCTCAACTAAATTGGGAGTTCGCATTAGCTCAAAAAGCACATGCAACAATCACTCTTACTCTGGGTTTAAGACAACCCAGATGGCCAGAATGTCACGCTCCAACTTGGTCATTATCCGAACCAACAAAAATATGGGAACCCCAACTTTATAATTACATCGCAAAAGTTGTAAATAAATATAAAAACTCTCCTAGTTTAAAAAATTATCAACTAGAAAACGAATATTTTCTAAAAGGATTTGGTAATTGTACTAATTTCAGTCGTAATCGACTAATAACAGAATACAACTTGGTAAAAAAACTTGATCCAAACCATCCCATTATAATTGGTAGAAGTAATAATGGGATAGGTATACCAATTGGTCAACCACAACCAGATATATTTAGTATATCTATATATCGCAGAGTTTGGGATGCTAATGTTACACATCGTTACCTTGAATATCCGTTTCCATCATGGTATTTTGCTTTTCTTGCCGGGATACAGAAAATCATTTTGCATAAAAATATGGTTATAGATGAAATGCAAGCTGAAGCTTGGCCACCACACGGACAGACCATACCACAAACTAGTCTAAAAGAACAAAATAAATCTATGAACGCCAAAGCACTACTAGCAAGTTTTAACTTCGCGAAAAAAACTGGCATGAAAAGCATTGATATGTGGGGAGCTGAATACTGGTATTATAGACTAGTAAAACTACATGACCCAAGTTTATGGAATATAGCTAAAAAAGAATTTAAATAAAAGATGCCAAAAAAAAGAAAGAAAATAACTAGTCATACAATTAGTAATCGTCGTGCCAGTCATCACTATACTTTAAGTGATAATTTAATCGTAGGTATCAAGCTTATCGGCGCAGAAGTAAAAAGCCTCAGACTTGGACACGGTGATCTAAAAGGAGCTTATGTAACTCTAAAGAACAATGAACTATGGTTAATAAACGCTACCATTCATGGAACTAAGGGAATAATCATCACTGACAGCGATAAAACTAGAGCTCGTAAAATTTTAGCAAGAAGACAAGAAATAAATAAATTAATTGAAGCCAAACAAACAGGCAAAACAATTATACCTATTGAAATTTTAACTAAAGAAAAATTTATCAAACTAAAAATTGCTCTTGGTAAGGGTAAAAAAAATTATGATAAACGCCAGTTATTAAAACGAAGAGACCAGATGAAATCAATTAACATAGAACTAAAAAGAAAAATACAAAACTAATAAACACCTTGATTGTGTTGTTTAGATTAGTTATAATTCAGCAAGCAATTTATATTCCGGGGTAGCTCAGCGGTAGAGCGGGTGGCTGTTAACCACTAGGTCGCTGGTTCGAATCCAGTTCCCGGAGCCAAATAGAACGTAACTGACGATTTAGCCTGTCCTTACCTCTGTTATTTTGATCTTTTTTAGCGGTTATATTAGTCATTTTATGCCTCCTAGCAAATTATTAGTTTTAATAACATTTTGAGCAATAATTTTTGCAAAATTAGTATACTCAACAGATATAAATTCTTGTTCATAGGTAATACGACTGAAAAGTTTGCTTATTATTAGTCGTTTTACTTCCGGTGGCTTATTTTGGTACAACTGAGCAGCTTTTTGAGATAATTCTAATAAGAGTAGTTTCTGATCTAAGTCTTTACTAACTAATGTATCAACCTGGGCTAATTTCTGCTCAAATTCATTAATCTGATTAATTAAATTCTGGTGTTTATCTTTATATCTAGCCTGAGTTATCTCACCAGATAATTTATCATCATAAAGGCTTTCATCCATTCGATTTAGTCGATTAATCTGTGATTGAATTGAACTGATTAGCTGTGTACTGTTGTTAATGTTTTTAGCATAATGATCTTTCATAGATTCAGCTAACCAATCAATAATTTCAGCAGAAGGACATACTAACTGTTCCAGCATTTTCATAATTGCTTGCTCAACTTTATCTTCCCTAAGTAGTATTCGGCCCTTACAGACCTCTAAACTGCGCTGACAATAACCATAATATCGTTTCTTTTGAAGTTGCCAGGTAACAACACTGCCACAATACTTACAATAAATTAAATTTTTAAATACAGGATTATGTTTAGCACGTCTTAATGCCCGCTTACCTTGTAATTTGTTTTGAACTTGTTCGAATAATTCTTTAGAAATAATCGGTACTTGAGCACCAGGATATTCCTTGCCGTCAAACCGAATAATGCCAATATAGTAAGGATTTCTTAAAATTCGATGAACTTGGCTCTTATGATACTCTCTGCCTTTATGATTTCTAATACCCATTATTTGAAGCTCCTTAGTAATCGATTGGATAGATTGACTAGGATCAAGATAAAGTTTGAAAGCTCTCTCGATTAAAAACTTAGTTTCTTCATCTGGTTCATGAATTCGTTTACCGTTAACAATAACTGTTTTATAACCTGGAGGTGGTGGGGCAGGTACCCAACCCTGGGCTAATTTTTCAGCCCAACCTTTCATAGCTTCTTCGCGTAAATTATCGCTATATTTTTTAGCAACTGATAAATGAATATTCCACATAAACTTAACATCAGATTTAGCTTCTTTATGTAGTAATAAGTTTTCTTTAACGGCATGAAGTCGTCGATCAACGTCTTTTTCCAGCCAATCGTCAATTGCAATAGCATCACGAAAATTTCTAGTTAATCTATCAGTCTTTTCAACTGCCAGATGATAGATATTTTCTTTACTAAGATAGGTTAGTAGCTCATGAAAGACTTTTCGACTCTGTTCCTTAGAGGCAGTTTCGGCTATTTTAAATACTTTAATAACGTTAAAGTTTCTACTGTCACAATAACTCTGCAAAAGCTTAAGCTGAGAATCAAGTGAATAGCCTTCATCTTCTTGAGCTTTAGAAGAAACCCTAGCTAAAATAACTGCACTAGAATGATCTTTGACTAGAGTTTTCATCTTGATTATTACTCCCTAAAGCATTAAAGAGGCTAATTAACGATTCACCAATCTCACTAGCTTCAGAAAAACTCAGTATTAAATGATTCTGCTGCTCAATGATCTGTTGCAAAGATTGAGTTCTTGTTCTTATTTTAATGTCTTTTGTTAAAGTTATACTTTCTTGTTCCATCTAGATACCCTCCTATTAACTATTCATACAAGTATAGTTTACTATTCATACGTGAATAGTTCAAGTAGTTATACACAGGATTTTTATGTTATATAAAAACTTACTAAAAAGGTAGAATATCTGATGATTTAATTTTTAGAGCCTTAGCTATCTTTTCGATCATTTCAAATTTTGGTTTTATTTCACCTCGTTCTAATCGGGCATAGTGATTAGGACTAATACCGGCTTTAGTGGCAACTTCAATTTGAGTTAAACCACTATTACTTCGAGCGGCTTTTAATTTTTGTCCAAAAAGCTTAATAGAACTATCAGCCATATACCGATATTTTACCAGATTTTACTATATTAAAATAATCACTCTTCTTGTATGATATTTTTTTTCAGCTATACTTCAAATAATGGATTCAATAATTGAAAATAACTTAATCAATCCCTATCATGTAATTAATTTTGCAGATTATTTATTTAAACCTCAAATTCAACCAATTGCTAAAGAAGATTATGTACTAGCAAACGCTAAATTAATAAAGACATTAGGGGCTTCCACTTGGCTAACAAAACTAATTGAAATTTTAAGCAGTGAAGTAGACGACAAAACTTATGCCGTTATAAACCCAATTGAATCTGTCCTGATATCTGCAAGACTCCAAGGACAACATAAAACTATTATTGATTTAAAAGATTGGCTAAGTGCCAACATTAAATTAATCAACGAAATCGGGGCAGAGGAATGGCTTTATCTACTACTCAATATCCTCGAAACTGCTAGCAATAATTAAGCCTAAATCATCTTTTTATCTACTGCTTAATAGATCGATCGATTTATCTATTTAGCCTTAATTTCTTCTCTGTTATTTGTATTTTTCCGTCTACCATTTTATTATATATATACATATGAACCCTATAACTATTAAATCTTATAAGAAACTAAACAATAAACAAATAAAATTACTAAAGATCTTATATAAGTTTAGGTTTGGTACTAGTGAACTAATAGCACTATTTATGGATCAATCAACAGTCTATACCAGAACCAGGCTTAATAGATTATTAGAACAAGGTTACATTGCTAAAAATTATGATAGCACTTATAAACTAAGAGGAATACCAGCGAATCACTACTTATTACCTAAAGCTATTAAATTACTTAAAGACAATGATGAACTAGATCATAAAGGACTTCATTTACTCTACTACAATAAACAAGCCTCAACTAGATTTATTAAACACTGGTTAGAGATATTTAAAATCTATCAAAAACTAAATGAATTGTATAAAAAGAAACTAGAATTCTTTACCTCTACCGAAGTAGCTGATCAAAATCAATTCCCTAAACCTGGTCTTGATAGTTATCTAAATATTAATGATTCTTATTACTTTCTAGACCTATTAGATAACTCAATGTCATATACCCTACTTAAAAGAAAAGTTAATAAACATATTAAATGCTATGAATCAGAAAAACTAGAAGGTGATTACCCAACTATTCTACTTATTTGTTCTACTAAGGCAATCAAGACAATGATGACTAAATATTTAAACTCTGTTTTGAATAAAAAAGGAATTGATCAGTTAGAATTTCTAATAACCACGAAAGTGGAATTATTAACACAAAAAGATAGTAAACAGGCTATTTGGAGGGAGGTAATGGAGAATGAGAACGAGGAGTTAGTTAGTCTTTAAGAGTAGTTTTAAGCCTTACTTAGCTGAGTTAGCATAAACATTGACAAAACAAATAAAAGTAGTATAATATATATCATAAACTAAACAAGGTAGATGAATTATGTCAGAAATCAGTAATTACCCAGACTTTTATAAATCTACTGAGGGACAATCAAAGCTAGGTACGGAAGAACTAATTCAAACAAATCAAGCATTTAATGAACTATTCGATGATTTAATGTTAATAGACATGGAAATTGTAAAAAGGTTTGAGAGTTTTAATGATCGTCCTGTTGCAAACTTACTAAAAAAGATAGTAGTAGATGGTCAAAAATATACCTTAAACTTAGAGGACAAAAGTCAAAGAGACCCGAAGAGTGAGACTCCCGATATAACTTGGAGAGATAGTGAAATAATAATTAGAGATATTAGTTTACAAAGATCTGATGGAGTATATGGACGAGAATATTGGAGCTATAGACTCGGTGCAGATGGTATTGTTAGACGCTGGGACGGCGGAGATATTACCGCTAAAACACGCAATGAACGAGAGCTTGGTATTAAAGAACCAAAAATACGTGGAAACGAAACACTAGATGAACTCGGAAAACTTGCACTTGCTGGCTTACAAAGAACTATCGACCAAATTCCTAATAGTAGACTAGAAGAAGATATGGGCTTAAATAACCAGCCTGTTACATTAGCCGAAATACAGGGCTTGCAAGACTTTTTGAATAGAGCTACAGATATTCAACGATAACGTGGTTACTTATCTTAACTGAAATCTCCTTCTAAACACTCTAGAGCCTTTTTAAGCCTTACTCAGGGCTATCGAACTTACTCTAAATTAGACTCGATAACTTCTAACCAATCTACTTTAGATAAACTAGTAGACAATAGATCACTAAATAGACTAGCTCCAAGATTAAGATCATACATTTAACCTTCAACTAATTCTTGAAGTCTTTCGGCTTTGTTACTATTTGATATATTTAATCCTAAAATATCAGTTAATAGTCGATGGTTATATTCATCATTATTTAGCCATAGACTAACTAACCATGTCTCTCGGTTACTCCAACCGTTATATGTTAATGTTAACTCACTCATTTCTTTCTTCTCCTTTACTTTACGTAATAAGAGAAATAAGAACATCCTAAGGAGACGATAGTTACAAGGTGGAGACGAAGTACTACCTTGTAACTAGAGTTCAAGATGTAAAATGATGGATTTACGTAAAGAGAAGAATATTTAAGGATAAGAATATATGCTCTATTGCTATAATTAATGTACAATATTTATAATGATTAAGTATAAACAATGTCTAGCAATACACTCATAGCTTTCAAAAATATCGTCGACCAACCTCTTACGTCAGTAAACCCCGCAATAATATCCAGTAACAGAATTAATAATGTCGGTGATGCGCTTGAAAGCTTTGTCAAAGATGCATATACGGGCTTATTGAATTCCAAATTAAATCAGACACAAAAAGATGAAAAATATTCTGAGATTTTTTCTTGGCTCGGTAATTCCTCCAACCCGCCCGATTCACTTCTAAGAGCCGGTGACGGTATAGAGGTAAAAAAAATAGAGTCTCTAACATCAGATATAGCACTTAATAGTTCCTTCCCAAAAAACAAACTACATTCTGATGACTCGCGCGTAGCAGGTGGCGCTAAACGTGCAGAAAATTGGACAGAACGAGATATTGTATATATTATTGGTACTGTCTTTAGTCAAGAACTGAGTCGCTTATGGTTTATTTATGGGGATTGTTACGCCGCATCAAAAGAAACCTATGAACGCCTTATTGAAGTTATTGGTGATGGCGTAAGAACTATCCCGGATATTGAATTTCATGAGACTAACGAACTAGCAAAAATAAAGAAAGTAGATCCTCTAGGTATAACCGATATGAGAGTACGGGGTATGTGGCATATTCAAAATCCATCTCGTTTATATTCAAATCTTGTAACTTCGAGTCCACAAAGACAGTATTACTTACTTATGAGAGAAGAAAAATATCAAAGTTTTCCCGAAGCTGATAGGAGCAGCTTAGATAAACTCCATGTAAATGGTTACAGTAATTCTATTATTAAAATTCGTAATCCAGATAATCCAGCACAACTAATGAAAGCACGGTTTATTAAATATGAAATTTAACATTACATCATTTTTTTCTGGAGCCGGTGGATTAGACACTGGTTTTCATAATCAAGGTTTTAATATTATCTGGGCAAATGAATATGACAAAACAATAACACCTACCCTTAGAAAAAATTTTCCATCAACAATTATTGACGACAGAAGTTTATTCAATATTCCATCTGAAGATATCCCTGATTCTCTTGGTATTATTGGTGGTCCGCCATGTCAAAGCTGGAGCGTTGCTGGAGCTGGTAAGGGTTTAAACGACGAAAGAGGTGGAGTATTTCTAGAATATATTCGAGTAATTAGAGACAAAAAACCTCTTTTTTTTCTAGCTGAGAATGTTGCTGGAATGTTATCCTCAAGACACCAAGATTCGTTAAAGTTAATTATTAGTGAATTCAATAAATTAGGTTATTATTTTACCTATAAACTACTAAATGTCAGGGATTATGGCGTTCCAGAGGATCGCAAAAGAGTCATATTTATTGGCTATAATAAGAAATTAGGTAAATCTTTTACTTTTCCTAAACCTGTTTCAGATAATGATAAAAAAAATCTGAAAGACGCTATATGGGATTTAAAAGATAGTGCTAAACCCGCAAAAGCTAAAAATAAGACTAATGGCAACAATTTAAAGGTTTTAAACCACGAATACATGACTGGAGGCTTTTCTACTATGTATATGTCTAGAAATAGAGTCAGAAACTGGGATGAACCATCTTTCACGATTCAAGCGGGTGGCAGACACGCCCCAATTCATCCTCAAGCACCAAAAATGATTAAGGTAGAGACCAATGTTCAAAAGTTTGTTCCAGACAAAGAACATTTATATCGTCGACTATCAGTACGTGAAGTAGCAAGAATACAAACATTCCCAGACGATTTTGAGTTTATCTATACCGACGTAGCTGATGGATATAAAATGGTAGGTAATGCAGTACCGATAAAATTTGCTGAAGTTATTGCTAAACAAATCAAAAAAGATCTAGATGAATACTATAGTATAAAAGTTTCAAAGTTAGCTCCAAAAAAAATCATTAAAAAGTGTTACAAAACTGCTACTGTATAATAACTAAACATCCTAGTTTACTAAAAGTATACTCATATCCCGACTTCAACAATAAATACTACTTATTTAGGGTCTCTATAACTGAAGTTGGAGGTTATTTTACCAAATTATTATGCGGTATCTCGATAATTACGTTAGTGTGCCGAAATTAAGCACATGCTATCTGTTAACAGCTCCAAAACAAGATCTTGTGGTCAAGTCAGGTAATTGTCTAACTACTATTGATTAAGACAATTAATTAATCTAACATCTTAAACATTTCATTATAATGTAAAATGTATCTATGGATAACAATGAAAAAACTGAACTTCTACTAAAAGCGGAAAACTATGACAAATTTAAAGATGAAATCGGCAAAGAATATGTAAATAACATACGCTATTTAAAGACAGATCTCAGTTCATGGTTTAACGCATTAACGGCAGCTAGTTTTACAGTTGGTGCAATAGCAATCACAATAGGATCCGACAAGACTGTGAATTCTGGCATTTCTCATCCTGACTACTTTTGGTGGGGAACATTTTTATTAATATTGGACGGAGTTCTGATATTCCTTCTTAAAAAACACGATATTGAAAACAATCTTAATGAAATGCCTCAATTAACCGAATCAAAAGCAGATTATTGGGAATTAAGAAACCTTACAATTGAAAAATCTAATGATAATAACATGAATAATAGTCGACTAGAAACTTTAGAAAAAAACGTAATTAGAGATTATGAAGAACTTATTAAAAAATAGTCCTGGTATAAATGGATAAAAAAAGACAACCCAAGCGGCTACAACTGATATTGTTTTTGGCTTATTTTTATTCCCAATTATTCTTATGCTATCTCAAATAATACATAAACTACATATCTCAATGAATTTTTATACGCTAATATTACAGGCATTATTAATTCTCTATATAATTTATACTATCCGTGGTGGCATTATTGGAGTGAAAGCAATAAAAAAACAACAGGCAACTGAACAAAGAATAAAAAAACTAGTTATTAAAAAATAACAAATAATCTTATAAGTTATTAATTAGATATTTAAAAAATTAATCATGATTTTTTGTTTGACAAAATTTTAACTCTTTTATTCTTTATCTATAAATTTCACAGTATAATTCTTCCTGGAATTAACTTTCACTAAATCGGTCACATTCTTATTTCCATCATCCTCTAACAATAACGTTCTCCCAGACATTGGTTCTTGTGGTTCAATAGCGGTTATCCGTATATAGAAGTTATAGCTTGGTAGATTAGTTATTTCTCCTTCTTCTAGGAATGGTTTAAATAAAGGAAGTATTAACTGTTCATCTAATGGACTCCCAGTTCTAAAGACCACTACTGTTCCAACATTAGCTAGAATTATATTAACCATTCTTTGTTCTTCTTGTTGAGAAGTAGATTGTTCAACCATAATTAGATATAACTTATACTTTCTAGCCTCAGATAACATTTGCACAAATGAAGTAGTGGCAAAGTTCTGAAACTCATCAACATAGAGAAAGAAATAAAAATCTTAATTAGTTAATAAGAGCCTATTCATGAAATATTTTTCCAGTTCTTTGTCTTGAAAATAGACATAGCAACCCCTCATTCCCCTAGTCATTAAGACTTTATAGATGTTACGGACTAGTCTATTCAACTCTTCGGGCTTATCTTTCATACCTTGTTTACCAGTTATATCTTTGTAATTGGTATAAGCGGTGCTAAATTGATTCTTATTTGGGTTAAAATTTAAATCATCCCCGATGATTACCCCAACATAGTCAAATTCCAATCCCTGTGATGTATGTATGCAACCAACTTGGTTAATACCTCGCTCATCAATCGCCCAGGTTGTGCCGACCTTACGCGAGTTCCAGGGCATCCTAAAATCGAATTCTGGTATGGTTATGTCTTCAACCTCGCCGTCTTGATTTCCACTGGAGGCCGATGTCCACATCCATGAATATCCAGCAAGCATACGGGCAGAGAAATTTTCAGATTTTTTATTTATCTCATCTCGCATGTCATTTGGATTGTTAAAAATTCTAAAATCAAAGCTCTTTTTATCCCAACCATTGTAGTTCGCTGTTTCCTTTAATTGGAGAACATCATTAAGCCAATTAATATATCCTTCTGCTCCAGCACATCTAAATTGTGCCGTTAGTTCCATTTCATATATTTTGGCGTTCTGATCCTCGGCAATTCTTTTAAGCTCTTTTATAGTGCCAATGTCTTCTGGTCTTACTGCTTGATCATCGTCTATGAAAAAAATCGATGTTCTAGCCGCCTTAATTACATCCTCGACTTGGTTAGCACCTTTATACATGAATGCTCCCTTATTTTTGAGCCTATGCGCTTCATCAATAATCAGGGCATCAAATTCATCTTCTTTAGCATCATAAAATGAAGCTGATCCCTTGAATATATTGCGAATTCTCTGGGCTGAGTGTTCTTGAGTTAATCTTTTAACCAATGTATTTCTAAATGAAGAATTAGGAGCTACAAAAATTGCATTAAGATTATCTTTTAGCAAAGCGCTAATTAAATTTACTGAAACTACGGATTTACCAGTGCCAGGACCACCCTGAATAATGACGACTGATTTTTCTTTTTTATTGGCTATCAACCGAGCGGTCTCAAAGGCAACTTTTTGTTCATCTAATAATATATAATTCTGATTGCCCTTAAACATACTAGCGACATGATCAATGAGTTTTTTAGAAGGTCGAATCTTACCATTATTTATTTCGTATAGGATATCCATTCCGTTGCCATATTTAACGTATTTGGCCAAAAAATCTTCGAGTTTTGATTGATCATCTCTGAAGTAAATTGGAGATTTATCTATAACTGTTGTGTACTTATCTTCCAGTAATGGCTCGGGTTGTTTCTCTAGATAATTGTGTAAATAAGCACAGGAATAGGCACTTACGCTTCCGCTATAGATAGTCTCATTAAAATCAGACATAAAGTCTTTGTATCTCATCGCTTGATAACTGGGGTGAGTAACTACTCGTGGTGCACCCCCAGTATATGATTCTACAAGGCCATCACCATCAACCGAAGATGCTTTTTGCCACTGTTTTAACTCAACAATTACAAAGTTTTTATTGCCTTGATCATCATGTCCAGAGATTACAAAATCTATTCTAAAATTAGTCAGAGGTATTTTGTATTCAATTAAAACCCCGCAGTCCTCAGCAACTTCAGATCGCTTTACTACCATTCCCATGCGTGGTAATGAATTTTGATATGCGGTAACTTCACCAGGAGGTATGCTTCTTCCGAGTTTTTCTTGAAATGCCGTCTCGATCTGTGTCATGAGAGAGTTTGATTCAACATCCTCCATAAATCTTCTGGCGGTAGCTTCATAAACTATCATTTGTTTTCAAGTTCCGTATATTTTAGGTGATTACCTTTAGCTTTATGGACCGGATATTTAATTTCATTTTTAATCATTTTACTGTCTAATGCCTGCCTCAAATCTATGTCTAAGTCATTTGCTATTAATAATACCCAATACAAAACATCAGCCAGCTCATCCGCAATATCTTTTTTTTTGTTTTTTAAGTGTGCTTCTATCTCTTCATTATTCTTCCACTGAAAATGTTCTAAGAATTCAGTTGATTCTAATACGAGCGAGATAGCCATATCTTTAGGATTATGGAATTGTTTCCAATTACGATCGTCTCGAAACTTAATTATTCTTTTAGCTAAATTTTCGAAATTGCTTTTCATTGTTTTCCCTAAGTTGTATTTTATAAGTTTCCTGTCAATAATTATAATCCAAAATTAATATTTTTAATAAGTCTGGTCATCATTTTATTAAACTGAATTATTATCAGATAAACAAAAATATGTAACAAAATAGACGAGTATGGACTTATCAGACACACAAAATAAGCTAACTCGTCATCGTGATAACATTAATATATCAAAAAATACTTGAAAATCAATAATTATATCAAACGTTACTTGTTTTTATCAACCGCTTACTTATTCTTGCTAAATTTACCCTTAGTTCTCTGATTATTTGATTTACGTTTTTTACTAGCTTGATAGTTTTTAATTGGTATATCACTAACAATTTTCTCTTCCGGCTGAACATATAATTTGGCATAACTATCTCTTGATGTCTCAACAACTCTTCCAGCTACTTCTTCACTCCCATTATCTTCAAGTAAGACCGTCTCCCCAGACAAAGGTTCTAAGACACTAACAGCTCTCAGTCTCATATAAAAGCTATAAGCTGGCAAGTTAGCTATATCACCTTGATCTAGTTGTGGTTTAAAGATAGGTAGTAATAGTTTTTCATCTTGTGGACTACCTGATCTAAAACAAATAACTGTCCCAACGTTAGCTAGCATAATATCAACTAGTCTTTTTTCTTCTTGTTGAGCAGTCGATTGTTCTGCCATAGTAAGAAATAACTTATACTTTCTAGCTTCACTAAGTAATTGAACGAAACTAATTGTTGCAAAGTTTTGAAATTCATCAACATAAAGATAAAAAGGAGTCCTGCTGTCTTCTCCTAGTCTAGCTCGTCTAAGGGCAGATAACTGCAACTTAGCTAGAACACTAATACCAAGTAGAGTAGAGGTATCTTCTCCAATATGACCCTTAGCAAAGTTACAGATAAGTATCTTACTATCCTGAATAATATCATCAAAGTTAATAGTAGATTTAGCTTGTTCTAGTATTCTTCTACTAACAACTGATCTTTGGAATCTACCAAGCTTAGCATTAACACCACTACTCATCTTTATTTTCTGGTAATCACCAGCACTATTAAATTCACCAGCCCAGAAGTCTTTTAAATCTTCATCAGTTAGTTTATCTACTACTGATCTTCTAAACTTACTATTAGTGAGTAGCTTATAGACAGTAAATAAAGTAGCATCAGGAACAGTAAAAGCTGTATGAATAGTATTTCGAAGGAAATGTTCAATTCGATGACCACCATGATCATCCTCAGAAAATATTTTTCGAAAAACCGATATAACAGCTTCCGTGATAAAATCTTGTTCTAGTAGTAGTTCATCTTCACTTAAACCTTTTGGTTGTTCAAGCAAATTAAGTCCAATCGGATGAGCTATATCTCTTGGATTAAAGTAAATAACGTCTTTTATTCTACTCTCTGGAATATACTTTAGGATTGACTCGGCTAGATCACCATGAGGATCAATTACAGCCACACCTTTACCAGCTTTAATATCTGAAATAATTGCTGATTTAATCATAGTTGTTTTACCGTTACCACTACCACCTAAGATATAGACATGACGCTGTCTTTCTTCTTCTGTTAGTCCAACTAGATTATCATGATCATGGTAGTGATTTATCCCGTAGATAACATCAAAACTATCACTAGTTGATCTATTTTTAATAGCCAGTGGAACAGGTAAGACCTTAGATAATGATTTAACTACTTCATTACTATTACTACCAAGACTTGGGAAGTGATAAATACTAGCTAACTCTTGGCTAGATAATATAGAAGAACTACTAGTTAAAATTGATGGTAATCGTCCACTATAAACATCCAGTTTATATTTCCAGGCAAAAGACTGACTAGTATTTTTTCTAATTATTATTTCCTGATAACCAGGAACATTAAATAAAGACAGAGCACTACTTAAACCTTTGATTCTTTGTTTGTAATTATCTCCAATAGCTAGGATTCTAATATCGACATAAAATAAGGGTTGATCTAATTTATCATAGATTGAAGTAATAACGTGTTTGGTAGTTGATGACAAACTTGGTGTTTTACTTGTTTTTAAGTATTTAGAATCTTTAAATATAAAGTGCAGAATAATATCTACTAATGTCACACTACTTACAAAAAGTAGTCTAATTAATCTAAATAGCCAGAAACCTTTACGTCGGTTAATACTACCGTCTTTACCAGCAAGTAGTTTTTTTCGGATCTTACTACTAGTCGAAACATCAACTGGTGAAGTAACTAGTTGCAGAGCAATGATCTCATCATCAGCTGGTGAAACCATTGATCCAGTAATAAAAGATAAGACATCATTAGTCTTAGTAGCTAGGGGATAAGCGTAGTGAGCTGACTGACAAAACTCAACTATTTGACAGTTAGAACTAGTTAAATCTCTAGGTAGATAATCTGGTATTTCTTTTATCTGAATCTCTGGCATAAAAGATTCAAGTAACTGTTTAAACAAGAAAGAGTAGTCCTCATTTAGTCCAGCAATGAATCTAATACCATCACGTTTAGTTGATACTAGTTCTAGTGATATAATCTTTCTTCGTCTTAGTAACTTATCTTTTAGCGAAACTTTATTAGTTAGTCCATAAATACTATTAAAAAACTTAGCTACTTCATTAGTAGTTTTATTGTTACTATAAGGCGTCGTTAATTCTAAAAATATAACTGAGCCTTTTTTAAGATGAATGTAGTCTAGAGTATCTAATATTTTATTAATGATACTAGCTAGTATTAATCTATATAAAATAATAAAAACAATAACAATAAAGGCAAAATTAATAAAAAAAGTCAAAAGAGAAGTACCAAAGATTTGCTGAAACAGATTGTAATGAATAACTGCTATAACTTCTAGCATGATTCCTCTTATTTCACCACTGTTTGGACGGTATTGTAACTGATTAGATTTATATTAGCAAATATATTTTAATAATTACTTATTTTTCAGTGTTACGAATGTATAATAATATTAGAAATAAAGTAAAATTATCTTACGAAATAAAATTTAAAGTACATGAGCACTAAGCATTCTATCGCAGGAGTTAAAAGATAATGGGGCGCACTAAAGGATCAACGAATAAAGAGCGTCCGGTACCATGGCCTATGAATTTATCTAGGAAAGATCGGCTGGAGTTAATAGCTAATATTATAGTCGATAAGATCATTGAGATCAGAGAAACGGAGGCCCATTGCTAAAAAAAATTGAAGCTCAACAAAAAATATCAAAAAAGTCAGATTATAAATAACCATTAAACCATCTGTATAAATTAACATATAGGGTTTCTATTTTCTCACATACCTAAAAGACTCAGGTGTATATGAAACTTTCAAAGCATTCTAAAGTGCTACAATATACTTATGAATCAAAAAATATCTAAACCTAAACACCTTAGTAAACAGCAGGAAGAGCTTATCGATCAAATAACAAAAATATCAAAGATCCTGTGCGGTCAGTCAACGCTAAAGGAATGATAAGAGAAGCAATGAGTGGGAATAAAGAGCTAGCGGATATTATACATAGGATGATTGTCTCAGCGCTGAATGAACAAAAACAAACTATTTCGTAAAATTATTTACAGTAGATCAAACTATAGAATCAAAAGATAAACAATAGTTGTATAAATGTAGTCTAAACAAAGATTATAAGAACCTTTAAATAAATTTAATATTTTATTGATAACATAACAAAATTATAAATTAACGAATACTATACTTTATAAATAGTACAAATTACCTAAATAATCAAGACTTTTATGGCAATTGTTGCTCGCCAATAGAAATGTCCGGATTTGCGTTCAATAGAAATGTCCAGTTTTTTGGTATGATCCTATTTAAAAAATAGGAGGATTTAATGCCAGAAATAATAAGGTTATCTCAAAAAGAACTGAACCAAGTTAGTGTCATAAAACAAGTAGCTGAAGGTAAACTCAAGCAAATAGAAGCAGCTGAAAGTTTAGATATAACAGACAGACAAATAAGAAGGCTACTCAATAAATATAGAGATGAAGGTAATAAAAGTTTTGCTAATAAATTAAGAGGCAGACCTAGTAATCACCAACTGGATAAGGGTTTTAAAGATAAAGTAATTAAGTTAGTTAAAAACAAATACCCAGACTTTGGTCCAACCTTTGCAGCCGAAAAACTTAAGGAATTGGACGGTATTAGTATATCTGTATCTACTTTAAGACGCATAATGGTAAATAATGACGTTTGGAGAGAAAAAAGGCGTAAGAAACCTATTCACAGAACCAGGAGGCCTAGGCGTTCATGCTACGGAGATATGGAACAATTTGACGGCTCAAGCCATGACTGGTTTGAGGGTAGATATAACCATGGTGAATATACTACATTACTAGCTAGTATTGACGATGCTACGTCTATAGTTAATGCTTGGTTTAGTGACTATGAAGGGACTGTGCCTGTCATGAAGTTTTGGTGGGGGTATTTTGAGAAATATGGTAAACCTCACAGTATTTATCTAGATCGTCACAGCACATACAAAGTTAACTCTAAAAATGCACTAGATAATGACAGCATCGTATCTGAATTTACTAGAGCCATGAAAGAATTAGGCGTACAGGTTATTAATGCAAATAGTCCTCAGGCTAAAGGTAGAATAGAAAGATTATTTGGAACCCTGCAAGACAGATTAGTAAAAGAGCTCCGCCTCGCAGGTATTAATAATCCTAATGATGCCAATAAATTTTTGCAAGCTTATTTACCTAGGTTTAATGCCAGGTTTAACGTTGAGGCTACCAGTAGCACAGATACTCACGTTATGTTATCTAAGCAGTACGATCTTAACTCAATCCTGTCTGTTCAGTCTGTACGCATTGTTAGTCGTGACTTTGTGGTTAGCTTTAAGAACCATTGGTATCAACTATCTAAAGATCAGCCTACTACAGTTTATCCTAATAGTAAGGTAATCATTGAAGAGAGGTTAAATGGTAATTTATTGATACGTCTCAATAGCAAGTATCTAAACTACACTAAGCTAGACATTAAACCACGGAAACCTAAAGTACTAGCCCCAGTTTTAGCCCCTAATCCTACTAAAAGACCTTATAAGCCATCAGCTACTCATCCGTGGAGAAGTATTAGGTTATTACCCTACAATATTAGTAATAGACCGAATCAAACACCACCATCAAAGAAAATTACTTAAAAACGAATCCGGACATTTCTAAAAGTTTAAATCCGGACATTTCTACTGAATTTCAACAGGTTAGGGGTTATATTTAGGGGTTATATTTATTCTAATTAATTGAATTATCCCAAAAAGTAAGTTATTATTTAATAATATTTTTGCGGGCGGTTAGCTCATTTGGCTAGAGCGCTTCCTTGACGTGGAAGAGGTGACAGGTTCGAATCCTGTATCGCCCACCAAAGATGTTATTTAATATTTTACGACGTAATACTTTTAAGTTTAAATAGGATAAATTATATAGCTTATTTGAATATTGTTTATAATGATAGGTTAATTATTGTATATTTAAGATAATTATGCCTTTTATGATATAATTAGCTTTGGAGTTATCCACATTAGTAAATGTAACAATTACAGCATAAATATGCTAGCCATATATTACTAACCGTGTTAATATTAATTTGAGGCGAGGTTTTGACGAGAATGTTTTCTCTTAAATAACAGTTGAGTAAAATGCGAGATTACTCAACTGTTTTTATTTTTATGCAGATACTGTTTTATGTTGATATAATAGTATCATCTTGTTATAACTTATAAAGAAGGTTTAATTTTGAATAAGCAAAATGATTTAGATATTGTTTCTTTAAGACATAGTACAGCTCATGTTCTAGCTACTGCTATTTATCATTTATGGCCTAATACTAAGTTTGGGATTGGTCCTGTAATTGATGACGGTTTTTATTATGATGTTGACATCGAAGATTATACGATATCTGAAACCGATTTTTCTCGAATAGAAAATGAGATGAGGGCTATTATTAAATCTAATAATTCTTTTGATCAGTATGATTTATCTATAGAGGATGCTCTATCTTGGGCAAAATCTAATAATCAGCCATATAAGTATGAATTAATTAATGATTTAAAAAGGGAAGGCACAACAGTTTTTAAAAACCTAGATAAATCTCAAATTGGTTTATTTTTCGATGGTAGTTCTGCAGTTGACGGAGTATCTTTTTTTAAGAATGGTGATTTTATTGATTTATGTCGTGGACCTCATTTAAAATCTACTGGCGAAATCAAGGCATTTAAAATATTAAAAATTTCTGGCGCATACTGGAGAGGAGATCAAAAAAAATCCCAGATGCAAAGAATTTATGGTACTTCATTTTATACAAAAGAAGAATTAACTGACTATCTAAATTATATAGAAGAAGCGAAAAAAAGAGATCATCGTAAATTAGGTAATGATTTAGATCTTTTTGTTTTTTCAGATTTAGTTGGTTCAGGTTTACCGTTATTTACACCTAGAGGTACTAATATAAGGGATCAATTAATTAAATTTTCAAATGAGTTAAGAGAAAAAAATGGTTTTGAAAAAGTTTTTGTACCTCATATTACTAAAACTGAGTTATATAAAAAATCTGGACATTGGGCAAAATTTGGTGATGAGTTATTTTTAGTAAAAAGCCAAGAAACGGCTGATGAGTTAGTACTTAAACCAATGAATTGTCCTCACCATACTAGGATTTATGCCGGCAAACAAAGGAGCTATAGAGATTTACCCATTCGGTATCTAGAAACTGCAACTGTTTATCGTGATGAAAAAACAGGGGAATTAGGAGGATTAAATCGAGTAAGATCAATTACTCAAGATGATAGTCATATTTTTTGTCGTACTGATCAAATTGAATCTGAAATAAGTTCTTTATTATATGCCGCCCAAGAACTTTATAATACAGTAGATATGAAACTTAAAGTGAGATTAAGTTACAGAGATGAATCTGATAATTATTTGGGCGATAAAATGATATGGCAGAACGCTCAAGATCAATTAAAAAAAGCAGTGTTAAATACTAAGCTTGATTTTTATGAACAAACAGGTGAAGCAGCTTTTTATGGTCCAAAAATTGATTTTATGGCAACTGATGTTTTAAATAGAGAACATCAAGTTGCTACTATTCAATTAGATTTTGTCCAGCCTAAAAGATTTAGTCTTGAATATACTGATCAAAATGGTAAAAAAGCAGAACCAGTAATGATTCATTGTGCTTTACTGGGTTCAATTGAAAGATTTTTAGCAGTTTATATTGAACATACAGCTGGTAGATTTCCGGTTTGGAATACGCCAGAACAAATAAGATTGATTAGTCTTAATCAACAAGAAGAAATTCTAAATTTTATTAATAAAATTAAAGAAGAAGCCTTTTTAATGAATCTTAGATTGACAATAGATATTAGTCCAGAATCAATTTCTAAAAAAATTAGAAATGCTGAGATAATGAAAATTCCTTATGTAGTTGTTATCGGTAACCAAGAATTAAATAATAGTTTATTAAAACCGAGAATTAGATCTGATTTATTAGAGAATGATAAAAAAGAAGTTTCTTTGACAGTTGAAAATTTTTTGAAATCTGTTAAGTATGAATCTGATATGAGAACTTCTAAAACAACATTGGTTTAATTATAGATTAAACCAATTAGTGAGAATAATAGTATGTCCTTAGTGGTAATAGTTGGTGAAACAGTTTCAGGTAAAAGTAATTTAGCATTTAAACTTGCTCGAAAAATAAACGGCGAAATTATCTGTGCAGATTCTACTACTGTTAGAAAAAACCTTAACATCGGTACAGCTAAGCCTACCACAGAAGAAAGAGAAAAAATTAAACATCATTTAATAGATTTAATAGAACCAACAGAACATTTTACGGTAGTAGATTTTCAAAAATTGGCTATTCAGACTATTGATGATGTATCTTTAAAAAATAAAGTACCTATTTTAGTAGGTGGTAGCGGACTTTATATTAATTCAGTAATTTATAATTACAATTTTGATAATAATTATAATGAGGTTTTTCATAAAAAATTAATTGGTAGTAGTTTAGAAACATTACAAAAATTAGCAATTCAACGAAAGCTAGATATTACAAAGATAGATTTTTTGAATAGTAGACGATTAATTACTTTTATTGAAAATAATGGTAATTTTTCGAATAAATCTTCATTACTGCCCAATACAATTGTAATTGGTATAAAAATTAATCGAGAAGAATTAATTAAAAGAGTAATTAAAAGAATTGATAAGATGTTAAGTGATGGGTTAGAAAAGGAAGTTAAATATTTAAAATTTTGTCTAGGTGATGATTTTAATAAAATTAATATTATTGGTTATAAAGAGTGGCAAGAATATTTGGTAAGCAAAGAGAATATAAAAACCGTAAGGTCAAAGATTATCAGTCATACATTACAGTTAGCAAAAAAACAAAGAACTTGGTTTCATCAAAATAAGGACATTATTTGGTTAGATAACAATGTTAGTTTGGATAAAGTTGTTGATTTAATAACTACAACATTGAATAATAAAATTTAATAAATGTTAAAAATGCTGTTAAACTTAATATATGATTGATCAATTGTTTGGATCTAAGACCAGAGTAAAGTTATTGAACCTATTTTTTAGTAGTCCTAATAGGTCATTTTATGTTAGAGAAATAACACGGAAAATAGATGAACAAATAAATTCTGTGAGAAGGGAATTATCTAATTTATTAAGTATCGGTATAATACATTCTGAAAATACTAATAATAGGGTATATTACGAAGTTAATCAGAAGTATGTTTATTATCAGCCTCTTAAGGAAATTTTTGGACAAAAGACTCCTTCAGATAATCAGATTATAAGTAACGAAAAAAATAGTGAAACACCTGTAATAGATTTAAAGTCTATTGGCCATATCGAATTAGCGGTTTTAACTGGACAATTTACTAGGGATGAAGTAACTGGGATTGATTTCTTTATTATCGGTGATGTTAATATGAATGCTTTACTTAAATTTATAGACGAACTAGAAAAAAAAGAGAATAAAATTATTCGATACACTGTTATGAAATTAGATGATTTTAATTATCGTCAAAAAATAAGAGATAGGTTTGTTGTTTCTTTGATGCAATCTAAAAAACAGGTTTTAGTCGATGTTTATAATTTATTGTTGGAAAATAAGGAGTAATAATGGATTTTCAATTTTATGGGGCTAATACTATAGTAATTAATTTTAAAAACAATAGGTTTGTTTTTGATGATTATTTAAGTGATTTTGGTCTTAATTCGATTACAAAATCAAACGATGTAGCTCTTTTTACCGATGATCATAATGATTCTATAGCTCGTTTAGTTTTTGATAGTGCTGGAGAATTTGAAGTTTCAGAATTATCGATAATTGGTTTGCCGGCTGAAAGATATACTAATACACCAGAAAACAATAATATTTGTACCATGTTTAAAATAATGTCAAACGATCTAACAGTTTTAATTAGTGGCAATATTAGACCTAATATCACGGAGAACTTGTTAGAACAAATTGGATATGTTGATGTTCTTATTATGCCGGTTGGTGGATTAGGTTTATCTTTAGATCCTAACGAAGCTTTACAAGTAATTAAAGCTATAGAACCAAAAATCTTTATCCCAACTAATTATCAGACTGCAACTTTAAAATATAAACAACCTCATTTAGATCTTGAAGAAATTATTAAACAATTAGGTATGGAAGTTAAATCAAGAGAGACCAAATTAAAGATTAAACCAAGTGAATTAACAGATAAAACTCAACTTGTTATATTAGAACAGGTTTAAGTTTGTTGATTTGTTGTAATGAAGCCTTTTTTCTTTAGTGTTCTGATAGCTTGAGTACTAATTTTTAAAGTCATTTTTTTACCGTCAACTATAATCGTTTTAGTTTGAAGGTTTGGTTTCCAGACCTTTTTAGTATGTCTTTGAGAGAAGCTAACATTATTACCGAACTGTTTACCTTTACCAGTAATCATACATTTTTGCATAGATATCCTTAGAATGTCTAGTTTATTAAAAGTATATTCTAATATATTTAATGGTCAATAGTCAATAAAAAACTGATGTGGTGTCACCGCAAAGTTAAAATGTCCGCTTTTCTGCACAATAGAAATGTCCGCTTTTAGTTTATTTAAGTTATTTTTTTAGATAATGGTTTATGTTTAGGATTACTAGAAATATTATATGGAAGTAGAGTGAATTTACGCCATGGATGATTAGAACTTGGTGTAGTGTAGGTTCGTGGTTTTTTTAGGTTAGGATTACTTGTTAAGGCAATTGGTGGTTTTTCAGTTATAACAGGTTTAGTAGTTAACTTAACATAGGTTAAGTAATAGTTACTTAGTCTTATATAAATTGTATTATCTAATCGTTCTTCGATTGTTACTTGAGCTTTTGGTAATACTAATGTTGGTTGTACTTTTGTTAGTTGTAGCCACTGATTCTTAAAACGGATAGTGAAATCTTCATTGATGTATCGTTTTGTTTGAACTGATAAAATAGCTATTAAATTGTCCCTGGTAGTGACTGGACGATGAATGTCAATATCAGATCGTGGAGTTACAGAAAATCGAATATTAAAAGCTGGTAGAAATTTATCCTGGAGAAATATATTGGCTTCTTTTACATCATTAATATTAGCTAATCTTAACTCTTTAACTAAACGATCTTGTAAGGTACCAAATAGATTCTCTATTCTTCCTTTAGCCTGAGGGCTATTGGCATGAATAACTTCAACATTAACCTCTTTCATAGCTCGTTCAAATTGAGTAATCATAGCATCGTCATCAAGAGCATTTTTATCATTAACTTTATAGGTACTATGACGATCTAAATAGATAGTGATTGGTTTACCATAAATCTTAAAGTAATCTCGCCAGAAGATCATAACTGGTTTAGTTCCTTCATAGTCTAAGAACCTAGCATAAATAATATTATTAGCATCATCTCTACTAGCCAGTAGTGTTGCCCAGGCTCTATTAGGTAATCTACCTTCAAACCAATCATGATGACATCCATCAAATTGTTCCATGTCTCCATAACAAGCTCTCCGTTCTCGACGCATACGATGAATTGGTTTACGTTTTTTATGTTGCCAGATACCTTCTTTAATCATTAGATTACGGAGTGTTTCATGGTTAATATTAAGGTTATCTCTTTCAGCTAATTTCTCAGCAGCAAAAGTTGGCCCAAAATCTGGATATTTGGTTTTAACCAATTCAATTACTTGGTCTTTAATTGTTTGTGATAAACGATTATGACTAGGATTACCTCTTGCTTTATGAGCTAGTCTAGCGGTACCTTCAGCTCTGTATTTAACTAACATACGTCGGACTTGACGATCAGTTAAACCTAGACTTAAAGCGGCATCTTTTTGAGTTATTGTTTTATTAATAATTCGTTGCAACATGGTTGCTCGATTAAGTTCTTTGGAACTTATTGTATGTATATGGTTCACTTAGATTGTCCTATCTTTTAGTTGTTTCTGTAACTAAGGATAGGACATTTTAACTTTGCGCAAACCGGACATTTTAACTTTGCTTTCACATAAAAAACTGATGTGGACTGATGTAAGCCAATATAAAATTTACGAATTATCATAAATTTATTGGTATAATTTAATGATGTTTGGAAATTTAACTGGCTTAGATATATTAATTGTACTTGTTTCATTAATAATTTCGTTGACTATTCATGAAGCTATGCATGGTTATATGGCTCATTGGTTAGGTGATAGTACGGCCTCTGATATGGGTCGTTTAACGCTAAATCCTTTGAAACATATTAATATGTCAACTACCATCTTATTGCCTTTAGTATTAATTCTTTTAGGTCAACAGCCTTTCTTTGTTGCTAAACCTGTTCCTTTTGATTCTAACAGAGTTAAGTATGGAGATTATGGTACCGCTTTAGTGGGTTTAATTGGTCCATTAACTAATTTGGTATTAGCAATTGTTGGTGCGTTTATTATACGAGTATTTTATCTTAATCTAGATCAAAGTTTTTTTAACGCTATTATTATATTCATACAAGTTAATGTAGGTTTTTTTATTTTTAATATGATTCCTTTTCCACCACTTGATGGGTCTAGATTATTATATGCTTTTGCACCAGAATATATTCAAAGAGTAATGAGACAGATTGAGTCAATTGGTTTTATTGGTATAGTGATATTTATGGTATTAATTTTTCAATATGTCGCCGGTCCAATTGTTAATATAGAAAATAGTTTATTAAGATTTTTGATAGGAATTTAATTATTAAGTATAATTAATATAGGATCGGGTAACATTAATTTGTTTTTCGAGAAAATGATTATCTGAATACTAATCATTAGGGAGATTAATATTTGTAATAATCGTGGTTATTACGTGAGATTTCCCACCTGGGTGTTTCTCAGGTGATCTTACTCGAACCCGATTCTATATTAAGAATTAATAGTCTATTTATTGCTAATTAACAAAGAAAAAATGGCTTAAAACCTACATGAAATTATTGATTAGTTTATATTATCAATATCTTGAATTGTTATTTTATGGTATTAAATACAGTAAAAGGGGTATATAAAATGGTCGGGATGACAGGACTTGAACCTGCGACCTCACGGCCCCCAGCCGTACGCGCTAGCCAACTGCGCCACACCCCGTTTAATTATTGTAACAGATTATAAAAATCCTAAATAATATTTATGGTAGCTTTGGTTATTAAAAATTATATAGTACTGATTTATTGTTTATTGAATAGTTTAGTGAAATTAAATAGCTGAATCATAAGAGTATATGATAAGATAAAATAATAATGTGGCAAAAAACAAAACATGGTTTATATCGTCAATTTAATTTTAAAGATTTTAATAGTGCTTTAGATTTTATTAATCAATTAGGCATTATAGCTAATAAGTTTAATCATTATCCTAGGTTTGAAAATGAATGGAACGTTGTACAGGTTTGGTTAATTACACACGAAGAAAAAAATAATATTAGTCAGATTGATGAAGATATAGCTAAAGCAATCGATTTAATTGTCGAAAACAAGAAACAAGATCTAAATATTAAAGCAGATATTACTATTAAAGACCATAATATTAATAAAGAGGTTAAATTATTTGCTGATGGTGGATCAAGGGGTAATCCAGGACCTTCTGCGAGTGGATTCGTTATCTTAAAAAATGATAGCGAAGAAGTGATAGTAGATAAAGGTGTTTATTTAGGTATAACAACTAATAATCAAGCTGAATATACCGCTTTAAAACTTGGTCTAGAAGAGTGTTATAAACTTCAATGTCAAACTGTGCATGTTTTTATGGATAGTTTACTTGTTATCAATCAGATGAAAGGAATATATAAAATTAAAAATCGTGATTTATGGCCGATTCATAATGCTATTTTAGGGCTAGTTAATAAATTTAATCATGTTTACTTTCAGCATGTTCCTAGAGAGTTTAATAAATTAGCAGATGCAGCAGTTAATAGAGCATTGGACGAGAACATAAATCATTAAATTAAGAAAGTATTGTATAATAAACATTGCCAGATTATTGACCGATCGCGTACTTTTAAATACGAGGAAAGTCCGGGCAGCAAAGAGAGTGATAGTCGTTAACGACGACCAGATGTGAATCTAGGGAAAGTGCCACAGAGACAATACTATCGTTATTTTGACGGTAAAGGTGAAAAGAGCGGTGTAAAAGACCGTAGTTTATATTGGTGACATTATAAAGAGGTAAACCCTATCAGCTGCAAGGAGATAAGTTTTAAGTTTTTACTTTAGTTTCTCGCTAAACTTATCGATTTATCCGCTTGAATTTATGAGTAATTATAAATCTAGATAGATGATCGGTAATCTTATTTTAAGATTACAGAACCCGGCTTATAGATAATCTGGCTATTATTATTTTTGTTTTGCAGAATTAACAATAGCTGTAAATGCTTTTGGTTCATTAACGGCTAATTCAGCAAGTATTTTTCTATCTAAGATAATATTTGATGATTTAAGATTAGCAATCAATTTTGAATAAGTCGTAGCATTTAATCTTGCTGCAGCATTAATTCGTGTATTCCAAAGTTGTCTAAATGTTCTTTTACGATTTTTTCTATCTCTAGTTGCAAATTGTAATCCTTTTGTTACTGCTTGTCTTCCACGTTTAATACTAGCACGATTAGAATGAGTCATACCTTTTGTGGCTTTTCTTATTTTTGTGTGCCTTTTATGGCTTGTGACACCTCGTTTTACTCTCATTTTATTGTCTCCTTAATGATAGATTTATATAGCTAATTTTTTTCTAATAGTTTTAGCGGTTTTTCCTTTATATGTTTTAAGACCTGTCAATGATCTTTTTCTTGAACCAGATTTTTTTTGTAAAAAATGATTTAAATTTGGATGACCAATTCTTATCTTACCATTTTTAGATACTCTGACCCTATCTTTAGTGCCACTGTGAGTTTTTAGTTTTGGCATAATAATCTCCTCATATTATTTTTCAATTTGTTCAATAGGTTTAATGTTACTAGCTCTAATAACGAAGTTCAATTGCTTACCAGTTAGTTGTGGTTGTTGATCAATAATTATTTTATCAGACAATATAGTAATTATTTTATTTGCTAGCTGGAAACCGATGTCTTTATGAGCTTGTTCTCTACCTTTATATACTAAAGTGATTTTAACTTTATGACCGATATTTAAAAACTTTTCAACTTTTTTAAGTTTTATCATTAGATCATTATCACTAATTTTTAAGCCGAGCCTCATTTGTTTTATATCTAGTGTTTTTGTATTTTTACGATTTTTTTGTTGAGTTTTTGTTTTTTGATAATTAAACTTACCCCAATTAATAATTTTAGCAACTGGTGGTTTAGCATCCGGAGAAATCTCAACTAAATCTAGCTCTTTTTGCCTTGCAATGTTAAGTGCTTCTTCTTTAGAAAGGATTCCTAATTGATGACCATCTTCATCTATTACTCGCAACTGAGATGCTCGAATTTCTTGATTCAAGCGGTTGTATTTAGCTATTTCAAGGTCTCCTTAATAATTATCTTTCAGATAACATTTTAACAGGTTAACTTTAATTTTACAACAGGGTTTTTAGTTTTTAGTTTAATAATTAAAATCAAAATTATTTTGATAACTTAGATAGTTTTGTCTGAAGCTTTTATTTAAAAATGTCCTGATTTTATTATCAGGACATTTTAAGTTTTAAGTTTGATGGTTTATTTTAGTTTCTTTTTAGTTTTTCTTCTTGGAACAACGGCTTGCGAGAAGCCGTTGTTTTAACTGTCTTTTTGTTTTTGAGTACTTAATTTATTCAAGTACTATCTTCATCTTATAAAATACTAAAAAGGTCGTCAATAACAATTATGGTTATTTTATAAAAAAGCTGTGCATAACTCATGTATATTTTTTTACTATCTTGTTTTTTTACTGCAATGTTTTAGATATTTTAACAATAAAATAAATATATACAGACCATAAGGATGATACTCAATTACAAAGTACTTTATAGATAATAGTAATATTATTATGCTAGTTATATTTTTTTATTTTTGAGGTTGTTATTTATGATTAATAGTGCGATAGTATCAGTCAGTCTTGACTATTTTAAGGTTAGGTGCTATATTAGAAAAGTAAGTTCAAAAACAAAAATATTAATTTAAAAAAACTTACTCTATGCATAATTTGTGATATGCAAATGTCGCTCTGAGGATGCCTTACAGTATTTTTAGAGCGGTCAGTCAGTCGAGGACGATAAGCGCTGTTTATTTTATATTTTGAGCGGATTTATCGTCCCGATTTTATTTTAAGTTAGGATATCGGTTATACTTCAAAGTGGATTATGTTTGAGGTTAAAAAATATATAAAAAAATATCGTTTAATTAAGTTTCTGTTATTAGTAATATCAGAAATTATTTTTTTTAGTACCATTAATCCATATAGTAGTCAAACAATCGTATTAGTGATTGGCGTAGCATTTGTTGTAGTGGATTATTATTTGCTTGTTAATTATATTGTGAGCTATTTAGCTAAAATTTATAAAGTTATTTTTAATCAAAAAAAGAGAATAGTTTTATTTTTAACCGTAATAGGGAGTTTATTTATCATTTTAAAATCGTTGGGACAGTTGAGTATTAATGATGTTTTAGTAATTATTTTATTATCAATAATAGGGTACAGTTATAGTTGGTATGCCTCTGATCAAAAAAAGAGAATAAAAAAGAATTTTTAACTATAGTTTTTTAAAGATATAATTATATTTATGGATAATCAGCAAATACTTAAAGATGATCTAACGTTACCAACACCTCAAAGTAACGATATGATGGTTGATGATAATAATACTTCTTCTCCAACAAAAGTTGTTAACTCAGCATCAGAGCAAGATAATAGTTCACAAGTTAATAGATCTAATTCTAATGACGTAATTTCTGATAGTCCTATTTCTGTTAATCAAGATCAATCTATTGTTAACCAAATTTCAATAGAAGATAATGATTTAATAGACAAAGAATGGATTAATAGAGTAAAAAATATTATTGAAGCTACTAGAGGTAATCCTTATAAACAATCGCAAGAAATAAATGCTTTAAAGGCAGAATTTATACTAAAGAAGTATAATAAAGTTATTAAGGTAGAATAATTATGCAAGTAGCTATGTATGTTATTGGTGTTTTGCTAGTGATAGTGGTTATAGCTGGTTTTATAATATTTTTACAATCAAGAAAAATATTTAGAGAACAAAAAAATCTTGAAAGAGGTCTTAAGACTATTTCATTATATATTCATTTACCACCTCCGAGTGATGATATAGAGGTTAATGGTAGAGATATAAGAGACGTAACTCAAGAAACTATTTCTAAGGCTGAAATAATTTATAGTATATTGGCAAGTACCGTAAAAAAGGGTTTCAAAACAAATTATTACGGTCAACGCCATTTTTCTTTTGAAATTGTTGGAACTAAAGGATATGTTTATTTTTATGCCAGTGTCCCAATCTCACTAATCGAGGTGGTAAAGCAAGCAATAAGTAGTGCTTATCCGACGGCTCGCTTGGAAGAAATTTCTGACCATAACATATTTAGTCAGATAGGTAAGTCTACCGGTACTTTAGGTGGTGAACTTGAACTTAAGGAATCTTTTGCTTTCCCAATAGCAACTTATCAGGAACTTAAACGTGATTCAATGTCATCTTTACTTAATGCTTTATCAACTTTAAATAAAGAAGATGGTGCTTCTATTCAGTTTTTAATTCGTCCAGCTAATAGTTCTTGGACAAAAACTGCTCATAGTTTATCTAGTAAAAAAAGAAAGGGAACTGATAAAAAAACTGGTTTTACTGATTATTTAAAATTAATAATACTAGCTTTTTCTAAATCACCAACAGAACAAAAAAATAATGCTGATGATAAACCTAATCTATCTAGCCTAGATCAATCGATAGTTGATGCTATTGATGATAAAACTAAAAATCCAGGGTTTGAAACTTTAATTAGGATAGTGGTATCAAGTAATGTTTCTCAACGATCACAGGAGATATTGAACAATATAATAGCTACTTTTTCGCTATATAATGCTCCATCAAAGAATGGTTTTAAGTATTTACCGGCCAATGATATTGAAACTTTGATTACTAGTTATATTTTGAGACTATTTCCTCAAGCTAAAAATAAAATGATTTTAAATTCAGTTGAGCTGGCAACCTTATTTCATTTTCCTGATCAAAGAAGTATTCCTACTTCACAATTAACAAGACAAACTTCACGACAAGTAGATGGACCACCGAATGTACCGGACAATGGTTTATTGCTTGGCTATAATGAGTTTAGAGGAGTTAAAAAACCCATCAGATTAGAACTTTCAGATAGACAGAGACATCTGTATGCTGTTGGACAAACTGGTGTTGGTAAATCTACTTTTTTAGAAAATTTAGCTTTGCAGGATATGATTAACGGAGATGGTTTCGCTTTTGTTGATCCTCATGGTGATACAGTAGAAAAATTATTAGCAATGACACCAGCTGAACGAGCTGAGGATATTATTTACTTTTCTCCGGCTGATATGGACTATCCTATGGGTTTGAATTTGTTTGAGTACAGTAATCCTGATCAAAAAGATTTTTTGATTCAAGAAGCCTTAAATATGCTTTATAAGCTATATGATCCTAATCACACTGGAATTATGGGACCTCGTTATGAAAATTTATTTAGAATGGCTGCTTTAACTATTATGGCTGATCCTGCTGGTGGTACTTTTGTTGATATACCTAAACTTTTTAGAGATCCTAAATTCGTTGAACAAAAACTTCAATACGTAACTGACACTAATGTACTTGATTTTTGGCGAAAAGAAATGCCAGCTTCTCAGAGGTCGAATGATTTTGGTGAAGTTGTTGCTTGGTTTGTTAGTAAATTCGGTGCATTTTTAAGTAATGATATGATGCGAAATATTATTGGACAAACCAAGAGTTCTTTTAATATGCGTGAGATTATGGATAATAAAAAGATTTTATTAGTTAATTTAAGCAAAGGTCGTTTAGGGGATTTAAATTCAAAGTTACTTGGTATGATTTTTGTTATGAAGTTTCAGGTAGCTGCTATGAGTAGGACAGATATCCCAGAAAAAGAAAGAACAGATTTTTGTTTATTTGTTGATGAGTTTCAAAATTTTTCTACGGATAGTTTTGCTACTATTATGTCTGAAGCTAGAAAATTTCATTTAAATTTGATCGTAGCCAATCAGTTTACAACACAGTTAACAGAAGAAATTAGGGATGCAGTTTTCGGTAATATTGGAACGATTGTAGCTTTTAGAATCGGTCAGAACGACGTTGAAATACTTACAAGATATTTTCAGCCAATATTTAATGGAGATGATCTATTAAGGATACCAAATTATAATACAATAGTTAGGACACTTATTAATGGTGTTCCTACTCAACCCTTTAGTATGGCTGCTTTACCGACTTTAGGTACACCCAATGAACGCTTAGCAGAGGCGTTAAAACAATTATCTGCAATAAAATACGGTAGAGTACGTAATATTGTTGAAAAAGAGATTGTAAAGAGAATGAGCGTGTCACAACCACCTGTTATGTCATCAACTAGACAGACTATAGGTAATGATTTTTCTGATATTGCTAAACAATGGGGTCAAAATAGTGGGTTATCTGATAATCAATTACAACAACAGTTATCTGGTAATAATGAACCTGTTTCACCACCAGCTATCGGTCAAGTAAAATCATCATTTATAGATGATTGGTTAGCTAAGAGGAAAAAGTCCATGTTAAATTCTAATACTAACCCAATGGTTAATAGTGTTACTCCGATGTCATCACCATTTGATTTAGAAGATAAAAATATGATGGATATGAATTTTAATAAATCACAAGATATACCACAAACGAATCATACTAATCAGGAAAATGAGTTTAAGATTAAAAGAGATAATAATTTGACTTCTACTCAAAATATTTCTAGTGATGAATTACAAAAAGTTGAAATTGATCAAATAGCTTCAGTTTTAAAGGAAGATTTAAATATTAATAAAAATGATACATCTGTTGATAATGTATCAACAAACGTAGATAGCGAGATAAAAGATGATAACAGTGAGATTAGCATAGACCAGAATGGTAATTTAGTGGTTAAGGATAAATAATAGTTAAATTTTTTTGAATAATCTAATTATTAGTTCAATTAGTAGTCCAAGAATAAAACCACCTATAAAGAAAATGAAAAACCAAATAAAATTGTATGTGATACCAACATACTTTACAAATATTAGATAACTTAAACTACCAATAAATGCTAAGATTGCTCCTCCTAGTACACCGGATGGTCTAGCTATTGTTGTGCTTGTTTTATCACTGACCTGATCTATTATTGGTTGATGTATGATTTTACTAAGATTTCTATCAACTATTGGTAAACGGTGTCTGATATTATTAAATATTTGTTTAGTTGATATATTAACTAGGTTTTGATCTACATAACGATTTTCTTGTAGTTTTTCTTGTTTAAAAGCATCGAGTTCATTCTCATTATTGTTAGTTTCTTCTTTAATAATTTCACGAGTTTCTTCTAGCTTTTCATTTTCTAGATTAGTTTCGTTAGATAGATTAGCAGTTTCATTTTCTAGCGCATGTGTTTTTTCTATTTGTTCAGAGGTTGGTAAAAGTAATTCTTTTTCTCCTTCTGGTAATTTAAGTTCTTCTGGTATATTTAATTGTTCTGCTGACATTTTATTATTTCTCTTTTTTAGATTATGTTATTTTGAAGCGCTAAGTCAGATTCTTTGGCGAGTAATCTAGATCGAGCAAAGAAGTAACCGATAACTGTTACTATTAATGCGGCAATGAAGATATCGTTTCCTGGACCAGTATTAACAAGTGTTGTTGAAGTTGTGGTCGTCTCAATTGTTTTAATAATTGTAGCAGGTAAATGTATGATTATAGTGTTACCGTATACATTAGTCATTTCGAGGTTGTAATAGCCTGGATCTGAAGATGAAGTAGGAGTTTGAGGAATTGGGCTCATCACTTTAACGGCTACTTTTTCGGTTGCTGTGGAGTTAGGAGCAATATTAATAGCTGGCCATGTTATTTGATTAGAACTATTAATTGTTCCACCGTATTTATTTACGATCGTTGAGTAATCAAGAACATCACTTAGATTATCACTAAAAACGTAGTTTTTAATTGGTGCTAGACCGGTGTTATCAGCATAAAGAGTATAAATAATTTCATTATTAGGTTGAGCAGTTGTTCCATTAGCATTAGCGATGTTTTGAGTAATATTAGCAGCGGTTTTATATACTTTAATACAAGCTATACTGTCTTGACTATTAATACTGGCTTGGCAGGGCTTACAATTAGGACTTGAAGCGGTTAAGCTAGCATTATACTTACAGGTTGGCGGTGTAGGTGGTGGTGAATAAGGTGTAGTCGGTGGTTGACTTGGTGTGGCAACTGTCATACAAACTTGGTTACTGTTTAGAGGTGTTGTTTCGTTAGAGCTTATAGTTGCTATATTACAGATTTGAGTACCAGGAGTGACGTTAGGGTTAATTTTAACTCTTAGGTCTATATAATAATTAGTGGCTCCAGCGGGTAAAGTGTTATATACCCATTGTGCTTGATTAGTTTGAAAATTATTTGGTACAACATTAGCTCCTCCAGTTCCAAACCAAGTGTATGTTGTATTATTTGGTAATGGATCAGATATAACTACGTTTTTAGCTTCACCACCAGTATTCGAAAAAATTAAACGATAGGATAAAGTTTCGTTTGGACTAACAATACTACCATTAACTGGAAAGCCTGGAGAGGTGGTTTTACTGATTGTTAAATTTGGTGCTTGAGGTAAACCAATCGATACTAAGTTACCACAAGTGTAGAGTAAAAAGTATGTTGTGCCATTAGAGGCTGTTAATTTAATTGCTTGATAATTTGATGAACCAGCTGTATCCCAGGCCCATAAATATCTAAAATAATAAATGGTTCCAGCTACAATAACAGGTGTTTCTCCGGTTAGATTATAAGGTAATCTTCCCATTGAAAATAGTTGCTTATTGTATGAGTCAGAGTTAAGAGTTATCGTTGAACCTGAGGCTATATCTTGACAGGTAATGTTATAGTTAGCCAGAATTGTACCGTAATTTTCAATGTTATTGTTACAAAGATTAACAGCTTGTGAGATAGAAGAAAAGCCTCCATTTATTAAATCATTTGGTGAAGCTGCTATTGTTGGTTGAGGAGGACTTATAAAGGCAAAGAATTGAACAAAAAAAGCTAATATAATAAAAATAAAACTAATTCGTCTAATACTGGACTCTTGTCTCATTCGTTTACTGTAAAATGATATCTGACTGGTGATGTTTGGATTATATGGTAGTAGTGATAGTAATTTTTTTAACATAATTTTATGTGTTTCTTTAAATTTAATGTTTATTCATTAGTTTAATGTAAACATAAAGTTACTATTTATACAATAGAGGTTAATGGTATTAAGATTTAAATTACTATTTTATGTTTATGGTTAAGATGTTAGTTGTTTATAATAGTATATAGTAAAAATAACAGCAGATGAATAATTAAAAACAGGCGAGGCATTTTATTAAGAACATAAGTTTATATGATTGAATACACTAATATGTTGTAAATTAAGACAGTATTTTTAATCAATAAGTGTTGTTATATTGTCTATATATTAATATTTTTATGATTTTTTGATAAAACTGGAGCTATTTTTTCCCAAAATCGTAGTATTATTCACACCTGTGTATAACTGTTATTAATAACATTTAATTAATTATTTAATGTTAATTAAATAAAATATTAATTAATAATTTAAGTTATTTCTACAATGAAGTAATTTATTACTTCTTATGTAGTAATAAATAATATAAATTAGTTAATCTAATATTGAATAAATAATAAGTTATTTAAGTTAATATTGTTGTTCTAATATAAACAAACATTAGCTTTATTAATTTATTTAATTAAACTGACTAATTTATTAAGTCTTTTTATCTTGTTAAAAGGGTAGTAATAATACTAAAATGGATTAAGTTATTATTCACTTAAAGTTAATAAATTAATAAATACTAAAATATAAACAATAAACAAATGCCACCTAACAACGATTACTCTGGTCTTAAAACTCTAGAAGACTCTCCTAATATCTCTTCACTTAATCCCATAACTAATTCTAACTACACTAAACCTAAATGGTACTCACTAGCCTATAGCTCTCATAAGAAACTATTAATATCTCTAATAGTAATATTAGTTATATTTCTATTATCTGGTTCTTATGCCATCTACAGACTAACAGCTAATACTAAAGCTAATACACCAGTATCTATTAAAAACAATATTAATCCTACACTACCTCAATCTACTAATGGACTACTACCACCTAAACAACAAGTCTTAGTAGTTAACTCTAACTTAAAGGTTAATGCTAATACTGCTCTTCAAGGTACTCTAAATGTTACAGGACTAGTTACCTTACAAGGTAATGTAACCATTACTGGTACTCTAAATGTTTTAAAGAATGGTACCTTTAAAGGTAACAATACTTTCTCAGGTACTAATACCTTTACTAATAACTCTACCTTTTCTGGACCAACTAACTTTACTAATACTAACAATACTTTCTCAGGACTAACTATCTCCAACAATGGACTAGTAGGCGGTATATTAAAAGTAGCTAGTGGTAGTCTAGTACTAGGTAATCCAGGAACTACTCTAGGTTCCTTATCTTTTTCTCAAACTAACTCAACTAATTTATCTAGCTTAACTATTTCTAATCCTTTATCTCTTGGTAAAGTAAACTATGTCTTACCATCAATCAGTGGTAATTCTTCTGATACTATTTGTTTAGCTAATCTAAGAAACTGTTCAGCTGTTGGTACTTCAGGTGGTGATTTAACAGGCAACTACCCAAGTCCAACTATCGCTAAACTCCAAGGAACTACTCTAACTCTATCTACTCCATCAACTGGACAAGTTCTAGCCTACAATGGTACTGCCTATATTAATACATTAATTACTAACACTAACCTAACAGCTGGTAGTTATACTAACATCACTGGAGTAGGAGTCTTATCTTCTGGTTCTATTGCTTCTGGCTTTGGTCCTATCTCTACTACTAACAACATATCTACTACTGCTACTATTAATGCTGGAACACTTAGTGTTAGTGGTAACTCCACACTCTCAGGAACATTAACTGTTAGTGGTAACTCACTACTAAGTAGTAACTTAAACGTTAATGGTACCTCCACTCTTTCTGGTCCACTAATAGCTAACTCTACTACATTATTTAAAGACTTAACTAACTCTACTACTGCCTTTCAAATACAGAATGCTAATTCAGCTAACATACTAACTGCTGATACTACAACTAATACTATTAACCTAAACGGTAACCTAAACCTTAACCAAGTATCGGCTCCTACTACTGCTCCAACAGTTGCTATTAATACTACTGCTGGTAACCTTAACTCTACTTATTACTATGTCTATGCTTATATAACACCAAGTGGTATTACTAATTATTCTCCAGTCTCTTCTGGTGTAGCTCCAGTCTCTCAACAAGTTAATGTTACAGTCTCTGCTTCATCTAACAACCTAGTAACTGGTATTAATATCTATCGGACTATAGCTGGAGCTACTAACTCTGGACCATTCTATTTAGTTAACTCCACTCCACTATCTAACGTAAGCCAAACATATGTAGACAATATAGCTGATAGTTCATTAGGAATAGCTAGTAGTGATATTAATAATAGTGCTAACTTTAAAGTTAATGGTAGCTCAGTTCTAATTATTGATCCTAACAACTACAATACTGGAGTAGGACTTAATGTGTTAAAGAGTAATAGTACGGGCTTATCTAACTCAGCTTTTGGCTTTAATGCTCTTGAATCTAACATTACCGGTTCTGACAATACTGCTATAGGAGCTTTAGCTCTTCAGTCTAATACTACCGGTTATTCAAACACCGCTATCGGACTTAACGCCTTACAACTTAACACCACTGGCTACCAAAACACTGCTGTTGGCTTTCAATCTCTTCAGGACAATACCACTGGTGTTAATAATGCTAGCTTAGGCTATCAGGCTCTTCAAGCCAATACTACCGGTTATTCAAACACCGCTATCGGACTTAACGCCTTACAACTTAACACCACTGGCTACCAAAACACTGCTGTTGGCTTTCAATCTCTTCAGGACAATACTACTGGTTATTCAAACACCGCTGTCGGACTTAATACCTTACAACTTAACACCACTGGCTATCTAAATACAGCTCTAGGTTTAGGTGCTTTACAGTCTAATACTACCGGTACTTATAACACGGCTTTAGGAGCAGGTGCTCTTCAATATAATACAACTAGTGGCAGTAATACTGCCTTTGGAGCTCAAGCTCTTCAAGAAAATACCACCGGTTATAATAACACTAGTGTTGGTATGAATGCCTTACAACTTAACACCACAGGTTATCTAAACACATCTCTAGGTCTTGCTTCGTTACAATCTAACACCACTGGCTATACTAACACGGCTTCTGGAGCTTTAGCTCTTCAAGGCAATACCACTGGTTACCAGAATACCGCTCTAGGCTATAGTGCTTTATATTCTAATACCACTGGTGGAACAAACACTGCTCTTGGTCAAAATGCTCTCTATGCTAATACTTCTGGTAACTCAAACATAGCTATTGGTTTTGGAGCAGGTTATACCAACACTGGAGCTAATGCCAATACCACAGGTTCTAATAACACATTCCTAGGATATTATTCAGGACCAGGAACTACTACTCAACTTAACAATGCTACAGCTATTGGTTCTAATGCAGTTGTAGATACTTCTAATTCTCTAGTTCTAGGATCAATAAGTGGAGTTAATGGAGCTACTGCTAGTACTAATGTTGGTATAGGAACAACTTCACCGAACGCTGCACTAGAAGTTACTACTGGTGGAGGTGGTGTAAATAATAATGGGATTTATGTTTATGATAGTCCAAATGTCGGTTATTCTACTTTGAGTGTCTATAATAATTGGCTTGATGGTCACGGTGGCAATAATTTTCAAATTCAAAATGCATCAGGTTCATTATTTACGGTTAATAATAATGGTTATGTTGGTATAGGAACAGCTAGTCCACAAGATAATTTAAGTATATTTGGAGTACAAAATTATAATAGTGGTTTAGAGTTAAATGGTAATAGTAGTGGTGGTGTAGGTATGTCAATTGAAAATACATCTTCTGGGGGTCATAGTTATGCAATTTTATCCGGAGGCGCTGCTAATGGAGTTGGTGTAGGTGCGTTTGGTATATATGATGAAACTACAGGTGCTTATCGTCTGACAATAAATCCTAGTGGTAATGTTGGTATAGGAACAACTAGTCCAACTCAAACTTTAGATGTAGTAGGAAACACTCTACTTCAATCAGCTACTAACTCTACTACTGCCTTTCAAGTACAGAATGCTAGTGGAGCTACTATATTAAATACTGACTCTAATCCACTAACTGCTAATAATGTTGGTAGTACTAATTGGACTACTACTTCTTCATTACCAAAAGCTTTATATGATGGTAACTCTATTACATATAACGGCTATATATATGAAATAGCAGGATTTAATAGTTCTTCCGTTTATTATGCTCCAATTAACCTAGACGGTTCAGTTAGCTCTTGGACTACTACTACCTCATTACCTCAACCACTAGAAGGAGCTAGAGTAGTTACTTACAATGGTTATGTCTATGTGATGGGTGGATATAACGATAGTTCAGGAACTGTTCAGTCCACTGTCTACTATGCTCAAATCAATCTAGACGGTTCAATAGGTACTTGGTTATCTGCTACTAACTTACCACAAGCCTTATGGCAACCAACTGCTGTTGTTTACAATAACTATATATATGTTATAGGTGGTAATAACACTACTGCTTCTACTACTGATCAATCCACTGTCTACTATGCCCCAATTAACTCTGATGGCTCTGTCGGCACTTGGACTACTACCACCGCACTACCACAGACATTATACGGTGCTACTTCTGTTATCTATAATGGTTACATTTATGAAATAGGCGGTACAAATAGTACGGTTGTTCAATCCACTGTCTACTATGCTCCCATTAACTCTGATGGCTCCGTTGGTACTTGGACTTCTACTACTGCCTTACCTCAAGCACTTCAAGCTGATAACTCCGTTGTCTATGATGGTTATATTTATGAACTTGGTGGTTACAACGGTTCTTATCAGTCTTCTATTATCTATTACGCTTTAATAAATTCTAATGGTTCAATTGGTAATTGGAGCACTAGTCCTATTACTCTTCCACAAGCTTTATATGCTGCATCAGCTTCCGTCTATAATGGCTATGTCTATGAAATGACTGGTTTAAATAGTAGTGGTGTTAGTCAATCTGCTGTTTACTACACTCAACTACTGAATGGTAGCTCATCAATAGAGCAGGGTAGTCTTACTCTTAATGCTGGTACTACTATAACTGGACCAACAACTCTACAGAATACTACTAACTCTAATACGGCCTTACAAGTTAACAACAGCAATGGTGGTTCTATATTAAATGTTAATTCTAACCCTCAAACATATACTAATGCTGGGATAACGAATTGGAATAGTACGAGTGGATTACCACAAGGAATAAATAGTTCTACCTCTGTGTCGTATAACGGCTATATATATGAATTAGGAGGATACACTAATAGTTTGGGTTATCAATCCACTGTCTACTACGCCCCTCTAAACTCCAATGGCTCCGTGGGCACCGGGATCTACACCACCGCCTTACCCCAGGCATTAGATGGTACAGCCTCAGATGTATATAATGGATATGTATATATATTGGGAGGTCAAAATTCATCTAATACTATTCAATCCACTGTCTACTACGCCCCTCTAAACTCCAATGGCTCCGTCGGCACCTGGATCTCCACCACCGCCTTACCCCAGGCATTAAGTAGGTCTACATCCTTGGTATATAACGGCTATATATATGAATTTGGAGGTGATAATAGTGCTTATCAATCCACTGTCTACTACGCCCCCTTAAATTCCAATGGCTCCGTCGGCACCTGGATCTCCACCACCGCCTTACCGCAATCTATAGACTTTATTTCTTCAGATGTATATAATGGATATGTATATATATTGGGAGGTCAAAATTCAAGTGGTGCTTATCAATCCACTGTCTACTACGCCCCTCTAAACTCCAATGGCTCCGTCGGCACCTGGATCTCCACCACCGCTTTACCTCAAACACTTAGGGGGGCGACGTCGAGTATTTATAATGGTTTTATCTATGAAGTTGGTGGAGATAACGGATATACTTACAATTCCACCGTCTACTACGCCCCTCTAAAATCCAATGGTTCAGTCGGCACTTGGAATAGCACTGTCTACTTACCTGAAACAGTATCTTATGCAGCGTCGAGTATTTATAACGGATATATATATGAGCTAGGAGGAGGCTTATCTAACGGATCAATAGTTCCTAATGTCTATTACGCTCAATTTTTAACAGGTAATTCAACTCTGCAGGGTAGTCTAACTTTTAATGCTAGTCTAAATGTATCAGGACCAACAGTCTTACAAAATGCTATTGATTCAGTTAATGCCTTTCAAATAAACAATAGCACTGGTGGTTCTATTTTGTCTGTTAACTCTACACCAGTAACGACTACTACTGCCGGAACAACGGCTTGGAATACAACAACTAACTTACCACAAGCGTTAAATAGCCCCACTTCAGTAACATACAACGGTTATATATATGAATTAGGCGGACAGGAGACATCTGGAACTATAATCAGTACAGTTGAATATGCTCCTCTAAATTCCAACGGCTCAGTTGGTGCCTGGACCTCCACCACCGCTCTACCCCAAGCATTGTGGCGCGCTACTTCTGTTGTCTACAACGGTTATATTTATGAAATAGGAGGGGATGATGCTGGTATTTATCAATCCACCGTCTACTACGCTCCCTTAAACTCCAACGGCTCAGTCGGTACCTGGACCTCCACCACCGCCTTACCCCAAGCATTAGGTATTGCTACCTCCGTAGTCTACAACGGCTATGTTTATGAAATAGGAGGATATAACGGTACTGCTATTCAATCCACCGTCTACTACGCCCCCTTAAACTCCAACGGCTCAGTCGGTACCTGGACCTCCACCACCGCGTTGCCGCAGATTACATTTGTTGCCACTTCAGTAGTATATAATGATTATGTCTATGAGATAGGGGGTAGCAACGGTAGTGTTAATTATTCATCGGTCTACTATGCTCCCTTAAACTCCAACGGCTCAGTCGGTACCTGGACCTCCACCACCGCCTTACCTCAAGCATTACCAAGTGCTGCATCTGTAATTCATAATGGATATATTTATATTATGGGTGGATACCAAAATACTGTTTATTATGCTCCCATTAACTTAGATGGTTCGATTGGTAACTGGGCTTTAGCTAATGCTGTATTACCGCAGATTATTAATAGTGCTGCTGGTGTAACTTATAATGGTTATGTTTATCTTTTGGGAGGCTATAATAATGGACAACAATCCACCGTCTATTACGCTCAATTCTTATCTAATACTACAGCTATAGAGCAGGGTAGTCTAACTCTTAATGCTGGTACTATTATAACTGGACCAACATTACTACAAAATACTGTTAATTCAACTAATGCCTTTCAAGTACAAAACTCAACAGGTTCTACTTTACTTAATGTAGATACAGTTAATAATAACCTAACATTAAATACTGGTACTGGTTTAAGTAATTGGAGTGCTACTACTAACTTACCTCAAGTTTTAGATGATGCCACTTCTGTTACGTATAACGGTTATATCTATGAACTAGGTGGGAATAATAGTGGTACTTATCAATCCACCGTCTACTATGCCCCTCTAAACTCTAACGGCTCAGTCGGCACTTGGACCTCCACCACCGCCTTACCACAGACATTATATCAAGCTACCTCTGTCGTCTATAACGGTTATATCTATGAATTGGGTGGCAATAATAGTGGTACTCAGGGTACCGTTCAATCCACCGTCTATTACGCTCCTCTAAACTCTAACGGCTCAGTCGGCACTTGGACCTCCACCACCGCCTTACCTCAGGGGTTAGAAGACTCAACCTCTGTTGTCTACAACGGTTATATCTATGAACTGGGTGGTTATACTACTACCGGACCACCTTTGTCAATCACTTACTACGCCCCTCTAAACTCCAACGGCTCAGTCGGCACTTGGACCTCCACCACCGCCTTACCTCAAGCTTTAGATGGCGCAACCTCTGTTGTCTACAATGGTTATGCATATGTGATTGGTGGTGATAATGGTTTAGGTGGACAGTATTCCACTGTCTATTACGCCCCTCTAAACTCCAATGGCTCAGTCGGCACCTGGACCTCCACCACCGTCTTACCCAAAGGTTTTTCCTATGCCTCTTCAGTTGTCTATAACGGTTATATCTATGAATTAAATGGGTTAAGTGGCGGTAATTGGCAATCCACCGTCTACTACGCCCCTCTAAACTCCAACGGCTCTGTCGGCACCTGGACCTCCACCACAGGTATACCGCAAACATTACAACAACCTACCTCTGTTGTCTACAACGGTTATATCTATGAACTAGGTGGGAATAATAGTGGTACTTATCAGTCAACTGTTTATTATTCTTCCCTAACTCCAGGTAACTCAACAGTCCAAGGTAATCTTCAGGTTGAGGGAGCTAGTACTCTAAATGGGAGTACTGTTATAAACGGAGCTAGTAGTTCTGGTTCAGTTCTTCAGGTTAATAATGTAGCAGGTAATAGTTTACTTAGTCTTCAAAATAGTACTGTAGATATGCCTTCACCAGCTTTACAGCCGTGGACTACTAATAGTACGGTGGTACCACAAGTGCTAGATAGTGCAACTTCAGTTAAATATAACGGCTATATCTATGAAATAGGAGGTGTAAATAGTGCATATCAATCCACCGTCTACTACGCCCCTCTAAACTCCAACGGCTCTGTCGGCACCTGGACCTCCACCACCGCCTTACCTCAGACATTAGCTTCTGCCACCTCAGTCATTTACAACGGTTATATTTATGAAATAGGAGGGGATGATGCTGGTACTTATCAATCCACCGTCTACTACGCCCCTCTAAACCCCAATGGCTCCGTCGGTACCTGGACCTCCACCACCGCCTTACCTCAAGCGTTATGGCAAGCTACATCTGTGGTTTACAATGGATATATTTACGAACTAGGTGGTGGAAATAGTAGTAGTGATCAATCCACCGTCTACTACGCCCCTTTAAACTCAAACGGCTCCGTCGGCACCTGGACCTCCACCACCGCCTTACCCCAAGCATCTGCTGCTGCCACTTCAGTAACTTATAACGGTTATGTTTATGTAATTGGTGGAAATAATGGTTCAACTTATGCTTCCACCGTCTACTACGCCCCCTTAAACTCCAACGGCTCCGTCGGCACCTGGACCTCCACCACCGCCTTACCTCAAGTGTTACAGAGTGCTACTTCGGTTATATATAATGGCTACATTTACGAACTAAGTGGTTATAATGGAACTTATCAATCCACCATCTACTATACCTCTCTAACTCCAGTTATTTCTCCAAGTAGTACTTTGAGTGTTAATGGTGGCATAGTTACTACTGGTAATGGAACTTTGCGTCTTCAGGCTAATGGAACATTATCTGGATATGGTGGTGTTGAATTTGCTAATGTTGCTGATTATGGGCTTCAGGTTGCTTCTTATCAATATGAATTTAATGCAGCAAACGGAACTACAAATTACTTAACAATTAATGGTAGTGGTAATGTTGGCATAGGAACCTCTAGTCCCACCACCGCACTTGACGTCCAAGGCTCTAATGCCACTGGATATATTCAAACCCTATTCAATACTTCCACTGCTACTAGTGCTGGTACACCAGCTAGTAGTTCTGATGGTCTTCTTATTGAACTAGGTACTTTAGATGCTAATAGAACAACTGGTAACACATTTATTGGTTTTGCAGATTCAACCGGAGCTCTTGCTGGAGCAATAGTAGGTGGTGCTAGTGCAGTCGCTTATAACACTACTGGTGCTGATTATGCAGAATACTTCTTAGCTAGTAATCCAACTAATTTACCTCAACCTGGACAATTAGTTTCTATAGCTTCTACTAATAACTCTGTTACTCAAAGTAATAACACTATACCAATTGGTATAGTCTCTACTAACCCTGGATTTGTTGGTAATGGACCTATATGTAAGATTAGTAATACTAACTGTCAGACTAATTACAATAAAGATAATGTTATTGTAGCTCTAGCTGGACAAGTACCAACTAAGGTATCTGTGACTAATGGACCAATTAATGTTGGTGATCCTATTACTTCATCTTCAATACCTGGAGTAGGTGAGAAAGCTACTAGTGCTGGTTATATAATTGGTTATGCTCTTACTCCTACTACTACTAATGGAACTATTCAAGTTCTAATACGTCCTTCCTATTACAACCCATCTAACTCTCAAACATTACAAGCTAACAACATCATAGCTAATATGTTAACAGTTAACTCAGCTATTAACGCTTCTTCTATCAATGACTCTAACCTACTTACTACTAAGACTCTTAATGTTATTGGTTCTGCTACTATTGGTGGGGATTTAACTATTAATGGTGGATTAACAGTAGAAGGAATGACTACAGTATCAGACATTACTATTAACGGTCATATTATTACTTCAGGTAAAACACCAACAGTATCTATCCTACCTTCAGCTGGTACTAATGCTACTGTTACTATTACTGGTAACGATACTAGTGGAACTATTACTATTACTACTGGATCAACTATCACTACTACTAATTCTAATGGACAGACTGTTGTTAGTGGTAATAATCCAGGAGTAGGAGGGTTGGTGACGGTTGAGTTTAGTAAGTCTTATCTAATAGTACCGGCCAGTTTCTTAAATCCGATTAATAGCAGAACAGCTGATTTATCAGGTTATTCATCTAATCAAACGACTAGTGGTTTTAATATTAGCGTTAATCAGGTACCTAAACCAAACACGACTTATACTTTTGAATATTTTGTTATACAGTAGTTATTGATGGCATATTGTAAATTAAGAAAAGGGGAGCAATATATAAAATACTACGATATAATAAACGTTTGTTTTTATTAACTTATTTAGGTAAAATAACTTAAATCTGTGTCAATTAATTTGATGGGGACATAGCTCAGTTGGCTAGAGCACCTGCTTTGCAAGCAGGGGGTCCGGGGTTCGAGTCCCCGTGTCTCCACCAGAACATTAAATTTGATTAGGGCGATTAGCTCAGCTGGTTAGAGCGCGTCACTGATAATGACGAGGTCGGAGGTTCAAGTCCCTCATCGCCCACCATCACACTACCGTTAACTTAAGCATAATAGCTGTTTAAAGTATAAATAGTAACATTAATAACGTAATTATTGTTATTTGACTATCAATAGTAACGTATATATAATGATATATATGATAGAAAGATACCTTGAGAAACAGCTTTTAGATGCACTTGAAGAAGGATTAGTTGTAATATTATATGGTGCTCGACAAGTTGGTAAAACAACGCTTGCGAATAAGATTTTATCACGATTTGATAATGGGTTATATTTAGATTGTGATGACCCAGCAGTTATTGTACGGTTGCGGAATCAATCGTTAGCAAGTCTTCGAAAATTGATTGGTAGTGCTAATCTGATTGTGATAGATGAGGCTCAACGTATAGAAAATATTGGTTTAACAGCTAAATTAATCCATGATAATTTACCTGAGAAAAAACTTTTATTAACAGGTAGTTCAAGTTTGGATCTTGCGAATAAGATTAAAGAACCTTTAACTGGACGCTCTCGTGAAATATTACTTTATCCGCTGTCTTTAAGTGAACTTACAGATAATATAGTTAAATCAGATGGTTTTATGCAGAGATTACTTATATATGGTGGGTATCCTGAACTTTGGGGACTTAGAGAAGATGTGGCAGCACGTAAAGCGCGTGAACTTGCTAATCGATACTTATATCGTGATGCTTTTGCGTTTGGAACTATCTATAATCAAGCTATAATAGATAATTTACTTAGATTACTTGCTTATCAAGTTGGTAGTGAAGTTAGCTATAACGAGTTAGCAGGAAGTCTCGAGGTAAGTAAGAATACGATTATGCGTTATATTGATTTGTTAGAAAAAGCATTTATTATCTTTAGACTACCACAATTTCGTAAAAATCAACGAGTTCAAATAGGGCGATTACGTAAGATATATTTTTATGACTTAGGTGTCAGGAATGCTTTGATAGATGATTTTAAGCCTGTGGAATTAAGAGGTGACATTGGCGCACTTTGGGAGAACTTTATAATAATAGAGCGATTAAAAAAGCATCAGAAAGCTGAAGAATATATTAGAAGTTATTATTGGCGATCGAGAGACAAACAAGAGGTTGATTTAATAGAAGAAATGGCTACGAAATATCAAGCCTTTGAATGTAAATGGAAAAAAGCTGCTCGGATTTCAATTAGTTTTAAAAATCAGTATCCAGATATGCCTGTTACGGTGATTACTAAAGATAATTATTGGGATTATATATAGGTTTAACTGAAAATATTTTTAATCTTATAGATATATTTGTATAGTTATAAAACAATAAATCTAATTATTATTGAGATTTATTATATTTATTTTGATTATAATTATGTTTTAACTTTGAAAGATACTGCTTATCATAAGTGATAATTTAGTAGTAAGTTTAACAATGTTAAATACTTGACCATATCTGTTAAGATTGCTACAATGAGTCTACTTTACTTGAGTTTAAGTAAAATATTGTTAAGAATATAGTGATTAATAAGTTCTATCATAAACTCAAGGGTTGTGATTTAAATTGGGCGATTGCTTAATTTGGCAACACTTTAGAGTTTAGTTATTTAACAATTTGATATCGAGTTAATTTGAAAACTATTTTTTGATATAATCATCAAAAATTAGTCAATTGTTCATCATAATTTATTATGATGTTGTAAAAAGTTACTAAAGCGCACACAAAGAATGCCTTGACGTAAGATACCGATGAAGGACGCGAGGAGCTGCGAAAAGCTCCGGGGAGTAGCTAACTATACTTTGATCCGGAGATGTCCGAATGGGGTAACCTCATGAAAGTTATATTTCATGGCATAAATCTGAATATATAGGATTTAATAGCGGTAAGCGGGAGAACTGAAACATCTTAGTACCCCGAGGAAGAGAAAGTAAACAACGATTCTGCTAGTAGTGGCGAGCGAACGCGGATCAGCCCAAACTTTTTATACTTTCACACTCATTTTCGGTGGTAATTTAATATTATCACTGGTAATGAGTGAGAATAAGCGGGTAGGCGAATGTATAAAGAGGGTTGTGACATTATAAACAACCGATACGAAGGTCTGGATTTATCCAAATTTTCGTATTGGCAGTCTAATCTATCATTATTAGACATAAGGTCAAAAATTAGCGAGGCGAGTAGAACCGTTTGGAAAGACGGGCCATAGACAGTGATAGCCTGGTATATTAAGTATCGCTAACCTTATATTTATTTTGTCGAGTAGGTCGGGACACGTGAAACCCTGACTGAATCTGGGAGGGCCTCCTCCCAAGGCTAAATATATCTTACGATCGATAGTGTACAAGTACCGTGAGGGAAAGGTTAAAAGAACCCCGGAAGGGGAGTGAAATAGATCCTGAAATTGTGTGCGTACAAGGAGTCGGAGCCAGCTTGTCTGGTGACGGCGTGCTTTTTGTAGAACGATCCAGCGAGTTATTAGTATGTGCTTGCCTAAGTTATTTAACGGAGGCGTAGTGAAAGCAAGCCTGAATAGGGCGACATGGTGCATATTAATAGACCCGAAACCAAGTGACCTAACCATGGGCAGGCTGAAGCGCAGGTAAAACTGTGTGGAGGGCCGAACCGTAGCGAATTGCAACACGCCCGGATGACCTGTGGTTAGCGGTGAAATGCCAATCGAACTTGGAGATAGCTGGTTCTCCTCGAAATAGCTTTAGGGCTAGCGTTGTACGGTAATTGACTGGGGTAGAGCTCTGTTTCGGACTAAGGGTCGCAAGATTACTTACCCTTGACAAACTACGAATACGGTCAATGGAACTACAGCAGTTAGAACGGCGGGGCTAAGCTCGTCGCTCGAAAGGGAAACAGCCCAGACCTCCAGCTAAGGTCCCTAAATTTACACTAAGTGGAAAACGAGGTGAGATTTCTTTAACAACGAGGATGTTGGCTTAGAAGCAGCCATTCATTCAAAGAGTGCGTAACAGCTCACTCGTCAAGAGATCTTGCGCGGAAAATGTAACGGGGCTCAAGTGTATTACCGAAGCTGAGGATGTGTACAGTAATGTATGCGTGGTAGAGGAGCGTTGATATCTACGTTGAAGTTAAATTGCGAAGTTTAATGGAGTGTTATCAAGTGAGAATGCTGGAATGAGTAACCATAAGGCAGGTGAGAATCCTGCCCACCGAAAGAGCAAGGTTTCCTGGGCCACGGTAATCGTCCCAGGGTTAGTCGGTCCTAAGCCGAGGCGCGTAGCGTAGGCGATGGACAACGGGTTAATATTCCCATACTAGTGTTAGATTGTTTAGTAAGCGCGGTATATTAGTAGAAGCGAATTCATGGTTATATTCGTCTAACTTTGAGAAATGCAAAGGAATGAAATGACTTTACGGTTAAATTTCTATAAAAGTACTGACTAGAAAAGTTATTAAACTTATGTCTAACTCTATCCGTACCGCAAACCGACACAGGTGCTCAGGTCGAGTAGACCAAGGTGTACGAGTGATTCTTCGTCAAGGAACTCGGCAAACAAGCGACCGTAACTTCGGAATAAGGTCTGCCCCGTCACTTTGTTTATCATTGATAAATTAAAGTGACTGTCGTAAGTTTTTTTGATAAAACATTATTATTTTTTAAGTTTATAACTTCTTAGAAAATAATTATAGATCGAGTAAATCGAGAATTAAAAGCTTACTGCTAGCTGTCAATTTTTTATCTTATTATGGTAGATAAAGTGACGGGGCCGCAGCTAAGGAACCCATGCAACTGTTTACCAAAAACATAGGTCTCTGCTAACACGAAAGTGGATGTATAGGGGCTGACGCCTGCCCGGTGCTGGAAGGTTAAGGGGAGAGGTTTACGCTTTGAACTGAAGCCCCAGTGAACGGCGGCGGTAACTATAACCGTCCTAAGGTAGCGAAATTCCTTGTCAGGTAAGTTCTGACCTGCACGAATGGCGTAATGATATGGGTACTGTCTCGACGAAGAGCTCGGTGAAAGTGCATTGACGGTAAAGATGCCGTCTGTCCGCAGCAGGACGAAAAGACCCCGTGGAGCTTTACTACAATTTGGCATTGAGCTGAGTCGTATTATGTGTAGCATAGGTGGGAGACTGTGAAGTTTAGACGTTA
>JAJZMC010000003.1 GCA_021803105.1 bacterium
GTTATACACAGGTGTGAATAATACTACAAAAAGCACTATAAATGAACAACTTAATGTTTAAAAACCTGAGAGTAATTAATTAACACCTTAGAGTATTAAAATAATTTAAACTTTATAGTAAAACTTACAATAAGGAAGTATTGATTTTAGCTACAACCGGTTGTACTACCACATGAACTACAGACATAACAACTACCTGAACGTTGTGTCTGATTACCGCAGTTAAAACAGAGTGGTGCGTTTACATCGACTACGGTTTTGGAATCTTTTTTTACTAACAAATTATCATTGTTATCGCTACTTACAATTGAATTGCTACCATCATCTAAAACTACCGGTGCAGTATCAATAATAGTAGTTTGTGATTCTTTTTCTTCTGAAGACATATCGTTAATTGATATAATCCCTAATTCAATTTGATCATCAAAACTTAGATAGTCTAAGGCAAGTCTTCGAGCAATATAATCAATTATAGAGCTAGCAGTTTTTATATCTGGGTCGTTAGTTATTCCAAAAGGAGCAAAACTAGTTCCACGAAGTGTTTTAACATAGCTTTTAAGTGGAACACCATACTGTAGACCATGACTAACGCTTATAGCAAATGAATCCATTAAACCAGACAATGTTGAGCCTTGCTTTGATGCACTAATAAATAGCTCACCCGGCATACCATCTTCATACTGGCCAACAGTAAAGTAACCCTTTAAATCAGATATTTGGAACTTATAGGTTTTACTAGTGCGTACTCTTGGTAATTGTCGCCTAACCGCACCTTTTAAGACAATCTTATCATCTGATATTAATTCTTCTTGAGTAGTAGTATATGTGGATACTACGTCTTTCTTTGCCATACTAAGTGGCTGAGCAACTTTACAGTTATCTCGATATAAGGCTACTGCTTTTAGACCCATTTTCCAAGCGTCAATATAAAGCTGTTCAATATCTTCAATACTAGCTTCTTCTGGTAAATTAACAGTCTTTGAAATGGCACCAGATAAAAATGGCTGTACAGCTGCCATCATTTTAACATGGCCTAAATAATGAATAGAATTATCTCCCATTGAACAGGCAAAAACTGGTAAATGTTTATCCTGCAAATAAGGTGCTCCAATAATAGTTTTTTCTAAATCAATATATCTAATAATTTCTTCTACTTGTTTAACAGAATAACCTAAAGCTTTAAGAGCAATTGGCACTGTTTGATTAACAATCGACATATTACCACCACCAACTAACTTTTTAACTTTAACTAAACCTAAATCTGGTTCAATACCAGTAGTATCACAATCCATCATTAAACCAATAGTTCCGGTTGGTGCTAACAAACTAGCTTGAGAATTTCTAACCCCATATTGTTTAGCTAGTTCAACGGCTTCATCCCAAGCGTTAGAAGCAGCACTAAGTAAATCCTCACTAACTAAGTTAGCATCAATAGCTAAAACAGCTGCTTGATGCATGCTAAGAACTTTAATCATACCTTCTTTGTCTCGATCAAAACCCGCAAAAGGACCTACTCGATTAGCAATTTTTGCACTAACAGCATAAGCATGACCGGTCATTAAAGCTGTAATAGCAGCTGCTTGAGCTCGACCTTCATCACTATCATAGGGTAATCCTTGAGCCATTAATAACGCCCCAAGGTTAGCATAACCAATACCAAGCTCTCGGTAAGCTCGAGCATTTTTGGTAATTTTAGCAGTTGGATATTCACTATAACCAACTAAAATTTCTTGAGCTGTAAATAATAATTCTACTGTGTGCTTAAACTCATCAATCGCAAAACTATTATCATCTTTTAAATACTTCAATAAATTAATTGAAGCCAAATTACAAGCTGAATTATCTAAATGCATATACTCAGAACATGGATTAGAACCATTAATCTTACCAGCTTTGGGAGTAGTATGCCATTTATTAATTGTCGTATCAAATTGCATACCTGGATCAGCACACTCCCAAGCAGCTTTAGAAATCTGACGATAAATCTCACGAGCTTTAAGAGTTTTAACAACCTGACCAGTAGTAACTGCTTTTAAATCCCAGTCACTATCCGATTCAACAGCTTGCATAAATTCATCTGTTACTCTGACTGAAATATTAGCATTTTGATACTGAATTGACGTAATATCCTTACCGTCTAAACTCATATCCCAACCAGCTGCTTGTAAGTCACGAGCTTTTCTTTCTTCTCTAGCCTTACTCCAAATAAACTCTAAAATATCTGGATGATCAACATTTAAAATAACCATCTTAGCTGCTCGACGGGTTTTACCACCACTCTTAATAGCACCAGCTGAAGCATCAGCACCACGCATAAAACTAAGTGGTCCTGAAGCGGTACCACCACTTTGACTTAACATCTCATAAGATGATCGAATCGAACTTAAATTAACTCCAGCTCCAGATCCACCTTTAAAAATCATACCCTCTTCAACATACCAATTTAAAATTGAAGGCATAGAATCTTCTACCGATAATATAAAACAAGCACTAGCTTGTTGAGTACGTTCTACAGCACCAATATTAAACCAAACTGGTGAATTAAAAGCTGCTCTTTGAGTAGCTAAAACGTATTTTAATTCTTCTTTAAAATCCTCAGCTTCAGTAGCTGATTCAAAATAACCTTCATCCGTACCATAACGAGTAATCGTATCAACTACTCTATCAATTAAATCCTTTAATGAAGATTCCCTACCAGGTGTACCGGGTGTACCAGTAAAATATTTCTGTGAAGCAATATTAATTGCATTCACTGACCAAGTATCAGGAAATTCCACATTTTTTTGTTCAAAAACAGGAGTTTCTGATTGAGGATTAACTATAATTGAATCTTTTTTTACCCAAGATAACAAATCATAAGCTTTCTTACCCTGAGGTACAAACATTCTTTTTACGTTTATTAATTCAACTTGTGACATTTTTTTACCCTCTCTTTATTGTTTTTTATTAATTTATTTGATTTCTAAACACTACTAACTTCATCAAATTTCCGTGCTTTTTTTACGATTGATAGTTCTCTTTCAAAACCTGCGATATCACTAAATCGACGATAAACACTAGCAAAACGAACATAAGCAACTTCATTTAATTTAGCTAGTTTTTCCATAACAAGCTCACCAATTTTAGAAGAAAGGACTTCTTGATCACCTAAATTATATAGTTCTTGTTCGATTTCATTGACTAACATATCTAACTGAATACTTGTTATAGCAGTTTTTTCACAAGCTCGATATAATCCTTTTAATAATTTGTTTCTGTCAAACAATTCTCTTGTTTTATCGTTTTTAACAACTATTAACTGAGGTCTCTCGATTCTTTCATATGTAGTAAACCTATAACCGCAACTCAAACACATACGACGGCGTCTAATGGCTTGCCTATCATTAACATCTCGTGATTCAATGACTTTAATATCGCAACCTTGGCATTGATTACATATCATTCAACACCTCCTTTTTACAATATTATAGTTATTTGATTTTTATAATTTAAAGAGCATCTAATAGCCATAACTATATATAGCGTACTATTAATCTAATATAACGCCACAAGTAGTGTTTTTGCAACTTTTTTATGGTGTATTATTTAATACATTTATTTTTCAAAATCATCATCTGAAGAAACATTTTTTTCTTCTTTATGACGTTTTGTTAATCTTCTAAGAAAAGATGGTTTATCTAAATCTTCTTCTAAATTATTACCAACTACTGAAAATTTACTATCATTATTTAAAGAATTAGCTTGCCCATCACTTGATGTATCGTTGTCAGTTGTTTCTTTATCAGCATCACCATCTTTATTAGATAAATCATCATCAATTGACCAAATGTTAGGAACATTAACATCTTCTTTAGTAAAATCAGCCACAGCATCACTATCATTATGATTTTGTAATTCTAAATTAAAATCCTTTAAAACCGTTTCATCGTTTTTATTATCTAAATCAGTTTCTAAAGATGAACCCAACTGTTTTTCTGCTTCAGATTTATTAGCGAAATAAGAAAGATCAAAACCAGTGGCAACAACTGTAATAATAACTTCCCCTTCTAAATCAGGACTAATAGTGGCTCCAAAAATAATATTAGCGCTTGGATCAGCAGCACTGGTTATAGTTTCGGCTGCAGCATTAATTTCATGCATTGATAAATCATTACCACCAATAACATTAAATAAAATACCCCTAGCACCATCAATTGAAACCTCAAGTAATGGTGATTCAATAGCTTGTTGTGCAGCCAGTATGGCTCGATTTTCACCACTGGCTCGACCAATTCCCATTAATGCCGAACCAGCATTACTCATAACGGCCTTAACATCTGCAAAATCTAAATTAATTAAACCATGAACAGTAATTAAATCAGAAATACCTTGTACACCTTGTCTTAAAACGTCATCAGCAACTTTAAATGCTTCCAGTAACGGTGTTTGTCGGTCAATTGTTTGTAATAAACGATCATTTGGAATAACAATTAAAGTATCAACTGATCGTCTTAATTTTTCAATTGCTATATCAGCATTTTTACGTCGTTTTTCTCCTTCAAAAGCAAAAGGTTTAGTAGCAAAACCTACTACTAATATTCCCATATCACGAGCAATCTGTGCTACTACATAACCAGCTCCACTACCAGTACCACCACCTGCTCCAATGGTAACAAATACCATATCAGCACCTTCAATAGCCTGACTAATTTCTTCCTTAGACTCTTCAGCGGCAATTTGACCGACACTAGGGTCAGCACCAGCACCTAAACCACGAGTAGTATCTTTACCAATATGAATTTTAATATTGGCTTTAGAATGATGAAGAGCTTGAGCATCAGTATTAATAGCAATAAACTGTACACCTTCAATACCAGCATCAACCATTCGATTAATAGCTGCTCCACCAGCGCCACCAACACCAATTACTTTAATTTGAGCAAAAGTCTCAATAGCCGGTTCAACTACTTGTGGCATAATTTCCTCGATATACTTATAAACATTATTTATTCACTATACCGTAGTTGATATATAAGTTCAATAATTTTAATACGCCTGCTTTTATTATAATCTTTAAAACCGACTACCATTCTCGTTATAATATCTAATCTAAACATTTAAAGATGAGTTTTTGAAAACAATTTAGCAAACACACCCTTACCGTGCTGATCAAATTTTTGATCAGATACGGATAAAGGTGGTAATAATAACATATCTAACATCATTAAACCGACTACTACCGTAAAGCTTTGATCTTCTACAGTATCAACTAAACCACCAACACCTTCTAGTTTTGCTATACGAGAAGATAACTGTAATTTATTTCTAGCAAAATCATCAAAACCAGGTAATTTAGACGTACCACCAGTTAAAACTATTCCACCAGGTAATTTACGTGATCTTTTTATCTTTTGTAATTCTTTATCAACGTATTCTAAAAGCTCTTCTACTCTAGCCTCTACAATCATTGCAACTTCATCAAAACGAAAATTAACCGAACGATTACCAACTTTTACCATAATATTAACCTTTTTAACATCACGTCCTAAATTAGCATGTTCAATTTTTACCTGTTCCGCTACATCTAAATCTGTTTTAAGACCAATAGCTAAATCATTAGTAATATGCTGACCACCAATTGGAATAACGGCAATATGTTGAACTTCACCATCTTCAAAAACTATTAAATTAGTAGTACCAGCACCAATATCTATTAAAGCTGTCCCAGCTTCTTTTTGTTGCCGTGTTAAGACTGCTTCGGCGGCTGCTAAACTAGAAACTGTATGATGAGAAGGTATAATATTAGCTTTTTCTAAAGCTAAATCCTGGCTTTTTAAACTAGGTGTTGAAGCAGTTACGATATGTGCTTCAACCTCAAGTCGCACACCGTGCATTCCAACCGGGTCTTTAATATTTTTCTGTCCATCTAAACTATAGTTCTTAGCAAAAAATTGAATAATTTCTCTATTTGGAGGTAAATTAACAATTGTCGCCGCTTCCTCCACTCGAATACGATCTTCATCAGTAATTTCCCTATTAGCAGCACTAATAGCTATAACTCCTTGAGAATTTATACCAGTCACATGAGCACCATTAACATTCACTGTGGCTTGTTTAATAGTAACACCAGAAATTCTTTCGGCTTCTGATACGGCTTTATTAATTGCCTCAGCTACATCATCAACGTGAACTACCATACCACGTCTCATACCTTGATTTTCTGCAATACCATGTCCGATAATGGATGGAACTCCACCAGCTTCACCATCATACATACCAACAACACATCTTACAAAACTCGTTCCTATATCAAGTCCAACAAAATGTTCAGGTTTCATTTAAAATATTGCTTTCTTATAATCTAGACTAATAAACATTGTGTTTGTTTTCTGATTAATTAAATTTTTAACATTAAAATTTTTTAGCATTAACTTTTAGTATAACTCTATTATTTTAATCTTATCAAGTAAATAGCACAAATTATAAATATTTTATCAAATTTTTAAGGTAATTATTATTTTTCTAAATTATTAAGAGTTAATATTTCATATCCTTGATCAGTAATTAATACAGTGTGTTCAAAATGAGCTGACATAGAATTATCAGCCGTTAATATTGTCCAGTCATCTTTATCAACTATAATATCTTCCCTACCAAGAGCTGCCATTGGTTCAATGGCAATTGTCATCCCAGCTTTCAACCAAGGACCAGTATGAGCCCGTCCATAATTGGGAATATTTGGATCTTCGTGTAAATTATGCCCAACTCCATGACCTACTAAATCACGAATTATTCCATAATGATTATGATCCAAAACTTTTTGAATACTAGCTGATATATCACCCACCCTAATTCCATCAGCAACAACTGTAATACCAGCTTCTAAGGATTTCCGGGTATCATCAACTAATTGCTGATGTTTTTTATTTTTAGTTTTACCAAAAATAGTAGTAATAGCCCCATCAGTTATCATACCTTGATATGTTACTCCGAAATCAAGTGAAATAATATCTCCATCTTCTATAATCTTACTTTTACTAGGTATTCCATGAACAATTTCGTTATTAAGTGAGATACAAATTACATCTGGAAAACCCTGATATCCCAAAAAAGTTGGCTTACCACCTATTTTATTTAATTCATCGGTAGCTAACACCGCAATATCTTTTGTTGACATACCGAGAGTTAAATTTTTTTGTAAAAAATTAAGTACATAAGCTAACATTGCTCCACTTTCTCGCATAGCTTTTATTTCTGTTCTATTTTTAATTCTGGTCTGCATAATAAATTTTATTTCAATAAAAACACTTAATTATCAATATATTGCATAATTTGATTATGTACTATAATAGGATCTTTTTCAGCATCAATATCATAAACTGGAGCATTTTCTTTTTTAAAATAATTAAGAATTGGCATTGTAATTGATGTATACTCTTTAAAACGAAGATCAATTACCGAAGCAGTATCGTCTTGTCGACCTCTTTTTAATAATCGTTCTCTAACAATATCTAACGATGCCTGTAAATTAAATACAGCAGTTAAATGAAGCCTACCAGAATGAATCTGATCTAATAGCCACTCAGCTTGGGGAATTGTTCTAGGAAAACCATCCAATAAAAATTCTTGATCGAGATTAATTAATTTTAGTGTTTTATCGACTAGACTAATAACTTCTTGATCACTTAATAATTCACCCTGAAGCATCTTTTTACGTCGCTCACCTGTTACCAAAACTCTAAATAACTCACCTGTTGATACCCAAGCATAACCATGTTCATCAGCAAAAATCCTACCTTGCATACTTTTACCAGCTCCAGCAACACCGATTAATATAATCATTTTTTTATCTTTTCTTGAACAAGTTTAGCAATTAAAGACCCATCTGCAGTTCCAATTGTTCTAGACTTAACTTCAGCAATAATTTGTCCGATATTACTTGAATCATTTTCTTTTAAAACCATATCTACAATCATTGCAACTTCTTCTTTTGTTAATTGTTTTGGTAAATAAGATTCAATAATCTGCTTTTCCTTAAGAGCCTTATCAGACCTCTCTTGACTACCGCCTTGTAAAAAAAGCTCAGCACTTTCTTGAGCTTTTTTAGCTTCACGAGCCAAAAGTTGAAACATTTTTTCATCTGATAATTTATTATCTCTATCCTCTTTAGCTGTTATTTTAGCGTATAATATAACACTCTTAAGACCTCGTAAAGTATCAACTAAATGACTGTCTTTATTAAGTAGAGCTTGTTTTAAATCCTGATTGATTTGATCTTCAATCATTTATTTTTTATCGTTGGCCCAATTTAATTTTTTGCATTTTAATAACTTTACGTTCTTGTCGAACAATTGCTTTTAATCGACGATCTCGTTTTGAAATATTTTTTTCAAAAAACTGGTTCTGTTTAACTATAGCAGGAACGCCGGACTGTTGCACTTTACGATTAAAACGTCGTAACATATTCTCTAATGATTCTTTAGAATCTTTTCTTGTAACTTGTATCATATTAATAAAGTATTGTACCTGATAAACACTTATATTGCAAACCAAAATCTAGTTAGTGATGCGTTTTTGATTAGTACGTTGTGACTTTAATACGATACTTTGAAGTTCTTTAAAAATAGGAAATTGTTTATTAGTCGAATACACTCTTGTATTACCCTGTTTTTCAGCAATCAAAAAACCAACTTTTTCTAATTTTTTTAATTCTCGCTGAATATTACCAGCATCTTCTTTAATAAGCTTAGCCAAACCTCTTACATGGGTTTTAAAATCTGGATATTTGGCATAAATGACAATTATCTTTCGTCTAACTCGTGAAGTAATAAATACATCTAACATTTTTTATTGTTTTCCAAACAACGATAATTCTTTAAGTATAAATTTGTTTTTTAATTATTACAACCCCTTTTTTTAATATCTCTATAAAATTAAAACATATAATTTTACTGTCTTTAACTTTTACATACAATTCATTTTATTTTTAGATTTAATGAATATATTAATATAATCTTTAATAAAAAAAATTTATATTATAAAATTTATAAAACAATAGTTTCATATACTTTAAAATTAAGTATCTAAATTATCTAAACAATATCTTGAATATACCAACCCATAACTTATATTTAGACTAATTGGATACTTTCAATTTTAAATATATAATAGTTTTATGAAACAAGTTACTTCTATATCAGTTAATGAGCTACAAATACTATCAAACAAAATGTATGGGAATATGGTCAAAGCTGTTGTTGATGTTGACAAGAAATCAATGGTTATCGACGCTGAAATGCATGTAGATGAAGAACAATATCTATTGGAACATGGTTCTAAACAAAATAGTCTTTGGGGAATTAACTTGCATCCGGCAAATTATGGAACAAAAGATTTTATTGAATTTGACTCAATGATTAATATACGGCCAAAACAACAAAACATGTCTAGGAATGTTGAAAATTTAGATATACAAAATCAGATTATAAATATAGTCAGTGGAATTATTACAAAATGATTACTTATCAAGTAGATAGGCTCAGGTGGTCAAAAATGTCTATCATGGAACAAATGGGAAATATTTCTAGTGAAGTCGGTAGAGCTATTAATGCTAAGAAACAAAATAATAAACAAAACCTAGAAAACTCAATTATTCGTACACTAGATTTATTTGACGCCACAATAGCCGAACTTATTAATACTAAATCTATAAGATTAAAGGAAATTCTTATGTCAAAAGATCAATTTCTTACTATTATAAATAAAGAAAGTCCATCAATTGATGAGCTAAATAGTTTAGATAGATATTTCACCCACTATGCGATTGCAGCTCGATTAAATAAATAGGTTCAAATCTCTTATTCCCAGCCACCAGCTATTTAACAGAGGTAGGCCGTATTGCTATGTAACGGTCTGTTCTTTTTGTAAAAACCTCTTAACAGGGGTGAAAAGCGAATCTCATTTGCCCTAACAGATCGTGCTACAGCTTATTGTAAACTCGTCTTCGCTGCTTAAACTGCCGGTCGAGAAACGGGATAAGCAGATCGTGGTAATCAATCAATACCTTGGGACTTGAGCTATGCATCAATCGGCCGACGTATTGGGTAATCTTGCCCTCAAACGCGAATGGAAAAACAAAAATAAGCGCTTCAATGTTGGAGATATTCATGCCCTCTCCAAAAATTTGGCCAGTAGCTAGCAAAACTTGATAGTGTCCGTCTTGGATTTGCTGGAGTTTTGAAGTACGGCTAGAGGCGGAGTCATCACCAGTAAAGACTGTGGTTTCGCATTGACCTTTAAGGTATAGCTCCAATATCTTCAGATGTTCCTTACGCTCGCTCAGCACTAATACTTTACGTTTCAGCGAGAGTTGTTCGAGGATATCTTTGATGACCAGTTCATTTCTGGCGGTATCATAGCTGATAACCTTGGCGATCAGATCGAAATGATCAGTCTTCCAGTTAAATGGAATGTTGAGGCCTGTTTCTCGAATGATCACATCGAACTTTTTGTGAGCAACTGGCTTATCGGCTTCAGTAAAGTCGACCATGTTTGCAATAATATCCCCGATATACACATAGATTAGCTGCTCGTCGTTGTGCTGTCGCTTCGGTGTAGCCGTCAGCCCATATAAATACTCCGGATTGAGGTGAGCGATAACATTCCGAAAGGTCTTGGCGGGAATATGATGGCACTCGTCGATAATAATCGTCCCAAATCTGTCCCGCAATTCGTTCAAATCCTTAGCTCTAGCGAAGCTTTGCAATAAGCCAACAGTAATCTCCTTGCCAGTAGACTTCTTGGCGCTTGAAAACCGACCGATGTAAGTTTTGGGGACATTGAGATACGTCTGGATACGCTCCACCCATTGATCAAGTAATTGCTTGCGATGAACCAACACAAGCGTTGGTTTCTGGTGGCGGGCAATTAACTCCATGCCGATCATAGTTTTACCACTGCCGGGCGGGGCAACGATAACACCTTGCTTTTCAACCATAGCAGCAATCACGATCTGTTCCTGCTGATCTGTTAACTTTATGTGGCTCTTAAACTTGCAGTCTGGTAGTTTGGGGGTTATGAAGCTAATGTCGTATTTGATGTCGTTTTCATACAAGAATTTAAGCAATCTCGAGAGAAAACCTCGAGGTAATGAAATTGTCTTACTGGATTCGTCAATCAGGCGAAAATATTTCTGCACTTGGTAGAGAGACATGCCCAGCCGTTTTTTGGTCAGATATTCGGTATTGAGAAAATTGAGCTCTTCTTTGAGATAACCTACAAGTGTTCCGTCCAGCTGCGATTTGTTCAGTGTAATATTTTGGCCAACAGAGATTTTCAGCTTCTTGTTGTTGATAGTATTAGTGGCCTCATCAATTGTGTTACCGATTGCTTTATCGTAAGCAGCATCAAGCTCTTTGACTGAATGGCGTTTGGCAGTTTTCAGAATTTCAAACTGATCCTCGTATGGCATGCCTGTATTCGAATTAATAAACACTGTATTGCCAGCATGGACTGACTCACCTTGAAACGGCAAGGCAATAAGATTGCCGAAACCATCTTTAGCAATAACGTCCTGATTCGGAAACAGTCGGTCAAAGCTGGCTTCCTTGTCGAACGACGACAATTTCAATACCTTGCGCACAACCTCCAGCCCAATAACTCTGCTCTTATGGCATGGATAAGCATCTTTGAAGAATACCCAAACGTGGCCACCATAGCCTGACCTTGACCGTTCTACATATCCCGATAGCCCGAGCTTAGCAATCTGTTGGTGATAGTTTCGGCAATCTTCCAACCAATGCTCTTTGTCAAAGTCGGCCGCTAGAAAATACGAAGTATTATCTTCAAGTATTGGGTATATGCCAATAGTAATCTGACCGCCGAGGTGTTTACGCACAACTTCGTCGGTTAATGGAGTAAGCTCCTTGTTCTGAAAATCCTTGATCGTGCCACCACTAGTCTTATGTGCGTTAAATTCGTCCCAGTTAAACGTATAATCCGGGAAATAACTGCCGTTTTTATCCCATCTTCGGGCGAATACATCATCACGACCCCGAAATAAAGACCTGTAAAGTTTAATCTTGTCGATGGGTTGCATACTACTTAGAGCTTTCTGTAGCGAGTTGCCCTGCCTAATCCTATGCGTCGTATTTTTTTAAGATCTAATAAGCGTTCGATTGACTGTCTGACAGTCGGTCGCGCTACTTTGGTGGCATCTGTAATTTCCTGTACTGAAGTATCTCCGTCGGCTAATTTTATGTACTCCCACACGGCCAATTGGTTGGGAGATAGTAAATTCTCGACACTTTCGCCAGACAACAGTTTTATCGCTTGTTCAGCCTGGGTGTACAAAACAGGCAAGAAGAATGTGATCCATGGTGCTATGGTTTCACCTTCTGTCTTAAAAGTAGTTTGTGTCTGGCGCAGAGCAACATAATACTCAGTTTTGTTATCTTCAATTAGCTTCTCATGAGAGACGTAGGACATATATTCATAACCGACTTGTAGCATTAGCAAATTAGTCAACACCCGAGACAGACGACCATTGCCATCCAAAAAAGGGTGTATTTTTAAGAACTCGACCACAAAGTTGGATATTACTAGTAGAGGATGATAGCTCTTGTTTGCCAATGAATCTTTTGTCCACGAAATAAGCTCATCCATTTCTTTGGCAGTCAGATAAGCTGGTGTAGTTTCAAAAAGCACGCTCAGTACCTTACCACTGGCATCTTTCATTTCGACCTGGTTCTCAAGATGCTTGTATTCACCACGGTGGTGCTCGTCTTTACTTGTGTATTTTAAAAGTTCTGCGTGCAGTTGTTTGATCATATTCTCCGAGAAACGGATCGTGCTATATGAATCAAATACGGCTTGAAGTAGTTCATAGTAACCCCGAACCTCTTGAGCATCGCGATCCGCTAATTTTTGCATAGATAATCCGCGCATCAGTTTTTCAATTTCCGCGTCAGACAACTTAGCGCCTTCAATACGGGTTGATGCGCCCGTAGATGTGACAAGTACAGACCGTTTGAGCCTGCCCAAGGCTTGCGGACTTAAATTTGCTCCGCCGATCCACTGGCCATTGAGACCATCAATCTGCGACAATTGAGAGAGTGTTGTCAGAGAAAGTTTTTCTATTCGCTCGTTAAATCTTTGCATAATCGGTTACATCCTTTATATCCAATTATATCTGATTAAAAGCGTGATCGCAAGCTTCATATTGTTAACAAAAAATGATTATGACGGGGGTCAGAGTTATGCTAAGGTGAAACGAGTCGTCAATTACGATGGTAATATCTGTGGGGTTCGAATCCCTCATCTCCAGCCATGAGGAACGCAACAGAGATAAACCAAACATTATTTAAGCTTATTATTTTTTGTTCTATCTGTTTGAAAGTTCGAAACTTAACCATAAAAAGTACTTGACCTTTAGAATAATGTATATATAATAGTAATTACTATGAATAGGTACACTGCTACAGTCATTAAAACGGGTAATTCTTATGCTCTTCGAGTGCCAAAAAAATATGTCGAAGACGCTGAATTAGTACTAGGGCAAAAGATCCAGGTTGGCAATCCTCTTCCCGATACTCAATCTCAGGATCGAGAGGCTATTCAGCGTGCTATCAGAAACTTACAGAGAGTTAATGCCTACTCTGATATTAAAGATCCTGTTACTTGGCAACGAGAAATTCGTAAGGACCGGCCTTTGCCAGGACGTGAATAATATTCATGCTTTGTCTTGATACAAATATTATTATATATATTGCCCACGGTACGTTGGGGGAAAATATAGTCGGTAATGATCCTATTATCTGTCCTTCGATCGTGCACATAGAATCTCTTGGTTACCCAAGTATAAAGTCGATAGAAGAGCAAAGGATTAGAGAACTACTTGCGACTCTAACAATCATACCCCTAACTGATACGATTATAGAAATAGCCATAAGATTACGTCAGGGTAAAAAGATGAGTTTGGGAGATGCCATTGTGGCTGCTACGGCCCTAGAGAGTGGTAGTCAACTATGGACAGCTAATACCAAAGACTTTGAACATATTGATGGACTTAATGTGTTTAATCCCTTAAAAGAGTCTCAATAGAGGTCAAGCATACCGTAGCAATGTCAGGAATTTAATACATAAGGAACTACAGAATTATCAAGCATGATAACGAAAACTCAATTACTTTACTTTTCATGAAGTCTTCTAGGATAACAACGGCAAAATACAAACTAAACTGAAGACCCAAATTATCTAATAAATATTTATCATTACTATTTGTTATAATCTAAAAATAATGACTTCCAAACAAAAGAAAATTGTATATTTCGTGCGTCATGGTCAAAGTTTAGATATAACTAGTAATCTACATAAGTAGTAAAAACCTATATTTAAAACAATAGAAATCACAAACCTTCTTCTAGATATAAAAAATAACTATCTAATAAAACATCGATTATTAACTTTTTCTCTAACAGTTTTATCTTCTCATGTAGAAAAATATCAAATTCAATTGTTATAATATAATATACAATCATGGTTAATAAATCCTATCAATGCCCTGAATGCAAACTACACTATGAAAATGAACAAGTCGCCAAACAATGTGAAGCTTACTGCAAAGAGCATCAAAGCTGTAATATGGACATTACAAGGCTGTCCGAAGAACGTAAAAGTGTTAATCAAAATATAACTTCAGGTTAATGCAATCAAAGAACAAAAAAATTACTTAAATTTAAATTATACTCAATTAGTCAGATTCTAGAATGGACTTGGTGTTCATTATATCGGGAGGGTGACATACAATATTACTAACAAATCTAACCAAAAACTACCATCCAAAAAAATAACTTAAATATACCAGAACCGGACATTTCTATTTCGCGGTGACAATTTAAAATTTTATTCTACTTAACCTACTCACTCTACTGTATAATAAAAATTATGAAAGTCTCAAATTTACAACTACCAATTGAGCTCAAGAAACTCCGTCAACTCTTAAAAGATCACGGGGTTATATCTGCTAGTGTTTTCGGTTCTTATGCACGTGGCAAAAACAACCAAGATAGCGATCTAGATTTATTAGTAAAACTTAATGACAGCAGTAGCCTTTATGATTTAATTGATTTACAAAGAGTACTTGAAGACATCATTAATCATAAAGTAGATATTGCTACTAAATTACATCCTCGATTTGAGCAATATATTACACCAAACTTGGTAAACATTTTATGAAAAAAACTTCCTAATCCTTACATAGGCGCAGCTTATGATTCTCTCGTAACACTGACTGATCGTGTCGATAAAAATCAACTAAAATTTATGAGTGATGAGGTACTCCAAGATGCAACACTTATGCGACTAATCGATGCGGGTGAAAATCTGACACGAGTTCGTGATATGTACCAAGAATTTTATAATGTCCACTCCACCAATGCATGAAATAACCTAATCGGTTTACGTAACATAATTGCGCACGGTTATTTACAGGTTGACATTGAAAAAAATTGGGACATAATTCAAAATGAATTACCAACATTAATTGCTGAATTAGAAAAGCTTATATAGAAAAACGTCAAGTTCTTTGAGTGTTTTTCCTATAAATTATTACTAATGATCTCAGTTCTATATGCTATTCGAGTCCATCGTCCCCAGCCAAGAATACGACTTTAAAAAGACTTCATAGAAGTCTTTTTATTTGTGTATTAGTCTATCACTCAATCATAACTCACCGCCCCAAGCATAGGCATTGAATTTTTCTGTTGTAAGCCGTCCAACTACATAACTAGTACTAATTCCCAACCGCCCAGCTCGTCTAGCGAGTGTAGTAGCATCTGTTATTGTCGGGGTTTCTTTTGCCTCTATGGCAGCTATTTTTTGTTCTGATCGAACAATAAAGTCTATTTCACCATCCTTATTTTCGAAATAACTGACATGTTCGCATATATGCGATAGCTGTGCCGCCACGGTGTTTTCAAATTTCTGTCCACTACTGAGATCAGCGTTGATACTTGCGATACCTGTATCGATAAAATATAGCTTACGGCTCTTACGAACTTTTACATCAACGGAACCTGATTCAATCAACAGTGTACGAATGAGATAAGTCTGCTCCAAAAACTCAATGTAAGTATCTACGGTTGGACGCGCCAGACCAGTAATAGAAGACAACTCGCTAGTATTTATGCGATTTCCAACACGGGTGGCGAGAAGCGAGACAAGATTACGTAGATCAGTAATTTGCTTAAAGTCAGAAAGGTTCTGAACATCATAATTGATGTAAGAACTGTATATTTCGCCAAGTAGACGTTTTTTGTCATCCGAAGAGCTAGCTAGTACAACAGATGGGAAGCCGCCATATCTTATGAATTCCTGATAGTGGTCATTCACAATACCATACAGACCTTTGTTCATTTTGACTGGTGTCTCAAACAAATGAAATGATGGTCGCGTAACAGCGACATTTTTAAAAGTCAAATATTCCACGAAAGAAAGAGGTAACAGCTCGAATAATACTTTACGTCCGGCAAGACTTTCAGTAAAGTGATTTTTCAGATAATATGAGCTAGATCCTGTCAAAATAAATTTTATATCGTAATGATCATACAAATACTTTACGACACTGGAAATGTTCTTAATGAATTGCACTTCGTCAAGCGCCAGATATACCTTATGACTAAAATCTAGCCCCCGAGTCGTCAGCTCAGTAATAACATCGTTATAATCATCCTTTTCGAAAATTTTGCGATCAACAATGTTTTCTAAGTCAAGAAATAGCTTATTGGAGGTATTAACCTTACCCAACAGATGTTCTAGCGTCGTCGTTTTACCGACACGACGAGGTCCTGTGATTATAATAACCTCTTTTTTTTGAAGATGGTTTTCGATGTCCGGCCAAATTGTACGTTGATATAGCATAATATAATTTATCCTAAACGTAGTATACATAAATTACGTATTTTTATAAAGTGTTGTTAACAAATTATTACCTAAATAATCTACTTGTATTTAACTAATGTTTCTTTTATTCAATACAACAACTAAGCTAAAACACTTAATAACGCCAACGCTTTTTATCATAACCTGCTTAATCCTCGTTACCGCCTAATAAGACATCGCGAATACTCATGATATCTACTTTTTTGTCATTATTAATAGAATTAAGCTCTTTAAAAGTTTAGAATAAGTCCCGTTTCCCCAACCACTAATCCTATCTCTGGTTCTGTCCAGTCCAGTCTTTGACAGAAATATTAGAATAGCATTATAATGTTACTATGATTCAAAGTATTCAAAAAATTATTAAAATCGGTACTAGTGGCGGTGTAACTATACCCGCTAAAGAATTAAAACGACAAAATATTAGTTTTGGACAAGAAGTAGAAATTATTGTTCGGCCTTTAAACAATATTAACAGTGATGATCAAAAAGTTATAGACTCTGCTAAGAAAATCCTTAACACATATAAGAAGGATTTTGTTAATTTATCAAAAAAATGATTTTTCTTACTCTTGAACAGATTCTGGAACTCCACGTCCTTGTCGTTGAAACCACAGGAGGCAGTATGGGACTAAAAGATCTCGGGAGACTTGAAGCATCGATTGCTACACAAACCCAAAATGTTTTTAATGAAGAACTATATCCAACCACTCATAATAAAGTAGCAGCCATAATTAGAGCCATTATAGCCGACCACCCTTTTGTTGGTGGTAATAAACGCACAGCAATGTTAGCTGGTTTAACATTACTTGAATTAAATAGTCATACTATCAATGCAAAAGCAGGTGAGATCGAACACTTTGCAGTTAAAATTGCTGTCAAACACCTTGACATCCCCCAAATCTCAAACTGGTTAGAAAAGCATACTATTTAGAACTCAAATCTCTCATCCCCAGCTAAAACTAATTTAATAACCTATTCTATAAATGTTATTGAAACTTATAGTTATAACTACCAAATATATCAATTAAATCAGAAAAACATAAAAGAGAAAATAGATACAATACTGTAATTAGATTTAAACATTATAGCTTGTCTTTCTTAAGCTATAAAATCATTATTTAATAAAATATTATCCACTCCCCCTATAATACATTGTTCACCTTGCCCTAAGTCCAATATGCTGTCTCACTCTTCATATACTGAATATGTTATGTGAAGCTAACTAGTACAATATGCTTACTATATAAGATTTATAATATTGATTTATAAAAAATTTAAAGTTTGGTTGAAATCTTTTTTTAATAAGAAGTGTCAGTTTTCAAATTGAGTTAATGACAAATTCCTCATAAAAAATTCTGTGTCAAAGGTATTCAATATAAGCTTGATATTTATATAAAAGATAACATTCCTTTTTAAAACTTTTTTGATATTCATATCTATCAATCTATACTTAAGGTATTATGAGATATTACGAAGTTTGGGTAAGTTCTAATAGCTATCATTCAAAAGAAAATCTAACTTATCATTCAAAGGAAAATTTAACTATTGGTCAAATAATATCTGTTGAACTTAGACAACAAATAGTAATAGCTCTCATCGTTAAAATAGTTTCAAAACCACGTTTTAAAACTAAGAAAATTTATTATATTTTTAATCTACCAACTCTACCAAATCATTTAATCCAAACGGCTAAATGGTTACTTAATTATTACCCTTCAACTATTGGTTCTATTGCTAAATTATTATTACCTATTAATTTATCAACCAAGCTAAATATTAATTCAATCAACACCAAAATAAAATTAGATAAAATTAAAATCAATAATCTACCTTCTTTAACTAAAGATCAAAAAAAAGCTTTAAATTTAATGCAAGAAAAAAATAGTTATTTATTACATGGAGTTACCGGAAGTGGTAAAACAAGACTTTATATCGAATTAATAAATCAAACTATTAACAACAATCAATCAGTTTTAGTACTAACTCCAGAAATTAGTTTAACTTCACAATTAATTAATAACTTAAGCCAAGTTTTTAATAAACGTATTTTTAGTTGGCACTCAAAACAATCAAATAAAGAACGAATAAAAACTTGGCTAGATATTTTAATTATTGATCAACCTAAAGTTATTATCGGTCCAAGATCAGTAATTTTCAGCCCAGTTAAAAATATTGGTTTAATAATTATCGACGAAGCTCATGAATCAGCCTACAAACAAGAACAATCGCCTCATTATGAAACTACTAGAGTAGCAGGTTATATGGCAAAAATAACTAATGCTAAATTAATTTTAGGTAGTGCTACTCCATCAATTAATGATTATTACTTAGCTACCGTAAAAAATAAACCAATTATTAATCTACCCAATAAAATAGATCGCAAAAATAACTTAATCACAAAAACCACCATTATTGATTTAAAAGATAGATCAAATTTTATAAACTCAACCTATTTAAGTCAAGATTTAATTATAGCCATTAATGACTCTTTGTCACATAAAGAACAAGCTTTGCTTTATCTTAACAGACGAGGAACAGCTAGAGTAATATTCTGTTCAAAGTGTGGTTGGCAAGCTCTCTGTCCTCATTGTGATACACCACTAACATACCACGGTGATAATTTTAAATTACGTTGTCATAGTTGTGATTTTTCTAACCAACCGCCAATTAATTGTCCGATTTGTCATAATCCAGAAATTATTTATAAAACAATTGGCACTAAAGCAATAGAAGAAGAAGTAAAAAAATTATTCCCAAATGTAAGTATTGCTAGATTTGATACAGATAATAATAAAATTGATCGATTTGAAAATAAATATCAACAAATATTAAATGGCTCAATCGATATCATAATTGGCACTCAAATCCTAGCAAAAGGACTAGATTTACCTAAATTAAGCACTTTAGGGGTTATTTTAGCTGATACCAGTCTTTATTTGCCCGATTACACAGCAACCGAAAGAACTTATCAATTATTATGTCAGGTTATCGGGAGAGTGGGACGAGGACACGTAAAAGCCAACACTATCATTCAAACCTATCAACCCGATCATCCTATAATTCATGCCGCCATAAATAACAATTATAATAAATTTTATAAAAATGAGCTGGCTGAAAGAAAAAAATTCTTTTTTCCACCATATTGTTCAATTTTAAAAATAACTATTAGAAGATCTAACGTTAAGACAGCCATAAAAATAGCTGACCAGTTAAAAAAACAAATTATTAATCTTAATAAATCATTAATAGTCGAAGGACCAGCACCAGCATTTCATGAAAAAATTAATAATCATTATCAATGGCAAATAATCATTAAATCTGCTAATAGGTCTAATCTGCTGGAAATTATTGATAAATATTTACCCACCAACTGTTTTTTTGATATTGATCCAATAAATTTATTATAGTTTGTTTAATTTATTCTCAACTAAAGCTACGTTATTTTATCTTACTATTCTATAACAATAAGACTTAATAATAGGCTAATAAAAACTAAGGATTAAGCTTGATTATAATTATAATTATAATTATAATGTAATTACTATGCAATCAACAATTATCCAAATAGGTAATTCTCGAGGAATCCGTATCCCAAAAGTTATGCTTCAAGAAAGTGGTATTGATAAAAACATAGAAATTAAAATCGTTCATGATGGTCTTAAAATAACTCCTCAAAAAGAACCTAAAAAAATACTAAGCGAAACAACACTATTAAGCCAAAAAGTACTAACAAGAGATTGGGATAATGCCGAAGAAGATAAAGCATGGATAAATTTATAGTTGGTGATATCGTTGCTATACCCTTTCCATTTTCAGATTTATCTGGTAATAAATTACGTCCAGCGTTAATACTAGCTAAAGTCGAACATGGTGATCTTATACTATGTCAGATCACATCTAAATCTTACTCTTCTAAACTAGCGATAGAAATTTCTAGCTCTGATTTTTTGGAAGGAGAATTATCAGTAAAAAGTTACATCCGACCAGATAAATTATTTACTGCCAATACGACAATTATCCGAAAATACAAAGGTAAATTAAAGAAACGATTATTTCAAAAAGTGCTTTCAGTTACTCAAAAATTATTTATATTACATTAAGTATCCAATTAAAGTTTCTAGAAATTTTATCTAAATAACTAAATTATTTTTATAGTCTAGGTTTTTTTATCTTGTCATATATAATATAAAAGCAATGACTAAAGAAAATATTATTATTCTTCCGAATAAAAACCTAAGGCTAAAATCCAAAAAAATAACTATAATTAATCAAAAAATTTTAGATGTTATAGAAATGATGAAAGCTGCCACTATTGATTGGGATTTAAGTCGAGAACACGAAGTTGGTGTTGCACTAGCAGCAATTCAAATTAATAAACCTTACAAAATTATTATTATTAGAAATGATCATAATAAAAAAGAAGATAAAACATTTAAAATTTTCATTAATCCAACAATTACTAAATATGAAGGTAAACAACTAGAAGATTACGAAGGTTGTTTAAGTGTTCCAGACATCTATGGTAAGGTACTAAGATTTGAAAAAGTTCATATATCTGCTATTGATCAAAATGCTAAACAAGTAAAAATTATTGCTGAAGGTTTTTTAGCTAGAATTTTTCAACACGAAATAGATCATACAAAAGGAAAACTATTTATTGACCATATTAAATCTAATCCTAATGCCTTTTTTAAATTAACACAAAATGGAGACTTAAAATCTTTAAATTATGAAAAAGATATCAGAAACAATACTATTCTTTGGTAGTGGGCCAGTCGCAGCTGATAGTTTATTATGGCTAGCTAATAATTTTAATATTGAAGCTGTTATAACTAAACCAAAAAAAGAACATCATATCGGTGATGTCCCAGTTTTAGATATTACTAATAAATTAAAGATTAAAACTCACCAAGCTATTGATAAATTATCATTAGAAGAAATATTCGAAACCAACCATTTTGAATCTAAGTTAGCTATCTTAATTGACTATGGTATTATAATTTCTCAAAAAATTATAGATTATTTTCCACTTGGAATTATTAATAGCCATTTTTCTATTCTACCGGAATGGCGAGGAGCTGATCCGATTACATTTGCAATCCTAAGTGGTCAACAAGAGACTGGTGTTAGTTTAATGAAATTAACGACCAAAATGGATGAAGGACCACTGTTAAATTGGCAGACTATACCTTTGGATAATACCGAAACTACACCGATACTAACAGAAAAACTAATTAATTTAAGTAATAAATTAATAATAAAGACCATTCCAAACTATTTAAATAATAAAATAATCCCTCAAGATCAAAAAATTACTAAAAAAAATATAAGCTATTCTAGAAAAATTACTAAAAATGATGGCAAATTAAATTTTAATTTACCAGCTGAACAACTAGAAAGACAAATAAGAGCTTATATAAATTGGCCAAAAAGTAAAACAATAATTAACAATATACCAGTTGCTATTACAAAAGTTAAAATTATTAATCAATCTGGTGAACCAGGTATATTTTTTCGTTTTAATAATCAACTTGCAGTTTATTGTTACGAAAAAGCTTTACTTATTGAAGAGTTAATTCCAGATAACAAAAAAAGAATGACAAGCACAGCCTTTATGGCTGGTCATAAAATATAAAACTAATATTTTAAGCTTGAATACTTTGCAAAATACTAGGGACAGAGGCTTTAACTTCTACTTTTAATTTATCAAATTCTTCTTGAACTATTTCTTTATAATTAGGAAAATTAGTTTCTAACCAATTAAAAGCACCAACATCATCTTTCGCTTCAAAATATTTCTCAAATTCGTCTAACTGCTGTTGGGTCATTTGATCAGCTAAACGAACACCAACTCTCATCTCTAAAGTTTCATAAATATGTTTTAATAAACTATTTTTATCATCACTAGATAAACTATTAAGACCAATCTCTTGTAGTAAACTTTCATCAATCTTTATCATAAACTAGCTCCTAAAATCATATTATACTATATTGTTAACCAAAACATAATTTAAAGAGATCGAGTCACCGTCTGACGAATAAAAAATTCTAATCGATCATCAACATTAATAGTTATTTTTTGATTTAATAAAGAAAAACTCATACCACAGAGTTCATCTTCACTAACTTCTTTAACATTAACTTGACCGCGTTTTAAATTAATTAATTCTACTTCACCGATTAATTCATCACTACGATAAATTTTAGCGAGCGACGGTAACACTATCTTACCCTTTGTTACTAAACCACCACAAATTATTTCGTTTTTAGCTGTATTAAAAATAGCTTTAATAATAACTCTGCCCTGCTCGACTTCAATTATTTCTGGTTGTAACAGAGCAGTTAATTCTTTTTTAACATCATCTAATAATTCATAAATAACTTTATACTGCTTAACTACAATATGATCTCGATGTGCTTGTTGAGCACTACTAGTCGATAAATTAACATTAAATCCATAAATTATAGCTCCCGAAGAATGCGCCAAATGAAGATCATTTTCATTAATTGCCCCCACACCAGATCCAACAATCGCCACAGCAACTTCCTCAGTATCTAGCGCCTTTAAGCTATCAATTACAGACGTTAATGAGCCTTTAACATCAGCTTTAACAATTAGATTAAACTTTTGAATTTGATTTTTGCGATTAATCATTCTAATAAGTTCAGAACTCCCAATCATACTGTTATCTTGCTTTAATTTTGATTTTTTACTAGTCGACAATTCACGAGCCTCTTTTTCATTTTTAACAACTTCAAAGATATCACCAAATTCAGGTAATTTTTTAAAACCAGTAATTTTAACTGGAGTTGCAGGATAAGCTTCTTTGATTGGCTTACCCTCTGTGGTTTCTAAGTTTCTAATTTTTGCATAAGCCTCACCAGCAACAATAAACGCCGATGGTTTTAAAATACCAGCCTCAATTAAAACAAAAGCTATTGGGCCACGTCCCTGTTCAATATGAGATTCAATAATCAATCCTCGAGCTGGTACGTCTATATCGGCTTTCACATCTTCCACATCACTAACCAATAAAATCATTTCAAGTAATTTATCAATACCTTGTTTTGTTTTAGCCGAAACTTCAACAACAACAATATCCCCACCCCATTCTTCTATCAATAAATCTTGTTCACTAAGTTGTTGTTTAATTCTAGCAACATCTGCTCCTTCTTTATCTATCTTATTAATAGCCACTATTATCTTAACTTCAGCTTTACGAGCAAACCTAATAGCCTCAATAGTTTGAGGTTTAATGCCGTCATCTGCAGCTATAACAATAATTACAATATCTGTTAAATGCGCGCCGTGTTCTCTAATAGCAGCAAAAGCTTCATGTCCAGGAGTATCTAAAAAAGTAATTAATCTACCTTCATAATCTATCTGATAAGCAGAAATATGTTGCGTAATACCACCCGCTTCCTTATCGGCTACATGAGTTAACCTAATAGCATCAAGTAATGACGTCTTGCCATGATCAACATGACCCATAACGGCTACTACTGGAGGTCTCTTAATAGCTTTATCGGAAACAACTAAATCTGATTTATGTTTAAGAGTAACATTGTCTACTTGTAGATTATTAGCAATTAATTTAACGTCTAGTCCTAAATCATCAACTATAATTTGTGCTGTATCAAAATCTATTCTTTCATTAACTGTAGCCATCACTCCGTTTTTCATTAATTCAGTGATTAATTTAGTAACCGGAATTTGTAACTTATCTGCTAGAGAACCGACAGTTATTACTGATTCAATTGGAATAATAGTATCACTCATAACTTAGTCGACTCCTTTCTTTAAAAACCAGGTAAAAATATTACTTATTTTTTAACTGACTTCTTTTTAGCTTTAGTGTCTTTAAGAGATAATGCAATCTTACGATTTTCTAAATCTACTTCTAAGACCTTAAATTGTTTCTTTTCATTAACTTGAAATAACTTCTCTGGATCAAAATCTTCATCATCGCTCATTTCTGAAACATGAACCAACGCTTCTACACTTGGTGAAAGTTGAACAAAAGCTCCAAATGGAGTTATACGAGTTACTTTACCTTCCACAACATCACCTTGATTAAATTTTTTAACTTCAACCATCCAAGGATCTTCAGTCATCTGTTTTAAACTTAAACTTAATCTATCTTTATCAATAGCAATAATTTTTGCTTTTATGACATCACCTACCTTAATGTAATTTCTTGGATTATCAACTCGTTCCCAAGATATTTCAGAAATATGAATTAATCCTTCAATACCATCAATATTAATAAAAGCCCCAAAATCAATTACACCAGTAACAGTTCCTTCCACAACATCACCAATTTTAAGTTCAGAAAAACGATTTCGCATATCACCTTTAACAGCTTCTTTTTCAGAAAAAATTAACTTATTATCTTTTCGACTAAGATCTAAAATTCGAACTCTAATTGGTTGATTAATAAGAGCGTTAAGTTTATGTAAAATTTCATCTTTATCAGCTCCACCAACTCTTGGATAATGTCCGGCAGCAAGTTGTGAAACAGGTAAGAATCCTCGAATTCCCTCTAATTCAACTAATAATCCACCCCTGTTAGCATCATAAGCTGTAATTGAAATTACTTCCTGCTCATCAAATACTCTTTGAACTTCATCCCAACCACGATCTTTAACTGCTCTTTTCATACTTAAAAGAGCATTACCTTCATCCATTTCTGGATCAATAACACTAACAGTAATAGTTTCTCCCACGCTTAGATCAGAAACATGATTCATCTCACGTCTTAGAACTACACCAGTTCCTTTGGCCCCCAAATCTACCCACATTTCATTTTTCTTAATTGACGTAATAACACCCTCTAAAACATCACCAGTTGCTAAAACCTTAACATCACTAGTGGCTAATAGTTCATCCATAGTTAAAACACTACTTTTTACCATGCTTACTTTTTTCTCCTTAATATATATTTCTTCATAGGAATAGTAACTACTACCTTAAAAATCTAATCAATTAAAAAATTAAATTTTATTATTAAATATTAATATGAAGTTTAAAGTCATTATACCTGATATAGGGTTAATGGTAAAGTCATATTCTTAATTGAGCACAAAAGAATACTATAAACGCAAAATGAGACTTAGATTAAATATGCATGAAAGTATGACTATAACCATAAACACTACGCGCATATCAACAATAAACAAATCTATAAAAGCAATTACTAAATCTAAATATTCTAATTACAAAGATTTACCAAAATACAATCAACACTTAGCGTTAGCTGAATCTAATCAAAAGACGACTCTAAATGGAATCGAATTATTTAATCTTAATTAAAGCTAAACCCTATATTTACAAATATGAACAAATAAAGACTAGTATTGACATATATATATCATTTTGGTATCATATAATGTAGTAAAACTACCCTATGAACAATCAAACCAATATTGAAAAACTTATAATGACTGGAAAAACAGTATTTAATGCTAATGATTTGGCTATAATCTGGCAAATTTCTGATAGAAAAAAACTAAATGAACGGATTAAATACTATTTGAGAAGTAAAAGATTTATAAATATATACAAAGGTCTTTATTCGTACGGTAATTATACGGTTTTTAATATTGCTCAAAAATTAGTACCAATGTCTTATATATCCTTGTATACAAGTGCTCAAAAACATGGAATTATATTTCAGTACGACCCTACAGTCTATTGTATTTCTTTGATTAGCAAAAAGTATATTATAGATAATCAAAAATATGAATACCATAAAGTCAAAGATGTTATATTTTATAACAATATAGGGTTAATAAAAGAAAACAATTACTTAATTGCCAATAAAGAACGAACGATTTGTGATTTATTATATATATACCCCGATTTCGCTTTTGATAATCTTAAATCTGTTAACATTAAACTGCTTCGTCAAATATCTATGATTTATAACAACAAAAGACTTCAAAAAACTATTGATCAAGTAATTAAAATTACTAAAGAATAAAATGTTGTATATAGAAAAACACGACCAAATTTTAAAGAATATTTTACGAGATATTTATACTACTCCTAATTTACAGGCTTCACTTGCTCTCAAAGGAGGTACGTGTCTGTATCTTTTTTATGGACTTGATAGATTTTCAGTTGATCTAGATTTTAATTTGTTTTTTAGTAAATTTAACGATAATGAACTTAATAAAATTCTTGAAAAATATTTAAATATAGCGGAAAGAGAAAATAAACATTCAACTTGGTTTTATATCGGTAGTTATGAAAAGTCATTTCAAAAAGTAAAAGTTGAAATTAGTAAAAGAGACTATCCAGATAAATATGTTTATAAAGATTTTTATGGACTAACTGTTTTAACCATGGAACCCAGCTGTATGTTCGCTCATAAACTTTGCGCAATTACAGATAGAAAAAAACTACAAAATAGAGACATATATGATGCTCATTTTATGTTTAACAAACATTTTAATATTGATGAAGTGATTATTAAATTACGTACCGGAAAAACAGTCAAAGAATATTTTATTGAACTTATTAATTTCATTGAACTAAAAGTTAAAGACAACAATATACTAGAAGGATTAGGAGAATTATTAAACGACCAGCAAAAAAATAATGTTCGATTAAACCTTAAAAGAGATATCTTATTTGATTTAAAAAGTCGAGTTGATTAACAAAAAATAACTATACGTTAAAAGCTTTTTACGCAAAGCCCGAAATAAATTATTGAACACCCTATAATATAAGAGTAAACTACAACTATATGGTAATCGTTATAGATATTGGTAGTCATCAAACTTTAATCGGATTATTTGATGATTCTAATGTCTTAATAAAAAAAATTAACTTCAAAACCCCAATAAATTATCAACAATTCTTGATACGTCTAGAAGAAAATATAGTAAAAAATTCAACAATAACAAATAGTTTAACAAGAGGAATTATCGGCATATCTGCCGATTTTGATATTAATAAAAATTTTATCTTTACATGCTTGGGATTACCATGGAAAAATACTCTCATAGTTTCAGATATTGAAAAGATTACTAACTGTCCATTATTACTAGAAAATAATACCCTACTCGCTGGACTTTATGAATCAACCATTAACTATCCAGATCAAAACAAAAAAATACTTTATCTATCAATTGGTAATACTATAAAACACTGTCTTATTACGAATAATAAAATTAAATCTGATACAAAAGCTGACCGTAATAATATTATCATTGAAAAATCGGGTAAAGCTGTGTCATGGGATAAACTTATTTCAGGACGATCAATCATAGAAAGATTTTCTAATTTAGCTAAAAATATTAAAGATGAAACTATTTGGAAAGCATACGCTCAAGAACTAGCTCAAGGTTTATGGGAATTAAACGCCGTCTACCAACCTGATACAATAATTATCGGTGGGACTATCGGTCAATATTTTAATGAATACAAAGATTTTTTAAACGAAGAATTAAAAAAGTATATTCTACCTATTGTGCCTTTACCAAATATTATTAGGGCAACTAAACCTTTTTCTAATGTATTATTTGGTGGTAATTTATTTATAACTCAAAATTATTAATAATATGATTCTTAATAAACTCACTAACTATCTAAAAGCTAACAACTACCAGCTTACTTTTACACCTGGTAAACAATTTTATTGGTCTCCTGAAACAAAAGAAATATTCTATGATCAAAACCACCAAGATCAAAAATCAGACTGGTCACTATTACATGAAACTGGTCATGCCCTACTAAATCACACAATATATAAAAATGACTTCCACTTGTTATCATTAGAAGTTACAGCTTGGGAAAAAGCTAAAGATATAGCTCATGACTTAAAAATTATAATTGACCAAAACCATATCGAAGATTGTCTTGATACCTATCGAGACTGGCTAGCAAAAAGGAGTACTTGTCCAGTCTGTAACATTAAATCTCTACAACAAACAGATTTTATTAATTATCGTTGTTTTAATTGTCACAGTATCTGGAAAGTTACTCCTTCTAGATTTTGTAGACCTTACCGATCAGTTATTATTTAACAAATTAAGCAATAACTTTTTTAGTTCGGCGAGATATTCGTCCACCTCTTGCACCAGCCATTTTAGCTAATTCTCGATTAGCAAAAAATCCGCCAGTGTGTCCTAATTTTCCACCCTTAGAACCTATTTTTGCATAAAAGTCAGCACCATATTTTTGTTTATTAGTTGTAGCGGCAGCTTGTCCGCCAGCTTTAGTTCCAGCCATTTTAAAACTCCTTATTAATAATATCTAGTAGTCACCAATAATTAAAGATCTATCCGTAATTTAGATAGAACCCTTCATTAATCACTGTCCACTCGATTCATTAATATTCTATCACGCTATTGTTAATATGTCAAGTATATGATGTTTAAATGTTAGCCCAAATTTAAAAGTGGAGTACCTTTCCCTATAGATACCTTAGAACACAAAATCAAAAGTGGAGTGGAGTTTAGACAAATTTAAAAGTGGAGTTCTAAAGAGTTTTTAGTTATTCTTGCTT
>JAJZMC010000002.1 GCA_021803105.1 bacterium
CTCAAAATTGGTGCGGGTCAGGGGACTCTAACCCCTGGCCTCGTCCTTGGCAAGGACGCGCTCTAAACAACTGAGCTAGACCCGCGATTGTGGTGGCTCCTCCCAGACTCGAACTGGGGACACAAGGCTCTTCAAGCCTCTGCTCTACCAACTGAGCTAAAGAGCCATAACACAGTTATTTTATCTAGTATATCTAAAAAATTCAAATATTAAAAATCTATCGATTAACTATTTTCTTTGGCCATAAATTTTTTAACACTATCAACCGTATCCAAAAATTGACTAGGAAAAATTATAGTACTATTTTTTTCAACAGCAATATCACTTAATACCTGTAGATTACGTAACTGTAAAGCAATTGGATGAGCAGAAATAATATCAGCTGCTTCACCTAATTTAGCAGCGCTTAATTGCTCTCCCTCGGCAGCAATAACTTTAGCCCTTTTTTCTCGTTCTGCTTCAGCCTGTTTAGCCATAGCTCGTTGTAATGTATCTGGCAACTGAATATCTTTTAATTCAACCATACTAACATATATACCCCATTTTTCAGTTGATACCTCAAGAATACTTTTAATTTTTTCATTTATAGAAGAAGTTTGACTCAAAACTTCGTCTAACATACTTTGACCGACTACGTTCCTGACTGTTGTTTGTGCAATCTGATAAATTGCAGATGCTACATTTTCTATTTCAACAATAGCTTTAGTTGGATCAATTACCTGATAATAAGCTACGGCTGCTACATCAATCGATACATTATCACTAGTAATAATCTTTTGAGACTCAACCGGTAATGTCACTGTTCGAAGGCTAATTTTTTTTAATTGATCGATTAACGGAATAATAACTCTGAGACCTGGCTCTTTATTTTTATTTCGAACTTTTCCTAACCTAAAGACAACCCCTTTTTCGTACTGATTAATTATACGAACACCTTTTATAATTATTACTACAACTATTATTAAAATTATAACTATTAATAATATTGACATATTGTTCTTTCAATTATTATGTTGGTGGGTGATAAGGGACTTGAACCCCTGACCCTCTCGGTGTAAACGAGATGCTCTAGCCAACTGAGCTAATCACCCCTATAAAACGTTACTAGTATAACACATAAATATTTTAGGTTAAAACACAGTATTATAGCTATAAATTATATATATAATTTGTTATGATTAACGAATATCAAGCGCGAGTGGTGGAATGGTAGACACACTTGTCTGAGGGGCAAGCGCCGAAAGGTGTGGAGGTTCAAATCCTCTCTCGCGCACCATTAATTTCTTGGTAAATAATTATATATATGATTTAATGAATAACCTTGTCGTAATATTTGTTTTAAATCCTCAATTGAAGTACCAAATTTTACACCTGGATTTAAAGTACCATAAGGATCAAAAATAATTTTTACTTTTTCAAAAACAGTCATTAACTCTGTACTATACATTGAAGCTAAATAAGGTGCCCTAAGTCGTCCATCATTACCTTCACCGCTAATACTGCCACCTAGGCTTAAAATTAAAGCATAATATTCATCCATTAATTTAAATATTTTTTGGCGATCACCGACTTGATTAACATCCAACCTAGGTTGTAAATGTACCATCCCAGATCCAATATGCCCCCATATAGCAGGCGTTAATTTAGTTCTCTCAAATATCTTATAAACCCCAACTAGTAATTCATTTACTTTAGAATAAGGAACTACGCCATCACCTATAACTGGTAATGCCTTACTAGTTCCATAATTATGAGATAATAAATAGCTAGAAATATCTCGTAATTTCCACATTTTTTGTTGATTGGCTAATTCATATTCAACACTAACATTGATAGAATTTTTTTCTAAAATTTTTTTAATTTTTTTGGTAGTTTTTTTAAGTATTCGATCACTTACAATATCAAGTTCGATAAATAAACAAAAAGCTGGAAACGGAGACTCAATTAATCCTTTAAAAACACTACTATTGATTGAATAAGCTTCTCGAAGTAAATTGCCATCAATAATTTCGATAGCACTCGGCAATTCACTTAATTGATTTAACTCATTAACTATTGATTGAATTTGATCTATGTTATCACAAGTTGCCATCAATAAATTGGTCTCAGGATTATAATTTTCAGTAGAAAGTGTGATTTCTGAAATAATTCCTAATGTACCTTGACTACCAACAAATAACGGTGTCAAATCAAATGAACCATCCTTACGTTTAATATCCATTAAATCAAAGCCTGCATTATTTTTTATAATATTAAGTTTTGACTGGTTTATAATACTAATTTCTTCTTCTATTAAAGTATCAATTTGGCGATAAATCTCACCTTCAAAAGTTGTTAAGCCTAATTTTTTGTTTAGTTCCTTTTTATTAATTCTAGCAGTTTCAATTACTTCACCATTAGCTAAAATAACCCTTAGTCCTTGAATATATCCTCTAAGCTCACCATATTTAATTAAATCACTACCACTAGAATTATTAGCTACTGCACCACCTAAAGTAGAATATTCACCAGAAGACGGCATAGATGGTAAAAAACGACCATGTGTATGAAGTGTTTCTTGTAGTTTACTAAAATTAATACCTGGTTCGATTATTGCTAAACCTGATTTTGAATCAAATTCTAAAATTTTATTCATATGAGCGCTAAAAACTAAAATAATTCCATTACCAATTGCTGCTCCAGTTTGATCAGTTCCGGCACCTCTAGCAGTTATAGGTATTACTCTTCCTCTTTCAGCTAACTGCCAAGTAAATCTAGCTGTTTTTCTAATATCACTTTCATTTCGCGGATAAACAATCATTGAAGGTTGAATTGTAAAAATACTATTATCAGTTGAAAAATAATTTTTAGCATCAACTGAAGTCATAACTTCACCCAATAAATGTTCTTGTAAATAGTTTGCAACTTTGCTCATACTAACCTTCATTTAAGTTATGTTAAAAATAATAACATAACTTAACATAGTACGTCAGCTTCTTTAGAAATAATTCTAAAAAGCTCTAAATCTTACATTTTAGATACCATAAACAAATATTAATAAATTATACCAATACTTTAAGATTGATATGTTATATTTTTATACTGAGTCTCACCAAGAAAATATTTCATCGTTTTATCAGTAAGTTGTCCTATTAAATCATTTCCCTCTAAAATTTTAGTTTTTAATAAACTTACTCCATCAATATCTTGGCTAAAAACAATATCTCGCCAATTTCGATCATCAATGTAAAAATTAGTTCCAAGAGCTCTAGTTAATTTAAAAGATGAATCTAATTGATAACCAGTATTTTTTAAAAATTTTGTAATATTAACTACTATTAAATTTCTAATTTTTTTAGAAATTTCAGGAGCAATACTACCAAATAATATAATCGGCTCAGGTGGTATCAGAACAGTTGGCTTATATACTAAAATACTTCTCGTATCAACATTATGATTTTGATTATCAAAACGTCCACGAACCTCATACCAATAACCAGGTAAAAATAATTCTGATGACCTCATTTTAATGGTTTGTCTATTTTCATTATCAATCACAGCTAAGGTATTACCTGAAGAACAGATTCCAATGTTATTAGAACTTTGTGGTAAATTCAAAAATTCAATCATTGGCTTAAACAACGAATCATCCGAATTGATTATTTCGGCTACTTTAGCTTTTTGATAATAAGCTTGCCCAGATTCAATATGAATAAAACCTGGTGTAGGATTCTGATTGTTTGCTTGATTTTTTTTGGGATTTACCAAAATATCACCATCTAATATCTTGCTAACACTATCCTGTTCGTTTAATGATAAAAGCAATCTTTCAAATATCATCAAATTTTCGTCTGATTCTGGAGTTACTAAATTTTGATAAGAATCAGAAACAGTAAGCAATCTTAAAAAATCAGCTTCGATAAGTTTTTGATTATTATTTTCATTTACAGAAAGTTGATTCTCAAACATATTAATACTACTTTTTAAAATTTAAAGTATTATTATTATACAATATTATACAGTATATGTACAGTATATGTAATAATCAGCTTACTTAAGTACACAATTATTCGGTTTGTCTTTGACTGTTAATTTCCCAATGTATCAAATTAGAAAAAATATCCGTATTAGTATTTATAACGTGTTCCTCTAATCCATTGATTTCACCATGAGAAATAAGTGATAAATCAGGTTGATATAATCCAATTGCAGGAGCTTGTTGTTGCCAAACTTTTAAAAATGGTTGATACTTTATCACTCGTAATGCCGGATTAAGTCTAGTTCTACCAGATTCCAATGCTTCATCAGCGACTGAATTTTTAAATTCTGAAAAATTTAAACTATTAGTTAATTGTGGATTAGCCTGAGAACTATCCCAGTATATAAAAACGTCTGGATCAATACCAATAGATATACTATTAATTAAAGCTTGGTATTGATGATATTCTATACTTATATTAAAATCGCTAGAATTTTCTAAATTAACACTTAATTTAACACCAACTTTATGCCATTGCTGTTTTAAAGTATTAGCTATCATAGCATAATCAGATGTATCTAAAGCCGTAATACTAAGTTGTAATAGTTGATTATTTTTATAACGATAACCGTTTTTATTAAGTAACCACCCATCACTTTGCAATAAATTATTTGCCTGAGCTAAATTAAACCCAAATTGTTTATAAAGAGGATTATAAGCTAATTGACCAACTAATAATGGTTCAAATACTTGGTGAGTTGCATAACCTAATTTATTAATTATTTTTGGTACATTAGTTGCCATTACTAATGCTTGTCTAAGCTGTTGGTCTGCTAGTACTCCAGCACTAGTTTTAAAAAAAACATAAGTTCCAGCCGTAAAAAGAAAATGATAATCATAAATATTCTTTAATGATTTAATACTATTATTTGGCAAACCGACAGCCGAAAAAACCTTATTAGACAAAAAAGCTTGCTTTAATAATTTAATAGTCGGATAACTTTTAATATTAAATTGATTTAACAGAACTCGACCACCAAAATATTTATTATTCGGTAATAACTGTATTTCACTTTCAGCAGTTTTAGGATTAATACCAGTAACTACAATACCATGCCATAAAAAAGGCCCCGAGCCAATTGGATTATTCGTATTAAATAGAGCCGATCTCATATCTATCGGGGGAACTGAACCCAATATATGCTGAGGTACAATTCCATTTGTCAGAGAATATATAAACGACGCCAGAACATCAGGTAATTTAAATATAACTATTCTGGGTCCATCTGTACTAACCTTAATCCCCTGAAAACTCGATTGCAAAGGAGATTGAGTATCAGGATTCTCAATTAAATTATAAGTAAAGACTATATCTTTAGACGTCAAGGGCTGACCATCTTGCCAAAATAAATTTGGTTTTAATTTAATTGTATAAACCCTACCAGTAGAATTAATCGAATAACTACTAGCTAGCTCACCAACTAGCTTATTTTGATTATTATAAGTAAACAAACTAGAAAATAATAAGTGAGAAACAGTACTATCGACAGACGACGTTGCATAAATTGGATTAGCATTTGTAAATGTTCCAACAATACCTTCACTAAAAACACCACCAGGTATAAATTTATTAACTTGAAAATAATTACTAAGCATAAAATTTTGTGCTAATAAAACAAAAAATAAAAGTACTACTAATAGCACCCACGAGATAATAAATCTTTTCGATCTGTTAAGACTAGCATAACGTCTAAAAACATTCTCTTCTATAGCATTATTAATACTATTGAAAAAAATTGTTATTTTTTTTAGTTGTCTTAAGAAAAAAAAGCTTGGTGAAATTTTTCGATGCCAATTCATGGCTATTTTAAGCCTATTTTTTTATAATAACACTTAAAATTAATGAAAAACAAAAGACTAAACCAGTTATTATTGTTAACTGAAAAATTGTTTTGTCAGTACCACGTCTAGTAGTATTAACTTCTCCTGCCCCTCCCAGACCAGCACCCAAAGATGCTCCTCTAGTCTGAACTAAAATCAATAAAGTTAAAAATAAACTACTAAAAATTGTTAAATAATTATATATGCTCATGAATATCTTTCTTCTAAAATAGTACTCACTAAATAGTTTAACAGACCAATAACAATACCGGCAAATATTGCCACCCAAAAGTTATTAATATGTAACGGTGGATAGAGTTTAGAGGCTAAATATACAGTAACACCATTAATAATAATCATAAATAACCCAAGAGAAAACAAAATAGCAGGCAATGACAAAATTATAAGAATAGGTTTAATTACAATATTAATAACTGCCAGTATTAAACCCCCAATTATAATATCTACCAAATAGTTCCTGTCACCCAAAGATAAATTTAAAAATCTAGTCACAAGTTCTAATCCTAAACTAGTTACAAACCACCTTATAAGTAAACGAATTAATTGTTTTTTCATATAATCTTATTGTTTTGAAATTAGTACCATTATATCAGTTTAATATTCTTGGCAAACTAGATAATAATATATTGCCTTTTTTGGTTATTAAAATATCATCTTCAATTCTAACACCAATTGATTTATTTTGAAGATAAATTCCTGGTTCTACCGTTAAAATCATACCTGGTTTTAATGGTTCATTATAATGACCAACATCATGTACCTCTAATCCTAAAAAATGACTACTAGAATGAGGGTATATTTTTCTAATCTCTGAAATACTTTTATTTTTAATCAAATTAAGTGCTAATAATTCGTCACCAATTAAAGATTCTATCTGTTGTTCACAATCTTTCAAAAAAACACCTGGTTTTAAAATGTTCATCGCCTGAGTATGTACTTTTTTAACTGCTTCAAAAATTTTTTCTTGAAATTTAGAACTACTATTAGATAAACTATACGTCCTCGTGATATCAGCAGCATAATTTTGATACTCTGCTCCAATATCTATCGTCACTAAATTACTTTTTCTTAATACACCACTATTTTCTCTGTTATGTAATACACAAGCGTTTTTACCACTGGCAATAATCGGATCAAAAGCATGCTCTACGTTATAATTAAATTTAAAAAAATGATCAATATCAGCTTCTATTTGATATTCAAATTTATAATCATATAATTTATTTTTCACATACATGACTGCTTCTTCTGTGATTGCAATAGCTTTTTTAATTGCTTTAATTTCAACCGGTTGTTTAATTTGTCTTAAAGTAATTAAATATTGACTAATATCTACTAACTCAACTTTTGAATTATTATTTTTAATTTTTTCAACTAAATTACTAGGTCCTGGATTAGTCCAAAAACCAAATGTTTCTAAATATTTGTCAGTTTTATTAATAATTCCTAAACTTCCATACTTTTTAATCTTCTGATTTATTAAAATAAAACCATCCGAATAATCAAGAACTTTAACAATACCAGATGTTCGACTTAGTTGATCTGGAGAATTAATCCCATCAAAAATAACTTGATAATGACTTTTATTAGGCATTATTAAATATTCTTCATCATTATCTATAACTAAAATTGCATCTGGTTCATTAATACCAGTTAAATACCAAAAATTTCGATCTTGTGAGAAAAAATAACTACTATCATTATTCCTTTGCACTAGCGTGTTAGCTCCAACAATAATTAACGAACATTTTTGACATAACTCTTTTAAAGCTCGTCGATTATTAATAAAAAAACTTGGATTAAATAAAGATTGCATAATTAAACAAGTATAGCAAATCTCAAGTAATATTATTTTTTAAATATTTTTTGATTTTAATTGCTTTAGATTTTCCTATAATAGCTGCAATTCTTTGAATATCAGTTAAATCTAATCTATCAATTGGACCAATCTCTTTTAAAATCTTCAAACGAGTTTTATCACCAATTCCCGGTATATCATCTAGCACAGATTTTAAAGAATTTTTCCGTTTTAGGTTAGTATGATAATTCACTGCGAAACGATGACTTTCATCTCTAACTCTTTGTAATATTTTTAACAAAGAATTATCGTGCGGTATATTTATTAATAAAAAATTATCTGATTTTTGAACAGTTCCATTAATTTTTTGTAAAAATTTATAATCAATATTCACTAAACTAGCCAAATCACCATCTCTTCTAATAGTTTGCACTACTATTTGTTCTGACCTTTTAGCTAAACCAATAAATGGTACATTTTTAACCCTTGATTTATTCCTAGCGGCTATTGCAGCATCCAGTTGTCCTTTTCCGCCGTCAATTAAAACTAAGTTCGGTAATCCCCAATTGTTAATATTTTTTGAACTAAAACGTCTTAAAATTATATCGTTCATATTAGCAAAATCATTATTTTGATCAATTGTAGTCTTAAACTTACGATAAGACATTTTATCACTAACACCATTTTTAAAAACTACCATACTGGCCACAACATTAGTTCCTTGCATATGAGAAATATCATAACCTTCAATGATTTTTAAATAATTCTTTAATCCTAATATTTTCTTTAAGTTCATTAGCGAATCATCTTCTTTTAAATTATTATCATTATTAAAATTAAGCTTAACTCGATTATTTAAATTTTTTAAAGCGGTTAATTGATTGCGGTAATGTGCGGCTTCTTCATATTTTTGTTCTTTAGCCAAGTTATACATATTTTCTGCAATTTCTTGTTCAATTTTTTTTTGTTTACCCTCAATAACAGCAATAAGTTTTCTCAAATTAGCCCGATAATCTTTTAAACTGGTTTTATGTTCTTCAAGACCAGGATCAAGTCCTAAAAAATAATCCAAACTAACTTTTTTAGAAGACGATTTCCTAATTGAATAAGGAAAAATACGTCTTAAATATCTTAATGCTAAACTTATTTGTGAAACATTAATATAGGGTCCAAAATATTTAGCATTATCATCAAAGGGATAACGAGTCATAGTAACCGTTGGATGAAAACTATAATAATCAATCCTAATATAACTAACTGATTTATCATCTCTTAACAAAATATTAAAACGAGGAAGATACCGTTTTATCATCTCAGCTTCTAAAAACAATGCCTCTAATTCATTATCAGTAGTCATCCATTTCAAATCTGCTATCTCGCGTACTAAAGCCTCTGTTTTAAGGTCTTTGGGTCGATTATGTTGAAAATATTGTTTAACTCTATTACGTAACTTAAGAGCTTTACCAACATAGATAACATTACCGACTGAATCAAAATAAAAATAAACACCCGGACTAAGTGGTAATTGGCTGATCTTCTGCTCTAACTTTGCATTCATATTTTCTTAAATCTTACTTCAAACAATCAGTTTAATTAGCCATAACACTGCTACGACATTCTTCGCTACAAAATAGACTACTATTAGCACAATCTAAGCACATAATGATTAATTTATTACACGCCTTATTAGAACAATTTTCATAATTACTAGTTTTTACTTTACATTTTACGCATCTAGCAATATCAACAGCCCGATCAGAAAATTTCATACCCATTCGTTTATCAAATGTATAAAGAGAACCTTCCCATAAACCATCATCACCAAAATTTTTACCATAATTATCGATTCCACCCTCAATTTGATAGACTTTCGAAAAACCATTTTTCTTCATAATCATAGACAATACTTCACACCTAATGCCGCCAGTACAATACGTAACTATTGATTTATCTTTAAGATAATCATATTTATTACTAGCTATCTCATCCACAAATTCTCTAGTATAATTAACATCTGGTATCACAGCATTTTTAAAATGACCAGTTAAAGCTTCATAACTATTACGTCCATCAAAAAAAACTATTTCCTCTTTTTTTTCTTTTATAAGTTTATGAAGCTTTTTTGGTGATATATGTTCACCACCATCAACAACTCCATTTTCATCAACCTTTAATTCATCAGCTATTCCAAATGAAACTATTTCTGGACGAACCTTAACTGATAAACGAGGAAAATCATCAACACTACCATCACTCCATTTATAAACTATTTTTTTAAATGGGGTATATATTTTATTTTCTTTAATATATTGTTTTATATCCTTAATTCTACCCCCAAGAGTACCGTTAATACCATGTTTTGAAATTATAATCCGCCCTGTTAAATGATTTTTATCAGCTGAGGTTTTCTGCCACATTTTAGTTACTTCTGGATCTAAAATAGGTGTAAAAAGATAAAATAATATTATTTTTTGCATTATTATATTATAACTTAGAAATTAATAAATAAATTATTAATCCAATTAAGAAAACAATGATAATACTAAGAAAAATATTAACAATCGGGGATTCAAATGACTTTTCTTTTTTAATTTTCTTATTTATAACCGGTGGTGTTGATAAAACAATATTCTGCCCCTGTTTTGACACTATATCTAATCCTTTTTTTGCTAATAATTCATTAATAGATTTTGGTGATGAAGATTCAGTGTAAAAATCGTCATTTCTAACATCTTTTAATATAGGATCTTTTTCAAAATCAATTTGATGCTCAATTAATTCTTTTTTCAAAATCTTTTCAATACTACCAGTTTTAAGATACTCATTTAAAATACGTTTTAAACCATTAAAACTAACTTCCTTATTTTGATAAAATGTTTTTAAAGAGACTCCTTCTATTTTAATTTTTTCACTTAAACTAATAATTTCCTTATCTGTTAAGCTAACCATTTTTGTATTTTTTATTTCTGGTTTAAGTTTTTCGCTTTTTAGTAGTGTTTTTTCTAAAGACGGTTTTAAATCTAATGATTTTTCAACAATGTTCTCGTATTGATTAGTCATGTTCACGCGATTAAATAAACTATCTTTTGAATTATCAAGAGGTGATATTCTAATTTTTTCTAACTCACTTGTTTTAGTAATTATTTTTTTATCTAAATTACTAATTTCTTCTTTTATTTTCCTTTTATTAATTTCCGATAGATTATCTTTTCTAACAGTTTTTCTTTTATTAAATAAATTATCTACTAAAATATCATAGAAAGATGTTCCCTCTGATGTATTTTTTAAACTACTAGTCTTAGTTTCTTTTTCTTTTTTTTCTAATTGACTGTTTGCTTTAAATATATCTTCTACGTTATCTGAGTTAATATAACGATTAATAATAATTTCTTGTTCAACATTTAATATATTTGGTTCATTATTTGTTTTTTTAATATTGTCTTCAATTTTACTAATATCTGGTTCTTCTACGACATAGTCTTCGGTACTTAACTCAGTAGTAAAATTATATGATTCTTCTATATCGCCTGTTAATGACAATCTTTCTAAAAACGTTTGAACTGCTAAACTCTCATTTTCTTCGGTAATTAATTCTTTAAGGTGTTCATCAGCAAGGTCTTGTATGATTTCTGTTTCTTCTTTTTCAGATAAAATATCTTCGTTAATTATTTCTTTTTTAGTTAGTGTCTCATTATCAGGTTCAACTAAACTTTCAGGCTTATCTTTATTTTTTTTATCATTATTCTCTTGATTTGATGTCGTTTTTTTTTCTTTTTTTAACAAAAAATCAGCTAATGATTTAGATTTCTTTTTTTTACTATCTATCTCATCATCTTCATCATCAAGTTCAAAATCCTGATTATTAACTTCCATAATAAACCATATTATAACCTATTAAATCAAGTTATAATTCATAAAAATACATTTAACTAACTATATTTAATATTAGTTATACTACCCAAACTAATATTACGTTTCCTTATTTTCAATAGTGTCTGTAGTTGCTTCAGTAGCCTCAGCCTCTGTTGTTTCTTGTTTTTCTTCCTCATCACCGGCTAAAGCATTGTTAGCTGCCTCAACAGCACTAGGTTCATAAACACTAACTACGCTTTGATTTGAATCAGTTATGATTACAACATCTTTTGGAACTATTAAATCTAATACTGATATATGATCACTTGGAGTAACTAATTTTTCAGCATCATAATAAATTACATCTGGTAATTTATCTGGTAAAGCTTCAACCACTACTGATTCTAAATGCTCAATAACAATTAAACCAGCTCTTTCAGCCGGACTAGCATCATTACCTGGTAAGTATTGTGGTTTTAATGGGATTTCAGCTTCAACTTTTTGATTAGAAAAAATTGAATTAAAAACAACATGAGTTATAGTTTGTTTCTTTGGTTCAAAAACTGCCTCTTTAATCATAACCGTTATATCTTTTTTATTGTCAGATTTTAATATTATAGGATGGTGTTTTCCTGCTTCAGCAATAACTTTTAATAAGTCTTTACCGACAACCTGAGCCAAAACTGAAGTTTTTCCATGATCATGAATTACTACCGGAATTTGCCCATTTTGGCGAAGTTGTTTAACCTTTTTACCCGTAATAGTTCTTTTTTCAAAAGATAATTGTATTGTGTTGTCTGACATATTTTTGCTAAATTCTCCTTAATCTAATCATTATATCAAATAAAATGGTGGACTAATAATGATAATGCCTATAATATATATTAGATATGTTTCCAGTTAATCATATTTTACAAATTGGTGGCTTATGGCTACTAGCTACTTTTATATTTACGGAAGTAGGTTTATTCCTGGGTTTTATCTTGCCAGGGGATACTTTAGTCCTAACAGCAGGTGTATTTGCTAAAGAAGGTAAATTTGCACTCTCATCAACTATTTTTGTAATTGCTCTAGCTGCAATTGCGGGAGATAATTTAGCTTACTATATTGGTCGTAGACTAGGTCCAAAAGTCTTTACTAAACCAGATAGTCTGTTATTAAAGAAAAGCCATATTAATCGAGCCGAAAAATTCTATGAAAAATATGGACCTAAAACTGTTTTAATCGCTCATTTTTTTCCAGTCATTAGATCCTTTTCTCCTCTTCTGGCCGGTGTTGGTAAAATGAAATATGCAAAATATTTTTTGTACGACTTAATTGGTGACATAGCATGGTCAATTATTATGACTTTGATTGGTTATTATATCGCTTCACAAATACCTCACATTAATACCTATATCAATTTAGTACTAGTAGCTGTTGTTGCTATTTCAGTCATACCTGTAGGTTGGCATTTATACCAAAAATATACGAAAAAGAAACAACCAAAACTAGAATAAACTACAATATTTTTGCTAAATATTGACCAGTAAAACTTGTTTTAATTTGAGCTAGTGCTTCTGGTGTTCCTTCGGCTACAACTTGACCACCGGCATCACCACCTTCTGGTCCCATATCTATTAACCAATCGGCATTTTTTATAACATCTAAATTATGTTCAATAATTATAACGCTATTAGAATTATCAACTAATTGATGTATCATTTTTAATAATTTTTCGACATCATCCATATGAAGACCAGTAGTTGGTTCATCTAAAATATATAAAGTCCTACCAGTCGGTCTTCTTGATAATTCTCCAGCTAATTTAATTCTTTGTGCCTCACCACCACTCAAAGTAGTAGCAGGTTGACCAAGTTTGATATAACCAATACCAACATCAACTAATGTCTGTAGTTTACGAGTAATTACTGGGATATTCTCAAAAAATTTTAGTGCTTCTTCACATGTCATATCAAGAACATCACTAATATTTTTAAGTTTATAGTGAATTTCTAAGGCCTCACGATTATATCTTTTACCATGACAAACCTCACATTGTACATACACATCTGGCAAAAAATGCATTTCTATTTTAATAATCCCATCGCCATAACAATTTTCACATCTTCCACCCTTAACATTAAAACTAAATCTTCCTGAATTATAACCCCGTAATTTAGCATCTGGTAAACTAGCAAACAATTCACGAATAGGTGTAAATAAACCAGTATAAGTAGCAGGATTAGATCTTGGAGTTCTACCGATGGGCGACTGATCAATAATAATTGCTTTATCTAAATGATCAATACCAGTAATATCTTTATGATAACCAGGAACAGTGTTGGCTCGATGTAATCTAGCTAATAATTCCTTTGCTAAAATATCGTTAATTAAACTCGATTTACCGGAACCGGAAACACCAGTTACTACAACTAATTTTCCGAGTGGAATTTTAACTGTTACATTTTTTAAATTATTTTCTGTTGCTTGGTTAATTACTAAAAATTTATTATTTCCTAATCGTCGTTTTTTAGGTATCATAATCGATTTAGTGCCAGTTAAGTATTGACCTGTTAAACTATTTTTATTCATCATAATTTCTGGCGGACTACCTGACGCTACAATCATACCACCATGACTCCCCGCCCCAGGTCCAATATCCAACAAATAATCGGCCATCAACATAGTCTCTTCATCATGTTCCACGACAATTACTGTATTACCTAAATCACGTAAGTTCTTTAAAGTATTAATAAGACGTTTATTGTCTCTTTGATGTAATCCAATACTAGGCTCATCTAAAACATATAATACACCGGTTAAACCAGAACCTATTTGAGTTGCCAATCTAATTCTTTGTGCCTCACCACCACTCAAAGTAGTAGCACTACGAAGCAATGTTAAATAATTTAATCCAACATTTTGTAAAAACTGAACTCTAGATAACAATTCTTTGACAATCAATCTTACTATTTGTTGTTGTGTAGTAGTTAACTTTAAATCAGAAATCCAAGAATAAACTTCATCAATTGATAATGAACAGACATCCATAATTGAAAATTGATTAATTTTTATAGCTAAAACCTCATCTTTAAGTCTTAAACCCTGACACTTATGACAAGGTTTTTCTTTCATAAATTTCTCTATATCACGACGAACAAAATCACTATCTGTTTCACGATAACGTCGTTCTAAATTCGCAACTACTCCTTCATACGTAGTCTCAATACTACGGCCATTACCAAGTGATAATCTATAAACATCATCACCAGTGCCATACATGATTAAATTCATTTCCTTAGCTGATAACTTACTCGTCGGTACTTTCAAAGAAAAATTATATTTATCAGCTACGGCTTGTAATTTTTTCATATACCAATTGTCAACATTAATGCGGTTATAGGGTCGTATAGCCCCTTCTGAGATAGTTAAATTACCATTAGGTATAACTAAATTAGGATCCACTTCTAATCGATTACCAAGACCAGTACAAACCGGACAAGCACCTTGTGGATTATTGAAACTAAAAGTTCTAGGCTCAAGCTCTGGAATAACAATTTCAGGATGATTTAAACAAGCATACAATAAACTAAAACTAGTAATATTATTAGTTTCATCTTCTAAAATCATTATCCGGCCATTACCGATTTCTAATGCCTGCTCAACAGATTGTACTAAACGACCGTGATTATCTTGATCATTAATAATTCTATCAACAACTATTTCAATATTGTGTCGGTAATTCTTATCAAGTTCTGGAAACTCATCCAAAGCATAAATAATACCATCAACTCGAGCTCGAGCAAATCCAACTCTTAAAAATTGCTCTGGAATATGTTCAAATGCACCTTTTTTATCAATCACAACTGGTGCAAGTATGATAATTCTACCACCAATAGACAAAGAAGAAACTTGGCTTATAATACCTTCAGAAGTTTGTCTTTTAACAGGGGTTCCGTCGATTGGACAATGTGGTATACCAATACGAGCATATAATAATCTTAAATAATCATAAATTTCGGTAACTGTTGCAACAGTTGATCTTGGATTTCTAGAGGTTGATTTTTGATCAATAGAAATAGCTGGACTTAAACCATCAATTTGATCAACATCTGGTTTTTCCATAATACCTAAAAACTGACGAGCATAACTACTTAATGATTCAACATATCGCCTCTGACCTTCAGCATATATAGTATCAAATGCTAAACTTGATTTACCAGAACCACTAAGACCAGTAATAACGATTAATTTATCTCTCGGAATAGTAACATCGATATTTTTTAAATTATGTTCTCTGGCACCTTTAATAATTATCTTATTATTCATAAAAGCCCTTAACTTAGTCGATCTATTATACCGGAAAGTAGAAAAAAATTCGAGAGTTTTAACCTTTTTACAAAATTTTAACTCTAACAATTTCTATTTAACTAACAAGGCAAAAAAAATTCAAAAATGTTAATAATAAAAAAAATGATCTTGATCGATTACAATTTTATCATCAGGTTTTAAACCTAATTTAATCATTTCTTTAAAAATACCCTTGCGTTGAAAAATATTTCTAAGCCTACTAACTGATTCTTCATTATCAAAATCGGTTTTTAAAACAAACTCTTCGATACCTTTACCACTAATCTCAAAATGTTGTCCATGTTTTTTAACTGCCCAAAAATTTTTATCATTATTTAAAGTTATGATTGGGATACTAGGTTTAGACTCTATAATAGTCTTGCTCTTTCTAACTATTTGACTACAAAGCTTTAAAAGCTCATCAATACCTTGACCATTAAAAGATGATATAGCGATTATTTTTTTATTTTTAGGTAATTTATTTTGAATATTTTTTATTGAATCCAAAACAAATTTATTATCTAATCCTTCAATTTTCGTTAAAACAATAATTTCTGATTTTTTTTCTAAATTCAAGTCGTACTTTAAAATTTCTTGTCTAATTAACTGATAACTTTCATATATACTTGGATTATAAATATCAATTAAATGTAATATCACTAAAGTGCGTTCAATGTGTTTTAAAAAATCATGACCCAAACCCTTACCTTCTGATGCTCCTTGGATTAAACCCGGAATATCAGCAAACAACATTGAATCATTTAAATAATCAACCACCCCAAGATTTGGTGTTAAAGTTGTAAAAGGATAATCGGCGATTGCTGGTTTAGCGTTACTGATTTTAGCTAATAATGTCGACTTACCAGCATTAGGTAGTCCAACTAAACCAATGTCAGCAATCATTTTTAGTTCAAATCTTAAAGTATATTTCTCTCCTGGTATACCTTTTTCAGCAAATTTTGGTGTTTGACGTCTAGATGATACAAAATGAGCATTACCAAAACCACCTTTTCCACCAGTTGCTAGAATACCTGTCTGTCCATCATTAATCAAGTCTACTACTAAATCTTCACCGTTATAGATGGCTGTACCAACTGGAACATCTATTATCTTATTGTTAGCATTTTTTCCATGACGACGGTTTTTTTCACCAGGGCTACCATTCTTAGCTATTATTTCCTTATGATAACGATAATTTGCTAATGTATCTTGATTACGACTAGCCCTAATAATGACATCACCACCTTTTCCACCATCACCACCATCCGGACCACCTTTATCAACATATTTTTCATGATGAAAACTAACATGACCATCACCACCATCGCCAGCTACAACTTTAACAATAACTTGATCAATAAAACTCACATTATATAGAGTACCACTTAATTATATATACTATTAATATTTTTTAACGATAAATATAATTAGGAAATAAACTTGCAGGTACTTGTTTCCAATCGACAACATCCCACCCCCCAGTAGGCGTAGAATTAGTCATAGATTTTTGTCCATATGAATTCATCTCTGATACCCAAATAGTACCATTTGGATTAACGGCTTGAACAATCGCCACATGACCTTCACCATAATAAGCGTAGGGAGTCTGGGCAATTGCCCCAACAACTGGTGTTGAGCTAACCTGCCAACCATCTTGAGCAGCATAATAAGCCCAAGAACTAGCATTACCCCAATTACTAGGAACAGCTATCTTAGATGCCACATACCAAGTACACCAACCAAAATCATAACCATTAAAACCATAAGAATAAACAGGAGTTGGTTCAACACCATTAGGTATAATAATCTGTTCACCAGGTTTTAAACCAGTGAGTTCGGCGTCATTATAAGCTATTATCTGTTTAGCACTAGCGCTATAAGTTTTTGCTAAGCTAGCTGGCGTATCACCTGCTTTAACAGTATAAACAATACCATTAAGAGGTGGTATAACTAAGGTCTGATTAGGAATTACTGTGTTACTAATTAAATTATTAGACCATTTTAAACTATTAACAGAAATTTTAAACTTAGCAGCAATTGAAGAAACCGTATCACCTGCTTTAACTACATAATCAGATATATTAGCTCGAGATTTTAAAGCCGTTAAAACAACTTGAGGTTTTGAGACAACATTATTATTGGTAGTTGCCATAGCAATCTCGGCTTGTTGAGTATCAGCCTGATTAGAAATAGCAGTGACTTCCGGTAAATTAGTCATCTGAGCAACCGTTAACGCTATATCAGCCGAAGAAACTTGATCAATAGGACTAGATACAACCTGAGAATTTGTTGGATTAAAAACGTTTATTGTGGATAATGAAACTGTCGAAGTACTACTAGAAATTAATAGAATTACAACTCCAATAATTATTAAATTACCGAAAATAACCATATATTTAAAATAATTATTATTTTTCTTACCAAATAACAACCTTCTAATTTTACTAGCTACCACAGATAACACAGACGAATTAGCTGGCTTTGTTTTAATTAAAAGGTTATCTAAAACTGACTGAGTACTAATATTTTTACTCCATAATTAAGGTTTCAATATAGTAAAATTATATGTTCTTCAAGATCTATCAAAATTAATAACAAACATTATTATAACTTTTTTTGATTAATTTTCAAATATCTCTTTATGGTGATTGACATAATTTATGACAATATAAAGCTGTATTTGCTTGCTGTTGAGCAAGAGTCTTGGAGAAATAAGTTACTCCATTGTCGCCTGTTACAAAATATAGCCAGTTTGTTTTAGCAGGATAAGCTACTGCCTGCAAGGCAGAATTAGAAAAAGTTGCTATTGGTGTAGGTGGTAATCCGGTATGCAACAACGTATTATACGAAGAATTATAGCTTAAACTTGGTGCTACATTGTTATGAATTGCACCATAAAGAGCAGTCACATCAGACCCCAAGGGCATATTATTAGCCAAACGAGATAAAAATACCTGTGCGACCTGTGCTTGATCTGATGGTTTTGAAACTTCTTGATTGACAATTGAAGCTAATATTAAAGCATCATAAACGCTTAAACCCTCTTTAGCAAAAGCTGCTTGTAAAGATGGAGTAAGATGTTGTCCCATTTCAATTAGTGATTCACGAATAATAGTACTTGGTGATGTATTAGAATCTTTCAAGAAAGAATCAGGCCATAATAAACCTTCTAATGTATTAACTGATTTAGGCTTAAAAGCTATCACAGGTAAATTACTGTAAAGTGCCGGATTTAAAGCTTGACTAACAGAAGAAGCAGAAAAACCATCAGCAACTAAGTCCCCACTAATTTGATTAATACTATAACCAGGTAAGATTGTTACTAACTTAGTAGCAATCTTGCCATCAATTAAAGTTTTAACAATTGACTGAACATCCTGATTAGATGACAACAAATAAGTACCAGCCTGTAAAGACGAGTTATTTAAAGTGTGAACATAGACATCAAAAGCCCAAGAACTTCTAATTAAATGATCATTAACCAACAGTTTGGCGATAATCTTCACTGAATCTCCTCTTTTAATAATCACTTTCTTAGGTAATTGATTATTTGAAACCGCTTTTAAGTCGTTATAATATATTTTGCCAGCAAATATTGAAATAATTACCAACAAACTAAGTAATGATAAAGAGAAAATAATCACTCTACCCGGTACTCTACGAATTTTTTTTTGAATTTTATACTTCATTATTTTTTAATAACCATTAAATAATCTTCTAAAATTAAACTAGCCGAATAAGTATCAATATCAGATTTTTTATAAATTTTACCTGATTTTTCTAATAACTCTTGTGCTTTTACGCTAGTTAAAGTTTCATCTTGATAAACTATACTGATCTTAAATTGTTTTAATTCATCTGTAACAAACTTTTCCACATACTCTGTTTGTAAGGTTTTTTCACCAGCTAAATTACGAGGCAGTCCTACTACTAAAACATTTATATTATTATCAGTAATAATTTTTTTCAAATTCAGATTAAGATTTTCATCATTTAAAATCGTATCAAGTGGCCTCACTAAATGAGTTTGATAGGTAGCCATGGCTAAACCAATTCTAACTGCACCAACATCCAAAGCTAATATATTATTTTTTTTAATTTGATTCATTATAACAACTTAGGGTTTAGCAATATTGATAATTACGTCACTTGGATTAGTCGGTACAGTAGTAACCCAAAATGGACTTAATTTCATTATTACACCTGTAACATTAGGGTTAGATTTAATATCAGCAATTACAGTTCCAGATTTTTTACCAGCAATAATTTTTTTCAAATTTTTTATATTAATTTTAGGTCCAACTTCGGCTGTCGTTGATAGTGTTAAATCTGTTGATGAAGTACCTAAATTAAAACTTAAATTAGAAAAACCATTGTTGAGAATCGTTTGTTTAGAATTACTTACTTGACTACTAATAGCACTATTTAAAATATTTACTAAATCTTTTTTAGAAACACCATACATGTTATATGTAATTACCTCAGTAACAGTTTCACTAGTAGCAGTTGCACCTACTGGTGCACTATCAGTAACTGTTGGTTGAGAACTTGTTAAAGTGACAGGTAGCGGATCAAGATTAGCTTGAGTAAATTGTTGCTCTAAAATATTAGAAGCACTATTATTATTAACATTAAGCTGAGCTGTAGCACTATTAATATCAGCCTGTGCTACTACTTGAACAATACTATCTGTACCACCACTAATACCTAGACTGCTCACACTAAAATCTGATGAAGTATAACTAACAGAATCATAAGTAAATGGTGCAACTTGCATAACTGCTCCACTTACTAGATTATAACTACTACCAGGACTAACAGCGTCTACCAACACAGATACTGGTGAATTAGTACATTTTTTATTATTAGTGGCAGTATCTAACGAAATAGATGCTTGAGTAATATAAGTAAGATTGTTATAACTTATACCAGTACCGGAAGGGATATTAACTGGCGGATTTAAAGAGCTAGAATTACTACAGGATAATGATATGCTAATGTTTCCCGAAGCGATTTGGCCATTGTTTTGCTGACCAGTAGTTGGGACAGTAGCAGTATACGTTTTAGAATAACTCATCTGTTTAGCTGGGATAGTGTTACTTACTAAATCAACTGAAGAAGACGTGGTACTTAAAGTTATAGGTGTATTAATAGGTATATTACTAGCATTAGTTTTAATATCAATAACAGCCTTTGGCATTATTGCTAAGGCATAATAAAGACCTGATCCTATAATTAAAAGCAAAATGACCACTAGAAAAAAAATTACTCTAAAACGATTAAAATTAGGGACTTTTAAACTTTTATCTTTTTTTGGTTTTTTTGACACAGTTGAATCTTTAGTCTTATCTAAATTAACAACCTGATCAGGTATAATATCATCTTCTAAAGGAATTGAAGCCGCTAATTTAGCTAACTGTCCAATTGGTTGCTCAACCTGATCTGGATTTGATTGTTCTAAATTAATAACATTGTTATCCAAATTTTCCTGAGATAAATTAGTCGACTTTTTTAAATCCTTCATTTGAGGAATATCTGGTTTTGAATTTAAATCTGAAGCAACATAAATGCCACTTAATGCAGCTAGCGGTAACAAACTCGCTTCATTAGTAATTAAGACCAACTTCTTACTGGCTTCATCGGCTGAACGTTTCAATAATTTCATATTAACGCTACTTTGTAAAACAGTAGCTCTTTTTGGTAAAACAGCAACTATTAAAGATGAAGCTGAATCTCTTACTTTATCGATAATTCCAGTTATTTCATCGTCAACATCAATATAAATTGTTTCTTTTGAATTTGTCATTTTATGTTCTTAACATTCTGTCAATTTTATCACGAATTGACAAACTAGACTGATCATCAAATTGCATAGTATCATTCCCTACTCGAAGTAATCCCATTGCTGTAATAAAAGTATGATCAATTACTTTACTAGTTTTATCAACAATCGCACTAACCTGTTCTGGCTTAATTAAATGAACAGTTGGTTTATGAGTAAATGGTAAATTTTTGTACCAATCAGTCTCTTCTAATTTATCAACTAACATAGTGAGTGAAGATCCTCCCCCACATAAAAATAAACGATAAGGTAGCTGATCAAGTTTAGTAAACTCTGATAAAGCAAGTTCGATACCATTAACCCAAGTAGAAGCAGTCTTAGCGATTGCACTTTCAACGGCTGGACGTTTAGCAACGGGTACACTATTGTCAGACAATCCTACTTTTAATAATTCTGCCATATCATAAGAAACAGCTAAATCACGTTCAATTGATTTTGTAAAAGCTCGACCTCCAATGCCAAACATTTTTGTTCCTTGAACACCACCGTCATTAATAACAGCAATATCGGTTGTACCACCACCAACATCAATTAAAATAGCACTAAAATTTTGACTACTTCTATTACCTAAAACAGCTCGAGAAACAGCAAAAGGCTCTGCTGCTACAGCTAATAAATCAAGATCTAGTTCTAAAGCAGTTTTTTCTAAAGCACCGATATGTATTAACGGAGCAAAAGCTGTATAAAGCTGTACAACAACCTCTTTACCCTGAAAACCAATTGGATTAGTAATCGGATAACCATCTATTTCAATACTAACTAGCGCACTATTAACTAATTTAACATTTACATCTCGACCACCAGTTTCAATAGTTAATTGCTCTTTAGCTTTCTTTTCCGCCCTCTCCTGAACTAAAACAATTATCTTTTCCATTTCATCAGCATCTAATGGTTTGTTTGAGTCATTACGCAACACCTTTAAAGTCGTTGTCGTCCCTTTTACTAACTCACCAGCAATTCCAATTATCGCTTTTCGTACACTCATACCAGCTTGTGTTTCAGCTTCTTTTAATGCTTGGTCACAATTTTCTACCACGGCTGCTATGTCTGATATAGCTCCAGCCTGCATATCACTTAAAGATTGGTGTTTTCTACCCACCCCAATAATTTCAATTGAACCAGATTCCGGATCAATCTGACCAATCAAAGCTTTAATATATTCTGTTCCAATATCTAGACCAACTATTAAATTATCATTACCGGCATTAGCTTTAGCCTTATCTTTCCAAGTTTTTGATGCTTGCGATACTTTACCAATAACCTGTTTAGAGACTGTTATTCCAGTTTTTGTAACTTTATTTAACATATATTCTATATTTTAGCATAAAAGGCTTTAAATTAACTGATCAAATATTTCAGTGTAATCATTGGTTTTTGTTATCGCTAAATTGGCTAATAATTGTAAAGTATCGCCTACTAAATTAACTACCGAATTTTCAATATTAGCTCCATTATCTACTAAACTATTAACTTCATTTTTAGATAAATCATCTATATCAACTGTTTTCTCAAATGTACCAATAAATAACATTTACTTTTAACCTATTCTAAATTTAATTTAATTTTATTTTGATCTTTTTTTTCACCTAACCAAAAACTAACTAACATTAAAGCTACAAAACCATAACCCGACCAAATATATTTTACTGCTTTTGATATAAAGTTATTATTTACTATACTAACTACAGATGATGGTGATTTTACCAAAGTTAATAGTATCCCTCTATGAGATGTACTATTAACCGATAAAAGAGCAGTATCAGTTTCATGTATCCAAATAATTATAAATATACCAACCAATAATACAATCATAAAAAGAGCAGGATAAGCCGTTTTATGTTTAGGTAAAAAACGACCAGTATGATGAATATGACTTAAATGCCATATTTTTGAAACTAAATTATCGCCCATTTTAAATCTCTTAAACTGCTGTGTGTTTTGAATCATTTTTATTTTTTTAAACTACCAAACATTGTAACACGTTTTAAAAAAATCAAAGACATTTTTAACCTGAATTTATATCTTTAAATTAACACTGCTTTAATACGTCTAATGCCCGCAGATGAACTTTCTTCTTTAATAATCTTAAACTTTTTATTACCCTCTTTTAAAACCGCTGTATGTTCAACATGTGGACCGCCACAAATCTCAAAACTAAACGGTTTTGTGGCTGTTTTTCCTTGCATTGAATACACTTTAACTACTTCACCGTAACGATCACCAAATGCTCCTACAGCACCAAGTTCATTAATAGCTTTTTTAGTAGAATATTCGTGAAAAGATACCTGTAAATCATTATTGATTTGTTGATTGACTATATCCTCAACCTTTTTGATTTCTTCGCCTGTCATTTTTTGGGGATGAGAAAAATCAAATCTTAACCTATCCTCAGTAATATTACTACCATGTTGCGTTACATGTTCTCCTAAAACATCTTTAAGAGCTCGATACATTAAATGAGTCGCAGTATGATATTTTTTATGAATCTCACTATTACCACCTAGTCCTCCTTTAAAAACACCTTTACCGGCAGTACGACTTCGATCCCGTTGTAATTTCATAGCCTTATCAAAATCTGTTTGCCAAGTTTGTTCTAATTTATAACCTAACCGGAAAACTTCTTCAACACTAAGTTCAACTGGAAAACCATAAGTATCATAAAGTTTGAAAATATCCTGACCTGTAATTAATTTATCGCCTAGTTTATTAAGTTCATTCAAACCCTTTTTAAGAGTTTGAGCAAAAATTCTCTCTTCTCTAGTTAAAACTTCTACTATTAATTTATCTTGTAATTTTAATTCCGGAAAATCATTAATATAAAGACTAATAATAACCGGAACAACATTTTCAAAAAAACCAAACTCAATACCAAGATCAAAAGCATATCGTATAGCACGACGAATTAATCGTCGCATAACATATCCTTGAGTTTTATTACTTGGGATAACAGTATCAGCTGCTAAAAATACGGCCGCTCGTAAATGATCAGCAATTACCCTCATACTTTCTTGATGAGATTGATATTTTTTTTCGGATAAAATTTCTAATTTATCAATAATTGGTCGCAGTAGACTAATCTCAAAAACATCTGAAACATTCTCTGATGCAGCAGCAATCCTTTCTAAACCGCCACCAAAATCTACATTTTTATTTGGTAGTTTAACGAAATTATCTTTTGTTTTAAGGTATTCCATAAAAACTGAATTACCAATCTCCATAAATCGCCCACAATCACAATTAGGGTGACAAAATTTTCCAAAACGACTATCGTGCTGTATAAATTCAAATTCATAAAAAACCTCACTATCCGGACCACCAGGTTCACCACTCGGCATAGCATCAATACCACCAGCTCGACACCACCAATTTTTACTATCATCATAATAAAAAATTCGGCCATCTTGCATGCCCTTATATCCACCATCTTCTTCAGATCCAATATCGACTGTTTTAGCAACAATATTTTTTGTTTTAAATAATTCTTGCCAAATTTTTGCTGACTCTGTATCTTTTACAATATTATATTTTTCACTACCGATAAAACAAGTTACGTATAGTTTATTAGGATCTAATCCTATTTTATCTACCAAGAATTCAAAAAACCAACCAAGTTGTTCTTTTTTAAAATAATCACCAAGTGACCAATTACCTAACATTTCAAAAAAAGTAGTATGACGATTATCTCCAACATCAGGAATGTCTTGAGCTCGTAAACAAGTTTGACTATCCACTAAACGATTACCAAGAGGATGGGTCTCACCTAATAAATAAGGAACTAAAGGTTGCATACCAGAACTTGTAAATAAAGTTGAGCTATCATTTTGTGGTACTAACAAAGCACGAGGTATAATAGCGTGCTTTTTAGTTTTAAAATAATCTAGATATAATTTACGAATTTCTTGAGCTGTCATAATCTTAAGATTTTATCATTAATCTTTTAAATTATCACTTATTTACTACCATCATTCTTAATTACTTAACTAAAGTTATTAATTTCAAATTATAATACCACCACCCAATACATAATCGTCTTGATAAAACACTACTGATTGACCAACGGCAATTGCCTTAACTTCCTCACTTAACTCTAACTGCCACTTATCGTCACTAATTTGTTTCAAACTCTCTACACTTACGAATGGTGCTCGATAACGTACTCTAGCCATTACTCTATCTTTTGAAGATAATGTCTTAATAGACTTATTTAACCAATGCATATTAGTTAAATTTATATTTTTGGACCAAAGCATTGGATCTTGAATATTTCTAGTAACATAAACAACATTTTTAATCATATCTTTACCAGTAACATAGTATGGTAAACCACCACCAATATTTAAACCATGCCTTTGGCCAATAGTATAATATAGGGCTCCGTCATGTTCTCCAATAACTTGATTTTTATCATCAATAATTTGTCCAATTGGCTGTACACCTAATTCAGCAGTTAAAAAATCTTTAATACCAACCTTACCAACAAAACAAATACCCTGACTATCTTTTTTATTAGCTGTAAAAAGTTTTCTTTCAGTAGCAAGTTTTCGAACATTAGGTTTTAAGTATTCACCAATTGGCATTAAACTTTTTTCTAAAGCTACATTACTCATCCGGTATAAAAAATAGGATTGATCTTTATTTAAATCAATACCGGTTTTTAACCTGTAATTATTTGTCTTATTAATAATTCGAGCATAATGACCAGTAGCAATTTTATCAGCGCCTTCAGCCATTGCTAAATCTAAAAATAATTTAAATTTAATCTCTTGATTACACATAATATCAGGATTGGGAGTTAAACCACTCTTATATCCCTCCAGTAAATAATCAACCACTTTCTGTCGATAATCCTTTTCAAGATCATAAACTTTAAACGGAATATCTAATTGAACAGCTACCCTTTTAGCATCATTAAAATCTTCTTGCCATGGACAATTAAAACCCGGCAAATCCTTAGTCCAATTTTTCATATAAACCCCAACAACATCATAGCCACTTTCTTTTAATAAAGCAGCTGTTAACGAACTATCAACACCACCTGACATACCAACATAGATTTTTAAACTCATATTCTATCTATTGTAACAGATTAACTAATAATAAATTATTAACTAAAATGTTTAATTAAACATCCAAAAATACGATAACTTCATCAGCCTTAACATGCATAATACCACCAGATATATGAATCCTTTGATTACCTTCACTTGATCTAATATTAATTTCACAGGGCTCTAAAAGAGTAATAAAATTATGATGTCCTGGTAAAATATCGAATGGACCAACTAAATTTTCTGCACTAATACTAAACGCTGGACCATCAAAATAACTTTTAAAAGGAGCATGGACTTTTATCATCATGGTTTTATTTTTTATCTTACCTGATGATTGTCTTAATTCTTCAGCTGTTAAATTCTTTTCGATATCAGATTGACTCAATAACTCATCATCATCAATAATTTGTTTTTTTTCATCAACATCACTCATACAATAATTTCTTCTATACTCTTAAGTGTTTCCTCTCTGGTAAAAAAATCTCCTTTAACACCAGTTTGTTTTGTCATAACATGCATATTTTGAGTAAAGTTTGTAATTAGTTTTTTCGCCTTAGCATAATCTGCCCTATCAACCGGACTTAATTCATTTTCACCGATAATAGCAATAATACCTTTTAGCGATTCGTATTTTTGTAATAAAGCTTGAACTTGAACACTTAAAACATAGTGTCGTTCACCAACAACCTCTGGAGTTAGCATAGAAGAAGTTGTTAAATTAAGATCTACTGCAGGCCTAATACCCTGTTCAGCAACTTTTCTAGATAATACAATAATTGAGTCCATCTCATGTTGAATTAATTGTACTGCTGGATCAGATATATCATCAGCTGGTACGTAAATTGTTTGGACAGATGTAATTGAACCATTTTCATTAGAACTTAATCGATCTTGTAAAACCTTAACATCTGAAAAAATAGATGGTTCATAGCCGCCCTCATTTGGAGTTTGATCTAAAATAGTTGATAGCTCATTTCTAGCTTGAACGTAACGATACATATTATCCGCAAAAAATAAAATATCTTTATTAAGTTGATCTCTGAAATATTCAGCCGAAGCCGTTGCTGAAATACCCACTAAAGAACGCTGAACAGGATTTTCGTTCATTTGAGCAAAAAACATGCAAGTGTTCTTAAGTAAACCGTTTTCTTTAATTGTTTGAAATAATTCATGACCTTCTCGTATACGTTCTCCAATACCAGCAAAAAAAGAAAGGCCACCACCAGATTGGGCAATATTATTAATCAATTCCATCGTTAAAACAGTTTTACCAACACCAGCTCCTCCAATAATACCAATTTTCCGACCTTTCACGAAAGGAGTAAAAAAATCAATAACTTTAATACCTGTCTCTAAAATTTCTGGTTTAGAAACAGTAAAATTTTCTGACCTAGCAGGAATTTTCATAATATCTTTTCTACTATCCAACTCTAAAGCTGGTAAACCATCTAATGGATCACCTAAAGCATTAAAAACTCTACCTACCATTTTTTCACCAATTGGTATTTCAATTCCTTTATTAGTTCGATCAACTTTCATACCTTTTTGTATGGTTAAGTCTGATCTAACATTTAAACAAAAAACTATACCGTTATCTTCTAAATGATCAACTAACAATTCTGTACCTTGATCATTTTTTACTTTAATTAATTCATCAACATTAGGACTATCTTCATCAAATTGTGCTCTAACAACCAAATCTTTAACTGATACGATAATTCCAGACATATCACATTACCCCATTATTAATTTGTAACAACATTGTTTTATACCCCCAACTTAATTTTTTTAAGCCCATTAACAATTTCTTTTAATCGCTCATCTTTTAAAGCCCGCTTGGCACGATTAAACTGTAAAGAAATATCTCTCTTTTGTTCATCGGCTCTCTGATGAGAAACACTCATAGCACGAAAACGACTAGCGTATTGAGCTAATTTTGACTCTAAAATTAATTGAGAAATTGCAATTTGCATCATTGATCTCTCTAGATGAGCTACTACAGCGTATACATTAGGTTCAAAAATATAATTTTTCTCACTAATAATATCTTCTTTTCTTTCCGATTTAGAGACTCGCTGTTTTACGGCCAAAGACAAATCAATCTCTTTAACTTCCTGTGTCATTAAAGATACGTATTCTTGATAAAATAATTTTGTGCTTTTATAAAGCTGTACTTCTTTAGTTATTGGAGAAACATTAATATTACTATCTTTGGAAGGTAATTTAAAATACTTTTTATAAGTAATCCCTCTTTGAGCTAGTTGAACAGCACCATGATGGCCAATAACAATAATATCATTAGAATCAGCAGAATACTGCTTTAACATTAATTGTAATAATTTTTGATCAATATCACCACTAAAACCACCCTCAGACGTAATAACAATAAACAACACTCTGTTAATTAAACTTTTATCTAAATTACTTTCTCGGCCAAAACTAAAAGAATTTTCAACCCTTAATTGAGTATAAATACCCCACAATTCATTAAAAAAAACAGTCGACTGTAATACTTGGTTTTTAATCTGAGAAATACGCATACTAGCAATACCTTCAAAAGCACTAGTTAATTCCACTAACACCGAAATAGAAGCTTCTTCTTGTAAAAAATCATTAGGTTGTTTCATATAATATCTATTCTGCCACTGATTTAAGTTTTAAATTGTCATCTGATATTACTTCTTTTTCGTGACGATTTTGATCTTTATTTTTCTTTATACTAGATATCAAACAATCTACTTTAAGATTATTTTTTATTTTTTCATAATCATCATCCTTAATAACTAATTTCGCATTATCGCCAACTTTTAATTTTAAAACATTAATGTCAATTTGCTCTTCATCCGACAAATTAAGCACAATATCTACCATTAATTGTTGTGCCATAAAAGAATATGTGTCTGTTGGAGCTTGGGTTAATAATTTCATAATTTCTTTGCCTGTTATCAACGCGTGTTTTGATTCTAAAGCCAATTCTGAACCAAAGTGAGAATATTCTTCAGCCTGTCTATAATCAGCTAATATTTTTAAAGTTTTTGAAGCTAAAGCTTTTTGTCTATCGTTATGTCCAATACCTCCAGCACGAGTTACACTCAAACCAATATTAAGGGCTGGTCTAATACCACTTCTAAAGGTACTCATATCTAATACCCATTGACCATCAGTAATAGACATTATATTTGTCGGTAAATAAGCTGTAATATCTCCACCAGCGACATGTACGATTGGTATCGAAGTTAAACATTTCCCAGACTCAAGACGTCCAGCCCTCTCAAGAAGACTAGAATGAGCATAAAACATATCTCCTGGATAAGAATCACGACCCGGACTAACACCGGATAACAACGCTACCTCTCGATAAGCGTGAGCGTGAGATGTTAAATCATCATAAATTATAATAGTATCTTGATCCAATTTTTGCCATAAATATTCAGCCATCGAGCAAGCAACATACGGGGCAAGATAACTCATAATTAACGATTCAAACATGGTTGAAACAATAATAATTGCCTTATTAATAGCACCATTTTCTTGTAATCTCGTTAATAATGTATCGATATCACTTCTTCTTTTAGCAATTAGACAATAAACAACTACTTGATCAGTATTTTTTTGATTAATAGTCAATTGTGTCACAAGTGTACTTTTACCAGTTTTACTATCACCAATTAAAGCCATCCTCTGACCACGCACTATAGGAAATAAAGTATCTATAACTGTCACTCCAGATTCAACTTGATCTTCTAGCAAACGCCTTTGATACAAAGGTGGAGCTGTATTAAATACTGGCCAAACGGCATCAGCAGCAATCGGCCCCTTACCGTCTAGTGGATCACCCGTTACCGACACAACTCTACCTATAAAATCTTTTCCAACCCTAGTTACTAAACTATCGTGCTGCAAAACCACCATCATACCAATTTTTAAATTAATACTACCTAAATGTAAAACTATCACATAACCTTCGTTAACCTGATGAACAAATCCTTTTGAACCGTCTTCAAACATAACAAGAGAATTAATATTACATGGCTGTAGCCCAGAAACTTTAATTAAAAACTTAGTAACTGCAATTACTTCACCAACTGGTCTTCCAGAAGTTACTAATTTATCAAAATGCTTATTTCCAGAATCCATTTTAAACAGCCTCAATAATTTTAACAAAATTCTTACGAGCTAATACCAACTGCTGACGTAGTGAAAAATCGAAGTATTTATTATTAGTTCGAACTATCAATCCAGCACCAATAGTTGGCTGTAAACCGATTGTTAAAAGCAGTGTAGGATGAATTTCTTGTCTAAACCAGGCTGTTATACGTTCTAAAAATAAAACCGAGGGATCAACACTAAAACTAACATGAACAACTGGTGATTTTAATTTTATATTATTGATATTAACTAATAAATCGTCTAAATTACTTTTATTATTTAACTTTAGATTATTTAGTTCCACTAAATTATCTAATAAACGACTGAACTTAGGCATTTTTAAGTCTTCTTTTCTTAAATTTACTTGCTCAACATAAATTTTTAAATCCTCAACCTCTCGAATAATACGTCCGATATCTATTGGAGTAATGATTGAAAGAGGTAAAACTAAACTATTTTTTAAATTATGTACCACTCGTAATATCCTCAATCATTGCTTTTTTATTAGCTTCCAGTTCTGTCAAAATGTACTCTAATTGATCATTAAGATCAATTTGGTTACCTATAGCCTCTAACACATAATGATTAACAATACTAGCCATATTATTTTCAAATCTATCAATTAATTGTTTTTTCTCGACTTCAATTTGTTTTTGGACTTCTAAATTAAGTGTCTCACGTTGTTCATTGATGGCATCATTGGTTTTTTGAATTGCTTCAACAGTCAATTGTTTAGCATCAGTAAATGATTCCTGATATTTTGTAAATTCATTTTGAAGTTTTTGAGTTATTTCTGTTTTCATATAATCATTGAGTTGAGATGTAGTAAGCTGTAAATCTTGTTGTAAAAATACAGCATTTTCAGTAATAATTTTTTCAAAATGAAGTCTTCCTCTATTTCTTAATTCCTCTCTAAATTCATCATTAAAAATATTATCAATACTACCATTAATAGTCTCATCATTTAATTCTTGTTTAGTATGAGAAGACGGTTTAAGATTAATAACAATATAAATAAAGCAAAAACCGATAAAAATTATTAGTCCGATTAAAACAAGTAACCACCAAATTGTCATATTTTATTTACCCACCATATATAATATTAAAGCTTTTCTTCTAAAGCTTTAATATTAAGTATACTGCAAATATTCCTATAACAAAAATGATTAATCCAGCCAATATTGTTTGAACTAGTGATCTTATAATAGAACTACGCGATAAAGGATTGCGACCAATTGCTATCATGCCAGATTTAATGCCTGAATACAATAAAACAGCCACTAAAATTACAGTTAATAACAACATCAGTAAACTTAAATAGATATGAATAGCTGATACTGGTTTTGATACAACAGTGGAGGCAATCTTAAACAAAAAACTTGGTACATACGAAACTGACTTGTTAGATAAAGGATTATGTCCAACATTTAAACTAACAGGTATCATACCGATAGCGAGTTGTTGTTTACGTCCAGAAGCATCAGTAATAGTAACACTACCAACAATGTTAGATTTACCATTAAAATAACTATCAGCCCTACCAATAATCATCGATTGATTCTGATTAGCTTTCATACCTATTCCATTTACTGAAGAGATTGTGACATAATTACCCTTATTAATAGCCCCGTTCTGATTACTAACAAGCACATCGTAATTACCAGAGGAAGCAACATAAACCTGCTGAGAATTAATATTAGATGGAATTAGAGCAACCGGTGTTGAAGTAGAAGGCACAACAACACCCAGCATATTAGTAATATTATTTGAAACTGATGGTTCAACAGTATTCTTAGCCTTATTTTTTATTTGCACTATCATACCTAATTGGACTGAAGAATTAGCAATATAACTTTGAACAACATTTTGTGTAATAGAAACAGAACTACTCGCTAAGGCTGGTGTTTGAAGTAAAAAAAATGATAATAAACTTAAAATTAAAAATATGATTATTCGATTTTTTTTCATAATTAATGCTTATACTTTAACACTAAAATTATTTTTTTGTTATATCAATCAATTCTTTTATTGTCTGTTCTAACATTAATAAAGTAGTAGATCGGCCGAAAGTAAATCTTAATGAGGATCGAATTAGATCGTCTGGCATACCAATTGCCGATAAAACATGAGACGGCTTCATACTAGCTGCACTACAAGCCGAACCAGCCGAAGCCATAATTCCTCTATTATCTAACTCAATTAATAATCGTTCATTATCAAAACCAGGAAAAGTTAAATGAACATTATTAGGTAACCGATGTTTTAAAGACCCATTAATAAAAGTTCCTGTTAATTTTTGATTAACTAATTTAATAAAATTATCTTGTAATTTTCTTAATCTAATAACTTCATCTTTTTTAATACTTTGAGCTTTAAGAAGTGCGGTAGTAAACCCAACACTACCTGCCATATTCTCAGTACCAGATCTAAGATTAAATTCTTGCCCACCACCATTAATGATTGGCTGTATCTGAACTCCGTGCTTAAGATACAATATACCAGACTGCTTCGGACCATAAATTTTACTACCATTTAAAGTTAACATATCAACCTTAAGCCTTGAAACATGTAAATCAATATAGTTAGTTGCCTGACAGCCATCAGCCATAACATAAAGAGGCAAATAATTCTTATTATTTAATCTAAAGAATCTAATTCTTTCAACTATTTGCATAAGCTGTTTTATAGGCTGAATAGTCCCTATTTCATTATTAGCTATCATTAATGTAATTAAAACAGTATTGTCTTGAATTAAAGATTCTACCGATGATAAATCGATCAAACCATCAGATTTAACTTTAGCAAATGAATAATCATATTCTTTGATTGGCGATAATACAGAATCATGTTCTAAATAACTACTTATAATATGCTTATCAGGAAACCGCTTCATTATGCCATGAATTGCTAAATTATTAGCCTCACTACCACCCGCTGTAAAAATAATTTCTTGAAATCTAGCACCTAAAACAGAAGCAACTTGATTTCTAGCTTGTTTTAAATCATTATTGACGTTTTTAGCTAATAGATAATTAGCAGAAGGATTATAAAACTTATCCTGAAAATAAGGTAACATTGACTTTAAAACATCATCATCAACTGGAGTTGAAGCAGCATAATCAAGATAAATAGTTTGATTCATTAATATTAATTATAACTAAAAAATTATTTTAAATATTTTGTTGATATTTTATTCGGAATAGTTTCAATATAAAGTTTAGAAGCTTTCAAAAAATTATCTAATTCTTGTTTAGTTAATAACTGATAATTTTGATTACCATGTGATTTTAGTATGCCATCTTTTCTAATATGGTAATAAGTTGTTAGAGCATGTCTTTCTTTATATTTATCTAACCATTCTTCATGCCACACCCAAGTATGAGAATCCAGACAAAAAAAATCTCTTCTATGACCTTCTTTAATTGGTCCAAATAATTGACCACCAAGATAGGCTTCAGTTTCTAAGACTAATGTATATGCCTTATCATAGCGTTTCTTAGCTAACAAAGAAGGTTGAATTTTAGGTAGTAATGTCATTATTTTGCGCCTTATTAATATCGTCTATAATTTGGCGAGCAGTTTCAATCGATACAGGAAACGAATTATTGGTAACTAAACTATCTGCTGTTTTAACAATTGTTTCTTTTGAATCTAAATAACTTCTTATCGGACTTAACACAGCGTCAGCATGACTAATTATATTATGTCGAGCTTCAATAATATTAGTCCATAATTCACTATTTTTAATTTGATTCTCAGTACTTCTTAACATTATAATCCTATAGTTTAAATAATTTCATGGCGCTAAGAGTAGTTTGATAAATAAGTTCCTCAATTGATTCATTTCTTAGCGTTGCTAAAAATTCTGTGATAATTAGCACATTTGAAGGCTCATTTAGTCTACCACGTAAAGGTACTGGTGTCAAGTAAGGCGAATCTGTTTCAACCACTAAACTATCTAGTGGAATCGATTTGTACATCTCAATTTGCTCAATATTTTTAGTAAACGTAGCAATACCATTAACGCCTATCTTGAAACCATAATCTAGAGCTTTAAATAAATTCTTTTTAGAATCTGTAAAACTATGAATTACCCCAGTTAAAGGCATACTTTGTTTAATAATTGACCAAAAATCATCAAAAGCATCTCTAACATGAAAAATAACCGGCAAATTATATTTTTTAGCTACAACAAGTTGATACTTAAAAACCTCTAATTGAGCTTGTTTCGTTGATATATTGTAATAATAGTCTAAACCACATTCTCCAATTGCTTTTATATTTTGATCAGGTAAAAATTTTTCAAATTCGGCTTTAAGTAATACATCCTTCAAAAAATCATCTGCCTCATGAGGATGAATTCCGATTGAAGCAAAAATATTCGGGTAATTTTTAGCAAGATTAACAGCCAATCTACTATCAGCTACATTACAACCTACTGCTATTAATGTTTTAACGCGATTTTTATTTGCTCTCTTTATAACATCAGCAATTGTTAAAGTAGGATCTTTTAACCAAAGTTCAGATAATGAATTCTGGATTGATTGAATATGACAATGAGTATCAATCAAATAATTCATCTATTTTTTGTCTAATTTTGGAAATAAAATTTGACGAAACTTATTATCTGCACTAGAACTAAATATTTTTCTAATATTTAATGCAGTTACTGGCATAAAAGGTTGAATCAAAATACTAATTTCTAACAAATTACTAGCCTGATAAGTTAATATCTCTTTTAAATGCACCGTATCATTATTTTTGGCAACTTCCCAAGGTTTAGTTTCATCTATATATTGATTTAACCCTCTAACTTGTTCCCAAACGACATCCAGAGCACGATCAAAACGACATTCCAAGATAGCTTGTTTATAGCCAGCAATATCATGTTGAGCAACCGTTGGTTTAATAAATTCATCAGCAAAATATTTATCAATTAAAATAATCGTTCGTTGGACAGCATTACCAAGCTCATTAGCTAATTCGTTATTGTAAGCATCTTCAAATAACGACCAACTAAAATCACCATCACCATAACTTGGTATATGTCTTAAAAAATAATATCTAAAAGCATCTGAACCATAAGCATCGATAATTTCAAATGGTGAAATAGAGTTTCCTAATGATTTACCAATTTTTTGACCATTTAATGTTACAAACCCATGAACATATAGTTTTTCAGGTAACTCAAGACCAAGGCTTAGAAGCATAGCAGGCCAAATCGCCGCATGAAATCGTATAATATCCTTACCTATGATTTGAACATTAGCTGGCCAATATGTTTTAAAATCTTTACCATCAGGATAACCTAAAACAGTAATGTAATTCATTAATGCCTCAAACCAAACATACATAACTTGAGAATTATCATCAGGTGTTTTTATGCCCCAATTAATTTTATCCTGTGGGCGAGAAATAGATACATCATCTAATCCATTATCAATTAAAGTTAAGATTTCGTGCGATTTATTTTCTGGTAAAATATTTAAAGTTTTATTTAAGATAGCTTCTTTAATTTTTTCACTATACTTACTTAATCGAAAAAAATAATTTTCTTCTTCTATTCTTTCAAACGGCCTATTATGATTTGGACAAATACCATTTAATTCTTTTACTTCAGTTTCGGTAAAAAAAGCTTCATCACCAGTACAATACCAGCCGATATAGTTAGCTTTATAAATATCGTCTTTTAATAAATTCCAGATGGCTTGTGCTCTTTTAACATGTTCTTCATTAGTGGTTCTTATAAAACGATCGTATTTAACATTCAATTTAGTAGCTAAATCTGAAAATTTTAAACTAATTTGATCAGCTAATGCCTTTGGTGTTATAGAAAGATCAGCCGCTTTTTCAGCAATTTTACCACCATGTTCATCCGTTCCGGTACTAAAAATAACTTGTTTTTTTTCCAACCTAGCTAATCTTGCTAAAACATCTGCTTGAATTAATTCCATAGCAAACCCAATATGTGGGTCACCATTAACATAAGGAATAGAAGTGGTAACAAAATAATTTTTCATAAATAGTTAAATCTATTATATCTATAAAACTCTAAAAAACTAACCTTTAATTAATTTTTCAATTGATTTTCTTTCCAAATCATCTAATTTAACAAAAATATCTGTTTCGAATTTTTCAACAGTATTATAAATATAATCTTTAAAAGATCTAGGAATAACATGAAAATGAATATGATCAATTTTTAAATTACTTTGTTTTTGAAACGGACGATAATTTTGTCTAATATCACAACCAATACCCAATTCTGGAATCAACCTATCTTCTAATTTAAAAATTAAATTAAATATATCAATAATTTCATTTTGCGATAATTCTTTAGGTATTAAATAATGTTTTTTAGGAATAACCAACATATGTCCTGGCACTTTTCTAGGATTACTCATTACTACGTAAGCAGTCTCATTTTCTAACAAGACTCTTTCATTTGGTTGACAAAATGGACAACTTAAAACATTTCTCATACCATTCTATTATAACCTAAGAGTGTTAATCATTAACTTACCTACAAAAAATTATTTTAATTTTGTAAATAAATCTTAAAATAAAAATGAGCGAAATTAAATCCGCTCATTTTTATTATAGATTTTAAAACCTAGTATCGATTATTACTTCGATTGTCTCTTCGGTCACCACCGCCATTATTATATGAACGAGGCTTATCTTCTCTAGGACGAGCTTCATTAACAGCTATTGCACGACCATCAAGTTCTTGACCGTTTAACTGTTCAATTGCTTTTTTAGCATCATCATCTGATTCCATTTCAACAAAACCAAATCCTTTAGATCGGTTACTATCTCTATCAATAATAACTGATGCTGATACAACCTTACCGATTTTTTCAAAAAAATCTTTTAAACTATCGTCAGTAGTGTTCCATGATAGTGAACCTACAAAAAGTTTATTTGCCATTAACATACTCCTATTTATCGCTTGGAGTAATCTGGCAAACCAGTTAGCTGCTCTCCGAAGACACTTATTCTTTTACTTATTTAATCTAGAAACCTAACAAACGTTACTTAGCAGCTTTATCTAGTAAGATGTACTATACCATACTTTTTTTAAATACCAAGCTTTTTCCTTAATTAAACTTGAAATAATATAAAAAAACACTAATATAAAACATAAGGAGTTATAACTAAATGAGTAAAGATAAAGGTAGAAAAGAAGTTAAAAAACCAAAAAAAAGTAAAGTATAGTTTATTATATAAAATTAACATTAATGATTAGCTACAAAAGTCAACGCGTAACCAGTTTTTCCGGCTCTACCAGCTCGTCCAACACGGTGTATGTAACTTTCATAACTCTCCGGCACACTATAATTAATAACGTGGGTTATATCAGCAACATCAATACCTCTAGCAGCAACATCGGTAGCAACTAAGATAGTAACATCATTGTTTTTAAAACGATTTAAGGCTCTTTGCCTTTGAGCTTGGCTTTTACCTCCATGTAACGTATCAGCACTAAACCCTCGATTAACTAATTCTCCGCCCAATTCTTCAACTCTACGTTGTGTCTCGTCAAAAACTATTACTTTTGTTGTTTTAGGATGAATTAATAAATCATGCAACTTAGTAATTTTATCTTCTCTAGAGCTATAATTAACTATATCTTGAGCCACATTATCACTAGATTCACTTTTTTTCAAAGAAATAACTACTGAATTTGAAGAAAACGTTTCTAATAACGTCTTAACTTTATAATCTAGCGTAGCTGAAAAGAAAAATGATTGCCTATTAGTTGCTAAAGATTCAAGAATAAGTTTAACATCTTCAATAAAACCCATATCAAGCATTCGATCAACTTCATCAAGTACCACTAAATTAAAATCTTTTAATATTAATGTACCTCTTTTAACATGATCTAAAATACGACCAGGAGTACCAATAACTATATTAGGTTTTGCTAATAAATCTCTAAATTGAGGTCTCATTGGAGTACCACCAATTAATAACGCCCCTAATAAACCACTTTGCTTACCAATGCTTCGACATTCATTTTGAATTTGTTCAGCCAGTTCACGGGTTGGGGCAACTATTAAAGCTTTAGAATCTTTATTATTGATTAAATTGTTAATCACAGGTATAGCAAAAGCGGCTGTTTTACCAGTTCCAGTACTTGCTACCCCTATAATATCTTTACCATTTAAAGCTAATGGTATAGCTTGATCTTGAATTGGAGTAGGTATTTTATACCCTTGTTTACTTAAATTCGATTTAATTAAATCATTGATTAAAAAATCACTAAATTGATTAGTAATTACCTCATCCTCAGCTAAAGTAACTTTAGCCGGTTTAATAAATTTATTTGGATCAATTGTTTTTTGATTAAATTTTCTGTTTCTCGAGTTGGTATTAAATCTTTTTTTAACACCAAAATTAGTTCTGGATCGATACATTTTTAGGCTTTCTCTTTAAAATATTAACTCAATTGTCGTAATGAAAAATCGAGTATTAATATTCTAATCTTCGAACCCGAGGTATCATGTTTAACAATAGTTATATTCTAACAATTTTTATTTGATTTGTCAAAATAAACATAAAAATTAAGGTTTAGCGACATAAAAACCAGCAATCCCATTGCCATTTATTTGGCCCTTACTATCTGATAAGAAATAATATAATGGTAATCCGTTATATGTATACTGATAATGTCCAGTGTCACTACGTTTTATATAACCAATGCCCGCAGGTAATTTTTTGGGTAAAACATTAACCTCATATGCAGGCCATGCCACTAAACAAGCTCCTGAACAGCTACTATAACCTTTTTTGTCTCCACTATACTCATAGAGAGTATTACCCTTTTGATCAGTTAAATAATAACCTACTTTGGTATTATACTTAGTTAGTACAATCGAATTATTTATAACATTACCAGATTTAGTAACAACTTTAGCGGGTGATGACGAATGTTTATAAATTAAAACTGAAACAAGCCCAATAAACACAATAATGATAATAATCGCTAGCCACTTAACATTACTCTTCATATTATTCAGTATACAACTAATTAAAATATTAAAAAATACTTTTGGGTTAGCTCAATAAAGTCTTAGGTAATAAATCTTCTATACTCGACTGAACTTCTTTAATAGACTGCGTACCATCAATTATCGATAAATCGTATTCTTTCGCAATCCACAAATAACCTTCTCGAACTTTTTCAAAAAAATCTCTTCCTTTTTTTTCAAAATTATCATTAGCATCTGTTCCTCTATGACCGATTCTAACTTCTGAAACTTCTACTGGTACATCTATAATAACTGCAAAATTAGGTAAAAATAATTTCCCTAAAGCCAATTTCATACGATTTGTAATATCTTCAATCGATAACCCTTCACCAAAACCTTGATATGCTATAGTTGAAAACCAATTACGATCACTAATAACGTGAGTGCCTTCTTCTAAAGCTGGCTCAATAACTTGCCGAACTAATTCTCGTCGACATATCGTAAATATATCTAAATTCGTTTCAGGACTTCTGGGTAAAGAACCATTTTTAACTATTAATCTAAGCTCATCACCAATTAATGTTCCACCAGGTTCTGCTAGACCAATAACATTTTCATTATTTTCAATTAGAGTTTTCTGTAATAAATCTTTCTGGGTAGTTGTACCAGCACCGTCGGTACCTTCAATAACAATATATTGCCCCAATTTTTCACTCATATATTATATATTGCCATAGACAAAGCTTAATATCAAAATAATAACATCCATTCGTTATTATTTATAAATTAAATTTATTTTTACTAACATCTTATAATTCATTTAGCAAATAAAAAAACATAAAAACGTTTTCTATCAAGATTATAAATAAAAACGTTTTCTATCAAGATTATAAATAAAAACGTTTTCTATCAAGATTACAAATCAAAACTTTTAATCAAATATATTTAAATTATAAAAACATAATATTTATGGTGGAGCTGGTGGGTACTGCCCCCACGTCCGTCAGTTTATCTATGTTATTCTTCTACAGGTTTAGTCTACTTATTAAATTCAATCATCAAACCTTAAATAGACAAAGTTTTGCTGATCTAGTCTCCAAATCTTAACAATTATATGGAAACAAATATAATTGAGCAATCAGATGATATAAAACACTATTATCTTATCTGATGTCAGATATAGCATTGCTATTTATAAATCTAAACAGCGATTGCGACTGGAGAACTCTGTGGAAACAAAGATCTTGCCAAGTCAGCAATTGTAGTCTTACGAGCTGCAATTACTAAATTTTGCCTATACGCTGACAAGCGACCTGCTGATATAACTGATAAAGTCCAACGTCGAGCTTAAAATCAGCCCCATCTGAATTTATTATATCATATTTTCATTAAAAATAAATAGAGCTTATGCCAATTATCTAATGATAGATCTTGAGGTCTAATATCTTGTCTTAGATTTAAACTTAAAAGAGCATTTAAAATATCTTCTCTGGAAAACCTAATACTCATGCTATTTATTATTTTTTTACGCTTTTGAATAAAAGCTAATGTCATAAATTTTATCAATTCTTGGTAATTAATATCACTAAAAATAGCTGTTTGATACGGTTTTAATACAACTATTTGTGAATCAACTTTTGGTGGTGGTACAAATAAATATGCTGGTAATATTTCTTTAGCACTTATCGTAAAGTTCAATTGTGTACTTAAAGATAATAAAGACATTTCTCCTGGTATAGCTATTAATCTTTGTGCTACTTCTTTCTGTATCAATAAAACAGCAACTATTGGCTTATTCTTGCTATCAGCTAATTTTCTAATTAAAAAGCTAGTTAAATAATACGGAATGTTAGCAACCACTTTATAATCAGATTTAAAACTATCAAAATCAAACTGCCTCACATCAGTTAATATAACGGTTAAACTACCGTCTTTAATTTGACTAGCAAATTTAATCTTTAGTTGATTAACAAGATTCTTATCAATTTCAAAAGCGGTAACTCTAACTCCGAAATCTAATAATTTTTTTGTTAACGTACCACTACCTGGACCAATTTCAATAACAATATCATCTTTTGATAACTCAGCATACGAACAAATAGTATCTAAACTATTATTATCAGATAACCAATGTTGACCTAAAATTTTATTTGCATATGGTAATTTAGACATACTAATATTTACCACCAATGATAATAATACCAATGATTATATGCATTAGCCCAACTACCGTAATGACTATGAGCATATGCATTAGCCCAACGAAGCTGCGTTATTGGATTAGTTTCCCAGTCACTTCCATATGCCGACATATTAGATGCTGGCGTTGACTGACCAAGACCATACCCATAGGAACCGTTAATTGAATGGATTGGTTCAAAACTTATAGGACAATAGCCATATTCGCCCTGCCATTTAGTTGGGCACCAACCTGATTCATTGCTGATGATATAATCAACATAGAAATAATTATTCGGTGAAATACCAGCTAAAGCCATATCTCCTTTAATACCACTAAGAGAAGTACCTTCTACTTCAATTTGTGTTACTGGTTGTACGGTTACTATATTCTGAAGAACAGTTTTGGCGGTTACTATTCCATTACTTAATTGTTCTTGATAAGTGATAACTTCTTGGCCAGCAGAGCCTTGTTGTCTAATAGCTCCCGTACCGTACGCAAGATTTGAATCATATATGACTTGCACAGGCATAGGAATTGTACTTGCTACTGATTGAATTTTTATGCCATGTCTAATAATAAAAACTTGAGAATTAGCTGTTATTGGACTATTTAAAGATGGCTCGATTTGATCAGAAGCTGATAAGTGAATGTTTTCTGCTTTGATTAATCCTGCTACTGTTTTTGCTTGAGTACGTAAAAATAATAAACTACCATATAAATTAAGATAAACTGGTGTAGCTGGTTTAATAATTAATTGTTGCCCAATAGCATAAGAACTTAAAAAATTACCAACAGGTTTAAGACTGATTTTATCAGCTGGATAAACTTTAATACCCTGTTGTTCAGCAATGGCCCGTGGTGTCAATGCTGCAGAATATGTATAAGAAATTGAGTTACCATCAATTATTTCAACAGGAACAGCTCGATAAATATTAATTCTAAAATCATCTTGATTAATAGCTGTACTTAATGACGGTTCAACAACATCTCCTTTATGTAAAATAATATGGAGTTTCTGTAATAATGCTCCCACTGTCGGTTCTTTACTTGGAACAATCTGAACAACATGATCATGAGTAATAATTACTATTTTATCGTTAGTAGGAGTAATAAGAGTAGTAGCAGAATTATGAAAAATAAAAAATAACCCAATAGTTAAACTGATTACCAAAAATAATACGATTGCCGTAATAACAACCGGTCGAAAGAAAAAACGTTTAATCTTTGCCTTAGTAAATGTTCTTTTCTTTTTTTTCTTAAATTTATAACTAACACGCTTAAATTTCATATTATCTAAATCAGATAAGTTACAACAAGATTAGAAAAACTATCCTATTATTATAACAAATTACCTTTTTTCTGCCAAATTTCCAAACCTTTTAGTACTTCAACCATTACTTGATTATTATTTAAAACATTAACATCTAACCATTTAACATCTACTATTTCAAAAAATTGTTTTTTTATTTTGACTGGTCTATCTAATTGAACAGACCATAGATAATAAGAATATTGAACCAAGCCATTTTTAGCTTTAAAAAGACCGTGAAAATCCAATTCTGTTTTTTTCAGCTTAACGTTTGTCTCTTCTAATACTTCTCTTAATAATGCTTGTTGAGGTAATTCTAAAGATTTAACACCACCACCAGGTAAACCATATTTACCACTCGATAACCAACCCTTAACAACCAAAACTTTATTATCTTTAACTATAAAGGCACGAGTAGTTAAACGGTTCTTCAATTTCATAATTAAAACTGGTAAAAGTAAAAAGTAAACAATTTTACCAACAGTCTGCCATAAAAAATTTTTAATCTTTATCATTTTTTTTGAAGCGGAGCAAAATTAATATTTAAAGTTTTATAACCAAATTTATTAAACATAATAACAATCATATCATCTTTTATTTCTGTTACTTGACCTGTACCAAATAAAGCATGTTCCAGCATATCACCTACTGAAATTTCAGGAATATATCTAGGTTCATCATTATTTGTTTTTAAACTTAACGGTTCAAACTGATTATATGCTGGGCTACTCACTTCTACTGAACTAAGTTCATTAATTTCAGATAAAAAACGACTAGGCGGATTATGTAATAAAGCTCCATAAAGAAGTCTAGAAGTTGCATAATATAAATAAAGTTCTTTTTTGGCCCTTGTCATCCCAACATAACATAATCGTCTTTCTTCTTCCATATCAAATTGATCATACAATGATCTAGAATGAGGCAAAATAGTTTCCTCCATACCGGCTATAAAAACAATTTCAAACTCCAAACCTTTAGCAGCGTGTAATGTCATTAAAGTTATAGCATTATTTTTAAAATCAGCAGTATCAATATCGCTCACTAAACTAACTTCTTCTAAAAATAAACCGACATCATCACTATAGCTTTCAGCGACACTTAATAACTCTTTGACATTTTCTTGTCTTGATTCACCTTGAATTGTTCCGTCATTTAAATAATCCAAATAATTTAAACGACTTAAAATAACATCTATTAATTCAGTAACTAAAACTTTACTATCTAATAATTGTCTTAATTCTGTTAATAAATCAGCAAATTTTATAAAATTATCAATTACTTTAGGTCCAATACCATTAACTTCATTTACTTTTTCGAGAGCAGTTTTTAAACTATAGTTATTCTCTTGTTTAAAATTAAGAAAATTAAGAATTGATTTAGCGCCAATACCACTACTTGGTATATTAATAATACGTTCAAAACTTATACTATCTTCAGGTTGAAAAATTAATCTAAGATAAGCAACAATATCTTTAATTTCTTTTCGATCATAAAATCTTTGTCCACCGACAATTTGATATGGTAAACCAAAACGTAAAAAAGTCTCCTCTAATACCCTACTTTGAGCATTAGTCCTATACAATACTGCACAATCACGATATTGAAAATTACTTCTAGACATTGAGTCACGAATAGTACTAACAATAGATTCAGCTTCAATTCTTTCATTAGCTACTTGAATAATCTTAACCGGTAAACCAGAATCAGCTTCTGTCCATAATTTTTTATCAGATCGATGATGATTATTTATGATAATATTATGTGCAACATCTAAAATATGTTTGGTTGATCGATAATTTTGTTCTAATTTAATAATTTGACAGTTTTTAAAATCTTGTTCAAATTTTAAAATATTTCGATAATTAGCGCCTCGCCAACTATAAATGCTTTGCCAATCATCACCTACTACTACAATATTTTTTTGGTCATTAATAAGCATTTTAATTAATTGATATTGAGCCATATTAGTATCTTGATATTCATCAATTAAAATATGAGAAAATTGACGTCTCCATTTCTGTCTCACAGATTCATAATTTTTTAATAAACTAACTGTCTTTAAAATTAAATCATCAAAATCAAGAGCTGAAGCTTCTTTTAAGGCTTTAACATAAAATGGATAAACTTGATTAACAACCCTTTCAATAGGAGATTTTGGATTATTAAAACCATTCTCAATTGATAAATCATTTTTAGCATTAGATATAATGCTAGCAATCGATTTCGGAGAATATGTTTTATCATCGATTAAAAGTTGTTTAAAAATTCTTTTAAGAACTAAGTTTTTATCATTTTCATCAAAAATAATAAAACTTTTTGAAATATCTAAATAATCACTATCCTGTCTTAATATTTTGACACATATACTATGAAATGTTCCCATATAAGGCATAAAATAGCCTTTTTGATTATTTTTATTGAGTAAGCTTGCTACTCTATCCCTCATTTCATTTGCAGCTTTGTTAGTAAAAGTAACAGCCAAGATACTGTTTTCGGTAGCTAAGTTGTTAAATAATAAATATGCAATTTTATGTGTCAAAGTTTTTGTTTTACCACTACCCGCTCCAGCTTGTATTAAAATTGGGCCGGTTGTAATTTCAACCGCTTTACGTTGCTCAGAATTTAACGAAGATAATAAATTGGGTTTCACCTATCTATTTTAACAAAAATTTATTATATCTTATGTTTAATATTAAAAATTGCTTAAAAATTTTAAATCAACTATATAAATAAAATTATTATTTAATAATAAATAAACCCAAACAAGTAGTAATATTACTATTAAAATAATCCCTATAATAATAAATCTTTTAATCTTTTTTTGACTAACAACATTAATAGGTAAAAAATACTTTTTTGAATCTATTAATTCTTCGTATTTTTTCAGTAAAGCTTCTTGTTCTTTATCGGATGCTTCATTAATAATATTTTGTTTATCAGTATATTTAATAGATGACTGATCAATAGTTTCACTATCCGTTACTCCATTAACTACACTGTTATTAACTTTATTAAGTTCAACTGGTTCTGTAGGTTTAATAACTAAATCATTAGGAGAATTTAAATTTTCGATTAAATCTTTAGAAGGACTAATAACTACTTTATGTTTTAAAGACGGTGCTATAACTTCTTCTTTATCACCTTCAACAATCATGCTGTCTTTTACTAGTGGTTTATCATTAACTATAGTGTTTTTAGAATTCGATGCAGGAAGAGATTTTCCGGGAGCCGCTATATCATCTAAATTTTTTGTATTATTAGCCATATTTTTATTCCTTAGAATATTTCAAAGTATAAGCTTTTTGAACTATTGTACTAAATTGTTCATAATTTAAACTTGCTGCCCCAACTAACACACCATCACAATCTTCTAAACTTAAATAAGCTAAGATATCATGGCTGTCAACACTACCCCCATAAAGTATTCTAACTTCCTTAGCAACATCATAGCCATGTAAATCTTCAATTTGATGTCTAATAAACTTCAAAGCATGTTGCATATCAGCTGGTTTTGATTGTTCACCATCAAAAGTACTGATAGCCCAAATTGGCTCATAAGCAATGACTATTTTGGAAACTTCATCTGATGTTAAATGATATATTGCTGACGTTAATTGATCATGTAAAACTTGTGAGGTTTCATCAGCCAATCTTTCCGGCTTAGTTTCACCAATACACAGAATAGGCACAATATCATTTCTAACGGCTGCTTTTACTTTATCTCTTACTTCTTCCAAGCTTTCATGAAAATATATTCGACGAGCAGAATGTCCAACAATACCATAATTTACTAATCCATTTAACATAGAAAAAGATACCTCTCCCGTAAAAGCTCCTTCATCTTTAAAATAGGCGTTTTGACAGGCTAGTGAAAATTTTTGATGATTGATTTCTTTTGAAAGCGGTTGTAAAGCCAACATTGACGGTGCAATAACAATTTCAATGTTATGATGAGATACTATTTTTTTATCTAGTCTGTGCATTAAAAGAGAAGACTGAGAAACATTTAAATTCATCTTCCAATTTGCGACTATAAGAGTTTTTCTATTCATTTTTCTAACCTTAAAAATTGTAACATAAATATTTATTCATTCTTATTTAATAAAGCTTCAACACCCGGTAGTTTTCTGCCGGCCATTAATTCCAAACTCGCCCCACCACCTGTTGAAACATGATTAAAACATTTTAAAAGTTTATTAGTAACTACATACGCAACAGTATCTCCTCCACCAACTAAAGAAAAAGGTGTTCTACCAAATTCACCTATTATTGCTTTAACAATTAACTCAGTCCCGTGAGAATAAGGACCAATAGATCCTAATAAACTATCTGTTTCTGTTACACCCATAGTACCATTCCAAACAACAGTCTGAATATTTTGCATATAACCAGCTACAAATGATCCACTAAAGGGTCCAATATCTAAGATAATATCATCACTTAAAATTTTAAAAGCATTTGCAGGTGGTCTTTTAGGATAGTTTTCAATTTCAGCAAAACTATGTGTTTTTAAATCAACAATTCTAGTCGGTAATTTATTATTAATCGCCTTTGATACTACAACATCAAAAGGTAACACTAAATTAAACCCTCTTATCTTGTTTTGATAACCAGCTTTTCTTATAATGTCTCGAGCAATCGGTAACTCCTTCTCATCATACAAACTTTTACCAACTTTAATACCAGAGCTAGCTAAAAAAGTATTAGCCATTGCTCCACCAATAACTAAAACATCAGCGATATCAATAAATCTATGTAAAATATCTATCTTGTCTGCAATTTTTGCTCCACCAATAATCGCCATTAACGGTCTCTTAGGATTTTCCATTACATCAGAAATAGTGTTAACCTCTTTTTCTAGTAATAAGCCAGCGACACTTGGTAAGAAATGTGTAATAGCTGAAGTTGAAGCATGAGCTCGATGAACTACACCAAATCCATCTTGAACAAAAACATCAGCATAACTAGCTAAATGACGAGCAAATTCTTCATTATTCTCTTCTTCATCTTTATAAAATCGTAAATTTTCCAATAAAACAACACTACCGAACTCCATTCTTGATTTAATTTTTATAACTTCTTCCGATAAACAATCTGGTACAAATTCAACTGGTTGTTTTAATAAACTTTGTAATTTTTTAGCAACAGGAAATAAACTATCATTATCATTACTAACACCATTCGGCCGACCTAAATGAGAGCAAATGATTAATTTAACATTTTTAGAAAGCAAAAATTCAATAGTTGGAATCGACTGTCGTATTCTAAAATCATCAACGATTTTACCGTCTACAATGGGAACATTGTAATCAGATCTAAGTAAAACAGTTTTACCTTCTAAATCAATGTCTCTGATTGTTTGTTTTATAAACATTACCCACCTATCATTATTTATTGCTTATTTAAAGATTATAAAACTAATACTTACTTTTTTAAAGATTGTTTTAATTATTCTGCCACAATTTTTGATAACTTCTAACAAAAATATAAATTAAAAATACACTGCTTGTGATCAAAAAACTTACCGGATAAGGTAGATAATAACCAATAAATAATCCAACCCAAGTTACAAAAAGGGCTATTAATACAGATATGATTATAGCTTTACCTGGAGAACTGGCGAGTCGTTGAGCGATGGCAGGAGGAGTTACAAGCAAAGCAAATATTAATAAAACTCCTACTATTTGAACAGCAATAGAAACTGCAACCGCTATTAAAAGCATGAATATTAAACTCATTGTTAAAATTGAGACGCCTTTAGCTTCTGCTACATCTTCATCTAACGAAGTAAATAGTAATCGTCTGTAGAATAAAGCAAATACTATCAAAATAATAATTGCGGCATAAAAAGTAATTATCACATTTTCTAAACTAATACCCAAAATCTCACCAAATAATATTGAATAAGCCTCAGTAGCATAACCTTTATAAAGATTAATAAATAAAATTCCTATACCAAGCATAAATGCTAAAATAATCCCAATTTGAACATCCCTAGTAGCTGCTTTTTTACCAAGAAAAGCCATAAATATTCCACCACTCATTGTAAACGTTAATAATCCTAATAATGGGTTGATACCGAATAAAGCCGCCCCAGCTGCTCCCGAAAAACCGACGTGAGATAATGCATGAGCAGCAAAAGATAAACGACGAAGAACTACTAAATAACCAACTACACCGGCCACAATTGCAATGATTGTACCAGCTTCAAATGCTTGTCGCATAAAAGCATACTGCCACATATTATAAAAATCTATTATTAAATTAAAACTAAAAGTAGCGGTTAAATTAATGGGCATGAGCAGCTCCTTCTGTACCAAGTACAGCAATTTTACCTGAAGAACTTCTTAATACTTCTACATTAAAACCATATAGTTTACTTAAATTTTCTGATGTTACGATTTCATCAGGTAAACCGCTAGCTACTTTTTTATTAGCAATATAAATAATTCTATCAATAACTGATAGTAACGGATTAATATCGTGGGCTATTAGCATAATAGCTATATTATTCTTTTTAATAATTTTATTTATCAAATTAACTAATTCTACTTCTCGTCTAATATCTAAATTAGCAAGTGGTTCATCTAATAATAACAATTTTGGTTCTTCAACAAGTGCTTGAGCCAAAAAAACTCTTTGTAGTTCACCGCCAGATAACAGATTTATGGGAGTTTTAGCAAACCTACTAGCATCAACTAATTCCAAAGCTTTATATGCCTTATTTGTTTCTAATTTAATTTTACTACCAAAACTAAACCCAAGTTTATGGCCAGAAATCCCTAGTTTGATGTATTCAATAGTGTTTAATCGGCTCTCACTATCAATTATTCTTTTTTGAGGCATATAACTAATACTGGGATTTCCTTTTTTAGCTAAATCACCAAAAACCCTTAATATACCATCTGTCGGTTGTTTTAAACCAAGAATCAATTTAAATAACGTTGTTTTCCCGGCACCATTAGGTCCTAGCAAAACAATAAATTCGCCAGCTTTAATATCAAAATTAGCATCTTGCCATATTACATTATCTCCATATCCTACTGTTAAATTACTGGCTTGAATTAAAAATTTTGATTGGTCCATTTATTTTATAAAGCCTTTTCTAATAAAATTAACTGATTATTCATCCAATTTTGAAATGTCTCATTAGGTGGCTGAATAGTTTCACTAATTGGAACTATTGGTATATGATTAGCAATAGCTAATTTTTTTAAATTATTAGTCATTGGACTAATAGTCTGGGTATTATAAACGAGCACTTTTATTTGATGAGTGGTAATTTGGTTTTGAAATGTAACTACACTACTAGCTGGTGGGTCAGTACCTTCCGCTTCTGCTTGCATGAAAGCAGGTGGTGATATTAAATCTAATCCAGTTGAATTTGCAAGATAAACAAAAATATTTTCAGTAGCACCCACTTTTATACCAGCAAATTTTTTCTTTATACTTGATAATCTATCCTGATAAACAGCTAATTTATTCCGTAATAGCTGATACTGATTATTAAAATAAACTTTCTGACTAGGTTCTAAGGAAATAAAAGTATTTTTCATTTGCATTATCACCTGATTAACATATGTTTCGTTATACCAAAAATGTGGATTATCTCCATTCTTTTTACCAAGTAAAGTTGCAACATCTAAAAGTTTTCTAGAAGGACTAGGATTAGCTTTTAACATAGTAAGAGCCCAGCTATCGTATCCTGCACCATTAACAATAACATAGTTGGCCTTAGCAAAAGCACGGGCGTCTGACGAATTAACTTCATATTCATGTGGATTTGCATTAGGATCTGTTACTAAACTTATAACCGAAACTCTATTCCCACCAAGTTGTGATGCTAAACTACCCCAGAAATTTTCAGCAGCTACGATTTTAATTTTACCAGACACTGAATTAATATTTTTAATAGATATCTTACTATTAAAAATTAGAAATACTATTACAATAACTGCAATACTACTAAAAATTAACAAGATCTTTTTTATCTTACTCATATTCTCTATCTAATATGTCAAATTAGATAAATAATTGCAAATCTGTCGCATTTTATAGATAAATTGCTATTAATATCGTTTTAAAAGTAATTAATCACACAATACCAAATCTATCACTTATTTAAAAGTTATCTACTGACACTAAAATGCACTAGCCTGAGTACTCAACTGATTACTATCAACATTAGATGATGAAATACTTGTTTGATTCAAGGCATTCATAGCAGTATTAAGACTTGCAGCGTTAGTAACTTGTGGAGCTACAGGAGTTTTAGTAGTAGGAGATTTATAACTACCGGCCGGCGTACTAACAGTTGTAGCAGTTTTGTTTACAGGAGTGGTATTTGCAACTTGTTTACTGTGCCAAACATAATAACCTACACCAGCTACAGCCAATACAATAACAGCTGCTATTATAACCTCAACGGTAGCAAACCCTAATTTATTTTTTTTCATCTTTAATTCCCTCCTTGAGAAGTAGATTGACTAGATGTAGAAACAATTACACCATTAGCTGATGCCACACCAACTATTAAGTTCTTAACAGCTGAACGATAATTCTGTAAATCAGAAATTTCTAATTTTAAATAACTCTGAAAAGTAGTTACCATACCCTTTGGATTAGTAGCGGTACAACTAAAAGCACTTGATGTTTTGAGTGTAGCAAAGTCCGTATTAGCTTTAATTGCTGCTTGATTTATGGCAGCTACTAATTGATTATAGTTACTAATCGTTTTACCCTGCGAAACATAAAAATTCTCTACTCTAGTTGCAATTGTTGAAAATAATGCTATCTGATTTTGTGCTCTAGTATCAATCCTTAACATAATATTAGTTATAGCAGCTTGACGATTCTGACAAGCCTTAAGTAATCCAGCCGTCATATGGGCCTGCCCAACACTACTATTATCTTTTGTAGTCGAGCTGCTTTGAGCTTGACTTGCTGTACTAGATCCACCAACATTCGAAGAAGAAGCTGTTGATACCTGACCATATGATGTAGAAGAATTACCGTGCGGTGTTGATGGCGGGCCATAACTTGTTGCTTGCGACGGAAGTGCTAAAACTGTTGAAGTTCCAATCATAACTAACGTCAATACGCTTAAAAAAATCGCTGATTTATGAATATATCTATACATATTCTAGACTACCCTTCATTAGTTTTTATATACATAACTATGATTATACTTATGCTAATATTAAAGTCAATTGATATACTATTTATAAATTAAATAAAAAATACCTTCAAAGCATATTGTCCAATCATTAAATAAGATTGAATATTTAATTGAAAATATCTTAAAACGCTACTAAGTAATAAATTATCAAACGGCTTATACTCATAAGTACCCATTTTATTTAATTCATCTATACTAAACTTTTTTTCACTAATTTTATTGGTAAATTCTGGTAATAAAAAAATATTAAACACAAAGTACTTAATTATTTCATCGTTATATTCTAAATCAAGACTTTCAAATAGTAGTTTAGTTAATTTCTCAAAATTTTCTTGAAGAATATCCTTTTTTTGAAAATATATTTCTTCTGATAAACCATTAACTTCCTTTATTGCATCAATAAAATTATTAATAACATCTTTGATTACATCAACTTGTTCTTCTTCTAATGTTTGTAAATAACTATCAAACTGATTATTTTCTGATTCATTAAATAATAAATTATTTTTTTTTATAAAATTTATAAAATCATTCTGATAATCATCTTCAAATTCTGTTATTGGTGTTTCAACAAAATTGACTACTAAAGATAACAATAATTCACCAATATAAGTCTCTTGATAATTTTCATCATCTTCAAATTCTGTTAAATTATCTTCAAATAAATCTATAGTGCCTTCGAGTAGTTCAATTTCTAATTCTTCTGTATCAGGTTTAGGTTTAGCTATTGATAGAAAATCTGGCTCTGTTGTTGCTTCATTAATAGAAAGTGGTTCTACTAAAGAAAGTGGACTATTATTTTCTACAGCTCTGGTGCGTTGAACACTATCATTTTTTTTAAAATCAATCTCAGATTTTTTTTCAACTATTTTTAAGTCCGATTGAGATTCCTGCTGAGGAATAGTTTTAATATCATCCACAAAACGTAATTGATTAACTTTATCGCTAACTAACTGTTGTCTTATTGGTTGTTGTCTTTCTGAAACTATTTTAACTTCAGCCCTATAATTATCTTGTAAACCTGCATCTGTAGGTAATTCTACTATCTTCTTAGAAGAATTAGGTAATTCTACTTTTTTTTTTCAACTATTTCAGTATTAGCAGTTTTAGCTGAATCAAAAACATAATCAAGTTCAACATCAAACATCTTACCAAATTGAATTAATTTTTCTTTTGCACTCTCTATTCCACTCTCTTGAAAAACGTTTCTAATTTTTTCACCAACCGGACATCGGCTATCAAGTAGCATTCGACCAAATGAGTCAGTATATTTACCAAAAGTTACTTCTTGAGTAATAGTTAATAAATCAAACCCATAAGTTTCTTTAAAAAAAGATTCGTTGAAGGTTCCATCAGAATTATAAGCTTCTGGGTTGAAAGGTATATTTTCAGTAATTATTTCAGACATATAACTTAATTATAAACAATAGCATATTGTGTGTCTATTGATTATTTATGATTTATTTCTTTTTTAATATAATCAAGCATTTCTCTTTGAATTTTTAATTCTACCATTTGTTCTTCTTGTAAATTAGCGAGGTAAGTTAAAGTCTTATGATCACTTTCTACTTTAGCGTTTTGTTTATCTTGAATTACATTTTGACCAACCATAATAACTGGTAGTAACACCAACTGTAAAAAGTTTTGAGAAATCCAAGCAATAAGTGTAATTAAACTAGTAGCAATAATCCATTTCGGAAAATCTTGTCTTAAACTAGGTGAAATCAAAACTAATATTGCGGGTAATGACATAATCGATAATAAAGCAAAAAGATAAGCACTCCACATTGAACCTACACCAGTAGTTATTTTAAGAGCTAACTTTGTATTAAATTTTCTAATTCCAGATTGTTCTTTTTTTAATAATTCTTTAGGATGGATAACATTCCGATTATTTTGCAAAAAACTCATATGCCCATCATAGCAAAAGACTATCAAGAAATCGAGTTAGGAACCAATGATTAAGTCAATAATAAAACTTGATAAAATTAAAAATTCTATTCTGATAACCCTAAGGGGTTCGATTTATAAGAATTTATCTAGCGAGATAATTAGGTGGAATACTCTGTTAAGTAATTTAGACATAAATAGCTCTTTGATATAAATTTTACTCAGTTTCTATAAATATCTTTGCGATGCTTAATACTTATCACCTGTAATGTGTCATCAACTACATCAAATGCTATACGATAATGACCTACTCGAAAGCGATAGTCACCTATTTTAGAATCAACTAAGTGACGAACATAAATAAGTGGGTCATCTTGTGCCAAAAAATATTTAAGTTTATTGGCAATTCGTTTTCTGGTAACACTATCAAGTTTGTCTAAGTCTTTCTTGCTGCTACCCGCAAATACCATGCGGAAGTTAGTCATTAAAGAACATCTCCAAACATTTCATCAAATGTATAGATATCACCCTTTTTAATCTCATTACGTGCTTTTGCGATACTAGCGATATAGCTACCATCTTGCATTAAGAGCAAGTCTTCCAACAGTTCGTCATCTATTATGACCTTGCCTGTAAATTTGCCCCGACTCTTAATAAATAAAACATCATCTCTACCTAATGCATTAATAGTGCTCGCTAAGTTGTTGCGTAAGTTAGTCATATCGATTGTTTTTGTACTCATTACGTCGTCCTTCCTTTACACTATTATTGTACAATTAATTGTACAATCGTGTCAAATTCGTATTTAAATAACCTCTTGAGAACTTTCGTCCAAACGAGATGCTATATTCTATCAAGATAAGGCTAACTAAATTGTCAGTATATCATTTGGTGAACCACCTAACTTCGAATTGAAACCATGCTCTTAGGGAGATTAATGAGTGGTATAACCTATTAAGGGGTATATATCCGTTAAAGGAAATGTCTTTAAGGACTAAAACCTAATGGTTTATTGCATAACAGATAGTGAATCCTAAATTGTACAGCTTGAATTATAGCCCAAACAGTAAGTATAGATTAATTTCTACACTTTAAAAGACTTTGATTACTCTAAATAATTTGTCACTTTTATTAAATCATTTTGGTTATTAGCACCACTAGCAGGCATAACATATAATTCATTATTATTTTTGGATACCAAAACATAATTATTCGTAACCCATCCATAGATATTATAGGTCGTATTAAGAATTGCGATTTGCCGTTTTGATCCTCCATTAATTGACTCAATAAAAATTACGTTATGTCCATTTATATATTTAGCTACAAGTACCTTGTTATTGTTAGGTGATACTAAATATCCAAATTGTCCATATGGAGTTTGTGAGGAGTTTAAATAAGAATTATAATTCTGCTTGTTAGTTGAAGACAATTGTGCATTATTATATATATAATAACTAGTGTTTTGGTTTGCCTCGTTATATAGACTCACGACTACTTTAATTAATCCAACTAACCTGACTTTAAAACCAGAGTAATTATCTGCCGGAACGGATAAAAATGCACTGGAATTCAAGCTGTTAGAATCTACAGTATTCATAGTTTGCAGCAGGATTGTACTTTGACTAGGTAAATTTGTAACCATCAAATTATTCGTACCCGACCACACCGAAGAATATAAAATTTTATTATTGGATAATAAGATAATGTTTTGAAAATTTTGATTCGCAAAATTACTACTACTAGTACCAATTCCCTTAGAAGCTGCCAATATAGAAGAAATGCCACTTGAAGCATTATATGTCATAAGATCTTCAGTCCCAGACATCCAAATTGGCATATCATTGTTATAAATTTCATATATAAGATGGCCATCCGGTGTCCAACCAAAAATTTGATACCCAGTAGCTTTTGGGTTAACTTCATTAATAGAGTCATTACTTGTATTAATTACATACAAATGGGATTCGGAACCGTTCCGATTAGCTAATAAAGCAAGATACTGACTATTATCAGAGGGCAATAATTGAGTACTATATAAACTCTCATTACCGGTACCCTTTAAGAGGGTTTGCCGATCAGTACCATCTAAATTAACGCTATCCACATTTATATTACCGGTATTGTTAGATAGAAAATAAACTGTGCCGATTGGAGTTAATGAGAATGTATTGGTTGAAAGAGTTTGAGAGAAAATATGAATAATCACAGATTTACTGTTAAACCCAGAACTATTAAGTAGGGCATTAACTGTTTTAATATTGGCCGGTAAAACTATAATCGCATGTCCAAATTTATTAGTTTCGACCTTACTCCCATCAGATAAAATTGTAACGTTTGCAATGGGGGTTTTAGTAATTGCGTTGATTACTTTCAGGGGAACCAATATTCCAGTCGCTTTAATTTTATAGATTGCGGTAGACGACACACTGAATGGAATCAATATTGTCTTTTTGATGCTTGCAAAATATTGCTTAGTAATAGAAATAGTTTTATATCCTATTGATACCTCAAGAGATGCAATGCCCTTATTGTTCGTATAACTAGTCGTTGGACCAATCGTTACTTTTGCGCCTATAATCGGTTGATTATTATTCAAGCTAATCACTCGAACAACATACTTCTGATGCCAAAATTCTCCAATGAGTTTATATCTAGTTGATGGAATAGACACAAGAATGGCTAAAGAGACAATTATTAGAAACAATGGAAGCCAAAAAAACTTATTAGTAATCAGCTTTTTAAAATATCTAAAACCAGAAAAAAACTTTAGACTTAAGTTTGGAAATAACTTGCAACTATATTTTCGTTCATTCATCGGGTCTCATTGGTTTGATTTTCTTGCATGTCTCATAATCTACTATCTAAAATAAATAATTATCCTAATGATAAGTTAATATTTTTAGAATAAATCTATAATGTAATAAATTCAATAGCAACAAGAGTATAATAGGAAGTATATCGATATATAAACAAACTAAAGCCCTAGCAAATATGGTGGAAAATAGTGAAAATATCAGTAAAGCTACGTGTGATGATGGTTATTCTATTAATACAACTAAAACTCCATCTAAATTAACTAATTCTAAAGGTTTCAAAGATTTATAGAACAAATAGGGATTACTGACGAAAGGCTCCTTAGTAACTACTAAAAAATCCTTCTTTAACCGAAGAGTATCTTTTAGTGAACCACCTACATGCCAACTATGAGGAAATCGTAGCTGAGATTATTAGATGGAATGGTCTTCTCACTCCTGCCTTCGTATAGTAGCAGACCCCAGAATAAGAGCGACTATAGCAAAACCCGCAACCACGATTAAATCTCTTATAAGGTTATCATTCCATGATGAATAGAGCGTTACTTGTTTCATAGCATCAACGCTGTATGTTAAGGGCATAATGTCTGAAAACCACTGCAAGAGTTTAGCCATATCAATTCGGGTGATAAACAGCCCACAGACCAAAAGCTGAGGAAAAATAAATGCTGGCAAAAATTGTACTGCTTGAAACTCGCTTCTCGCGAAGGCACTTGTCAATAAACCTAAAGATGTTCCCAAAAACGCAGATAGAACCGCTATTATCATTGTAGCTAAAGTTCCACCAAGAACTGTAACATGCAATAAACCAAGCATAACTCCTCCAGAAATAAGAACCTGCACCAGACCTAATAGACAAAATGCAATTGCATATCCAAAGATTAAGTCGGATTTAGATATAGGCATTGTCATTAATCTATTTAATGTTCCACTAGAGCGTTCTCTCAAAGTTACGATAGATGTTATTAAGAACATCATAATCATTGGGAATATCCCAAGTAACATTGGAGCAATGCTATTGAAGACCTTAGATTCACCCTGAAAAACATATTTGAGTATTATTAAAAGAACTGGCGGGACTATAAATATTAACGCTAAAGTTCTACGGTCATGGCGTAGCTGACCTAAAACCCTTTTAGAAGTTGCAAAAGTTTTATGAACACTCATTCGCTATCTCCTACAAGCTTTAAGAAACATTCTTCTATAGTTTTAGAGCCAGTAGTTTGTAGCAACTCATTTGGTGAATTATGAGCAAGTAACTGACCATCTCTGACAAGTACAAGGTCGTCACACCTGATAGCTTCATCCATTGAGTGACTTGAAATAATTAACGTTGTGCCTTTATTAGATAAATCGGTAAATAATCTCCATAGTTTTTCGCGAAGTACGGGGTCTAGTCCTACTGTAGGTTCATCTAAAACCATGAGTTTTGGTGAACCAATGAGAGCCACAGCTAGGGATACTCTTTGTTTTTGACCAGTTGAAAGTTCGCTTACCAAACTACCAGACTTTTTAGTCATATCAACTAAATCAAGAAGTTTTATTAACATATCGTCTGACACTTTGTTATTACCAACCATAGTTATAAAGTACTTTAAGTTTTCTTTTACAGTTAAGTCGGGATATACGGATAACTCTTGAGTCATGTAGCTGACTTGTTCCCTCAAGGTCACTGAACCTGCAGGTAAACCAAATACTTCTATATCTCCTGAGCTTATTCGCAGGCTTCCGACTATCCCACGTATTAGTGTAGTTTTTCCAGCTCCTGAAGGACCAATAAACCCAATGGTTTTGCCAACAGGTAATTCAAAGTTAATGTTTTTAAGTACTTTGAAATCCTTACCCAGGGTGATAGATAGATTTTTTATTTTTACTGCATATTCCATGTCTTAATCTTAGCAAAAAAACAATAATAAAACGCAAGTTAATTATCAGATAATATTTTGTTAAACTTATAAATTACCTACTTAGAAATCAAATTATATGATTTTTTAGTCTTAACAGCCTTGGGATAAAATTGAACTATTTCTTAAAAAATATTCCTATGGTGAACCACCTATTGTCGAATTGGAACCATATCCTTGAGAAAATAAATCAGTGGTATGACTTATTCGAGAGTAATCCTTCGTTATTTTTAATTCCTTTACGGAATGGAACCTAAAAAGTTAAGATTGAGGACCTTTGTAACTAGGAAAACTGTTTTCTAGTGCCTTCTCTATTGTATATCCAGAAATTGTACTGTTTTGATTGTTTAAACTTGAGACGTAAGCAGGGTCATAAATTATATCTATTTTATAGTTAGCAACTACATTAATAATGCTTGGGGTTATACTATTGCCCGGCTGAACTGACATGTTCCAGTTTTCAAATGTTGATTTAGTTTGACAGTAATAATTTACGCATCCGATATTTTGCTTACTATAGTACTCATCATAAACTTGGAGGGCAGTTACATTAAAGCTTGCTGGTTGTGTATATATTGTCCCTGTGTCTTTATAATTAAGACGGGTGTATAAATTGCATTTAGTGTTACTTGCAATTAAATACTGACAGCTTAGGTCGTCAATGGAAAACCAGTTGTAATAAGAAGACATATTATACTGATTATAATAGGCACAATTAGTGCCGCAACTCTCACTGATTATGTTATTGTAGGCCACAGAATAGTTGACTTTATACCCCGCTGGCGGCGGATTTCGTTCGTAAAAAGTACAGACACTATCTTGGTTGTTTGAGGAACCTATCGCCATACCACTTCCAACTCCAAAGCTTACCCCAGAAATTATAGAGACAGTACATGATGTATCATTTGTAGCCACATGCGTGCTTACTTGTGATGATTTACTATTTGATTTACTATTTAAAACCGCATAGCTAGCCTCCAGAGTACCCTTCTTACCCTCATCAACCACCACTTTACATATAGCTTTGTCTATGTTTGATGCAGAACAGCCGCTCCAGGTAACAAAATTATAGGTTTTACCACTAAGAACTACTTGTTTAGGTGCAGTTATAACAGTATCTATAGAATTATTATTCTTAGTACAAGTATAGGGTGTTACATTATGTAGAGTTGAACTATCACATATTGGTTTTCCTGACATGCTTATACCAGAAGGAGTAGATTCAATATCTAGTGAAGTAGTAACACTACTAGCCTTTATATTTGTATTACTACTGATTGAAGGTTTAACTTTATAACTAGCTACCTTATAACCAACAAAACCGATAACTCCTAAAGCTAAAACTAGTATTACAAGTAGTTGAATATGGGCTATGCCCCGTTGGTTCATTCTAGCCATGAGTTTTATTATATCTTATGTTTATTTTGCATCAAAAGAGCACAGAGGAATCGAAGCAAATTACAGATGAGTTTAATTCCAAAAATTTAAGATTATAAAAAATACTTACATATTAATCTGTTATTTCAATTGGTGAACCACCTACTTGCCAACTATAAGGAAATCGTAGCTGAGATTATTAGGTAGATAGGAGTTTTAAAAAGTATACATCGAGACGGTATTCAGCTATAATTTGCTGCATGAACTCTAATATTAACGCTAAAAACTCAAAGTTAATACCAAAAACAAACAATACTATAGAGAACAGAATTTACAATGTTTGCGGCATAGTTGCTCCCATCTTGTTCGTCACCATATTCACAATTGATGGATGGTTTCGGCATGGCTATAGTCCTATAAGTAGGTTTGTTAGTGAATTATCGATTGGCCATGGCGGTTGGGTTCAGATGACTAACTTTTTCATAACAGGATTGTTGCTATTTATTTTTGGTCTTGGACAGTTGAGTTATAAAATCAATAATAAACCCACAAAAGCGATTTCATATATTTTTATGGTGATGGGTTTTTGTCTCTTTGGTTCTGGTTTCTTCACTACTGACCCAAGTGTTTTATTCAATCAGCATACTTTTCATGGCATAGTTCATGGCATTTTGGGCGCAATCTTCTTTACCCTAGCACCTGTTAGCTGCTTTGTCATTTACAAAACCCTCAAAATTAACAGTAATAACAAACTGTTTAAAAGATGGTCTTTATTTATATGTCTAGTACTACTAATCGGTATAGTCTTCCTTAAAATAAGTCAGTTCCCGCAAAACGAGCTATTTCAGTACAAAGGATTGATACAGCGAATAATCCTCATTTCTTATATGCTATGGTTGTTTTCCTATGCTTTCAGGAATATTTTAAAACGCTCAGAAAACGTAAAAGCATAGTAGTAATAGAAACTGTCTATTCTGGTGATCCCAAGGGGAATCGAACCCCTGTTGCCAGGATGAAAACCTGGTGTCCTAACCGCTAGACGATGGGACCTTAAACATATATCTAATTTTAAAACATTATTTCATAAATAAATAATTAAGTAAAAAATATAAGTGTCTCCATAACAATGAAAACACTTATAATAACTATTTTTCTTTAAAGCGGTCAGTCACGAAGCTTTACTTACTTTTTACACTAACATATTTACTAAAAAATATCCAATCTTATCCACAGTTTTTTAATTTTGTTCTTATTTTAAGTTTAGAATAATCGAAATAATTTTCTTTTAGCGAAAACTTTAAAGCCGATAATTCCTGCTATTACAAACCCAACAAAAATACCAATAACATTACCAGGACCAGTATTAACTAGAGCAGTTGGAGTAGTAGGAGGTACAGGTACATTAGGTTGTGTTGGAGGAGTGACAACATTAACTACAGTAGTACATGCTGGACTAGTTACATTGCCTAAACTGGTATCTACGGTTGCGGTAACCGAATAATTACCTGGAGAAGAATAAACATACGTATATGGAGTTTTCGATAAAGCAGCTATTTGAGCTGGAGTAAGATTAACAATAGAACTAGTACCATTACCAAAATTAATTGTTACTCCAGAAACAGTAGAACTACCAGCTGAATAAGTTACTCCTTCTAGTTTTGCAACAGAATTAGTTGCTTCAAGAGTAATTAAATTACATGTTGGACTATTGGTAGGTGGTGTTGGAGTTGGAATAGCTGTAACTTGAACTTGATAAACAATTACCATTCTATAATTCCAACAGCCCCACATATTTCCACTACCAGCAACAGGAGATCCGACTGTTAAAGGTCCACCATTAATAGTTGAATCAGCTAAATTAAGCCAACCATAAGGTGCAGAATATATATGTACACTACCAGGAACAATAGACATTTGTACTCTAGTATTACCACAACTTAAAATAGCGTGATCCTTGACTGTTGCAGCATTACTCGCAACTACAGTATCAGCAAAAACAAAATAACTATTTTGACCAAAATTAGCAGTTAAAATTTCTTGAACATTATGTGCTACTGCTGAAGGATTAGACGGATTAACATCAGGATTATAATTAGTAGAAGCATTATTGTGTAAATAGTTCCAAATATCATATTTAGTACCACTATTACAAGTTGATGTTAAAACACCACTACTATAGGGTGGGTTATTGGTATTATCCATAACATTACCACTACTATCCTGTCTAATACGAACGAAATTTGCTTCATTATTAACACCATATGGAACATTACAAAAATTATTAAACACCGGTGTAGCCGAAGTAATCATTGTTCCACTAGAAGTATACTGATAACAATCAGCACTAGCATTACTACTAAAAAGACCAGCTGAGATAAAAGATGATGCGATAAAAACAATTAATATTTTCATTAAATTCTTTTTTAAAAATGTCTTCATATTCATATTCCTTTGATTTAAATTACTCTTAATTAACATGCACTTATATTAGGATCACATGGTGCTGGACCTTTACTTGCTGGAAGAGTAGTAGTTGTGGTAGAAGATGGTGGAGGTGTTGCTTCTGTAGTTGTAGTAGTAGGAGGTACAATAACTGTAGTTGTTGTGGTAGAAGGTATAATAGCTTCTGTAGTTGTAGTAGTACTAACACCACCTGGACCAGGAGTATTATTAGAACCGGGTTTAGCTTCAGGAGAACCACCAGACTTACTTGGAGCAGGTAACTTATTAGGACTTATTAATGTTGGTTGATTTTCTGAATTTGGACCACCAGGATTTACTTTCCTACCACTTCCTGTATTACTTGAAGAAGTTCCTTGCTTAAGGGCTTTTTCATGTGTTTGTCCACTATTATTATGTGTTTTTAAAGATGTTGTGCTCGACTCAGGCATTGCTCCGGCTATATACAAATAACCATTTCCATCAATTAAAACAGGATCATAACCTATACTGCCCTTAGGAGCGCTAAACTCTATACCACTAAGTACAGTATTAGCTTTTACGGTTATAACCCGTGTAGTATAACCAACTATCTCTTTCTCAGAATTTCTAACACCTACAAATTGGGTAGCCTTTTGACCTTGTTGCACAAAATCACTAGTATAATGACCACCCTTAACCATAACTTTAAGTGCATCTTGACAAGCTTGTTCTTCTAATTTTTTATTACCATTCATCGCATTATAAACTTGCTGTTCAGATTTCAAATAATTATATTTACTGGGCGTTCCGGTAACTGGATCAATGGTACTTTTTTCAGATGGTATAACAATCGCAGCTTGTATCATCGCTAATTCTTGTGCATCACCAGCAAGCGCATTCTTTCCAAAATACTTACGTACTACTCCAGGAGCGTTATTTGCGGTTATAATTTCTTTTGGCAATATCGATTCTACATTATAAATAGACATATTTTTTGAAGCATGATTATTAACAAAATTATTACAGTTATTTTGATCCTGAGTAATTGTTGGGTCATTATTAGTAAGACGATTACTATTACTACTACCTTCAATTAATAAGCCTGTTCCTACTACACCTGCAACAACAAGAACAACGGCACCAACTCTAGCTGCATTATTATTTCTTAAATTTGTTATAAATTCATAATTTTTCATAATTATTAAAACTCCAAACTATCTTAAATCACCTTCCTCATCACTGCGAAATATTACCATTCTACAATAGATTTATTCGTTTGTCAATAAAATGACATATTATTAACATTTTTGCTGATTCTATACATTTAAAATTATCACCAAACTTGACCAACAACAGTAGCCAAATCATCGTCTAATTTATCAACATAACCTTTATTCAATGGGTCATAGATAACGTCAACCAACCTTAAATCTTCACCCCACCTTTCAGTAATTGTTTTTCGCCGATCAAATTCTTTATCTTCTAATTTTTTATTATATTCTAACAACTGCTTGTTTTTTGTAGTATCCAAATGAGGAATCGATATATCTCCTGTTTGTAAAACCCCAATATTAGATGGTACTTTAACATCAAGAAGATGTAAAACTCGTATACCAATTATAGGTTTACTAGAATGTACTATTAATGAATCAACATTTTCAAATTTTGGTCCATCAATTATAATAAGATGCTCGTCATTCAATTCTCTATCTAAATCCGAGCTATCAAACATTTTTGGATGACCAATACTACCAATTCTTAAGTCTCCTAAAAGATTTGCAATTCCACTAGCAACCGAAAAACGTTTTTCGTTAATATTAGCTAATAAATCTTGACCAATAATGTTATCGGATTTTTCGTTACTCAAAGATAGCGCGTTTATGACACTTAAATTAAAGTTTTTTCTGGCAGCCGATACTGGTACTTGATATCGATCACTTACATAACTCTCGACTAAATCAATATCAACAGGATGATGTCCAAGACTTTGATCATAATCGACATATCCAAATAATAAATTATCTCCGACTTCTATTTCATTCGCTGAAAAATCACCTGTTAAAAAACTTTGAGAAACTTTAATACTTTTTATTTCATCTTGTAATCTATTTAACATATTACTACCAAGACTATATTTACGCTCTTATTTCATCCAATACTTCAGCTAATTTAACATCTAGATTGTTGTGTTTAGAATAAGATCCACCAGCTAATCTAGACGGAATTACTAAAGCCAAAGCCGTTTGAGGAACAGTTAAAGTTTGACCATTTAATTGAGCTAATTCAAATTCATCCCAACTACCATTGTTCATTAAATACAATGTCCTAGCGATTTTCCCAAGTTGATTAGTAAGTCTTGGTCCTTCTCTATAATAAAGTTTTCTATCCAAATAAGACCTGGCGATGCGCTCATCTTCTGCCATTTCTTTATCAACATTATCAGGAATTACAATTTTTTCTTTAGCATAATTTGCAATTGAGTCAGCCATATCAGTTGACATAACATGTTGAATTTTATCAGGCTCAGGTTGCCAACCACCTCTTACTAACGTACTTTCAGCTGTAGATAATTCTTCTCCAAGACAAGTTATTGAAAATCTAGATCTAAAAGCATCTGATAAAGTAAATATACCATCACCATTATCTGTTAAATTATAAGCCAATATTGCACTTCTAAAATTAGACATAACAAGTTCTTTATCATCTCCTATTTTTATAAATTTTTTATCTAATAACAGATCATTTAAAGGATTAACTGCAAAAGGACTAAGTCTACTCCCTTCAGATAACAATAGAAGTTTCGTTTTTTCCTTAATTAAACCTGTTGTTTCTATAACTTCGTTTTTTAAAACCACTTTACTACCAAATAACATTTTATCCGTCATCGTTGAAGAAGCTGGTATTTTAGCGACTTCTTCTTCTGTTATATCATCAAATAATCTATCTGCGTTAAGTACAAGAGTTGATTTACCTGTTCCAGGTTCTGACACAAAACTAACATGAGAATTAGTCATCAAACCTACAGTTAAACCAATTTTTGACATCGTATTACCCAACACAAGATTACCAAGTTGTCTTACCGATTCAGTTGCTATAAAATTAGCTCTTTCTTTATATAATTCAAATTCTGTTGTATTATTCATTTCTTTAACTCCTAAATTATGCTTTACTGTTTAGCACCTATAATTATTTTTGATCTATCTTTAAAAGCCTTAAAGGCAATTAATGTACTTAAACCAATAACTGCTAACCAATCTAATGACTGCTTATTATTGCCTTTAGATTTCTCACCACTAGGGTATGATGAATTTTTCTTAATACTTTTTTCAAAATTAACGACAGCCGAACTACTAAAATATTGACCTTTTGTTGACTTAGCAACATCTTCCATACTCGCTTGATTTGTATTACTTAAATTCAAGAATGAAATAGATTCATGATTTTTCTTTGCAGTCTTAACAATCGAATTAAGTTCAGTCGTATTATTAAAACTATTACCATCACTAATCACATAAATAGGTCTATTAGGTTTTAAAACATCGTTTAGTGCTTGAAACATATTTGCTTGACCCAATGGAAGTGCGTTCAAAGCTGTTGAATAATCAACAACCTGAGCAAATCCCTGATAAGTAATAGCTAAATTTAAGTTTTGTTGATGACCTTGCAAATCCTGCAACACCTTAACTTCAGTTTGATTAGGAGTCTGATTCTGATTAGTAATAGAACTAAAATCGCTAGCACCAGACTTATCTAAAACAAGTCCTATTGATTTTGGCAAATTAACAGTTTGCGATAAATGACTATTCCAAAAAGCCCCTGCCGAAAATCCAGCAGTACAACTAGCAAGAGCTATACCACTAATAAATTTTTTCAAATTACTGGTCTTAATTTCTTGTTTATGATCAGTAGCATCTAATTCCCAAAAAGGATTAGCTCGTTGTCCAGCCAATTCTTTATTAGCTTTATTAATGGCAAAGTGTTCGACAACAGCTCCACAAGTAATTCCGACTATACCACCTATTACAGGTAAAATTTCACCGTTCATAAATATATATTATATATATTTTAGTATTTTTGTCAATTTAATGACATTATAAATATTTTAATCGAATAGCTAAGCTATGCCTAATCTTCCCTTATTAAATATAAATCCAAAAGTACTACCCTTACCCTCTTGACTTTCAAAGATAATTGAACCATGTTCAGCTATAATGACTTTCTTAGCCATATAAAGTCCTAATCCAGTACCATCTGGACGAGTTTTTCTAGCATTAGTGGCACGATAAAATTTAGTAAATAAATGTGGTTGTTCGGATTTAGGAACACCAATTCCATTATCTTCAACTCTAAATTCGATAGTATTACCTAAATCAAGAACCTTAACTTTTATCTCACCACCAGCAGGAGTGTAATAAATAGCATTGTCTATAAAATTCATAACTACTTGTCTTATTTTAGTCTCATCTAACATTAAGTCTGGAAAAACAGCTGGTTGTTGGTAGATTAATTTTAACGATCTAGCTTCAGCGGTATCTTCTAATTGAGATATCTCTTGATTAACCATTTGAGCTAAATTAACTTTAGATGGTTCAATGATAAATTTACCAGTTTTAAGTCTAGAAACATTAAGAAGGTCTGCAATAAGATAAACCATTCTTTGTGAACTAAAAAAAGCTTGTCTTAACATCTCATGCTGCATTTTAGTTAATTTTCCAGCATCACCTTCAAGTACCATACTAATATATCCTTTAACACTAGTTAATGGAGTTCTAAGTTGATGAGATGCCATAGAAATAAAATCATCTTTAGATTCATCTAACTGTTTTAGCTTTGTATTATTATCTCTTAATTTTTTAGTTGCTTGATTAATCCTTAACTCTAGATTATTATTTAATTCTCTTACTCTTTCGTAACTTAAAGCGTTTTGAACTGCTATAGCTAATTCTTTTACTAAAATAGACAACACTTTATAATCATTATTTAAATATGCCGAGCCTGATTTTTTATTTCCTAAAATTAAAATTCCGGTTTCATCTTTATTATTAGATTTATTATCAATTTGAAAACTAATTATAAATGAAATTTTATTTGCTTGTAAAACTTCAATTAAATCATACTGATCCAGGCCTAGCGAGTCAGTAATAATGAATCCGCTTTTATTGATACTTGCTTTATCCAACATAGAATTTATCATAGCAACACTCAAATGAATTTTAGACGTACTGGCAATCCTTATATTTTTTCTATTATCTCTTAAACCAATATAGCAATATTCTGACTTTAAATAACGTTCTATTACTTCAGAACTTAATTTTAAAAGATTTTTTAAATTTGTATTTGAAACAAGTACTTTATTTAAACTATCAAATAGATCCTGTGAGTTATACGCATCTTTATAAAATAATTTATTAGTTAAACTATCAAATCTTCTTTTTAAACTAGCAAACATAAAGCTTGCAATTGCTATACTAACAGATAACCATGTTTGTGCAATAATAGAAATTTTTAAATTTAATATTACTTTAGTAATAAAGAAAACAATAGCTGCACATAAAACTATAAAAAACATTAATGACAGAAAATAGCCAAGTGATCTTGCTACAACAAATGTGATATTAAATTGTTTATGTTTAATAATTGAATATGAAATAGCGGTAAGAAAAAATAAAGTACAAATTGGTCCAATTGCTATTAGACTAAAATTTCCTAAATATGGCAATATCAAATTAAAAAATATACCTGATAAAAATGAAACTAGATAACCAAATAAAAGAATTTTAGATTGTTGTTTAAATATATTAAGCTTCACGCTACTACGTTTTATAAACATAATCACTATAGTAGAGATAAAAAATATACTCAAAAAAAACGAATATATTAAATAATGTGCTTTATCAAGAGTAGCAACTAACACTGGTTTATCATAAAATATTTGATAAATTAAGAATTTTTTATCAAACAATAATACAAAAGACATACTTACTGCTAATATTACAAGAATATAAATATAAAATTTTTTGAATTTAATCTCGTATGAAAAATATTTTGAATATAAAACAGAAAATAAACCAATAAATAACGGCACTATGTAGAATATTTGATACGACACTATCGCCAAAAAAATATTATTTTTGGCAACCAAAAATCCATCTACCCCTAATGTCCATAACGATATAGCCGTACCTAAGCAAAAAAAGGATATATTTTCCTTTTTATGCTGATCCCGCAAGATAACTAGAGTAGCTAATATTAATGAAAGTATAGCTGTTATTAATAAAATTATTGACAAATATTAACCCCCTCAATTAATTTTATCAGTTTTGTTTTATATAATCATTAAATTAAATTAACTATTTATCTATGACAACAACCATGTAGATTCCATCGTCTGGAAAGTAAATTTTTACAGAATCTAAAGGTATCCCGGCCTCACGAATGATACCTAAAACTTCTTCGGGATTTCTTGTCTCCACATAAGGCCATCCCACCGCACCCATCATAAAATCCTTTAATGGTCTACTGCTCAACATTTGGCCAAAAATTAATCTACCATCTTCTTGTAACATATCATAGTTTGATTTTAAAAAATTAACAGGATCTACCCCAATATTATTACCTGTATACTCAAAAATACCCATTAAATCTATTATCATAGGCCTAAGATTTTTATCATCTAACTCATTACTTAGACTCTCCATCTCATCTGTACTAAATATATTAGTTTCATCATACTTAAATATTTGTCCACTATATCCAATTTCAGAAGCTAAAGTCTCGGTTGCACTTAAAGCTTTTTTATCTTTGTCAACCAATATTAATTTAGATTCAATATCAACTTTTAACACACTCTGCATAACTGGTAAAGCAGTACCACACGCCACGCTCATTTGCACTAAATTAGGTAATCTTCCTTCTTGAGTAAACATTTTTTTTTCAATAAAATCGTTCACAAGATAAGATAATAAAGTACCTCTTGCTCTGATTGCAATACAATCTTTATTTAAACTCCACCATTTTCTAGCAGTTTCATCTATATAAACTGCGTTTCCTTTTTTATCTGTGATATCCTGTTTAGCAAATGGTCCCGATACATACATTAAGGAAATTGCTGAAGGAATTATTTTTCTCCAGACGTTTAAAGCAGTACTACTGATTAATTTATTAAAGAGTATATTAGAAGACACAGGATCTCCTGATTCATGTTTTCTTTCTTGTTGAACTTCATTTTCATCAATATAAGCTTTTCCAATACCCCTGGACCAATAACCCTTTAATCGCCGTTGTTCCGCAAAACTACTAATAAATATTTCCTTAGAATTCACTTCTTGTTTTTCTTGATCAGAAAACAATTCTACATAAGGATCTTTAATAGTTACTTCATATGTAGCTTTAGGTTGAAGTTCTAATGTTATATCGAATTTATTAAAACTAGACTCTTTAATATCGACTATATCACCTAATTTATATTCTTCTAATTCCTGAGGGTTAGATTCATGCATAACAGACATCTTATTTCCTTTTTTAACAATTAAAAAAGCCAAGAACCGACACATAAGTGCTGAGTTCTTAGCTTAATGATAAAAATGATCAACTTGATTTATTTCAGTACTACTATAGTATACTACAGTTTACTAAAAAATGCAAATATATTATCCAAGATATTAGTTTATGGTTATAATAATTTAATGGGTATAAAATTAAATAAAATAGCTATTATTGAAGATGAAATATCAATTCAACAAATGTATAAATTTAAACTTGAAGCTTCTGGTTATAGTGTAAAAACAGCGAATAATGGACTGGAAGGAATTTCTCTAGTAAAACAATTTAAACCAGACTTAATCTTATTAGACTTAAAAATGCCTGTTATGAATGGTGATGAAATGCTAGAAAAACTTAGAGAAACTTATGATGAAATTAATATTACTAAAATCGTAATATTAACTAATATTAGTCATGATGAAATACCATATCGGCTTCGTTTGTTAGGAATGGATAGATACGTTTTAAAAGCCCATCATACACCATCACAAGTTGTTAAAATTATCAATGATTTAATAAAGTAATATGTACTTAATATAACCATTGCTTTTTATTAATTTTATAAGTCATCGTTACTTTAATTTTGTATTTCATTTTTTTCATGTTAATTTAAGATTATGTTCAAAATAGCTATTATTGAAGATGACCAAATTATTTCTCAAATGTATCGTTTTAAATTTGAAAACGAAGGTTATAAAGTTGAAATTGCTGAAAATGGGAAAATAGGTCTCAAGCTAATTGAATCTATGCAACCAGACATTATACTTTTAGATTTAATGATGCCAGAAATGAATGGTGATGAAATGCTAGAAAAATTGCGAGCAAAACCTTATGGTAAAAACATGAAAGTAATTATTCTAACTAATATGGGTGAACAAGAAATACCTGACTCTGTTAAAAAATTAGGTGTCGATGCTGTTATTTTAAAAGCTGATATGACACCCCGGCAAGTCACTGAACTTGTAAAAAAACAGTTATCAAAATAAAAATGAATATTGCTATCATAGGCTACGGGGAACAAGGGCGGTCAGCCTATGATTTCTTTAAAAACAAAAATCAGATAACTATCTGCGATCAAAATATTAATTTAAAACTTCCAGAAAATGTTTCGTCTCAATTAGGCAAAAACTATCTGTCCGGTCTTGATAAGTTTGATTTACTAATTCGTAGTCCAATTATTCATCCCAATCAAATTATTAACAATAATTCGCCAGAAATTATTAACAAAATTAGTTCAAATACAAATGAATTTTTAAAAACTTGTCCAACTAAAAACATAATCGCTGTAACAGGGACTAAAGGTAAGGGCACAACTTCGACATTAATCACTAAACTTTTGAAAGAAGATAATAAAAAAGTATATCTAGGTGGTAATATCGGTACCCCACCACTAGATTTGTTAAGAAATAATATAAAAAATAATGATTGGGTTGTTTTAGAACTTGCGAATTTTCAAACCATTGATATTAAATATCCTGTTCATATAGCAGTTTGTTTAATGGTAGTATCAGAACATTTAAACTGGCACACTAACCTTCAAGAATATCTTGATAGTAAAAAACAACTATTCGACCAACAACGAGATGATGATATTACAATTTATTATAGTTTAAATAATAACTCAAAATATATTGTATCAACTTCAAAAGCACATAAAATACCATACTATAAATCTCCTGGAGCTTATATTAAAGATAACAATGTTATCATAGACAACCAAACGATATGTTCAACTAAAAGCATCAAATTAATTGGTAAACACAACCTTCAAAATATTTGTGCTGCTATAACGACTTTCTGGCAAATTTCAAAAAATATTGAAACAATTAGAAAGGTTATAACAACCTTTAAAGGTTTAGAGCATCGTTTAGAATTAGTGAAAGAAATTAATGGTGTTCAATATATTAATGATAGTTTTGGAACAACCCCAGAAACCTCTATTGTCGCACTAGAATCTTTTAATCAACCTAAAATTATTATTTTAGGAGGATCAGATAAAGGTGCTGACTATTCTAAACTAGCAAGGACGATAACAACAACTAATGTTAAAAAGGTAGTATTAATCGGACAACAGGCAGCTAAGATTAAAGAAAATCTACAAAAAGTAAATTTCACTAACTATATTTACGGTGGATCTTCCATGCCAGAAATAATTAAAAATGCTAATAAGTTATCTCTTCCTGGAGATATTGTATTATTATCCACTGCCTGTGCTAGTTTTGATATGTTTGAAAACTATATAGATAGAGGTAATCAATTCAAGAAAGCTGTTTTATCGCTTGCTTAAGTTTTTTAATAATACTTAATTCTGGTTGAATTACTAAAGCTTTATTTTTAGTAAGCTGTCTAATTTGATCTTCAATCCAATGATAATGAGTACATCCTAAAATAATTACATCGGTATTTTTAGACAATACACTATTAATTCGTTTACTGATCTGTTCATTATCTATTTTATTATTCTCAATCATATAAGACCAATCACTACAATCAGGCTCTAAAACAACAATATTTTTAGCGTAATTATCTTTTAATTCTTGATATCTAGCACTTTTAAGAGTTGTTGGTGTAGCACATACTGATATAATTTTATTTTTAGATAAACTAACTCCCTCTTTAATCATTGGTTCAACTCCGATTAAAATAATATCCTTATACTTAGCCTTAAGTCTATCTATGATAGTTGTTGAGACAGTATTACAAGCAATTACAATTATCCGACAGCCTTCATCAACAAACTCATTAAATATTGGCACAACTAAACTATAAAGTTCTTCTTTGTTTTTATTACCGTAAGGCATATTCAAACGATCATTCTTAAATATTAATTCCTGTTCAGGCATATCTTTTTTGATAGCATTATAGACCGATAAACCGCCAATCCCTGAGTCAAAAACACCTATTTTCATTCTATTTTTTGGTAACCTGATTACGAGTAGCAATAATAAGATTATCAAAAAGAGCACAAACAGTTAATGGTCCAATGCCACCTTTTGAAGGTGTAATTGTTAAATCCGTACGCTCATAAACCTTTTCATCTAAATCTCCTACCATTTGACCCGCTTCTGAAGACACGCCAGCGTCAACCACAATCGCCTTGTCTTTAATCATATCAGGAGTTATAAGTCTGGGCTGTCCAGTAGCTGTAATAATAATATCGGCAGTTTTAGAAAGTGTTTTAATATCAAGAATCTCTTTATCAATAGTCGTAACATTAACTTCAGAAGCTAATAACATTTTTTCTAAAGGTTGACCAACTAATTTACCCTTACCGATTAACAAAATTTTCTTATCGTTTAAATTTATGTTATAACCTGCGAGTAACCACAAAATAGCTTTTGGTGTAGCTGGATCATATATAGATTTTAATCCTAAAGCATCAACATCTTTAACTGGAGATACTAAATTAACAATTTCATCAGTTTTTGAAATATCACTAATTGGTAACTGAACAATAATACCATGTACTTTATTATCAGAATTTAATGTCTTAATTAAAGTTGATACTTTAGATAAATTTAATCTATAAATTTCCACTTCAATGCCAAGATCACTGCCATATTTTCTTTTAAGTTTAACGTAAAGATCAATGACCGTATTATCTATAGTTACAACTATTGCCAATTTTGGTACAACATTATATTGACTAATTAAATTACGAACTTCACTAGCTTGTCTGTTTTTTATAAAATAAGCTAATTCACTACCATTTAAGAGTTTCATTCAACTATTTTAACAAATAGTTTAAGATATTCTTCATAAATATTATTTATTAAACCAATATAGTCTTGTAAAAGACCCTCGTAATCTGATAAAGTTGTTTCATTGGGCCAGTAGCTCAGCTGGTTAGAGCACCTGCCTCTTAAGTAGGGTGTCGAGGGTTCAAGTCCCTCCTGGCCCTCCAATTTGGTTCTATATTACTACAGTAACTTCTTAGACTTAGTGAGCATTGTAACTGATAGACCACCCCCTACTATGATTTTTAAGTGTTTACTACAATTGTTTTTCGTTTATATGTCCGTATAGAAAGAAAATAAGTAATAATTAAAATCCCTAAGCTCCAAGCGATTGCCATCCATACTTTTGGTCCAGCCGTTCCGCTGGTTAAGAGGGAGCGCATCGTTTCTACTATCGGTGTCATGGGTTGATTTTCAGCAAAGCCTCGAAGAAAAGGTTCTATCGACGACGAAGGGACAAACGCCGGACTGATAAAAATGAGGAGCAGTAAGATATAACTGAAAGCTCCTGCTCCTTCCATCGTTTTTGCTAACAGCCCAAAGAATATAGCCATCCAAGTTGTTGCCAACGTAAAAAGTAGGAGTAAGCCTACAAAAATGAGCCATTGCATAAACCCAGCACTTGAACGAAAACCAACTGCAAATGCCACAAGCAGCACTAAAAACGATGAGAATAGATTGGATAGCGTTGACGATGCAACCTGGCCACTCAAAATTGACGAGGGAGCAACTGGCATTGTCCGGAAACGATTAATAATGCCACTTTGCAAATCCATACTCAAGCGCACGGCGGCATAGGCGATGCCGCTTACGACTGTCATAACAATAATTCCAGGGACAATGAAATCGATGTATTTAACTGAACCAGTTTTTTGTCCGACAGCTCCACCAAATATATAAACAAATAACAACATAAAGGCTATGGGCATTAAAACTACCGTGATAATGGTATCCATACTGCGTGTGATATGTTTAAGACTACGCTTAGCCATCGTCCATGTATCTTTGGCGACGTACATTATTTTTCTTCCTTGCCGATAATTTTTAGGAAAACATCGTCCAGTGTTGCGGTTTTTTGCGTGAACTCCGTTGGCTCAAGGTGAGCTTTGCTCAGTAATGAAAATACTTTTGCCACTTCAAATACGCTGCCCTTAGTCGCAACAGCGAGCCTCAGACCCTCTTCATTTCTTATGGCATAATGCTTTTCTAACACATGTGTAGCTGTAGCCACCGATTTTTCATCCTGAAAAGCTAATTCAACTGATCCTTTCGGCACGAGTTTCTTAAGCTCATTAGCTGAGCCATTGGCAACAATCGTACCTTTATGCAGTACCACAATTCGGTCAGCTAGCTCATCAGCCTCTTCAAGATATTGTGTGGTAAGAAACACTGTCGTGCCATTACTAGCCAGTTTACGAATAATTTGCCACATTTCATTCCTGGCTTCAGGATCAAAACCCGTAGTCGGCTCGTCTAGGAAGATAACAACAGGAGTACCGATTAAACTCATGGCAATATCGAGCCTACGCCTCATGCCCCCTGAAAACGTTGTTACGCTACGGTCTGCAGCCTCTGTAAGCTTGAACTTATCAAGCAGCTCGACAGCCGTTTTTGCTGAGTTCACTACATGGCGTAAATCGCCAATTAAAACGAGATTTTCTCGAGCCGTTAACCGGTTATCTACGGCTGCAAACTGCCCTGTCAGACTTATCTGTTCACGCACCTTGCCTGATTGCTTTGTTACATCAAAGCCGGCTACACTTGCCATACCATTATCTGCCTTTATAAGAGTCGTTAAAATGTTAATTATAGTAGTCTTACCGGCACCGTTGCTACCGAGCAGAGCGAAAATCGTTCCTTTATCAACTTGGAAACTCACATCATTTAAAACATGCACATCCTTAAATGATTTTTGTAGCCCTTGTACTTCTATAACTGTCGTCATAGTTCTACTTTTACTTTCTTTTTTTAATTCGAGCATCTCGGTAACTATGCCATTCTTCTAGCAGCTGTGGCATACGTTCAACTAAAAACTCATTCAACATCCTGGTTTCTTCAAGCGCTTGGCGACGTTCAAGGGATGCGTTTTTTATGACTTCCAGACCTTCTCTTGCCAGATTTGCTTGCTGCTGATATTCGGCTGGATCAAAGCCGCTTTGCTCCCAACCTCTTGGAGCAATGCTTATCATATCGACACGGCTACCGGCAGAGCGTGTACGATTAACCAGGTGCATTGTCTCGAGCATCTTAACCGCTCCAGTAATAGCACTGCGACTTGTAAGGAGAGCTTCAGTAATATCTCCAATTGTCTGCTCTATTGGGTCGCAGACAAGCAAGTACCCTAGTAAACGACCCACGACAGGGGGAAAACTATATTGCTTAGCATAAAATCTTCCTACATGATCGCTGAAAAGTAGAATTGTGTCATTGTTCATATAACAAGTATACTCAAATAACTGAAATAACGCAAATATGCGTTATTTGATACATAATCGGGCAATTGATAAATGCTCGTCATTCCTAATTTCGGTTGCTAGAGCTTCCACTATGGCCTTCTATCATGCTAACAGAGATAAAATAGTCTATAAATAATTTCTTGATATTTTATCCACCGATTTGTATCTGTAAAAAAGTTCGTTTTATAATAGTATCATGCAACTAACTCAACAGGTGCTTCACAAGTATCACTAAGGTTATTAAGAATAGGCGCATCAGGACAGTTTGTCCTAATCTGTGTCTAATGTAGTGTCCATTACCAAAGCCTTCTTCTATCTCGACTATCAACTTAATCTTCTTGTGCCATTAAATTCACAAGTAATTTAGAGCGATACATCACCCGAATACCCCATAAAGAGTTTAAGTCTTTTTAAAAAACCCTCTAAATTATTACGCATCTCTTTTAAGCTAATTATTACCGTATTCATACCTATAATTATACAGCCACTTAAGATGAACTTTCTCAATGATTAACTAGCTCAGTTAAGATAAAAAAACTCAACCATCTCAATAACACTTACATTTTAGATTTTTATAATTATACTTTTGCAATCATTAAATCCGGTACATTTATAAAATCTTTATCCAAGGTCAAGAGTTCGTTATCTAATTCCAAAGCTATTGCCGCTATCCACATATCATTTGTACCAATTGACTTACCTCTTTCACGTAGTTTAAGATAAATCTGTGAATATATTACTGTAGTTTTTTCTGTTATGGTGTGTACATAAACATTAGGACTATCAATAAATCTCTGCAAAAGTCTTTCATTTTCTTTAAGTTTATTACCAACAGCAAAACCTGAACGTAGTTCACCGATTACAATAGTCGGTATTATGATATCATTATCAGATGTAAACCATACTTTTAATCGTTCATCACCACGATTGAAGGCTGAGTAAGCACTAGTATCCAGCGTAAAGGACATATTTATTGCCAAATTTTCTTATCTATTTTTGATATTTCTTTGATTGCCTCATCGAATGAATCATCAAGAGTATTAATGTTATATAACCAATCAAAATTATCATCTTCAATTATATGCGTCGAGCCAAATATCTGCATAGCCAAAATATTCACAACTGTCTGATTAAATGACTCACCCGACCGTTTTGCTCGTTTTCTTATCACCCTATCTAAAGGTACGGGTATATTTCTAATCGTATACTGAATATTACTCATGTATACATTGTATACTATGTATACATATAAGTCAACTTACTTATATACACTGTTAGCCCAAATTTAAAAGTGGAGTACCTTTCCCTATAGATACCTTAGAACACAAAATCAAAAGTGGAGTGGAGTTTAGACAAATTTAAAAGTGGAGTTCTAAAGAGTTTTTAGTTATTCTTGCTT
>JAJZMC010000004.1 GCA_021803105.1 bacterium
GGACGAGATGAACGACGTTCTAAGCCAATCAATCCTTGTTTACTAACTCTATTTAAATAAAGATAGAAGGTTTTATGAACAATACCAAAATGTCGACAAGTTAATCTAGCATTATTATTATGTGAGTGATAATAATCTATCCATCTTAATCTTAGTTTAGCTTCTTTAGATAAACTAACAGTTGTTTTAATAGTTCCTAGTCTTGGTACTATCGTACCAATCCTAGTATAAACACCAGTATACATATATACGCTCCTTCTGGAACTTTAATTATATTCTAGAAGTGGCGTCTATGTATCTGAACCTGGACAGAGACACATCCCTAATTGTATCCCGAATTGTATCTATAAATGTAATATTACTTAGTTATGACAATATAATTAAGTAGCCTAAGAATTATTTATTTTGATACCAAAACTACAATAATAGATTAAATTAAAATCAAAATTTAAATACTAATTCATAATTAATAAATCATCACTTATAAAATCTTTAATTTTACTATTAATTTTGTTATTCTATGATTAATGAAGAAAATACCTATTTCAGGTGGTCCTCATACTGGGAAAACAACTCTTTTTGAAGCCTTAAAAAAAGAATTTCCTAAAGCCTATTTTGTGCCTGAACCAGCAGAAATAGTTATTCAACGACAACGAGATAAACAAAAACTAGATAGTAATTATAAAGGAATATTCCCGGTAACAAATTACCAAGCTTTTATGCCATTAGTAATCGAAGAGAGCTTGAAACTTGAAGCTATTATACCTCTCGAAACCAAAATTGTATTTCAAGATAGATGCTTAATCGATAATATTGGATATGCCTGTCTTAACCAATGTTGAGAAATATTACCAAACGACATAAATCAAAAAATTATTTTAGCAAATTATGCTCTTGCTTTATTTTGTGAGCCAGTCGGTAATTATTCAGCTACTGACATTAGGCACGAAACCAGCGAACAAGCTCAAAAAACCCATAAACAACTAGAAAAAGCTTACCAATCTTCGGGCATTGAAATAATTTATTTACCAGCTATTGATGTTCCTGGTCGAGTTGAAATAGTTAAGCAAACAATTGACTCATTATTTAACTCGGAAAGGTTAAAATGATTTCACCCGAACATTCAAAATCGTATAATAATCCACCTCTAGAAATTGAAAGAAAATTTCTAGTCTACTCCTTGCCAGAGGATTTATTTAACTTTCAATATGAACTAATTAGACAAGGTTATTTAGCAATTGAAAATAATGGTACCGAAGTTCGAGTTCGGCAACAAGATAATTTATATACTTTGACAGTTAAATCTGATGGCCTGCTATCACGACAAGAATTAGAAATAAACATTGACCAAAATCAATTTAATACTCTATGGATAGGTACAGAATCAAAAAGAATTGAAAAAAAACGTTATAAATATCCATACCAAGAAAAAAATAATAATAATTGGCATAAACATTTTATCGAATTAGATATTTACGATGGTGAGTTGAGTGGATTAGTAATAGCTGAAATTGAATTTAATAATGAAGATGAAGCTCATAATTTCGTTCCTCCTAACTGGCTAGACAAAGAAGTGACAATGATTATGAGTTATAAAAATAAAAATCTAGCAGTATATGGCCTACCCCAAAACTATAAATAAAATAATAAACTAAATACATTAATTCAAATAACTAGAGAAAGTAGGAAAAAGAAGATCAACAAAATACTATTATTAAATTTATCTTCAGATAAGTTTTCTAATTTGTCTTCGTCTAATAATTAAAGTATTTTTTAAAACTACATCAACCATCATCAAAAGTTTTAAGGTGAAAGTAAGGCCGATATTAAGAGCGTCTTAAAACGGATGGTGATAGACACCGAAATACTGACACTAAAAGAGTCTGAACTTCTGAAAAGCCTAAAGACTAATCTTCGAAAAAAGATAGATAGTAAGTGCTAAAGTGATTGTCTTCTGGATCTGTTAAATAGATCAAAATCGTCCTTTATACCCAACTAAAACATATCCATACGAGTCAGATATTTAATCTAAATTTCTACATTAAGTTTTATGTCAATTTCATGGGCGATCAGTCTCTTAAGAAGAGTCTTTTTATATACTTTGTTATAATTGTGATATGAAAATTAGAATCAAACGATTAGATAAGTCGCTACCATTACCTGAGTTTGATGAAGCAAATCCAAAAACACTTGAAAGATACGACAAAAGCCAAATTGCTGGATTTGATTTATTATGTAGAGAAGATGTTACAATTAAGCCTCATGAATTGATTATAGTAGGTGTCAACAATGTTATTGAAACGCCGCCAGATTGTTTTTTACTTTTATCAGTTCGTAGTAGTATTCCGTGGCAAAAAGGTCTAATTCTCGCCAATGGCGTGGGTGTTGTTGATCCATTTTATAATGGTGATACTGATGAGATAAAAATCCAATTATATAACATTACAAACAAACCGGTTAGAGTAAAAAAAGGCGACGCTTTAGTACAAGGTATTATTGTGCGTCGTGAGCCCGTCGAATGGGAAGAAGTAGACAACATGAATAGTGAAGGACATGGTGGGTATAAAACAGCCTGATATAAAATCATTAAGTCTATGTAATATGATCCAATAATATTCTAATGCTTGCGCTAGATATAAATTCAGTGTTAAATTTGTAGTCATAATGGATGAAGCACTAAATATACCTAAAATTACAGAAATTATGAATGTTCCTAGCCAAGAAATAGCCCGATGGGTTGCTAGAACAAATCTTGTTAATTACGCTTTGCGAGAAAATCATAGTATAACTCGTGGTGGAAGTTTTTCGGATGATGGTCAAATACTTTATGAACTTGCAAAAAATGCAGTCAAGGGTTTAGATTGGAAGACTGACCCAAAGTATGAAGATGTGATTTTATATGAAATGAAACGTGGTATCAATTTTGCTACCATAACAAGTGCGTCAGAAGCTTATTTGCAAGACTCAATCGAAGGAAAGATTGGTAAAACAGCGCTAAGGGAGGGATTAGTACGTATCAAATTCTTACCTGAAACTACAGATATAGATAAAGTCATAAGTTTGCCTATGACAGAGCTAACAGCTCTTAGTTTTCTACGTGCGAATATAGAAGAATTTATGGATAGATTACTTTTTGCTAGAAAAGACGTGATTAGGGAAATGTCTCATAATATACAAACAGCCGTAAAGCCAAGGAAAGTTTCATATAAATCAAGTACCATTGGCAATAATGAAAAAATAGAAGTTACAAGGTCGGTTTATAATTTACTTTCATATCCAATAGATAGCAAGATATTAGAAAAACTAGAACTAGACCCAACTGGAACTTTAAGCCCTTGGTGGCGAGAACTAACAAATGATCTAGCTAAAATAGATTGTCAGGCTATCAATATAATAGAAACTTAGTCTCAACATATAAACCATACCAAATGTAACATTCAATATTCCAGAAGCTTTAAATGAAAATATTGTCTCGGATAACTACCATATATTCAAGAGCAATATGACTACAATAGATTTTTTATTTAAAGGATCAAAATAATGATTTCGGATTCTAAAAATTTCATTAAAGTGTCAAAAAAGTTACGTTCCGATAGTTAAATAGCGTTTTATACGATAATAAGCCACCAAACTGCCTCCAACTATAATTACGGCAATAACATCAGTGATGACACTTGGATGCCAAAGACCTTCTACGATTGCCGCTCCTTGAAGTCCAGCAATTACTCCAGCACCTACTGACATAGCATAACCTAAATGTCGATTTTTTTCAGCGCTACGGCTTGGATCTTGAGAATGCTTCAAAATTATGGTAGCTGGAGAACCCAAAACTATCATTATAGCAAAATCAGTTAAGGTGTTAGTTTTAGTATGTATTAATCTATTGAGTCCGATTTTTCCAATCGTATTTTTTGTATGTTCAATTATTTTTTTAGAAATTTTACCATCAAGTAAATCAGCAGCAATAACAACACAAACAAGTTCCCAAAGTAAAGTTACCCCACCAAACACAATAGTCGAGATAAATACATTATGTGTGGCTGCTTCAGTTCCAATCAACACCGCCAAACGAAGTGGCTCACTAGTTAAAGGATTAATTTCTAGTAATATAGTTACTATGCCAAGTATTTTTAATACATGCTGCAATCTGGTTCTTATCATAACTGCGTTGACTCTTTATATTTTTAGATAATTTTTTACATCATTGACTTAATAAATAATACTTCAACATTTTAACATTTTATATTTTTAACGTCTGCCTAGAATAAACTAGTATTTATTCTATAGAAAGTTAAGACAAATTAAAATAATTAATAATAAAAACAAACCTTGAGTTACGTTTTATGATAACTCAAGGTCTGTAGATTTTAAATAATTTTTTATTTTATTGTTGAGTCAATTGACTACCTATACCATTATCGCTAGAAGATACAGAGTCGTTTGAGTTAGAGGTTTGAGTTTGAGTATCGTTGGTTGTATTACCAGAAGCACTAGTATTTTTAGAATCAGTAGTGTTATTCGAATTGCTGGTATTATTAGAGTTATTGCCATTACTACTTCCGTTGTTAGAATTGTTAGTCTGACCATTAGCATTACCATTGTTGGAATTATCATTTGAAGCAATCGTACTACCGTTATTATTTTGACTGCCATTACCGTTATTGCTGTGCTTTAAAGTGGTATTGTTAGAGTAGTCGTTTGAAGCAACCGTGTTACCATTATTACTATTTTTCAAAGTAGTGTTATTTGAATGTACAGTATTGTTAGAGTGGTCATTTGAAGCAACCGTGTTACCATTTAAAGAATTAGTAGCAGTATTATTGCTACGATTAGTATTATAGCTGCCTTTTGTGGTAGTAGTTGTTGTGGTAGTAGTTGTTGAAGTATTGCTTTCAGTATTATAGCTATTAACTACACTAGGAATTATCTTAGTTATTGTAACGTCTTCATCAGATCCAGTAACAGGAGTAAGACTACTACTCGATCCGGTTGTCATAGTACTATTGTTAGAGGCACTATTATTAGATCCAGAAACATTATTCGTATTGCTTGATGAATTATTAGAGCCAATTGAATTACTTTGAGTCGTATTAGGACTACAAGAATTTTGACCGTTATTAGTTGATACTGTATTGCTAACATTTCTGTAAGACAATTGTTTAGTTAGTTGAGCAAAATCCGATCTCATCATAATGTTCATTGCAAACATCATTAACATTACTAAACCTGCACCTATAATAAAGGTTAGGAAATGTGAATAAGATAATGGCATTACCATTCCCGTATTTTTTTGATTTTTCATATGAGAATCCCTCGCTTCTCCCACCACTTTAAAATTTAATTATAGATTAAATGTTTCTTTTGCCCTAGCTTATAATATTTTTTACATGATGTCTAATATCTGTCTTAAACATAAGCTCTTTGATTCACTAGTTATACACAGGTTTAATCTATTAAATAATGTAGATTTTTTTACAATTCTAATTAATATATACTAAAATACTCTAACTGAGCTAACTATTATAGATTATAGGAATAATCTCTGTATATAATTTAATTTTTATTATCTTTATAAAGCAAAAATATTATTGATAAATATAATCAATTATCAACAATTAAAAGAGTTCTAAGTTATTGGCAAAAATAATAGCTTAAAATTATAGAAACTCCATAATAGACTCTAAGTAGTTTATAATGTAAAAGAATATATTTCTTAAAGCGAGTTGAATAATAATCTACTTTTTAAGAATAAATAAGTTTATGAGCAACAAATGGTAAATAAGCATACAACTATCACTCATACTGATATCTATCACAGTCGACTAACTCAGCATCAAGGTTTAGCCATGGTAGTAATTATGATAGGAGTCTTAATAACCGCCATTGATACTACAATAGTAGTACTAGCTTTACCTGAAATTCAACGAGGTCTTAAAGTCGGTTTAGCATCAGTCATTTGGGTAGTTATAGGTTATTTATTAGTTATAACATTACTAGCTACACAAGTTGGACGACTAGGCGATATGTTTGGACGTGTTCGAATGTATGAAACTGGTTTTTTGATATTTATTTTAGGGTCTCTAGCATGTGCTCTTTCATGGAATGAAGCTTCAATAATTATTTTTAGAATAATCCAAGGTATTGGTGGTGCATTCATTACAGCTAATAGTGGTGCCATCATTGCTGATCTTTATCCGCTCGAACACCGTGGTCGTGCCTATGGTTATAATTCAATTGGTTGGAATTTAGGTGCAGTTTTAGGCATAATAATTGGTGGATTTATTGTTACATACATTTCATGGCGGTGGATTTTTTGGATTAACGTGCCAATTGGAATTGGGGCAATAATGCTAGCCATAAAAATATTTAAAGATAAAACTGATCGTCAAAAACATAAATTAGATCCACTTGGTATGTTTAGTCTGGGATTTGGACTTTTCGGTCTACTTTGGGCAGTTACAAAACTTGCTACTACCTCTATTAATACATCTATACTAAGTTTCCTAATAGGAGGCATAGTATTATTATTTATTTTTTGGTTAATTGAACGACATCAAGAAGAACCTATGTTACATTTTTCTATCTTTAAAATACCTACAATGACACCCTCTCTTTTAGCTGCAATGTTTCAAGGATTAGCTAATTTTGCTATTTTATTTTTGGTCATAATGTATCTCCAAGGTCCACGAGGTTTAACACCAATTAATGCATCGCTATTATTAGTACCAGGTTATATTATTGGCTCAGCTATTGGGCCATTTGCTGGCCGACTAGCCGATAAAATTGGTCCTGTTTTACCCGCTACATTTGGGTTAGAGATACAGGTTGTAGCTTTATTTATCTATGCGCATCTTGCAATTAACACTGGGCTTTGGTTAGTGGTTATAGCCAGCATCATAAATGGAATAGGTGCAAGTTCATTCTTCCCAGCAAACAGTTCGGCAATCATGAAAGCTTCACCTGCGAAAATGTTTGGCATTTCATCAGGAATGATGCGTACCTTCGCTAATATAGGAATGGTGTTTTCGTTTTCTGTAGCAATTCTTGTTGCATCTAGATCTATTACTAAAAAATTAGCTTTCGCTATTTTTGTTGGCGTAACAAATCTTCACGGTCATTTAGCAATCGCATTTACTAATGGTTTACACGCTGCTTTTTATGTATTAATGAGCTTTATGTTAATCGCTGCTTTATTATCTTTATTAAGAGGTAAAAAAATCAATAAACCTCTAACAACATAGCTCTTATATTAACAATAGATCTTTCAATTTTGGATTAACTTAAGTTACTACAATTTCATAATAATTACACTGTTTATTTCTGTCATTATATTTTTTATCTTGTGATTTTTTAAGGGTACCATTTTCCGCCATTTGGTTTAAATGAGTGATTATAGCCTTAAAAGATAATGGTGTTTTATGGTTTTTACTATATACGTTAAATAAATCTTCAGCACTAAGTGGTTGCGAAGATGATGTAATTATTTGTAAAAGTTGATCTTCTATTTTGCTGGACTTTGCTCTAATAAAAGGTGAGAAATTGTATGCCTTTTGCATAAGTTGAGTGAAAGATTTATTATCTGATATTATCCTAGACGCCATCTTTCTACCGGCATTTAAAACATCCCTATCGTTATCATTAATTGCCAAAATAATATTACAGAGTTCAGTAATTGCAACAGTAAATTCTCCTACAATCTTAACCTTTGTAGTATAACCATCATTATATGTATTAACCCGTTCAATCTCAGGAAATCGATGATTATTAGCTATGGTTGCTCCATTCACCCACTGTCTAGCTTTTACAGGATCATTTTCAAGACCTAATCTTTTAAACTCGCTCATACAATAATCTTGCAGTTGTTGATGGGTAAATATTTCTCCTTCACGAAGAGTACCTAAATAATTATATACAACTTGAGTTTTAGCACTTACATTTCTATCAGTTTGATGAGAATTATAGATTACTCTATATTGTTTATCATTAATATCATACGAGCTTTCCTTATCAACAAGTCCATAATCTTCTAAAACTTCAATAGTAGGTTGCAAAGTTAATCTTCTTACTGGTGTTAATCCGAATATTTCATTAACCCCAACTCCTTGTTTTCCTTTAGGATGAGTCAATAAATCCATAAGTACATTAGTTCGAATTTCAATCCCTCTACGATCATTATCAGTGTTAGTTGCTCCGAGTAATTGTCTAACCGAAATATTTGGATGTCTTAAACTCCAATCTAAAATTAAACCTACAACTGGAACTCCAAGTTGTTCTCCTTGTTCACTGATTTTAAAAGCGGTCACTAATCCTACACCTTTCTTTTTAGGTATTTCATCCTTAATTACTACGCTGGTTGGCTCAAGACTGTGCAAACAATAATTAAAAGCAAGCGTAGCATTTGGAACCCATAAACTATCATTATTTTGTTTTTCAGCTAAGGCATTATGTAGTGCATAACGACCTAAATATTCTCGACTATCCCAAATAGTTAGTAATGTTAACGCTTTAGCTTCATTATTGGCACAATTTGCGACTAACTCACAGGTTTTACGAAATCGCATTTCATTATTTTCATCTAGCTCTTTTTGTGTTAAAAAGAGATTAAGATTAGTTGCAAATCTTTCAATAAGAGAATTTTTATTAATGGATGTCTCTACAAATTCTGACATAAATATATTTTGACATAATAATATATTAAAGTCAAACAATACCTTACGTAAAATTGACAATTACTTATGATTATGTTATCATATTATAGTCTTTGTTGAGATAATTTTTTATCTCCGAAGTACTTTAACAAAGTAGTTTTCCAACTGGGCTATAAGCTTATATATTTACAGGTTTATAGCCCAACTGGAAATTCTAGTTGAAAGCAGAAAGAGGTGCTTGTTAATGTCTAAGATTCTTCTTGTCGTTGGCAATGTTTCCGAAGATCAATATCAATCCACAAGAAAAGAACTTTTGAAAAACCATAAACGGTTAATAAGTAAAAGGTGCACTTTAACAACTTGGCGTTATAATGTGGCAGATTTAATAACCGAAAAAGCTAAAACGAGTTATTTCTATGACAAAGTTAACTTTCGTAACCATGTCGATAGTATTTTACGTCAAGCGGTTAATATCTCCTTTAATGATTTATCTGGGGTTTTAATTAACCTTATTCCATCTAATGACGAGGAAGAGGAGGAACTAGAATGGTCTGATGAAGAAGTAATAAAGCTTTGCTCGTATCTCTTCGATAAAGAAATAGTTTGCCGTTCGGTATTTGATATTAACTATTAACCAAACAATCTTAACGGGGTTGAAAATTTTAAGACCGTCAAAAAGTCACAAAACTTTCAACCCCCCACCAAATCAACTACTACTTTGTTATAACCTTACTCCATGAATATGTATTCATGCTGATGAGTCTAAAAAGACGAAAGTAAGAATATAACATCGACTACATAGTAAACAACTTAAAAGATGAAGAAACTTGCCTAGGGCATATCAAAAGTCTACAATTGCTACCATGAAAACTGATAAAGTTTCTTTAATTCAATTTATAGAAGATAATTATGATGTTGGTCCTATAATTTCTTTAGAACGCATCAAAAACGGAATTAATCATAAAAATTACCTAGTTATTACAACAAACCTTAAATATGTACTAAGAATTGTCGAAGAAAATATTTCTAATCAAAAAAATAACATGATTCCCTTTATGCAATATGCTGAGACTATTAATTTTCCATGTCCAAAAATAATAATTTCCAATCAAAAAACTACACATTTTATTGTTAATAAAAAACTGCTCCTATTAATGTCTTACGAACCTGGAGAACAGGGAGAGTTAGAAACTATAACAATTCAAAAAATCAATTCTTTTGCAAACACCTTGGCCAAATTTCACACTATAAATTGGACTCTTAAACATAAATCAAAAAACCTAGAACTTAATCATGTATTTAATCTTTACGGTCAATATTTACCAAAAATTATGGCTTATAAATTTGAAAATAAAGATAAATTTATGAAAGATATGAAAAGTGAATATAAAATCCTGAAAAAAGTTCTACCAAATCTATTCATTAATCTTCCTAAAGGATTAGTTCATAATGATCCAACACCGTGGAATACTTTATTTAAAAAAAACGACTTGTCATCGCTACTAGATCTAGAAAGTATCGGTAATGGGATATTTCTTTTAGATATAGCAAGAGCTCTAAATATATGGTGTTTTAAAAATAATTCATTAGATAAAGTAAGAGTAGATCATTTCTTAAAAGCCTATACTAAGAAACGACCATTAAATCAATATGAAAAAGATTGTTTGCCGATGATCTTAAGATTTGTTGCGTTTAGACATTGCGTCTATTTCATGGGGTTATTTATAAAACATAAAAGTAACAATCCTACTATAACTATTGATTATGACTGTTTAGTCTATTATCGACGTATTAAAAACAAAGAATTATCAAAGTTGTTGTTTGTTTAAATAAATTACTGCCCTTTATAACTTGTGTTACTTGTCACCGACTTTAATAACTAAAAGTATATAATAAAGTTATGAGAGAATATTCCATAGCCGGTGTACCAACTATTAGATCTAAAGATGAAAGCATTATAGCCCACTTTAATGAAGGGTTAATAATGCAATTTTTAAACGGTGAAACTATCATTGATGGTATTAATGAACCAAGTGGAGTATTTTTAATTAAAGAAGGCTTTGTTAAAGCTTATTCTATATCACAAGATGGTCATAGTAATCTATTATTAATACACCAAGTTGGTGATTTTATTCCTTTACCTTGGGCCCTGGATGGAGCACATACAACCGGATTATATTATGAAGCAATAGGGAAAGTGACGGTTATTAGAGCTTCTAAAGATAAATTACGTACTGCATTAGGTAAAAATTCATGGTTATCTCAAGAAATAATGAAACAAGCAGTTGATATAATCACTGTTTATACCCAAAGAATACAAACATTAGAATTTCGATCATCTCGTGAAAGAATGATATCTGAATTATTAAATTTATCAGAAAGATTTGGTGAAAAACACGGTAATCAAATAATCATTAATGTTCCAATAACCCACCAAGATATAGCTGATTCAATTAACATGAATCGAGAAACCGCTAGTCGAACTTTAGAAAAACTTTTTAAAGAGGGGTTGGTTGGACAAGAAGAACATCTCTTTATTGTCCTTGATTTATCAAAATTACAAAACAGCTTAACTTAAGTTTTAATATTAAATTATAATAATCAAATTAAAGTGTTTAATAACACAAACTATTTATCTTGCCACATCGCGTACTAAACCTAACTTAACAATTCTAATTATCATCGACTCATAATCTAAACCTATATTTAAAACACATGCCTTAGGAAATGAACCATAACCACTAATTAAACTAGGGATAAGATTAGCTTCTAGAAATTGTGGTTTACTGTGTTTATTAAATCGAATATCAATTCGTCCATAATCACGAGCCGATAAAGTTTTAAAAACATTTAAAGCCAAACCTACCACTTGAGATTTAATATTTTTATCGTTAACCACAATAGCTTGCTCACTATTATCTGACTTTACCCGTCCGCTTAACATCCTAACGCCCTTTTTATCAATTGGAGCAATTAATTCTATTGGCATCATTAAAAATCTCGCCGAATTTTCTTCTTTTAATATTGCGACTGAAAATTCACGCCCTGGTAAATATTCTTCTACTAAAGAATCAGACTTGTAATTAATAGTAATTGAATTGATCTTCCAACATAACTGCGAAAAATTATAGACTACCGACTGACTATCAATACCAAGTCCACCTCCTCGATTAACTGGTTTAATAAATAATGGATATGTTAATAACAAATCTTTTTCAACCATTGATTGATTTTGTTTAATAACAAAAAAAGGCGGAGTCTCAAGACCCTTTTCTAGAACTAATTGTTTTGCGACATCTTTATCTCTTGATAATTGATGAGTTACTTCATTTGATCCAGTGTAAGCAATTTTATATTTATCGAGATATTCTGCTATCCAAATCCTATTTGGATCAGCTAAACCTAAGCTTAAGTTTAACGGAATAAACTCCATACCTAAAAAAACTAAGTCAGGACGAGAGGCTATTAACCCTTCTAAATCTATCAAGGTATTAACGATCGTCACTCCAACATTAGTGTAGTGTTTATTTAAAATTGTTAGAATACTAGCACATGATTCTTGACTCATTGAGCTAAGACATGAAACAGTAGAACGCACTATTTCAATATGTTTTTTGGTTTTTAACATAAATACAATTAATACAAATATCTAACTTTTAAAGTTAGTCTTTGATTTTAAGATTATTTTATAGAGTTTAATCTAATAAGATTTACGAAAACCATCACTAGGACGTCGATCTTCTTGAGGACGAGCTTCATTAACCATAATAGTTCGACCACTTACCTCTTTGCCATTCAGTGCAGTCATAGCAGTCTTAGCTTCATTATCCTCTGACATTTCAATAAAACCGAATCCTTTAGACTGTCCACTATCACGATCTTTAATAACCGTTACAGAAGTTACTTTACCGTACTCAGTAAATAATGCTTCTAATTCTTGTTCTGTGACGCTATAAGCTAAACCACCTACATATAATTTCATTGCCATTTTAATCTTTCTTGTTTAATTAATATCGCTCGTGTTTAGTACTTTCAAACCGAAATAATAGTTAAGTCTTAAAAGATTAATTACGACAACGGAGAGGTTATAATAACAACTTGCTTGTTTAAATTATAACATGTTTAACATGATTAATTATATTAAAATTTAATAACGAATCTAACATATAAAAACAGATAAACAATATTTTAATCTTTTTAATGTACATTTTATCAATACTACTCTTAATTATATTTAATAGAAATTAAGCCCTTCTAATATCTATCGTTCTAACAAATCCATACCTGTTCAAAATAAAATACTTTTCGTAATACCTGTTTCACGATTGGTTGTCGATTAACAGTCGTGGTATCTACTTCAACAATAAAGCTGCAATAACAAGGACAGAGGCATCAAATGATGATTTATAGTACGTTATTTTTAATCTGTAACTGTACCAAATTCCTTTCAGTTATTCCAACGTCTTTCTATATTTAATAAGTATTGTTTTCGTTTCAAACCTGCTATGTAGCCTCGTAAATGGCCGTCATTACCAATTACTCTATGGCATGGAATAATAATACAAATAGGATTATGGCCAACTGCATTACTGACTGCTCGTATTGCAGTAGGAGCATCTATCTTGTACGCTAAATGTTGGTAAGTGATGGTCTTCCCATATGGTATTGTTCTTAGGGTTTTCCACACTTTTTCCTGGAATTCAGTGCCATGTGTCTCAATTGGAAACATAAAACCATTCTGACTACCCGCTAAATAATCACGTACAGTCAACATTGCTTCATTGAGCAACTTGTCATCTTTGGCTTGACGCCATTCAGGAGCTGGACCAGAAAAGTAACGCTGGTTAACAAAATATAGACCTGTTATTGCTCGACTATTGCTTGTAATAAAAATGTCTCCGAGTACTGTTTGAATACGTTTATATTTCATGCATAATCCTTAAATATTGAATTATCTATTAAAGTAATACGATTGTATTCGTCGTATTGCAATGGTTATCAATAAAGGTTTTATAATCTGGCAGACGAACCGTAGCTACACCTGCATAGCCTGGCCCTCTGATATTAACCTTAAAACCTGTTTTGATACATATAATTTCTAAGAAATTATCTCCAATATTAGCTTTTGAACTTCTGAAAAAGGGGGTGTGAAAATCGCTATATAATACTACAACCTTTTCTAACTCCGCAAGTTTTAAAATCAATTCATTACTTTCTACTGTAAATTTAGTCATAGATTTACTTTTGTTAATAATAGCATTTTTATTAAGTTAAAAATATATATCAAAATACAAATAATATAATCAATTGTGAGTTACAATGACAAATATAGGTTTTGTTTTATCCATCGTATCTAATAGTTTTCATTATTTTTGGGGTTATGAACGATACTTTCAGCTTCAATAATTAGATTTATCTGCTCTTTTGCAGTTATGAGGTTTTCGACTAACATCGATAGAGTTATTGCCTCATGAGACATTTTATGAGCTCTATTAATATTCCATCTTTTTCCTAATTCAGACATGCCTGCAACAATTCCTGTGCTAAGTGGAAAGTATAGTGTATGAGTTGATATTTCAACACCTGTCAACTTAAGGGCACCTTCAACCACTAATCCTAATACTGTAAATCCTAAAAATATATTTCTAATATTTTTCGCTTCATTAGCTTGCTGTAAACTAAATTCGGCTAATTCTTGAAAAGGATTTGGCTTAATCATAATATCTAATATTATCATTAAAGTCACTTAAATTAACAAAACCGAGAATACCTAAGTCTTAAACATCCTAATGTGTAAAGTTTGCAAAAAATTTTCAATTGGTAATAAATCTAGTAACCTAAACTCTTTGATTTATACAACTAATACTAATATAACAACTTTCTAATTTTTTATGTTTTCTGTAGTTAATGAATTAAGGATAATTTTACCTCATTTAAAAATTTTTAAATTTTAACTGGGACTTAGAGATTCGAACACCCGAATACCAAGACCAAAACCTGGTATTTTATTACTTGGTCGTGTCTTATTGTTCTAGTTTATTTTATAGAAAATTATTGAATTCTTCAGCTTATATTAATCTTGATTATATTTAATTACAACATAGTTTATTAAAAAGTAAACTACTTGTTAAGTTTAATGACAGTTGGCTAGCTTATTAAATTAACTAATAGTTTATTATTAATTAGGACATAATTATTTATCTGATAATAAAATGATCATGAATTTACTTAAAAAAATCGTTTCTTGGTGTTTAATTCATAAAAATCGAATAATAATTGGTGGCATTATTGTAATCGGTAGCAGTTTAATTGGTTATCTTTTATTTCATTCTCAGCCTGTTAAATACACCTATATTACCCAACCAGTTCAAAAAGGTACACTGATCAATGATGTTACTGGAACTGGTAATTTGGAATATGCTCAATCGTCAGTGGTAAATTCTCAAGTAAGTGGTTATGTTACATCTATAGATGTTCATGAGGGACAAATTGTCACAGCTGGTGAAAAACTTTATCAGGTGCAAAATTCTAATTTAACTACTCAAGCCGACAAGTATTATGCAGCTTATCTTCAAGATAAACAAGTTGTTTCTAACGATCAGACGACAATTATTCAAGATCAAAATAATTTAAATAATTTAAATACTACTGTAACAGCTGATCAACAACCTACAGCAACTCCTCTACAACAACAAGCATTAGGTACTACTGAACAACAACAAACAGTTGCTAGACAACAATTAAATACAGCTCAATTAGCTCTAGTGGCGGCTCAAGCTAATGAAAATGCTGATTGGGAAACTTACGTTAATCAATTATCAACAATTAATCAGATGAATGTGACTGCACCAATTAGTGGCATGATAACTAATATTAATATCTCGCCAGGACAATATTTGTCAGGTTCAGCTGGTGGTGCAGCGGCGGCTAATAATCCTCAAATGCTGATTGTTAACCCTAAAAGTTTAGTAGCTGATATAACTCTGAACGAAGTTGATGTTGTTAAAGTTAGATCAGGTCAAAATGTTCAATTAACTTTCAATGCTATTAATAGTTTAAATTTGACAGGAACTGTTACTTCTATTAATCCAATTGGTACCATAAGTCAAGGTGTTGTTACTTATTCAATTGTTGTTACCCCAAGTTTATTTAATTCACAACTAAAAAGTGGCATGAGCGTGACAGCTACTATTACTACTGAAGTTAAAAATAATGTTATATACATTCCAAGTAGTGCAATTAAATCTAATAGTAGTGGGCAATATGTCCAAATTTTGCGTAATAATCGACCTGTTAATTTAACTGTTCAAACTGGTCTTGTTACTAATAATGGTACTGAAATAACTAAAGGATTACAAGTTGGCGAAAAAATTATCACTCAAACAATTTCAAATCAATTACCAAAATCTTTAAATACTTCTCAAGTTAATGGTTTGTTAAAATTAAATGGTGGTGGTAAAGCGAGTGGATTATTTGGTGGTGGTAAAGCGGGTAAAAGTAAATTATAATGTCAACATCAGTTAGTCAAACGACAACATTAAAGAATGAAGTTGATTTACAACCTTCACCGATTATATCTTGTCACAATTTAGTTAAAGTTTATGGTGAAAAAGATAATGTTGTAACGGTTCTTTCAAATATTTCTTTTAATATTTATCCGGGCGAATTTACAGCTATTGTTGGTCCATCAGGTTCAGGTAAAACTACCTTAATGAATATTCTAGGAGCCCTAGATAGTCCAACTAGCGGTTCTTATATGTTAGACTCTAAAATCGTTTCAAGTCTTAAAGATGATGAATTAGCTGATATTCGTAATACTAAAATTGGCTTTGTTTTTCAATCATTTAATCTTTTACCTCGTACTACTGTTGAACGAAACGTTCGTTTACCAATGATTTATTCAACTAATATAGCTATCAAAGATCGAAAAAATAAAATATTAGCTGCCATATTAGCAGCTGGCCTAGAAGAATCTAAACTTTATAATAAATCTAATCAATTATCTGGTGGTCAAATGCAACGAGTAGCAATTGCCCGAGCTTTAGTTAATGATCCAAGTATTATATTGGCTGACGAACCAACTGGTAACTTAGATCAAACAACCGGCAAAATTGTGATTGATACATTTCGACAATTAAACCAACAAGGCCGCACTATTATCTTAATTACACATGATTTAAATGTTGCTTATCACGCTCAGAGAATTATTCATATTGAAGACGGTAAAATTATTGCTGATGAGTTAAATCATAAAAATTCAATTAGAGAAAAGTCTAAAAATGAAATATCGTGATTTATTAAATGAAACGATTTTTACATTATTGGTCAATAAGGCTCGATCAGCTTTAACTATACTTGGTATTGTTATTGGAATAGCAGCCGTGATTATTTTAATAGCTGTTGGTGAAGGAACGACAGCTACTGTTACTCAAAATATTAGTGCCTTGGGATCAAATTTGATAGTTGTTGTACCTGGTTCAACGCCAGGTATCGTTAATCAAGGTCTAGGTACAGCTCAAACTTTAACTATGACTGATGCTACAGTCCTACAACAACAATTACAATTTGTTAATGGAGTATCACCTGAATTAGCTCGACATTTTCAAATAACTTATGGAACTAATAACACCAATACGAATGTTATAGGTGCTAATCCAATTTATACTGCCGTTCATAACGTAACTATTAATAATGGTAGTTTTTTTAATCAACAACAAAATAATTCTTTACAACGAGTGGCTGTAGTTGGTCCTGGCGTAAGTCAAGTGTTATTTGGTAATCCATACGCTGGTGTTAATAAACAAATTGAAATTAATGGTGTAATATTTTCTGTTATTGGAGTAACTAATATTAAGGGTGGAAGTGGTGTTGCTAATCCTGATAATAATATTTATATACCATTAAAAACAGCTCAACAGTATCTTTTTGGTCAAAATCAAGCCTTAAGCAGTATTAGTGTTTCAGCTATTAACGCTTCATCGATTAATCTTGTCGAACAAGAAATTAATAATATATTATTAGCCACCAATAATATTACCAATCCAGCTAATGCTGATTTTCAATTAATTAATCAATCAAGCATTGTCGCTAGTTTATCATCTACCAGTCAAACTTTAACTGTTTTACTGGGTTCAATAGCTGGTATAAGTCTTCTTGTGGCTGGTATTGGAATTATGAATATGATGTTAACAACAGTTACCGAAAGAACCAGAGAAATTGGTTTACGTAAGGCTGTTGGTGCCAAGAAAAAAGACATCAGTAGTCAATTTTTAAGTGAAGCTGTTGCCTTAACATTAATCGGCGGTATTGCTGGTATTTTACTAGGATTAATCGTCATTAAAATTCTGACAGTGACTCATTCAGTAACAGTAGTTACACAATGGTGGTCTATTTTAATAGCTTTTGGTGTATCAATGTTAATTGGTATAGTATTCGGTTACTATCCTGCTCAACGAGCAGCAAAATTAAAACCAATTGAAGCATTAAAATATGAATAAATTAATAATAAGGAGGCAAAAATGTCAAAAAAAATATTAGTTATAATAGCTATCATAATCGCTTTAGGTGTCGGGTTTGGAGGAGGTGTATTGGTTAGTTCACATCATAAAAAAATCCATCCTAACAAAAACGGTCATAGAGGACAACATACTTTTATTAAAAAATCAGCCATATCCGGTATAGTATTGAATGATTCTGGTTCAACCATAACTCTTCAGTTACCAAGTGGTAGTACTGATACAATTTATACCGATAATAGTACTACTTACACCCAATTAACTTCAATTACTAGTTCTAAAATCACTAAAGGATCAACCATTACAGTTGTAGGTTCAAAAAATAATAACGGTAGTTTAACAGCAAATAAAATTCAACTTAAATAAGTTTTTAATTGTCTTAAAGTAACCAATTAAAAAATCTGATTGATATATTTTCAAACTTTGTTCTTTTTATAATAAGACTATAATTGAAAGTATGAACAAAAGTATGGTTAATGTAATCTATGTGCTAGTTATAATAGCTACTATCATAACAGTCGACCTAATTTTCTTTAGACACAAATTTTGGCAACGATTAATCTCAAATATTAGCATTGTCTTTATATATGTTGTTTTATATTTGATGTTAATTAAAAATCGTTAAATATTTAACAATAATTATCATTAAGGTATAATATTTTAAAATATACTAAATTAAATTTATGGAAATTAAATTGTTGTAATAGTTAGATGCTAATTTATGCTAGCAAATTAAATGTAAATTTTTCGTTTTTAAAAAATCAATATTTTCTAGCAAAAGTTTTATATATTACTATCATTAAAACAAGTTAAAGTTCTAGGGTCAAACCGGATTGATAGTTTTTTTGATTAATTTATCTTTAAAATCATATTACTTATATCTACGTCAATAATTAATGTTTAAATTACTAATAGAAATTTAATCTTTGAAGTCAAAACTAGATACTATCATATTTAATATGCAAACTACTTCGCTGAATAATTAGAATTTAAATATTGAAATATACCTTCAGTTAAGTAAGCATTCCATGCTATCTTGCGATGCTTTTTGATCAAGTTTTGTATTTATCTCTGTTCGAAAATCTTCAATATATTTAAAAAGTTTAGTGAATTGATCATTGTCCATGTCTATATTATGACACTATACAAGCAAATAGCTGTTCAAAATTCTTTCTGTAGTTGTTATAGTAAGAATTTAAATAGTGCTATTATTTGACAGAGATTATGGTCAAATTGTCAGACTTTGAGTCTTATTATTAAGCTTTCATTGGTAGTGAAATTAAAAGCTCTGTTAGCCTAGCGTAAATATTAAAACCCCAAAATATGAACCACTTTGACTACTGTTAGTCTATGACGTTTAATTCATAGTTTTATGTTGACTTGAATAAATCCAGGACAATTCGAAGCAATCATGTAGACAATTAATCAGAGTTACATAACAAAAATTTTCATTGTTATAAATTTAATTTTATTATAATTACTCAATAGAGATTATAATATTTGTATAAACTATGAAAATACTTAAAAAGAATATTAAAAACAAATATCTGATTTTAATACTACTGCTTATAGTACTAATCTTAGGAATAAATATATTATTAACTCATCAAAATAATCATAATCAATCCACTATTACACATTCTAAGACAACTGCTTTAGAGAATAATCAACAAAATATTAAAACAGTTGCTTTGCCTAAACCACCAATTAGTTGCTCAACAAATATATCACTCGTTGCATTATCTAGTGACTATATAATTACTGGAATGAATTGTTATCCATCAAATACACAATCAAATTCAACTGCTCCACTAAGTTGTGATGGTACCATATTTCATGGTTCTGTTAGTGTCAATTGTTTTCGCCCTGAACAATACTCATACAAAAATCAATTGGTTTGTAGTGGAAGTTTAAATCCTCAATTAAATCCAACAAATCTCACTTTAAGCTATAACTGTTCTTTACCTAGTTCAAACACCAATACCATTCTGTATTCTTGTAATGGAGACATCAGTAACTTTAGCTATTCAGCAATCAGTTTACCTCTGACTGTTAATTGTAACTCCTAAAAATAATCTACAAAGCTTTTCTAATTTTGTTATTAGTACGAGACATGGCGACTTTCACAGCTACTGCTGTAAGTCCAAATAACAAACCTACCTCAACATAGGTTTTTCCTTGAAAATGTCTCATATACCACATTTCTTTATCTCTTGGACTAATTGTTGGACTTTCCTTAACAAAAACCTTAACACTTTCTACTAAATCATTATTTATGATGGTTTCATCAATATCTACTACATTAGTTAAACTATAATTTCCTAGTTCCTCTTTTAGCACTTCTCTCTTTTGACGCTTAATTTGATTAGTATAGAAATCCTTTAAAATATTGTCTGTGACTTTATAAAAATAAGTGCCAAATTGACTATCACCAACAAAACCACCTTTTTTTAAAAACTTATAAACTTTCATATAAACCTGTTGTCCTAAATCTAATACAGAATCCTGGTCGTGAATTTTCTGTTGAAGTTTTTTAAAAAGATTTTGTGACGTAAGATTAACTATTTTTTCAAAAACAGGATCAATTTTTTCCGAATCATCACCAGCATATCTACAAACATTTTGAAATTCAAATGCTGCTAAACTTAACTCGTCATATAAAATAACGTTCGGATTATTTTCTGATTCCCGATTTAAATACTCATCCATATTAATCTTTTAATTACCTCTATACTATTACAAATTATACAAAAATACTCTACATTATCTATAATTAATTTTATCTTCGTTTAAATTTAACAATAATCCGATCACTTAAATTCTGTTCATTAGCTTTTGTCTGTTTGATAAAGACCATTCTATCAGCAGTAGTTAAAGAACCAGAAAGGCTTCTCGGAAATAAGTGATATTCTCTAATCACATCAATTTCGACGGCAAATAAAATTATTTTAACCTGTAAATAAATCCAAAATAATAATCCAACAACTAAACTAAATGTCCCGTATATACTACTTAATTGTTTTAATTCATGAACCACATCAAAACTAACTATAACCT
>JAJZMC010000006.1 GCA_021803105.1 bacterium
TTTTGAGATAACCTTATTATTTCTGGCATTAAATCCTCCTATTTTTTAAATAGGATCATACCAAAAAACTGGACATTTCTATTGAACGCAAATCCGGACATTTCTATTGGCGAGCAACAATATAACCCCTAACCTTGACTTATAAACTTTTAACTGATAAACTTTATCAGTTAATTGAGGATATATGTGAGTACCAAAAAAATAGGTATTTTAGACACTTTTCAGTTGTTTTATGAAGAGTTAAACTTTTCAAAACCAACCAACAGAATTCGTCGACTTCGAACTAATTAAAGTTCAAAGACACCATCCCCTAGAACTTATCAGGTTTTAGGGGATTTTTTATACCCAAAATTATAAATGTTTTCCACTAGATTTTTTAATAGTTGTATGTCAATATATTGATATGGTTTGTTATTACTGTAAAAATAAAACAATAGTAACTAACAGTAGGTATCAAAAAAATAATAATTCTGTTTGGCGTAGAAGAAAATGTATTTCTTGTCAAAATATTATTACCACTATTGAAACCATCGCTGTTTCTAACATATGGTTAGTGACCCATCAATCTAAATTAATGCCATTTTCTCGAGATAAACTATATTTAAGTATTTACAAATGCTTAAGTCATAGAACTGATTCAATTAATGATGCGTCGTATATCGTTAGCAATATTATAAATAAACTACTCACTACCCATAAAGAAACAAAAATCAATAACGAAATTATTAAATCAACAGCTTACGTTATACTATCCAGATACGATAAGCTAGCTGCTCAGCAATATTGGGCTCATTATAAATAAACTACCTATTTATAATTTAAATATTTAACTATTTGCCTTGCCATTTTTATCTAAAACAGCTTTTTCAGTCACATCAAATTTAGATAAATATCTTTTAAACATTAACCTAGTTTGAGAATTAAAGGCCGCTAAAGAGCCATAAACTATACTTGTCACAGGTAAAAATATCCACTGAACTAGCATTAAGACCGATCGATGTCTTTTATATCTTGCGGGTCTTGGCGGTAAAGTTATTAAACAAACGTAAAGTGATGCTGCTAAACCAATAATTCCATATCTTTGAACCTGGCTGACGACTATAGGTAATTCATTAGCTGCTAAGCTTTGTGGATGAAGTAATGAAGGTATAAAGGCCGCAAAATAAATTAATAAAGTACCAGTGGCCCATGTAACATGACCTTCAAGTGTTCTTAAAAATTTAGTTAATACATCAAACTTAGGTATAGAATTTTTATGGAAAAATCCTTTATCGGCAATATAAGCAACATCAGAAACTCCGTAACTCCACCGTCGTAATTGAATAAATTGAGCCTTAAGTGTTTTAATATATCCATCTGCTAGTACTGCATCCTGATAAATTGGAATACTCATAGGATAAACCCTATAATCACCATCATAACAAAAATAACTTCGCCAGAAGTGATGTCCATCTTCGACAATCGTTCTAACGCTCCAAAAATCCATCTCAATCAACGATTGCATACACTGAGCATGTGCTGAAAAATTCCTTTCTAGATGAGGTCTTTGAGTTAATACAATATAAAAAAGATTATTTCCAGTAGCTATAACCCTCATTAAAGTAGGAGCATCCCAAATATTGTTGGTAAACATAGGAAGAGGCTGAAAAGAGGCTCGACGTGGATTAGGAACCACGCAATACATATAAGTTAAAGCCGCAAAATAATTTTTATCTGGTCGATTATCAGCATCTAAGGTAGTAACAACGACTTTATTAGGATCAATCTTCTTTTTTTCTAAATATTCTTTTAGTCTTCTACCAGCAAAAGTAATATTAGCACCTTTACCGATTACTTCCCCTGGAATATTAGCCGGATGTTTAACAATTAAAAAATCTCGAAAAGATTTTTTATACTCCTTTGCTAAATTTTTAACTCTCTGTTCACTATCTAAACCAGCTCGTTCTTCATAAGCGATAATGATTATCAATTTAGAACTATCATAAGTATTACTTATGATAGACTGTATAGTTGGCTCTAATATTTCTCTAGACTCATTAACCGTAGCAATGATAGCCACATGTATTAAATCTTTAGGATTAACTATTTCATCTAAGGTATCTAAATAATTAACATTAGAAAGATGCCATTTTGGTCTTTCTATTTTTTTTTCAGTAATACGTTGTTTTTCGATATCATCTAATAATCCCAACCAATCAAGTTTTAATTGTTGTTTCATTGCAATATAACCACCGATTGCTCGTATATCATAACCAATAGATCTAGCAAAAAAAATTAATAAATAGACTAAAATAAAAATTATTGCTGCTGTAACATTAACATAACTCAAAATCAGCGGTAATAAAATAAGACTCCAGCTTATAGCCCCAGGTAAAATTTCAAAAAAACGGTAATGACCACGACGGTCTTTTTCATAAGGAATTTCAATTTGTTTCATAAACTTCCTTCTCTAATGTAAACCTAACAAAGCATTAGAAACTAATAAAGCCTCAATTAGTAATAATATACCTAAAAGAAGAATTACTATTGCAAAATGGCGATTTATTAAATAAACTCTAAAACTCAATACACTATTACTGATTACAATAAAAAAAATAAAAAAAATAAAAGCAATTAAATTAATAGCACTACCTGTTTGAAAAGCATTAAGACCTAATATAGGTCTATATTGAATAAAATAACTAGCATGATTTTGTGATATTAATCGAACAATCAATAAACCTATTCCAATAATTCCTAAAAAAATATTAACACTATTTAGTAATAGGATTAAGTGATCATGATAATATTTACGTTTAATAGCCATTCTGTATAAAAAACTTTTCTATTATTTAATAATAACCGATAAATATATTAATATCTATTAAAGTGGTGCGGATAGAGAGAATCGAACTCTCAGCTCAGTCTTGGGAAGACTATATATTACCATTATACGATACCCGCAAAAACTACATGGAGCCATCTTGGGGAATCGAACCCCAGCCCTCCGCTTTACGAAAGCGGCGCTCTAGCCAACTGAGCTAAGATGGCAGTTAAACTTAAAAAAGCCTAATTATATAATAACAAATCACATCTAACCAAAATTAACGGTTTTTTACACTTAGCTACATCACTGACGCATTACATCATAAAATGCCTCAAAGTATTGTGGCTAGAATTACCAAATTTCTTAACAATTTTTAACAAGACGCTAAAAGTTATACATAAATAATATTCACACCTAAATTGTACTATCTAGTCACCGTGGTTTTACGAGTTTGAAACTATTTCACTCTAAATTTACCAAAACTATTTGAGGTAAATGTTTAAAATCGCCATCTAAGGTCAGTAATCTGCCCCCTAGTTGTCTAGTAATAGCTGCTATCCAAATATCGTTGTTTGATAAGGCAATCCTATTTTGTTTAGCCCAGACGGCAAGCTCAGCGTAGATGAGAAACGTATCCTGATTTGGATATACCAACTCAAATAAGAGCTGTTGAATAACACTATTATACTTATCAAAATTATCAGCTTGTCGAGACCCATTCATAAATCCAAAACGAATCTCTGCATCGGTGGCAAGTGGGAATACATAACAATCAAAATCTTTGTTAGCCACCACCTTAAGTATAGTTTTATCCTCATCTAGAAAACGCGATAAGGCAGTGGTATCAAAAACTAAAATCATTCTCGTCATGCTTTTGCTTTGTCTTAGACGCAATATCCATTTCCGCAATAGCTATTTCACTAGTAGCGATATCATGACTACTAATACGGTACCGACGGAGTGTTTCCTGTATTAGATGTAAACAGTCTTCTGTGGTATTAGTGCCAGCAATCTGTTTTAAAGCTTTCACTATAAGATTATTCAAACTCACGCCTTTGCGAGATGCTATTTTAGTAAGCTGCTGTTTTGTGTGTAAATCGACACCTCGGATAGTAAGTTGCAGATTTAAATCGTTCTTGCCTACATTATATAGCAGGCTTTGCCTGCATGTTAATACATACATACATACATAATAATAATAATTATGCATAATACGACTTGTTTTTATCATTTTCTATTACAAACATCTCTGAATAAGAAATATTTAAATATATTAGCAGGCCGTAGCTGACCAGGTTTGAGGCTATTTCGTTAACGAATCAAATCAATCACTATATCTTGAGCATACTTCTTAGATAACGACCTATCCAGCGTTACTAATCTACTGCAGCCCTCTCTGATTGCACAAGCAATTTGCAAAGCATCTTCAAAATCATAGCCTTTAAAGTTCATAAAAGCCCACTGAGCATCAGCATCAGTGACTGGTAGCCAACTAAAACTCTCCAGAAAACTCTTAACAGGCTCCCAAGGAAGTTTATCTCTTTCGACAAAATACATAACTAAATCAAGAGTTAAAGTCGAAATAGCTTTATTTTTGTCATTACTTAAGAATTGTTCACAAGATTTTGCACGAATTCGTTTTTGGATAACCTCTAATAGAACATTAGCATCTACAAAAATCATTCACTGTACTTTCTTGAACGTAACTCGGAGATTTGTTCTTTAATACTACGAGGGTCTTGTTGAACTGAATCAGGCACCACTATGTCTTGTAGGCTCCGTAAACCCTGTCGGATAGCTTCGGGTGAGCCACGTCGTAATGCCTGATTAGGGGCATCAACTGGCTGCAAAACTCCTATAACCTTATGCCGATAGCTAAGCTGTATAGAGTTTCCTAGTCCCAAATCATGAATAACTTGAGACATATTATCTCTTAATTGTTTTGTGGTAATCGTACTCATACTATAAGTTTAACTTAAAGTAAAATATATTGTCAAGTTGAATATAGCAGGCCGTAGCTGACCAGGTTTGAGGCTATTTATCAGCAAAGTACGTCTTTTCTAGAAGGTTATCGAAAGTTACTAGGCCTAATTTTTCACGACGAGTTCTAGCTAATAAGTAACAATTCGCAAAATCTAGGTTTATTTCAATTAATAAATTAATAATTGTCATAACAAGCTCTTCATTTTCATACTTAAAAGCCTCCGTACGACCTACTAAAAGAAGTGCTTCACTGGTTTGTTTTCGATCACGACCAGTGCTACGTAGTACATAAGTAATCTCAACTACAACAATGTCCGTTACTAAAAGTGTTGATGATTTTGCCTGCTCTAGTAATTTCTCGGCTTTTGGGCTTAATTCTTTATGATCGCCCAGCAACTACATTAATATGAATCAGTATCAACTAACTGCATACTTATCTGCCAATTGAGCACCTATAGCCTGCTCCTTTTCGGAAGCTTTACCTTTGAATGTGGGCTTAGTTAATAATGCCCGTACTTCATTCAAATCTTTAGGTGCAGTTATGACTATCTTATTACTATCGTTAATCCTAAATGTAGTTTTACTAAGTTTATCTAGACCTAATTTTTCACGGAATTCTTTAGGTATAGTAATCTATCCTTTACTAGTAATACTGTATGTGTTATTCATATTACTTATTGTATATGAGTAATACCTAAGTGTTAATAGTATTACTTGGCGGGCCCGACCGGATTCGAACCGGCGATCTTCTCCGTGACAGGGAGACGTGATAGGCCAACTTCACTACGAGCCCATAGCCATAGATTATACAATATTTTTTAATATTTAATAAAATAATGTGGTGGTTGTTGTTTTGCAATACTATTCGTATAATCATGAACATTATTTAAAATAAACTTAATATGAGATGCTGTCACACTAGGACCTGATATTGAATCAATTTTTATAATCTCTAAAGTATACCCCGTATTAATAATTGGAGAAATTTGATTTACCTTCAAAGAAAAAAGTTCTGCCATTACTTGAGGAGCTAAACTACGATCTGTAGCAATAATAGGATTAGGATATTGACCTCCATTATTCTTAGTACTAATATCAGCAGAGTATTTGGCGGCTAAAGTAGCAAAATTTGCGCCATGCATTAATTGATTATAAACAGACTTAGCTTCATTAACTGTTTGATAATCTAAAGCATAAACAACTTTTTGCTGTAGTAATTCATTTTTTAATTCACGTTTAAAATCATTTATATTCCAACCCCAAAAATCATGCAAAATATTATTTAAGACACTAGGATTACTACCAAGTCTATTTTGTTCTTGAAAATATATTATTTCATTATTAATTTCTTGGTTAGAAACACTAATATGATACTTCTTTGCTAAATATTTAACATAATAATTTAATACAACCTGGTTCATAGCTTGAGTTTTTAAATTATTTAATTGTTTAGAATTATTTTTTAAAGAAAAATTAACTTGTTGTTGGGTTTCATAATAATGCATTTCTCTTCTAAGCTCAAACAGATAACTACTGTATGAAATCCAAGAATTACCTATTTTTGCAACTGGAAATGGGATGACATTAGTAACATCAGCTATAAAACTTGATGTTGATTGTAAATCATAAAGCTCAATACTAGAAAACACAAAAAAACCGACAATTAAAATAACGAATAAAATAACTGAAATCCTAACAATATAATGTTGACTGTGTTTAAGAGGATAAATATATTTTCTAGCACCCTTTAAAATATCCTCACGATGTTCAGTAAGTGTATCATTGGTAATTTTTGGTACATTCAAAAATGCATCTTTCATCCGATCTTCTATTTTCTTTGTACGTCTAAAAATTAAATTAAATTTTAATCTTTTAATCTTCAATTTCATTATTATCCTTATTATTTATTTCACTCATAAAATCAACATTAGTAATATTTAATTGACGTAAAATACTTTGTAATTTATTCTGAATATTACCTGGATGATGGACGTCGTGAATAATTAAATCTCCAATATATGTTTGTATCTTAATAGTCCCATAACTAAGTAACGTTTGTTGTAAGCCAGCTATTACATAACTAATTGATTGAATTTGTTCTAGTTTAATATCTGCAACGGCTCTATGAAAAAAACCTTTTTGAACAATTTGAATAAATCTCTGATTAGTTACAATAAATAAACTAAAGTACCAACTTACCCAACTAGGTAACAATATTATTATACCAAATATAAAACCAACAATCAGTCCACCGAAGAAATAACCAAAACCAAGCTGAGGTTGAATGGCTGCAGGTAAAACCCCAATTAATGGACCAAATAAACCTAATACTAGCCCTTTTCTCATAACTACAGGGTGTTTACGAAAAACATATAAAACAGCCTCATCATCAAATTGATCCTTAAAATAACGATAACCTGTATTAGCTGGCGTTTTACTAAGGTCCATATCTAAATATTGTATCATTAATTTATAATACATATTTACCCGATATAAATAATTCGCAGTTATTTTTACGAATAATCCAATAATTTGTCAACTAAGTTAATAATCTATCAACACAATAAAAGAAATAATACATCCAAGTAATATATTAAACTTGTTAAAATGGTGCGCGAGCTGGATAGTAGGTGGAACCGTTTTGAGAGTAGTTTAAGATCATTACAAGTTAAATTAAATAACTTAGGTTTAATACTTAAAGATAATGAGATCATTTATCTTGAAGATGAGGTAAATTATCATGTTTAAGTATTTATCTGCCATTAAACGAATAGCAGTACCGGACAACTCAGATCTGTTTGACAGTAATACTTTTTACCCTAGACTCTTAAAAAATTTAAAGAAAGCTAACTGCGAACTTATTATAGAAAGCCCTTACCTAACAACTAAAAGATTAGATTACCTATTCCCTACTATTCAAATATTAAAAAATAAACGTATCAAAATAATAATTAATACTAAAGACCCAGCAGAGTTAGATAATGAGTATTTAAAATCTGAAGCAAACAAAGTTATTGCAAAACTATTACATCTAAGGATTAAGGTCTAGTTAAATATGACCTTCGAAAAAATTTATAATACTATCGAACATTGAATTTTTATCGTAACAACTGTATAGCATTATTTTTTGTAATAATTTCTACTGGGATACCATAGGTATTTGTGAAACTTTTAGAACCAACAGTGGAGCTTTGTTTTGACCATTTAAATTCGTAGGCTTTGAACATATTCGTACCTCTAACCACTAAATCAACTTCTTTGCCGTCTGTTTTACGCCAAAAATACAAATTGTTCCTGTCTCCTTGCATAAGATTTTTTTTGACAATCTCAGTAATAATCCAATTTTCAAATAAAGAACCAATATCACTTCGTAATGGTGATAAAGAAAACTCTTTGAGTAGTGCATTTCGTACGCCAGTGTCCCAAAAAAATATTTTATTAGACTTACCGATCTCTTTTCTTTGATTTGTACTAAACCCCCGAAGACGGAAAATTACATAGGATCGTTCTAATAAATCTAAGTACCTATCAATTGTTTGACGAGATATATGTAATGTTCTTTGTAGCTCATCAACCACCACTTCGCTACCAGCCTGATAAGCCAATAACTCAAGTAAACGTTTTACTGGCTCCGGAGATTTAACCAAACCACCTTGTAGTACATCCCGTAATAAATAATCAGAAGTCAGATTTAATAAATATTTTTCTTTATCCTCGGAAGTAATTGTCGCAGGATACGAACCATAGACCATTTGTTGCAGCAGAAGAGTTTGAACTTGACCATTAAACTGTTCACTAAGCATTTTTTTTGTTATTTTAGGAGAATACCAAGGCTGAATACGAAGTACTTCCGAAAACAAAAGTGGAGTTAGATATTGTTTTTCATTTCTACCTGTCAATGGTTCCGATGCTATATCGAGTAAATCAAGGCTTGATGATCCTAGTAGTACGATTTTTATAGGGAGACGGGCATCATACCAACCTTTTACTATCCTACCAATTTCAGGAAAAGTTTGTGCTTCATCTATAACTAAGAGTTTTGGATTACCTAAAAATTTAATCGCTTCAGTTGGATTAAGAGTACTAGCGGCAGACAATCTTGCTTTATCTACAGATATATCACAATTTAATAAAAGACCCCCAACTTTTTGAACGAAAGGTTCAATCATGGTCGTTTTACCGACTTGCCTTGCCCCTAGTAGAATAATAACCTTATTGTCATTTAATAAATCTTGAAGCTGTTTTTCGATATCTCTCGATATATACATAATATTTATAGTTTACAATATAACCCGATAATTTGTAAAGTACATTTTATATATTTACTAATCCAACAACTACTAAACTACAAATTCTTAACTCTTACTGTTTAAAATGACGTTCTTTGGCGAAAAAACTTTAAATATTAAAATGGTGCCTCCGAGAGGATTCGAACCTCTAGCTCTTCCTTAGGACGGAATTATTTTATCCATTGAACTACGGAGACAAAAAATATTTATCCAACTATTTTTAACTTGGTTGAGTAAACTGTTCATGAACGGTTTTATACTCAAAAATTTCCTCATTATTAAACCAATGATTAATTTCAGATACAGCTTCAGTTTTATCAGCAGAAGCATGAACAATATTCGCAACTCCCCTACCAACTTTAGCGGCAGCTCCATAATTTACATGAGCAAAATCTCCTCTAATAGTTCCCGGCATTGCTTTTTTAGGTTCAGTTTCTCCAACCATTTTTCGCACCGTCTCAACAGCTTCAATTCCTTCTAAAATCATTGCAATTACAGGACCATCTTGCATACTAGCTAATTGACTTTCAAAAATTTCTTCTCCTTTTCTAGATTTTAAAGTACCAATTTCTTCATAATGTTTATATAAATGTTGATAATCTGGTTTAACCATTTTCATTGCTAAAATTTTAAAACCTGCTTGCTCAAATCTTGTCAAAATTAATCCAACAATCCCACGCATTACACAATCTGGTTTAAAAATTACTAAAGTTCTTTCCATTTATTATTATGTCCTATTTAATTCATCTTATTTTAACAGACATACTAGATTAACAACAAACCTTAATTTTAAAAGTATCATAATGATAATATTATGTTTTATACTTAATCTATTATGCAATTCGATAAACTTAAATATGAATTTTTAGAGTATTTAGAAATTGAAAAAAATCGTTCTGCAAAAACTATTAAAAATTATGATCATTATCTAACTAGATTAAGTGATTTTGCTGGTGATATATCAATTAATGATTTAAATGATGAACTAATTAGAAAATGGCGTTTATGGTTAAATAGACTAGGAACAAATGTTAAAGATGAACTAGATAAATCAACTCAAAATTATCACTTAATAGCTTTAAGAAATTTTTTAAAATATTGTCATAAACGTAATATTGACACTTTAGCAGCTGAAAAAATTGAACTTGCGTCGACTATTCGAAAACAGGTTACTTTTTTAACTAAAGATGAACTTAATAGATTATTTAATCAACCTAATGTTAATAATGTTATTGGTCTAAGAGATAAAGCAATCTTAGAATTATTATTTAGTTCAGGCATGAGAGTTAGTGAACTAGTTAGTGTTAATAGAGATCAAATTAATCTTGAACGAGGAGAATTTACTGTTCGAGGTAAAGGACAGAAAGATCGACCCATCTTTATTAGTTCTGATGCAAAAAACTGGCTCATAAAATATATGGCCAAAAGAATAGATACAGCACAACCATTATTTATACATTATAGTAATGGTCATAAAATAATCGATAATTCAGGTAATTTTAAACGTTTAACAACTAGAAGTGTTCAAAGATTAGTTAATCACTACGCTCTACTGGCAGGTATCACTAAACATGTTAGTCCTCATGTTTTAAGACATTCATTTGCTACTGATTTATTAATGAATGGTGCTGATATTAGAAGTGTACAGTCTATGCTTGGGCATAGTAATATTGCCACTACTCAAATATATACTCATATAACTGATACTCATCTAAAAGAAATCCATAAAAATTTTCATAACAAAACAATCTAGATTACAGACCACCACAAGATATAGGAGCTCTATTAGAAATAGAGCCTGGTCGGGCCGTAAAATCTTTACAAATACTATTTTGCGATAATATAGCTTGACTAGGCGCTTGATTATTACAAATTGTACTAATACAAATTCTTTCTTCAATACGTCTAGATACTCCAGATGCAACACCAGTAGAATCAATTAATGCTTGGGACCCGAAAAAACTAATTTGATTATTTGATAAATTAGAATTAAAAGCTGTTACTGATACATCAGCACTGGAATAATAAGGTACTATATGAACATAATACCCAGAACTTTGGCGTGGTGGTGAAATCATAACATTACAAGTAAACTCACCCTGAGCTGTTAAAGTAGAGCTACAATTCCCTACTAAAACATGTCCATTAAAGTTATTAACTGCTAAATATCTACCATTATAAGGGAATATAAAATAATTATTGGTACGACTAATAATAAAAGAAGTGCTATTTTTAACATCATTCATTGGAACAATATCAAGTTCCAATATTGGCGCTGAACAATTAGTATAGTTAGCTATACTAGGAAATTTACCAGGTGGTGGACAATTAGAAAATGATAAAGCACTATTTAAGTTATGTGTCTGCCAACTTATATTAATCCTTGCGATATTAGTAGCTGAAGTATTTTGTACTGGAAAGGCTTCTCCAACATTTTGTACTATAGGCTTATACTCTAAAGAATATGGTTCAGGGTTAACCAGTAAACAACTATAACTTGCCGAACTATTAATAGCTGATATTGAAGAATTAGTATAAACATTATTATGACTATTATCAACTATGCAATTGTTAGTCTGAACAGGTAAATTAGCTAAATTTTGACCAGCTTTTTCATAGGCTGTAATAATACTATAGGCAGTATTAATTCCGCTTTCAGCCGCATAATAAGCTTCTGTACTAAGAGCATTATCCAATGTAACTTGTTGATCATGCCTAGTAGTAGCCGAAAATCCTAAAGCAATTAAACCCACTATCACCATAATTAACATGCTAATGATAATTGCGGCATATCCTGACTCGTTATAAGATTTTATTTTTATATACATCCTAACAGTATTATATAACTTCATTAAATATTTCCAATCCTTGATGTTACTGTGGTAGATAAAGAACTAACAGCACATAACGAAACACTAAAAGCCGAGATAACACATCTATATTTATAAGGTGGAGCTGGATCAGATGCGGTATTTAAAGTCTGTAAAACGCTATTATTACCATAACCAATTGTAAGAGAAATATCATAAATATTATTATTTTGACTTATTGCAAGTTGACCCACTCTCTCATTTTGAGATAAAAGTTGTCTGCTACTACCTATATTAATTGAAGTTGGATAAACACAATTTGGTGATAAACTATTTGTAAGCTGTAATAAACCAGCCACTTGATTATTGCTTGTAAACAGCTGGTTTAAACTATAGATATACTCATAACTACCAATACAAAAATAATAATTATTAGTAGATGAATTTAATTGTGGTAACACAATATTATTATTACTATTATCATCAAATTTAATCGCGTTAGCTAAATTCATTAAAATAGCCTGAGAATTATCTTGATTTTTAATAACAACTTGACCCTCAACATAAGTCTTACTAACATAAATTATAGCAATCGTTGCGATTAACAATATGCTTGAAAAAACTACGGTTGATATCATTAACTCAATTAACGTAAAACCTTTGCTGTTTACTTTTTTATTATAAATTTTAAACTTTTTCATTATTAACTTGTTTTTAACATTGAATATTTCTAGCCTGTGGTCTGTATGCTAAAGTTACCCTACTATAACTACCAGACAACGATTTATTATAATTTCCAACCAGTAATGATGGCCAAGTAACATCAACATTATAATTATAGTTACTAATCGTACAACTACTTCCACCACCTAAATTGATAGTAGGAAAAGTTACTGGTTGACTCGTTATAGCTACTTTATAACAATAATGACCAGCATTTAAACAGTTAGTAGTACTAGTCACACCTTGAGCGATCGCATTACTCAAAACACCGCACTGATTATACGAAACTGGTACATCAGCAGTATTAAAACAAAAAGAACTATTACTTGTACCACTGACTTGAGCGTTACCACAAATAACACCTAATGTAGCTTCTGGACAACTGTGAGACTTGTTATTAATATTAGTATACCAAGCAATTAATGATTCAACTTGAGATTGGGCAATCGTTAAAGCTTCCGCATGTTCTTGTGAATCTCTCAATGTTAATGTTGATGTATTAACGGATACATAAGCTCCAACTAAAATGACAGACAATATGGCGATTGATAATAAAACCTCAATTATAGTATCGCCACGCTGTAAATATAACTTTTTCATATACAATTCTTCTTATTATACAGGATGGTTGTTAAAGCTTTATAACTACTATTTGTCTGTGATCCAATAATTAAATCAGCTGAAATACCTAAACTACTATCATTAAGACATATTCTAACACCGCTACCAGGATTTATTGGAGCTATGGAATCAGGAATTATAGAATTAGATGTTGGATTAATCATACAAATTGACTGCTGTATAGTTTGACAACTATCAGTTAACTGATTAACATTTCTGGTTAAACTTGGAATTGATAAATTACCACTATAATATGGCTCCAGTGGTGCAATATTAATATATTGAGAACTTGAATTTAATAAACTACTTTGAGTAGAAATATACTGATTAAACTTATTATATAACAAAAAACTATTAATTGGTTTTCTAGTGCTCGAAGCGAGATAATAAACTGAATAAACCGATAGTCCACTAGGAACATTGTATGTTCGATTTAAAATAGCTGAAGTTATAGGCTCAGCTTGTGCCAAATTAACTGAATTAGGCTGTAATTGATTAATAGTATTATTTTTAAAAGTATAACCAAATACCGGTAATACATTAAGTGTCCAAGATTGATTATAATTATTATTAGTAAAAGACAAAACAGATCCTAAATACATACAATCTGGTGAAGTAGTACTACCACTCGCGATATTTGATATATATAATCGATTTGGACCAGGTAGACAATAATAATTATTAGGTAAACTATAATTACCTTCTGCTGTATTATTAATATAAGTTTGTATTTGTGTTTTCAATAAACCTAACCCTACCCTAAATTGATCTTCATTTTGCGTTTTTAAAAGATTAGAAATACCAAAAATAAATAAAGCCCCAGCTATCGCTAAAAAAAGCATTAATTCAACAATCGTAAAACCATTTTTATTCATAAAATTTAATATGTTTTCCTCTTAGAGTATAGCATAATAAGCATAACTGTAATGATTAATTATGGTAATAAATAATAATTTTTAGCGAAATGAATAATAACTACTCCAAAGAGTTGAATGATAAAAGTAGCTAAAATTAAAAAAGGGCCAAAAGGAATTATTGAGTCTTTATGATATTTTTTAAAAACTAACAACGGAATACTAACTAAGCTACCTAGTAAAGAAGCTAAAAACAAAAAAATTATACTATCAAGAGGTCCACCAATTAAAACACCAATTAAAGCACCAAGTCTGATATCTCCATATCCAATCCACTTACCTTTTGAAATTAAATAAATAAAATAGAATAACCCACCACCAATAATTATTCCCCAAAAAATATTAAATAATGAACTAAGTACTTGGTGTTGCCATAATATTAAAACTAAACGATAGATTATAATAAAAATTAAAGTTGTATAAATAATTCTACTAGGTAAAATAAACCATTTTAAATCATAAATTGCTAGTGCAATAAATCCGACTACTATCAAAAGAGATAGAATAAATAATATTAACCCATATCCAATTAATGTATAAGGCCAAAATAAATAATAACCTGCAAATATTACAGCTGTTAATATTTCTATAACTGGATATTGCCAACTAATTTTAGTTTTGCAATATCGACATTTACCACGTAAAATAACCCAACTAAAAACTGGCACTAAATCTCGAGGAGACAAAATATGCAGACAATTAGGACAAATTGAACGACCAGATATTATCGATAATGACACCTTATTTTTGCTATTATTTTCCTGTTTTGATTTTAAACCCAAAGAAGAAGACACATCCTGTTGATGTATTCGCCAAATAACAGCATTAATAAAACTGCCAAATATTAATCCATAAACAATTATTGCTATCAAAGTAAAGATCATCCAAAACATAATATCATGTCCTGAAATAACTTTATTGCATTATACTCTAAAATTTTATTAACTATTCAATACAATTAGAACTAGAATAACTTTCACCAGAACTAGTTTGAACAGGATAATAAATTGCAATTGATCTAGTATCTGGATTACCAGAACAAGTTATACCAATCTCTACTAATATTGGATTACCAGCTGGTGCTGGATTTAAAGTAGGCATAGAACCAGTTGAAGCAACTTGAATTTTATCTGCACTTTGAACTTTAGCAGTTGATGCTATATCACTATTAGATGAGGCTGAAGTCGAACCAATAGTAACAACACCATTATTATTAGCATTCGTTGACGCAGATGACCCAAAATTAGAGACTTGAGGAACATAACCACCATTATTAGATTCAAAATCACTGATAGCCGAAGCAATAGCATTAGCATCACTTTTAATATTCGAGTTATTAGATTGTCGTTGTAATGCTGGAACAGCCAAAAGAACAATTAATAAAATAAGACCAGCTATAGCTAATACTATCATTGTTTCAACTATAGTAAAGCCTCTGTATTTATAGCTTTTAATTACATTTTTTTTCATGTGCCGCTTTTTTGCCCCCTTTTTATGAAAACCTCTATCAATAATAACCATAAACGTTTAAATGTGCAAATACTATACTAATCTACTAACCCCCAGCTGAACTAATAGCACCAGATCCAGCTAAACTATAAATTGGTAATAATACTGCTGCTACAATAACCAAAGCCATTATGCCCAGTAATACCATCATAATTGGCTCAATTATACTTGATATGTTTTTAATTGCTTGATCAACTTCATTCTCATAATATGATGCTGCTTTATCGAGCATTGATTCCATCGCTCCTGACTGTTCACCAATTTTTATCATATTAGGTACTAAAGGTAAAAAATAAGGATCACCTGTTAAAGCCTCACCTAACGATGTTCCACCTTTTACTTTTTCACCTGCCTTATTAATAGCTTGAGAGACTAATACGTTAACAACATTTTTTGAACTTATCTCAAGTACTTGTAACAACGGCACCCCAGCGGATACTAAAGTTGCGGCAGTACGAGCAAATCTTGCCATATATAATTTAACAAATAAAACATTAATTGGTGGTAATTTAATTTTTAATGTATCAAAAAATATTCTTCCAGATCTTGTTTTTCTGAAAAAATTAATAAATATAATTAATCCTATTAATAATAAAATTACGATCCACCAAAATTTCGTCATAATACTTGATAAGCCTAATAAAAGTCTAGTTTCAATTGGAAGACTTGCTCCAGGAAAACTAGCATATAATAACTGAACTTGTGGTAAAACTTTAACTAACATAAAAATAACTATCGCTATCATAACTACTAAAACTATAATTGGATATGTCATTGCACCTCGAATTTTGGATGATATATCTGCATCTTTCTCTTGTTGAATAGCTATTCGTTCTAAAGCTTGATCTAAAGTTCCAGAAGTTTCTCCGGCAGCAACTAAATTAACAAAAATCTGATTAAAGACATTAGGAAAATTAGACAACGAACTCGAAAAAGTTTGACCTGATTCTACATTACTAATAATTTTAGATAATATAGCTTTAAGAGGTTTTGAAGTAGTTTGATCACTTACACTGCGTAGGGCTTGTACTAATGGTAAACCTGCATTAATAAGAGTAGCTAATTGCCTGGCAAACAAAACTCTGTCTTTAGCACGAACTTTATTAAAAAATTTAAATGTACTCGATCCACTACTAATTTTTTTTATTACTAACGGAGAAAGACCCTGAGCTTGTAAAATTGTGGCGACTCCCTTTTCATTATTTGCCTCAACCACTGACTTTACTAACTCACCTGTTTTAGAATTTCTTGCAGTATATTGAAAACTTATCATGATTATTCTCTCATTAATCGATCTAACTCATCATTATCTACAGCAAAATTTCGAGCTTCGTCATACACTATTTTTCCAGTTTTTATCATATTAACTAAAGTTCTATCCATTGACTGCATTCCGAACTCAGCACCAGTCTGAATTACCGCTTCTAGTTGATGAGATTTACCTTCCCTAATAATATTTCTAACAGCTGGAGTTACTATTAAAATTTCAGCGGCCGCAATACGACCTCCACCAATCATTGGAACTAATCTTTGAGAACAAATCGCCATTAATATATTAGACAGTTGTGCTCTTATTTGAGATTGTTGATGAGGCGGAAAAACATCTATCATACGGTCAATCGATTGACTAGCAGAATTAGTGTGAAGAGTTGCAAAAACTAAATGACCAGTTTCTGCTATCGTGATTGCACTTGCTATTGTTTCTAAATCACGCATCTCTCCTAAAAGTACGACATCAGGATCTTGTCGTAAGGCAGATCTCAAAGCAGCACTAAATGAATAAGTATCATAATGAACCTCTCTTTGAACAACAATTGATTTATTAGATATGTGAGTATATTCAATCGGATCTTCAATAGTAATAATATGCTTAGACTGTTCTAAATTAATTTTCTTGATCAAAGAAGCAATCGAAGTTGATTTACCAGAACCAGTTGGACCTGTGACTAATACTAATCCATGAGGATATTCAGTAAACTTATTAACAATTACCGGTAAACCAAGCTGTTCTATAGTAGGAATATCATTGTTTATATACCTAAAAGCAGCTGCAAGATTTCCGCGTTCATGAAAAGCATTAACACGAAATCTGCCCAAATCCCCAAAAGCAAAACTAAAATCAAATTCTTTATCTTTTAATAAAATTTGTTTTTGATCATCATCAAGAATTGCAAATATTAAACTCTCAACTGCTTCTTCATTTAAAACTTCACTATTAGAAAACGCAACTAAATTACCATCTACTCTAAGCATTGGTCTTAATCCAACCTGTAAGTGTAAATCAGAGGCTTTTTGTTTAACAACTCCTTCTAATAATATTTCGATTCTTACGTTTTCTTTCATGATATGCCTTAAACTTTATCAGAAGAAGCGACTCTATCAACTTCTTGTAATGTAGTCAGTCCTTTCAATGCTTTTAAATAACCATCCTGTCTCATTGTAATCATTCCTTCTTCTTGAGCTTTATTTTGAATCTCGGTACTAGTTGCCCTTTTTAATATTAAATCCTGAATAGTTGGGGTTACTTCGAACGCTTCAAAAATCCCCGTTCTCCCTTTAAATCCATTAGGACTGTCTGGACTATCAATCCCTCTTGATAAAGTATAAGCGTTTTGAGTTGATAATGGCAAGTCTTTATAACCTAAATCATTACTAACATTATCAACTTGTTCTTTACTACTAGGCAATAATTTACCAACAGTTTGAGTAATAGCAGCGTTTTCAACTTCATTAGATGAATACTCTTCTTTTTTTTCACCAATTGTCCGAATAAGTCTTTGACCAATAACAGTTTTAATTGTACTCGCTATCAAAAACGGCTCAATTCCCATATCTAATAAACGAGGTAAAATTCCAGCTGCTGAATTAGTATGTAAAGTACTAAAAACTAAATGACCTGTTAACGCCGCCTGAATTGCAAGTTCAGCAGTTTCGTTATCTCTTATTTCTCCAACCATCACAATATCAGGATCTTGTCGTAATATAGATCTCAAACCAGATGCAAAAGTTAAACCAACTTCTGGATTAACTTGAATCTGATTAATACCACTAATTTTGTATTCAACTGGATCTTCCATAGTTACGATATTAACAGCATCTGATTTTACTTCTGATAATAGGGCATATAATGAAGTTGTTTTACCAGAACCAGTTGGACCAGAAGTTAAAATCATTCCATTAGAAGCCGATATACCTGATCTAATAGCTCTTAAAGCCCGACCTGTATATCCCATATCATCTAATAATAGACTAATCCCAGTTTTATCTAGTAATCTTATAACAATTTGTTCACCCCAAACTATTGGTGAAATAGATATTCTAAGATCTATTTTTTTCTCAGATACCAAAATACTAAAATCACCATCTTGCGGAATTCTATGCTCATCAATTTTTAGATTAGCTAAAATTTTAATACGTGATACCAAAGCAGGCTCAATATTTTTAGGTAATTGCATAATTTCTCGTAATATACCATCAACTCTAGCTCTAATACGTAAAATATGCTCAGTTGGTTCAATATGAACATCACTAGCTCTATTATTAGCAGCGTATTCCAAAATAGAAGTTAAAATTTTACTTACTGGCGAATCTTGAGGTATAGTTTTAATTTTACTGTTAGCGATAATATTATTCTGGTCTTTGTTAGTAGTCTCATTATCTTCTGTAAATTGATTTATAACTTTATCAGTAATATTAACCTTATATTGTTTTAAAATATTCCTAATTCCTTCTTCACTAGCTGAATAAACATCAATTGGACGTCCTATTTTAGTTGTTAAAAAATCAATCGCCTGAATATTGTCAGCTTCCAACATAGCTACTGCCAACTTACCATCAACAATACCAATTGGTACCGCCATATAATTCTGTGCTAAATCTTGAGGTATATAATCTAATATTTTTTCATTAACATAAACTTTTGTTAAATTAACGTATGGAACTTTATTAATTAAAGCCAAGTATTTAGTCAATAATTCATTATCTAAATAGTTATTTTTAATTAATAAGCTAACAAAAGACTCGCCTTGTTTAGTAGCGTCAGCAGTTATTTTATCTATATCAGATTGATTTAAAATATGTTCATCAACTAAATACTTCTTTAGTTTAGTCTGCGACGTATCAGATAATAAACTCATACTTAATTCTATCCTTAATTAGTAGCTGGAGAAAAAGGATTAGGGTTATTATTAGTATTAATGGTCGTATATGGTGTGTAATCTAAAGATTGTTTATTAAAATATAAAGTACTAGGCTTTGGAAAATTAGAATGAATAATTGGAACGCTTTCTATTTGATCATTATAGTTAGTTACAAAAATTAATTTAGGAACAAATAAAGCAAATATTAAACTAAAAACAACAACAATTAATAAAGTTAAATAATTAGATTGCTTCATAATATTAATTAACCGTTTCCTTTAAAATTCTAAAATTAATAGCTGGCTGATAATAAGTTTCTCCAGAAATAGTAACATTAAGATTTGTTTGATCTCCAGATATACTAATTTTTAATATATTAATCGGCCTAATAGATTTTTCCATAGCATTAATTAAATTTTCAATACTAGTGTAATTACCGCTTACAGAAACTTGAAATGGTATGGTATTTATACCATTTAATTGATTAAGAGTAGCGCTTGATTGATCAACTCCTGAAATACTATTAATTGTGACACCTTGACTAGTTAATAAATTCTGTAACGTAGAAACTAATTCTGGAAAATCATAACTACTAGGTAAAGCATCTAAAACAATTTTTGAATTATCGCCACCTTTAACAGAATTAGCGTTTTTACTATTGCCACCAATTATATTTATAGGTGGACTAATAAATTTTTTAAATGACGTAGTTAAATTTTTACTAACTCTAATATCTCTATTTAAATTAACTAAAGCTGCATTCTGATCATTGATTACTTTTGTTTGATATAGATACTTACTCCACAATATATTAATCGAAAAAACAAAAAACAAAGTTAAAAATATACCAATACTAAGAGTAGTCGTAATAACACTAGCAAAATGTTTAATTTGAGTTTGTTTAATGTTATTTTCCATAATATTTCCTAATTAATTGAACTACCTGAAACTAAATTATTATTTTTTTTAAATAAATTATTAACAGCACTAGTACTAGGCTGACCTAAAATAGATCTTGTTGTCACCAAATTAGGTACATAAAGTTTTATTGAACTAGTACTGTTAAATATCGTAGGATCAAAACTAAAATTTATACTATAACTTGCAGGACTAGTATTGGTAGCAGACGAGTTATAAGAAAAAGAACTTAAAACAATATTAGAAAATGCTGGTTTTTTTTGATTGGACTTTATATTATTAGCATCGATATAATCAGTAAATTTTAGAGTATCTATAAACTGATTAACAGTTTGTAAATTATTAGCAGCTCCACTAATGGCAACTGTTTGTTGTCCAAAATCTAGGTTAATTGATGAAATAGTAACTGTGGTTGGAGTTAATTGATTAATAAAGTTAAATAATCTAGAAACAACCGGTGGTTTAGATTCAATAGAAGGTAAGGTTTGTAATTGATTTTGGATAGTTAAAATTTTATTTAAATTACTATTACCAATTAACGTGGCACTTTTAGACTGAACTACTTGATCAATTTTTGCGAGTTTATTGTTTTGAAAAAACATCACGTAAATAAATAAAGTTACAAAAACCAAAAAAGACAATCCCGTTACAATAATCGTAATCGTAAAGACAATCTTTTTTAAAAGTAAAACCCGTAAAAATTCTTTTTTTATCGAAGGTATTAAATTAAATTGAACCATTAGTATCTCTCCGCTAAGCCAACAGCGACCGAAAATTGATTAGATATAGCCATTAATTCAGCTCGAATCGTTGGATTATAATTTACATTAGTCCAGGCGTTCCCTATTTCAACACTAATACCGAAACGATTAGCTATAAATACTGGAAATTCGGGTATAATAGCTCCAGCACCAGCAATGATTATTTTATTAACTTTTTTATTCTCATAACGCTCGTAAAAAAATTTAATAGATTTATCAACTTCAACCATTAGACTTTCAACAGTAGCAATTACTGCTTGATAAACCTGTCCTTCAATTTTATCTTTACTAAGTCCAAACTTATACAAAAATTGTTCAGCTTGCGAGAGTTCACTATTTAAATTCTGTGCAACAGCTCGCGATAAAGCATCACTTCCAGTTGCAATAGATCTAGCTAAATGAGGTAAATTATCAAAAAGAATAACTAGATCAGTACTTCTCGCTCCAATATCGATTATAACGATCGACTCTGTATCTGATGGTGGAACTAATGATCTACTTATCGCCATAACATCTGGTTCAAAAGCAATTACATTTAAACCAGCACTCTCAATTAACTCTAGTTGAGAAATTGCAAAATCTTTAGTTGTACTTGATAATAACAGATCCAATTTAGTCTTATCTTTTGGTGATTCACCAAGTACTGCCCAATCTATAATTGAATCTTCAATTGAAGTAGGAATAAAAACATCCGCTTGATAATTAATTGATTTAGCGAGTTCTGAATCCTTTAATTTATCAATGTCAACAACCGCTGTAAAAACTTTACTTGAATCAATACCAACTGCAACATTCTTAGTATTAATATTAGCTTTAGTAACTAAATCTTTTATATTTTGTACTAATCTTGAACGATCAACTTTAGATTCACTAAAAACCAACTTACTATCGATTGGGCTGTAAGCATAACGTATTAAATCTTTAGGTTTAGATTTATCACTACCACTTAATTGAACAATTCTAATAGAATTTGTTCCTATATCTAAACCAAAGAAATTATTATTATTAGAAAACAGTTTCATATCTTATCTAAATTATAACATAAGCTCTTTATAATTTAGTCTATTATTCACTGAATAATTGGTGATAAACTAGTTATAGATTGAATGATCGGAGTAGTTGACTGATGAGTTAAAAGACCTGTACTATTTACTGTCAGCCATTCTAAAGCCGAAAAATTAACTACTTCACTGGCAGAACTACCAATTGAACAGCTTTCATCTAAACTACTACATTGATAATAACTAGAGGTTCCATTATTTTCATTAACATTATTCGTATCATTATTACCTGCCTCATATAGTGAATCATAAGTTCTATCAAAATTGATTTGATTTGCTTCTAGTGATCCATTAACTACCAACTGTTGGCCACAACTATTAGACATATTATTATTCCTAATATCATTAAACCAAATTTGTGTACCGGGAACATTGCCTCCTATTGTACAGTCGTTGATTGTTCCATTCTCGGCAATAAATGTCCCATCAAGCTGTGTAACTTTATGTGAAATATTAATTACGTTATTATTGTTGACTATCATAAGCGACGGTAATTGTACCGGATTAGAGGTATTCCCAATAGAATAAGTAATATTGCCATTTAAATAAACTGGCCCGGTGCCAAATAAAATAACATGACTATTTTGTCCAATATTCATATTACCTAAGACTAGTGGATTTGAACCAAAATTATAAATACAAGTTTCATTATTAATTACACTACTTAAACATTGACTACTAGTACGGCTCGCATAAACACTATTAAATTTCTCATAATATCCAGTCGAGTGACTGGTGGTGATACCTGAATATTGATTACAAAAACTACTACCGTATGTATTAGTAGACGGATAATTTGAAAATATTAAACCATTACCGGGTCGACTAAAACCTTGATCACTAGCAAATCCATTATCAACACCACTTAATATAGCAGCTAGTGTTGTTCCTGAGCCATTAAAACTTGAGCTAGTCTGATTCCAAGCATAAATACTACTATTTAAAGAACAAATTGATCCTATACTAGTGGTATTAGCACCCGATATGACATTACCGCCAAAAACTTTTATATATGGCTTAGTGTGCACAAAAGATGTCTTAGATGGGCCATAAGATCCTGTAGAACTAGGTGATACAGCAAAATTTGATACCCCCGGTTGTATAATTGTTAATTGCCCGGCTGTATAATTTATATTACCAGTAAATTGAGCATAATCACCTGCAACAAAATCTGATAAATTATCATCATTTGTTGTTATATGACAAGTATATGTATACGGTGTTTGTGACGATGAACTAATAATACTATTACCAGCCTCAAACATTACAATAGGAGATGTTCCAGTACAGTTAGTTAATAAACCTATTGGGAACGATACACCATTAGCAAATTGATGTAACTGTTGTGCCACAGAATTAATTGAAACACTAACCGAAGACGGAATTCTAACATTAGTAATTGGACCACCTGGCGAGTTATAAAAATTAGCTATTAAACTAAACGTCACCTGAGCAGCATTTGGACTTTCGTTATTATTCAGTAACCTGGCCAGAACATTACTTGGTGGCTGAACTTGAAAAGTACGATTAAAACAAGCTGGCATTTGAATACCCGAAACATAGTTAGCAACATAATATTCTTGAGATGGTTGTCCAGGAGACCAACTATAATTTGCAGAAGCAACATAATTATAAGTACACTGAGTACCATTAACTAATGAACCACCAGAAGGACAATAATAATTATATTGAGGAGAACCTTGATAAAGTTGACAAGGTAAAGTAGCCCACGTAGGGCAAGCTCCACCGTAATAATATTGCGCTTGATAACATCCATAAGGATTACCACCGCCACCATTAAGATCTAATCCTCCAGAGCAATAAGCAGAACTACTTGCAGAATAAGTTACAGTACAAGTAATACCAGATAAACTTCCACCAGAAGGACAAGAATATCCAGAAAAGTTCGGATACCAAATAGTTGTCGTATAGTAACTATCATAATTAATAGCTGGCTGATTAAAATCATATGGGTATGTTTGAACATATGGTGAATAATTAAGAGTTATACTACCATTAGGGTTACCAACAGAACCATCAAATTCTGCAACTTCAGTTGGTATCACCCTATTACCACCTAAACTTATATCTTGTATATATCCGTTAGGTGCCCCTTGCATCTTAACTCCTTGTGGAGTATATTGCGCATAAATACTAGGTGCTGGCAAATAAGGCGACTGACTAGTTATACTTGAATGAGGTCCACTATTAGGTCCACTATATGGCATTGATGTAGTAACACTAGAATAATTAGGAAAAGTAGGACAAGAAGCATTTGATGGAGACCCATTAACAATCACTGTAAAAGTAAATGTATCTGGTTGTGTCGAACAAGGAGGAGGTCCATTAAAATTATATAAACTCCCCCTGCCGCCACCTGGACCACCATTAATAGTACCACCCACACAAGCAAATTGATAATAAGGGTTACTATTTTGAAATTGATTAATCGCTTGCCAAGTAGCATTAACTGTTATAACCGTCGATGTGGCTGGTATATATACTGGGAAAGCTTGAGAACTATTTTGAGTCCAAGTACTTGGAGTATAATAAAGTAAATCTTGTTCACCAATTAAATTTTGTACATTAGCATTTTCGGAAGTAATACTATGAACAACAAAATTTGTTGCAACAGTGTGAGCTGGAGGATATCTCGGATGTGGACAATGATAAATAACCATATTTAATTGAAGATCCACACTACTAGTACCACTAGTAACCGTTTCAGACTGAGCATTAGGGTTGCCCGCTTGAGAAAGCCACTCTAATTGTGCAACGGTATAACCAGTTACTGCACATTGATAATTGGCTTCAGCTTCAATACTAGGTGGCGGAGGATTATTACTAGTAGCATAAACTTGATGAGTACCAAAAAAACTTATAGCTAAAAATAGAAAGAGGAAAAAAGAAATATACTGTAATACTATAAATTTATTACTTTTTAACATGTATTAATCCTATTTTACTAAATATTTTCATTTTTTTGTTTCTAATTGAACTACTTGCTGATTGAGACCTAAAACACCAGGAATATCAGGACCCAACATCGGACTTAAAAGAACCTTTGGATTATAATACTGATTTAATTTTGCCAAATAAAATTTTGCCTTAGCTAAATTACTAATATTAGTATTACTAGCATTAACATAATAACTAGTTATGACATACAAGCAATTTGGATCTCGCTGATAACCTGGCAGTTTTTCGATATTTTGAACAATATCATAAAGTTGAGGCTGTTCTGTTCCAAAAAGAGGTATTTGAGCTTGTTGTAATAAAGTACCCGCTTTTTTACTAGTACAAACATGTGTTACGTTCATACTGCTTGAGATATTTTTATGAACATTATTATGAAAACGAACTGCTAATAAATATCCTAAAACCATAAAACCAATAATAAGTACAACTAACAGTAAGATCTTTTTTTTTGAGAATATTTTTTTATTAAAATGAATGAGAATATTTTTTTTCATAATTTATACTAATTAGTATAATACTATAAAACCTTAAACATTTTAAGAGTCGCATTAGATAATAAATACTGTTAACGAAATAGTGTCGGTTAGATAGTAATAGTGTTACTGTAATTCTCACTATGAAAAGAATTATGAAGCACGAAATTATTAGAGATAAACTACCAGAATATATTAAAGCTACCAAAAAAGAAAAAGGTATTATTCTTAGTAATGTTATGGCAATTACCAAAATGCCATCTAAGTCACTTATTAGAGCTTTTAATAGAGAACAAAAAAGATCTCACTTAAGATCACCACCTCATTTAGGAAGACCCAAGTTATTTACAACTGAAACTGAAGCAGCTCTAGCTTTTATCTGGGAACAGTTTCATAGTCTGTCTAAATAAGACATCATTTCTTCTACGCTAAAGTAAGGTTCACTAACGTTTTTGCCCTGTTTAGCTTCCTCCGCTGCGTTGTTGAGTCTTTTCACAGCAACTTGGCTTGGTTCACCCCAGTCATCATTATCAAAACTCAAAATACGATTTTCTGCCTCCGCTTTAGCCCAGACTCGTATATAAGCCTGAGCTGAATCAAAACCTAATCTTTTAGCTTTAGATTCTAGTTTTTCACGGATAGTTTTATCTATGGGTATGTGAAGTGTAGTAGTATTCATAATCATAAGTATGAGAAACATATTTTATTATGTCAAACTGTTGTTGCATATACTTCTGTCTTTTATCCTAATCTGTTATACTCTATTTATGTCAAAAGGTCTTGAAATTGGTATAGTCGGCTTACCTAATGTCGGTAAATCTAGTTTATTCAATGCTTTAACTAAAAATAATGTCCTAGTGGCTAACTATCCATTTGCAACTATTGAACCTAATATTGGTGTTGTTAATGTACCCGATAAAAGATTAATTAATTTAGAAAAATTATATCAAGCAGATAAAGTCACTCATGCTACCATTAACTTTATTGATATAGCTGGTTTAGTGGCTGGAGCTAGCACTGGTGAAGGACTGGGCAACCAATTTTTAAATCATATACGACAAACTGATACCATTATTCAGGTTGTTAGAGCTTTTAAAGACACTAATATAACTCACATTAACGATAATCATAATCCTAAAGATGATATTGATATCATTAATACTGAGCTTGTTTTAGCCGATTTACAATCAATTGAAAAGCAAATTCCAAAAATAGAAAAAGAAATTAAAAGTAACCCTAAATTAAAAGTTGTTTTGGAAAACGCTAACCTAATTAAATCCTATTTAAATAATAACGAACCCTTATGGCAAAAATCTGGTATCGACTATTCAATCGTTAAAAATTTTCATTTAATAACTACAAAACCTGTTATTTATTTATTTAATTTAGATGAAAATGATTTAACAAACAATGAATTAAAGCTTAGTTTAACTAATTTAGTAAAACCATCACCTGTTTTATTTTTATCAGCAAAATTAGAGACTGAATTAACGATTCTTGAAAATGAAGAAGCTAGTGAATTATTAAAATTATATTCTCAAAATGAATCAGGTCTTGAACAATTAGTTAAATCAGCCTATCAAACATTAGGATTACAAAGTTTTTTGACTGCTGGGAAAAAAGAAGTGCGGGCTTGGACTATTCATCAAGGATCAACTGCTCCAGAAGCTGCTGGAGTTATTCATAATGATTTTCAAAGAGGATTTATTGCAGCAGAAATAATAGATTATTTTGATTTAATTAAATTTGGTTCATACTCCGCTGTTAAACAGGCCGGGAAGATAAGATTAGAGGGTAAAAATTATATTATGCAAGAAAATGATATTGTTGATTTTAAATTTAATGTCTAATTATTAACAAACCTACTGTTAATAATTAATTTGCCAAGTATAACAGGCATCTTTTTAGTATCTGTATAAATATGAGAGACCTTATTACTGTCATCAAAAACCGATGGTAATGCAAATTGATTATCTTGTTTTAATAATAATTCATTTCTTCCAAGTTGTAATAATGTCTCTTCATTATTGATATTTGTTAACCCAGAGAGATTATCATTTTCAACATAACTTGGCTTAACAGGAAGTGTATTAACAGAAATAGGCTGCGAAATAATGTCATCATTTTTTTGTCTTTCAAGATATAACTTTAAGTGTTCATTAATATCCTCTAAGTGTTGTTGTTGTTTTTCAGATTGAATTGACTGTACTTGTCTTATTTGCGTAATAAACATTTGGATATGATTTACTAATTTTCTAAGTCTAGTTTTATTTAAACTAGTAAACTTCAAATTCTTTAACCCAGCATTGACATTAATATAAGCCCCTATCAAACGATAACTATAATCAATTTGATTAATTCTACTAAATCTCATATCTTCAACTGTCAAAAACTGAAACGGCTTTTTGTCAATCAATAATAATCTTTCATCCGTAACGACAAGCAATGCAAAACCACCTTCATAACTACCAGAAACACATTCACAAATTTCTTCATCAGGCATTAATATATTCACTAGCTCATCTAACTCAGCTTGTCCCCAAAAACGTCTACGGAAGTTAATCCTCTTTAACTGTTGATCAACATATTGTTTTGTGACCATGAGTTTCTTCCCTTCAATCTAACAATTTAATTATAAAACGGTCAGTATTTAAAATCTGTGTTATCAATCACGAATAAAAAATAACTTTTATCACAAAAAACTAGACAATATTACTTAACTACATCATAATTTAAATTATGTTATCAACACTCAAGCAAACAGCTGAGTTAGTGGAACTGTTTAAGAGTGCTGGAAAAAAACAAATATACAATAAAAATGAATTTATAATTTCTCCTAATTCGATTCCTAATGGAGTATTTTGTATCGAAGAAGGATTAGTAAAAGCCTATGATATTACAAAATATAATGAAGAAAATTTATTAATTATTCGTAAACCTGATGAAATATTTCCATTAATATGGGGACTAACAGGTCAAGAAAGACAAGTTATATATCAACCCTTAATAAAGACTGTCACTTGGCGATTAGATCGTCAAGTATTTATAAATAGTATAACGAATAAACCAAGTTTAATGACGCCATTACTTGATATGACAGTAGAAATGTATCGATTACACAGTGAGCGTATTTTAAACTTAGAATATCGAACCGTACGAGAAAGAATAATATCGTATTTATTTACTATGTCTAGACGTTTCGGACAAGAGACTAAAGATGGTATTAAAATTGATTTACCGCTAAGACACCAAGACATCGCTAGTTCAATTAATTCATCACGAGAAACCACTTCTCGAGAAATAGCAGCACTTACAAAAAAAGAATTAATTGAACACAAAAGAAGTTATATACTATTAAAAAAAGTGGTTGAATTACATAAATATATCAGTTAAATTTTTATTTCCAATTTAATATAATATTATGAATTATTTTGTTTATTGTTTCCTGATCTGGTACATCATTTTTATCAAAATACCTATTTATTTCAAAATCATTATCAGCTACCCATAAACAAAAAATCTTATCAGCCATCATATGCATCCAATCAACTGCTTTAACATCTGCTATAGGAGTAGCTACAACTAATTTATTAATCTTCAATGGTTTTAAAAATTCATATGCCACATTTAATAAAATATCACCACTAAATCCATCACTAACCAAAATTACTGATCTATGTTCAACCATTTCTTTTTTTATCAATCCCTCATGTCCAACTATTTTAGTCATTTCTCTTAATTTAGTGACTTTTTGTTCTTCAATTGATCCACGATACTCTTCTAAAAGCTCACTAGCATCTCCGGCGTTTAAAGCATTATTGATTAAAAATTCACCATCTGATGTAATTGTACCAACCGATACCGGTTCATGGGGTAAAAATATTTCTTCTGCTAAAATCATTAATAAAGCCGAATGTAAATATTGTGCAATTTGAGCACCAACAACTACACCACCAGCACTAAGGGCTATAACAACACTATCCTCATAACGAAAATCAGGAACTAATTGTCTAGCTAAAATTCTACCGGCATGAGCTCGATTTACAAAATGCATAATAATAGTTTAACTAAAAATTAAAATTAACAGAATTTAATTTTTGAATATTAATTGTAATAAATAAAATCTTTCTAAATTACCACTTTGTCCAGTAATTAATGAATCAGCTTTATTAATTATTTTAAAATTTTTACTTATAAAATTTTCAAAATCTTTCAAAATATGCCTTCTAATAGTATCGTTTTTAACTACCCCATCTTGTCTTAAATTATCTTTTACAGTTTCAAATTGAGGTTTAACCATAGCAATAACTAAAGTTTTTTTATTTGCAAGTTGACTAATCTTAAACATTATATTTTTTAATGATATAAATGAAACATCTATTAAAATTAAATCAAAAGAAAAATTAGAATTAAAATTCCTAATATCAGTTTTTTCATATAAAATTACCTTAGGATTTAATCTTAAGCTACTATGTAACTGGTTAGTTCCAACATCCACAGCAATAACTTTTTTAACACCATGTTGCAGCGCATAATCAGTAAAACCACCTGTACTACTACCAACATCTAACATTATTTTTTCTTTGAAATTTATTTGAAATTTATTTGAAACAGAATCTAATTTTAAAGCAGCTCGACTAACATATTGATTATCTAGATTTAACTTTATTTTTGGATTATCTACCATAACACCAGGTCGAGTAATAATCTTTTCATTAACTAAAACATAACCTAATTTAATATAATTTGATGCTTGTGATCTTGATGATACCAATTTAAGTTCGTATAATTTTTGATCTAAACGAGTTAACATAATAAAAACCTTAATTTTAAATTATGATTTAACCCTTTCACGATATTCAGTTGTAGTAGTATCAACAGAAATTATGTCATTAATTTTAATAAATGCTGGAACCTTAATAATTAAACCCGTCTCCAAAGTAGCATTTTTCGAAATTGCACTACTAGTGTCTCCTTTAACGGCTGTCTCAGTATAAACTACCCTTAAGTTAACATTTTTTGGTAATTCAATGGTAATTGGACGGCCATTAAATAACTGGATTTGAACTGGATCACCAGCCTTAATAAAACTAACTTTGTCTTTAATTAATTGTTCATTAATTTCAAATTGTTCAAAAGTTTTATTATCCATAAAATAATATACTTGATTATTTTCATATAAGAAATCAGCACTTTGATTAATAATATCTGCCATAATAATTTGCTCATTTCCCTTAAAAGTTCTATCCCGTACCTTACCATCAATTAAACTCTTTATGCGAACATTAACAATAGATCCACCTCGACCCATAACTTTCTGATTATAACTTACAACTCTAAACGGCTCATCTCCTAATTGAAAAATGGTCCCTTTTTTTAAATCAGTAATTCCTAAAATCATTATTTATCCTTTACATACATTTTGACTAACGAATGTAATTTATTAATTAAATCTTCTGATTGCTTAGCCGTTATTTGTCCGAAACTTTGTTGAGATAGAACTAATCCCTCAAGATTATCTGCAAGCAACAAAATTTTATTATTATCTAAAATCTTAATAGCCTCGACAAATTCCATAGTTAAACGATGTATCTTTAATTTTAAAATATCAGATGAACCGGTCATTCCAAACGAATAAACTATATTATTAACAGAAGTATTGCCAGCAACATATAGCATTTGTCTAACAAAGTCATCAAGATTACTGACAGACTTCTTAGTTACCATAAAATTAATTAGTTGCTAGAAATGGTAATAAAGCTAAATGACGAGCTCTTTTAATAGCTACTGCTAAATGTCTTTGTTGACTTTCAGAAAGGCCAGTTTTTTTTCGACTTTCAATCTGTCCATAAATATTAATATATCGTTGAAGTGTCTTAAAATCTTTATAATCAAAATAAGCAACTTCAGTAGAATGTCTAAATATTTTTGCCATAGTATCTCTCCTTATAAACTTATATTAAAATGGTATATCATCTAAATTAATTGGTTCATCACCAATTTCTTCAACTGATTTATCCGTAGCTTTCTTATTTTTTTTGTTATTCTCCACAGAATCTTTTTGATCTACGGCATTATCATCAATGGTACTACTATCAGTTTCACTAGGTCTAGAATCCAAAAATGTAACATCAGCCGCTAACACTTCTACTTTACTACGTTTTTGACCATCTTGCTCCCAATTTCTACTCTGTAAACGACCCTGAACTAAACAACGTCTACCTTTAAATAAATATTGACTAACTCGTTCAGCTAAAGGCCCCCAAGCAACAATATCAACATAATCTGTTGCCTCTTGCCATTCACCAGTACTGTCCTTATAGCTTCTATTAAGTGCTAAACTAAAACTAGTAACACTTTGACCCGATGGAGTCTGTCTTAATTCTGGGTCTCGTGTAAGATTACCCATTAAAGTTACTTGATTTAAACTACGTGCCATATGGCATCCTCCTTATAAGACATATGTCTTTTCTTTAATTGATATAACATTTTTAAAATACAACTATCCTACTATTTTTGTCAAGTTTTATACTTCTTCTTCAGTTCGTTCAGTTTTTGAAACATCAGCTGAATCAAGTTTTAATTTTTTCTCTTTTTTTAATTTTTCTGCCTTTTCTATTGCTTTTAAATCAAGTTTAATAATTGAAAATCTGATAATTTCAGTAGTAATATTAAGAATAGTTTCAACTTGTTTTACTACAGTAGGTTCAAATTCTACAGTATAGAAAACATATAATGCTTGTTCGTGACCTTTAATTGGATATGCCAGTTTACGCTTTCCCCAATTATCTTGATTTAACAATTTTCCTTTATTATCAGAAAATATCTTTAAAACTCGATCCTCTGCTTTACTAAGATCGACCTCTAAACCTGGGTCGTACAAAATCGCAACCTCATATTGAGCCATTCTTACTCCTTCTTTCGGTTAAAGCCCGCATACCTATTGTCGCGAGCTGAAGTTAATAAAGTACTACTATACCTTAAAAAGTTAAAAATGTACAGAGTAGAAAATTTTTATTTCAACTAAATTATATATGATTTTCAATTATTAAACTTCATCAATATTGTTTTCATTATTAACAGGACTATCATCACCAACACCACTTCCTGAACCAAAAACATCTTCTAGACTACTAACCAACACCTCCCTAGGTCTAGATCCATCAGCTGGGCCAATAATACCTTGATCTTCCATATTCTCCATTATACGCGCAGCTCGACCGTAACCAATTCTAAGTCTTCGTTGTAATAAACTAGTACTCGCTTTACGATTTTCAATTACTACTCCAACAGCATCTTTCCATAAATCATCATCACCAACACCACTTCCTGAGGAACTATAATCAGCCACCATACTACCCTTTCCAAGCATAACAGGTTGAGAAATTATTTCATCATCATATGATGGAGCTTGTTGAGATCTAATAAAATCAGTTACTAAAGCCGTTTCTTCATCCTCTATTAAGGCAGCCTGAATTCTTTTTGGCTTATTCATTTCTGAAGTAAGTAATAACATATCACCTCTACCTAATAATTTTTCTGCACCCATTTGATCAATAATAGTCCTTGAATCAATTTGACTGGCAACAGTAAACGCAATTCTAGCGGGAACATTAGCTTTAATAAGGCCAGTAATTACATCAACACTTGGCCTTTGAGTTGCTAAAACTAAGTGTATACCAACTGCTCTAGCTTTCTGAGCTAACCTAACAACCAAAGCTTCAACTTCTCTAGCTGCCATCATCATTAAATCGGCTAACTCATCTATAACTATTACAATATATGGCATACCTTCTTGAGCTTTAAGATTATTATATTCAGCAATATTTCTTTTGCCTTCTTCAGCCATTGTTCTAAGTCTTCGTTCCATCTCCGCCACAGCCCACTTTAAAGCACTAATACACTTTTCCGGATCATTAATTACTGGTGATAATAAATGTGCTATACCATTATATGGTGCCATTTCTACTTGTTTTGGATCAACCAATATTAATTTTAAATCTGAAGGACTATTACGATAGAGTAAGCTAGTTATTAAAGTATTAATCATAACTGATTTACCAGATCCTGTCTGACCAGCTATTAATAAATGTGGCATTTTTGTTAAATCAGCCACTACGGCATTACCGGTAATATCTTTTCCTATCACAAAACCTAGTGGACTACTCATTTCGGCCCACTCTAGAGAAGTTAAAAGACTACTAATTCTTACTGTTGATGCTTTAATATTTGGAACCTCTATACCAACTGCTCTTTTACCAGGAATTGGAGCTTCCATTCTAATTGAATGTGCCGCTAAATCTAAAGCTAAATTATTTTCTAAAGCCGTTATTTTAGTTAACTTTACATTAGCTGGAGGCTTTAGCGTATATTGCGTAACCCTAGGACCAATATTAGCTCCTTCCATTTCAACTTCTATTTTAAAATTAGCAAAAGTATCATGGATATGTTTAGCATTTGTATTAACATCTCCAGCATCTGCTTTATCTTGTTTTTGATTTAATAAAGTTATCGAAGGAAATTGCCAAAGATTATCTTTGGTAGTAGTTAAAGCTTCATGCATTTGAAAAGGAGTTAATTTTTCAGCAGTATTTTTTAAACTAGATAACTTCGACGAAGATTCTGCATTTATTTTCGTTGGATTATGATGAACAACCGGTACACCTTCGTTTAAACGAAAGCTATGTTTATCACCAGCATTAGATTTTAGTCTGGCAATCTCACCATCAACGTCGTTATCAAACTTAATTAATGAAAATAATTTTAAAATAATTTTTGGAGATAAAGAAAATGCAAAAAAAATAGATAAAATACTTGCTATAGTAAATAAAATAAAAGCTGGTATTTTAGTTAAGAATTTTAAAACAAAAGCTGCAAAAAAATGACCAATTATACCACCATGACCAGCTACTAAATGACTAGCTTGATAATAAGCAAAACTTACTTCAAACAAAATAGTGATCAAAAATAAAGTAACAAAGATATTGATTAATTTCGCTAGTGGAACCCTACGATCTTCTGTTAAAAATTTATAGGCTCCTATGTATATCCAGATAAAAGGTAGTATATATGCTGCCCACCCTAATACATCATATGAATATTTAAATAGTCCTACTGGTAAACTCCCGCCACTATTAAAACCACCTATTAAAATAAATAAAGCTAGTAAAAATAAAATGATTGCACCGACATAAGCCCAAAACGATGAAGAGCTACTATAACTGTTCTTTAATTTAGTTATTTTTTTAGTTTTTTTAGATTTTTTTTTAGTTGCCATTTTTTTAGTATATCATTTTATTACACAACCGAAATTTAGTATGATCTATATTTATTATATAATTATATTAACATTTAGTCAATTCTTGCGTCTTGAGTTAATAATCTAGCTCTCATTTCTTGAAATCTTTTTTGTTGTTCTAAAGCTATAACTTCTGGGGTTTGAAGTTTAGTTGGATGATCATTTTTGAAATCTTTTTTAGCAGTACCAATGATATTAATTACTGGTATTACTATTGGACTTCTTTGAGTCTGATCAAACAAATAATGAGTAATATGATCTTTAAGTTCGGCTTTAAACCTATCTAAATCAATTCGCTTAAAACGTTGTAAAACAGCTCGCTTTAATTCATTTCTTAAATTATTCATTAAATCTTCATTATCTCTCATATAAATAAAACCTCGACTAATGATATCTGGACTAGTCATTAAACTGCCAGACTTTTTATCAATCGTTAATACTACAGCTACTAATCCCTCTTCGGCCAATAAAACACGATCCTTAACAACAATATTACTTACAATCGAACCAGTCTGGTCAACTAAAATAGTTCCATGAGGAACCTCTCCAATAACTTCCATTTTATTATCTGTTAAACCAATTACAACACCATTTTCAACATTCAAAGTATTACTTCTAGGAATACCCTGCTCTATAGCTATATCAATATGATATTTTTTTGCTGTGTAATCTCCATAAATCGGTATAAAAAATTTTGGTTTTAGTATATTAATCATATCCGCATACTCATCCCTCGAACCATGACCAGACACATGTAACGGACCTATCTTATCTAAAATATGAGTTTCATGACGAAAAACATGAACACCTTTTTTTAAAAAATCATCAGTCATTGTTCTAATATGTGCATCGTTACCTGAATACGGTATAGGTGTACTAGATAAAATAACTGTATCTTGTTCTTTCAATTTAATATGTCGGTGTTCGCCATTACTCATTCTTTGCAAAGCTGAGCTAGGTTCACCTTGCGATCCTGTACAAATAACAACCACTTCATTGTCTTTCATATTAGCTACAGATGCGATAGGTACAAAAGTACCTTTTGGAACCCTAACAAAACCATGTCGAACAGCCATTTCTAAAGTAGAAATCATACTACGTCCATCCATAGTAACTTTTTTATTATGATAGACTGCAGCATTTATAATCATTTGAACACGATTCATATTAGTTGAAAACAAACCCACAAAAATTCTTCCTGGAGCTTGTTCCATAATATCTTTAAAACTATTTTCAATAGTTGATTCTGATGGCGTACGTCCTAATCTTTCAGTAGAAGTACTTTCACTCAATAATGCTAAAACTCCGTCTTTACCAATCTGTTCTAATCTTTCAATATCACTTTTTTCGTGATCAAGTGGTTGAGGATCAAAACGAAAATCACCAGTATTAACAATCTTACCAAGTGGCGTATCAACAACAATCGTCGTACTACCTGGAATAGAATGAGTAATTCTAATTAATTCAACAAAGAATTCACCAAGTTTTAATTTTTCATGTGTATTTTCATTCATTGTCACAGTTCTAAGCTCAAAACCATCTGGCATAGGTAAACCAAAATTTTCAAAAATTTCTTCAACTCTACCAATCGTAAACTTAGAGCCATATATTGGGGCTGGTATTTTAGGAACAATATGAGGCAATCCACCAATATGATCCAAATGACCGTGTGTTATAACATAACCTCTTAATTTTGTTTTAATAGATTCTAAATATGTTATATCAGCAATACCATAATTAATTCCCGGTAAATCAACTCCCAAATCGTTACCACAATCAAGTACTAAAGCATCATTTTGGTATTCAACAACTATCATATTTTTTGAGCCACCACCATCCATACCTCCTAAACCAATAATTTTTAATCTAGGTTTATCGTCAATAACATTAGCTCGTTGATAGTCTGTTTGATCAGCTGCTTGATATTGATTAGCTATTCTTTGAGCATCTGCTTGAGAACGCCTTAAAGCACGAACCGCTTCACCTCTAGAAGAAGTCATCTTAGTACCAACGATAGCAGTTGGTTTCTGATTATTATTAACTTTCTTTTTATGAAAATTTTTTGGTGATTGATTTGGGTTCAAAATATTATTCCTTTCATTTTTAATAATTATTTTATTTATTTACGACTTAAATTAAATATGGGATTCTTAAAAAATCTTTTACTAAAACATCTTTCAAATTACGATTGTATATAGTAGCGGCTGGATGATAAATTGGTAATAAATTAAAAACTGTATTCAACGAAATTTTTTTAAATATATTAATCTCTAATTCTTTTAAATCAATTCTTAAAATTTTACCATGATAATCCTTAATTAATCTATTAGGTAATAAACTATTAAAACTATGTCGGCCTAATGTAACTATTAATTTAGGTTGAATGATTAATATTTGACATATTAAATATGGTAAAAATATTATCTTTTCTTCTGGAGTTGGATCTTGATTATTAAATGGTCGATACTTAACTATATTAGTAATATATACATCTTCTCGTTTGATTGATATTCTATCTAATAAATCTGTTAATATTTTACCAGAACTACCAACAAATGGTTTTCCTAATTTATCTTCATTTTTTCCTGGCGCTTCTCCAATAAATAAAATGTCAGCGTTTATATTACCATCACCAAAAACTAAATTAGTAGCGAAGGGGAATAATTTAGTGTTATTAATATTTCTTTTAATCATATCGTTTAAATTCTTTAGTTGCTGTTGTTTATCTTTCAAATTTAAAACTTGAAATAATTCTTGATAATTAAATTGTTCTTGATTTACCATTACGATGTATTAATGTAACAATTATTCGATTTATTGCACTTCCAAATGAAATAAAACCAGCCAAATAATAAAGTGGATTCCCTCTACTAATTGCTAATGTAATTAATAAATAAGACGCACCAAATTCCAGTACAATAATTATTAAATTCAGTAATTGTTTACTCATAAAAATATTATTTATTATTAACAGCCTTAATTGATAACTGCAATCTACCTTTATCATCTATAGCAATTAACTTAACGGTTACTTTATCACCTTCTTTTAAAACATCACTGGGCTTATTAACCCGTTCGTTGGCTATTTCAGATACATGTACTAAACCATCTTTTCCGGGTAAAATCTGAACAAATGCACCAAAATCTAAGACGCTGACAACTAAAGCATCCTCATAAATTTTACCAACCTCTGGTTCAGCAATAATACTTTCTATCCAATGCTTAGCTGCTAAAATACGTTCGTTATCTGGACTAGCTATCATAACTGTACCGTCATCTTTAATATCAATAGATGTATTGGTTTCAGCCGTAATTTTTTGAATCATTTCACCGCCCTTACCAATAATCTCTCGGATTTTATCTGGGTTAATATGCATAGATTCAACTCTCGGAGCATAATTACTTATACTACTTCTGGGTTTATCTAAAGTAGATAACATATGTTGTAAGATTGCAAAACGTCCCTTTTTAGCCTGCAATAACGCCTTTTCTAAAATTTCTATCTTTAATCCAGGAACTTTCATATCCATTTGTAAAGCTGTTATGCCTTTAGTAGTTCCTGTCACCTTAAAATCCATATCACCAGCAAAATCTTCAGCATCTGCAATATCACTTAATATTATAGGATTATCACCATCTAAAATTAATCCCATAGCAATACCGCTAACCGGTGCAGTAATAGGTACCCCAGCATCCATTAAAGCTAAACAACAACTACAAGTTGCTGCCATAGATGTTGATCCATTTTGAGACATTATCTCAGTCACTGATCTGATAGCATACGGAAAATCAGTTTCAGTTGGTAAAACTGGTAATATTGCCCTCTCTGCTAAATAACCATGTCCTATTTCTCGTCGACCAGGACTACCAAGTCTTCTAATCTCACCTACTGTATACCCAGGTGCATTATAATGATGGAAAAATCTTCGTTCTCCATCTTTTTCCATTGTATTTAAAACCTGAGAAAAGCTAAGTGGAGCTAACGTTACAATATTTAATGCCTGAGTTATACCTCTAGTAAATAAACTAGAACCATGCACTCTAGGTAATAATCCAACTTCTGAACTTAATGGTCTAATTTCATCTAATGCTCGACCGTCAGGTCTAATCTTATCTTTAATAATTCCTTTACGAACATCTTTATGAAGAACTTTCTCAAATGCTTCAATATAATCATTCTTTTTTAATATAAATTCATCATCACCTAATTTATCAGTAAAAAATAACTTCATTTCATCTCGAAGTCTTTTAATAAGATCATTTCTTTCTGGATAAGGTTTACGTAAATTTTGTCCTAATTTATTTTCTAACCATTTTTCAACTTCAATTTCAATACTTTCATCAAGTTTAACTACACTGAATTCCTGCTTTAAGGTTTTAGCTTTTTTTAAAAGTTTTTTTTGTAATATAATCGCTGGTTGAAGTTTTTCAAAGGCAAAATTAAGAGCGGAGACTAAATCAGTTTCAGATATCTCATTAGCTCCAGCTTCAACCATCATAATACCATTTTCAGTAGCTGCAACCACTAAATCAAGAGGGCTAGTAACCAAATTTTCGGGTGTATCAAAAGCTAACCATTCATTATCTTTCTTACTTATGCGAAGTCCCGCAATCGGACCATCAAAAGGTGCACCACTTAACATAAATGCAGCGCTAAGAGCTATCATCGCTATCATGTCTGGTCTAAAATTAGGGTCCATACTTAATACTGTTGCTACACCCTGTACTTCATGGCGATAGCCTTTTGGCCATAATGGTCTAATTGGTCGATCAATTAAACGACCAATCAAAACAGCATCATCAGATGGTTTGCCTTCTCGTTTAACAAAACGACTGCCACTAATTTTACCTGAAGCATACATTTTTTCTTCATAATCAATACTAAGAGGGAAATAATCTAAATTTTCAATTACATTAGGACTAACCATAACAGTACCCAATACTACCGTATCACCATATCTAGCTAAAACTGATGCTGTGGTACGAAATCCAACTCGATTAATTTCAAGACTAAGGGTTCGTCCTAAAAATTCTGTTTCTACACTTATAATGGCTTTTCCTTCTGGGTTTATGGTATTTGCCATATGATCCTTTCTGTAATATTTTTCTATAATGAATCACTAAATAATAATTTAGCTTGTGCTGACATAATAATTTTTATTTCAAAGCACTTAATTCTGCACAAGCTAAACTCTTTAAAACTTAAAGAGTAAAGTCTGAGCATTATTAACGACGAATACCTAGTTGTTTAATTAAACTAAGATATTTATTACTATCGTCAGTAGCAATATATTTTAATAATCTTCTTCTTCTACCTACTAATTGCAATAATCCTCTTCGAGCCATAAAATCATGTTTATTTGATTTTAAATGCTCAGTCAACTCTTTAATTCTTTCCGTTAAAATAGCGACCTGAACACTAGCACTACCAGTGTCTTTGGCATGAAGTTTAATATCTTTAATAGCCGTGTCTTTTTTAGCTGTTGTTATCATAAATCATTTTTATTCTATCAGATAAAGTAACAATATGCAAACAGCAATCTACACACTCTACTAACAATAGCTCTAAATCATTATTTATTAAAAAATACTAATTCTGATTTAAAATTTAAACAATAAAGTATTTATGGTTAGATCAACATTAAATTACTCTGTATATTCAATATATTAAGATCTTCAAGTTTAATAGCATCTTTTATATCATAATCACCTATTTTAGTTCTGCGAAGTTCTTTAGTATAAGCTCCGGTTTTTAATCTATCTCCGATATCAGAAACTAACGACCTAATATAGGTTCCAGAAGATACGTTAGTTATAAAATTAACATACGGATAATTATATTCTTGTAAATCAAGATTATAAATTTGAATATTCTTTACAGGCATATCAGGAATAGCCCCAGCTCTAGCTATTTTATAAGCTCTTTGTCCATTAATTTTAATAGCTGAATAAATTGGCGGTAATTGTTTAATTTTTCCCTCAAATAGAGAAAAAGTTTGAATAATTTTATCTTCAGTTGGTCGATTAGATGAAATATTTTTAATAATACCCTCAGTATCACCCGTACTACTTTTTTGACCCAACCGCATAACAACCTGATATGTCTTATCATATTTTAATAAATCAGATGATTTTTTAGTATAACTTTTTCCAACTAAGATGATGAGTAAACCTGTAGCAAACGGATCTAGAGTTCCAGCATGACCTACTTTAATAAAACGACTTTTAACATTAAGTGATTTGGCGATTAAACCCCTTAAATAACCAACAACATCAAATGACGTCCAATTAACTGGTTTATCGACCAGTAATACACCCTCATACATAGATCAACAATTTTATGGATTAGTATTAAATTGCATTGGAATAGGTGGTGGAACAGGCGGAGGAGAATTATCATTAATATCCGTCAAATTTTCATCAGAAAGTAAATTCTTTTTTGTTAAATCATGTAATGGTTCAATTCTGAGTTCATGAGGTTTTACTCCGTCATCTTTAACTTCTGATTTAGCTATTACTTCTCCAGTATTTTGATCAATACTTATTTCACTATCATTTTTATCGGATTCTATATGTGACAATTCAACCAAAGGTTTTGCATTTAAAGCTTTAATAGGTTCTAAACGTTGTTCACTTTTATCATCAAGTAGTGCTTTTGATACTTCGTCTCGGGCTTCATCAATTTTATTTTGAGGAGAATTATCATTTTCAGAAGAAGAAATTGGTAATACATTATTTGTTGTTAAAGTTTGACCTTCATTAGTTTCAGTATTAATTACTGGAGGTAAAGTCATATCTACGTCGGTTGATGGTGTAGAAAGACTGCTTAAATAATTTCCACTCAAAGGATCTATTGATGGATCTAAAGATTCAGGGCTAGCATTAGCCGTAATAGGATTATTAATAGCTGGTGGTTCAGTCATGAATTTAGCTGTTGGTAAATCAGTTTTTGATTTAGATGTAACTGAAAATAAATCAATATCCGATTTACTTCCAATTTCATTAGCTTCTTCTAAGTTAGCTACTATGTCACTATTACTTTTTGAAGGATTATTAATTGATGTTTTACTATCTTCATTATGTTGAATTGATAAATCACCAAAATTAGACGAATTATCATTGGGTTTATTTTTATCATCTGGTTTATTATCTTGTTTTTCTTGTTTAGATACGGATTCAGTATTATTTTGATTTTGAGATAATTTATTAACTACTAATTGTTGATTAGCTCCAGCTGCCATTAATTTCGACCCGATAGATAATGTATTTGATGTAGTTTTGTCATTACTAAACCTATCTGTCGATGCTACGATACCAGTTAATAGAGCAGTAGCAATTTGATTATCTAATAAATTTTCCCCTAATTCAAAAGATAGCTCAGTAATTAGCTCACTTAGACTACTACTCTCATTATTAACAAAATTAATTGTACCAAGATCACTAGTATTGAAAACGCTGATAGTTGCAACAGTTGCATCATGTAAAATTCTACCATGAGAAGTAATAGCCTGATCTAAATCTTCTTTTAAACTAACACCTAAGGCTATAACCATTTCAACATTAAAATCACCTTTTGAAAATTCTAAATCAGATTCATTAATCGATGTTTTATAAGGTGTAATATAAATCTTTACTTGGTCATTTTCTTGTTTATAGCGCAATTTGTCTGCCTTATTTTTATCTAAAGCAATAATAAAATCCCTTAAGCTATCCGTGTTTTTTTCAATTGTTTCATCTGGTTGTAAAAAATCTAAAGTTGACGGTATAACACCACTAAAAACAGCTGTACCGTGTTTATTTAATTTATTAATTAATAATGTAAGTCCAATACAACTAGCTAATTGATCAACTGATGGATTTTTACTAACAGTTACTAAAATATTATTAGCAGATCGGATTTTTTCAATTAATTCTGTTCTTTGATTATTCATTTTTTTATTTTAGTTTTAATAATTTAACTCTATCATAAATAATGACATTTGTACATAATAATAATGATACAGTTCATCAAAAATCTATTCATAATTCTTATGTTTAGTGCAGCAAGTGAGAAAAGTTTACACCTTATTACAGACGAGATGGTCCGTTGAAGGAAAGTTTTAGAAGAACGACAATCAAAATTACTTACTCTACAAATAAAAGCCGGGAATTACACCCCACTAGTATATTTATGATAGAGTAAATGGCTGAAGTGCAGTAAACCCAATCCTACGTACATTTTCTAAGAGTCGTTCGTGTTGTTTCTTATATTTTTCATTAAACACTTCAAGATCTCTATATTCGATTTCGAATACACCATTTTTAAAAGTCGGGCATTCAACTAACATTCTTCTTGTATGCTCAAATGTTAATAAGTTATCTATCGCCAACTGTTTGTCTTTACGTTTTTTATTTTCATATTCAATAGTCACGTCTCTGTTTATTATTTCTATAAACGAACTCCACAATTGCCTTAGTTCAACTTGGTCTTTTATATATTCTGTACCGACTAATCGTCCTTGATAATTAATTTTATAACACCTTCCTTCAATCGCTTCTTTATTGATAAATATCTGCCAAATTATTCTTGCATCATTATTAGATCGACTTAATTGCCATAAATAAATATCTTCACTTTGCCTAGTTGCATCAAATATTAAAGTATCGATGGATGGTAGTGTTTGGAGATCTTGATATTCATATTGAAATTGCTGGATAACAACACCATATCCCTCACTCATTAATTCTTGTCGGGATTTCCAGTAATATTCAGAAAAATTAAATGCATTGGTTATAGTAGATTCTGACGGTATTAAAAAAGCGACCTCAGGTCGCTTATCTGCTTCATCTATATTTTCTAGTATGTGCATACTAAGTTTTCATTTTAACATAATTTGTCGAAATCTAGCAATCTAAATTTTTATGATGAATGTAGTATGTGGAGAAAGTTTACATCTTATCAGGGACGAACAACTAGCTCGTTTGAGGCAAATTTTAGAGATACTGTTAAATTCAATGTTACCATATATTGAGGCATTGTTTTCATTCAGTTTCATACAATCAAATAATTGGAACAAATTACAAGCATAATCTTTTATATAAAAACATAAGTACTTTACAATCTATAATTTCAGCTATATAGTTAACATAAAGATTATAAAATGAAGGAATAATATGCCAATTATTAAATCAGCTAAAAAAAGAGTTAAAACAGCTCATAAAGCTGCTGTTCGTAACAGTAAAACCAAAAGATCTTTAAAATCTGCACTCAAAAACTTTCAATCTGCTCTCAAAACAAACAGTAAATCAGTTAAAAAGACTCAAACTCAATTACAAAGTGCTATTGATAAAGCCTCAAAAAAGAATGTTATCCATAAAAATAAAGCCAATCGTTTAAAAAAACGAGCAGCTAAAACGGCTAAGGCTCAAACAAAAACAGTCTCTTCAAGTAAAAAAACAGTCAAAAAAACTAGCCCTAAATTAAAAAGTAAAAAAACAGTCAAATAATTTACTTTTATATTAAGTCAAATCAAGAAAAAAAATCTCCATCGACTTATCGATATCAATAAATAACTTTTTTGATTGATAATCAATTAACGTAAGATTATTAATTATTCTTTTAAGCTGAATGAAGCTAATCATGGATGCCATTTTCTTACTAGAGACTAAGCTTTGGTACTTCAAACCAGATTCTTTAGCTAACTCATCAAGTGATTTATTTGTTGCTAATTTAACTAAACTGATATTAGCAAGTGACCAACTAATAGTTGAAATAATTTTAAGTGCTGGCTCGTTTTGTTGCCTTAAAGAACGATAAATTGACAACGCTAACGCTGGTTTTTTACTAAACATTGCGTCAATTAAATCAAAAATATTACGATCAAATGATAAATTCGAAAGTAGCTTAATATTCTCTATCTTAATATCGGCATCATATAATAATAACTTTTTAATTTCATTTGATAACATTAATTGGTCTGATGAAAAATTATCAATTAAATAATCAGCACTTTCTGAGTCAATATGACCACTAAATTCATGAACATAATCAATTAACCATTTTTTTAACTGATATTTAGCTAAACTCTTAAATTCCATAACTGTAGTTTTTGATTTCAGTAATCTGGCTAAACTTGTTTTATTATCAAGTACGGTGAAATTTAATATAATATCAGCGACTAAATAATCACTGTTTAAAATTGTTTTTAAAAAATTATCTATTTCAATATTTAAATCATTAATTAAAAAAACATATAACACATGCTCAGTAAATAAACTCGAACTAAATAATTTTTCCTGAATTAATAAAGAATCGCAATTATCAAGTTCTATAACTTCAACCGAATATTGGCCATATTTCGATTTATCTTGATTTATTTTATTAGTCAAATATAAATTACGGGCAAAACTATTCTCACCAACTAAAGTAGTTATCATAATTCTATTTTACCAATAAAATTTAAAAATTATTTTAATATCTGACAATTTAAACAAATATGAGTCCCTCTTGAGGCTACCCTAATTTTAATAATTGGCTCACCGCACTGTGGACATAATTGTCCTTCTCGACGAAAAACATTAGCAAATTTTAAATAATTACCTTTATTACCATAGGCATCGACATAATTTTTATCTGTTGACCCACCAGCTCTAAGACTCAAATTTAAAACTTCTAAAATAGCTCTGTGTAATCTAACAAAATCTTTATCGTTTAAATTACTTATTACACTCTTTGGATGCAATTTAGCTAACCATAAGCTTTCGTCAGCATAAATATTACCAATACCAGCAATAATTGATTGATTTAACAAAGCAGCTTTAAGCATAGTATTTTTATGTTTTAAAAGTCTATTTTTAAAAACGTAACTTGTAAAATTTTTCTGAAGTGGCTCAGGTCCATGATGTCTAAAAAAATCTTTATCGTTTAATATAGTCGTTGGTAGTAATTTAATCCAACCAAATTTTCTTTGATCATTAAAATAAAGCACTCCCTCGTCTTTAAATTTAATACTAATTCGTGTTGAATTATCTGGTAACCTGTTAACCAAAGAATCATTAGGATGACCAGCACCAAAGCGATATTTACCGTCTACAAAAACTAATTGACCAGTCATTTTTAAATGAATTACTAACGAATAAGCGGTGGATAATTCAATAATTAATATTTTAGCTCGACGTCGTAACGCAACAATACGTGCATTTAACATAAACTTATTTACATCAAACTGATTATTAGGAAAACTCTTTAAACTATTATCACTGACAATCACTTTAATAATTATTTTACCTATTAATAATTTTTCTAGTCCTAATTTAATTGTTTCTACTTCAGGTAACTCTGGCATGATATTATTATACTTAAGATTAAGATTAAAAAATATTATGGAATCAATTAAATCTATCCTTCAAACACGACAATTCGATGAACCATCTTCAATAATAGCTATTAAAGATTACATTTTTAAAAATTTTAATTATGAAGCAAATATCAAAATATCTGATAAAACTTTTATCGTTAGTGTAGCTAGTGCACCTTTAGCTAATACTTTAAAAATGAGACAATTAGATATTATTAAAAGATGCGACTTAAAAAATTATAAGTTAATTTTTAGAGTTCTTTAACTTTATAAATTCAAATTACTAACATCTGAATAATAATTAGGTACCTGAGCTTGAAACAGACTAACAGTAGCATTAAAATTACCATTAAAAGTATGTGCTACATTATAACAATTTGTTTGCCAAGAATTAACTATATTTTTAGAATATAACTTCATCTTAAATTCATACGTATCTCCACCAGAACATAAGCCTACTGGACTCGTTAAAGTTGTAGCTGAAGAATTTGAAAGATTAAAACCATTAATAGCTAAAGCTCTCAAAAAAGCATTATAACTATTTTGACTATTTAAATAAGTTTTATTAATAATAATGTTGTTATTATAACCAGAGATAGCAATAAGGTTAACATCAAACTTAGAAACCCTAATAATAACCTCATTATGCTTAGTACTAGCAACAATTGGACCATTAATAATTAGTTCGCTTTCAGCAGATGAGGTTGAATATTTAGCGAATTTATTAATTTGCTGTCCATAACTAATACCGGATTTATTAACACCAGTTAATAATAAAATAACCACCAAGATTATTAATATCAAAGCAAAAATAAATCCTAACAAATACCTAGTCATACGTATGTAAATATTAACATTAATTGGTGTTTTTTGCAAACAAAGTAGTTAATACCATACTTATTATAATTCACCCCAATTATTACCGGTTGTAATATCTACCTTTAACTTTACAGGGAAAGAAATAACATTTTCCATAACATTCTTCAAAATTACTATGAACTTATCTGTTTCAACTTCTTTACATTCTATCAACATTGAATCATGAATTTGTAATAAGATATGGCAATCTTTTTTAGAGTCTTTTATTGTCTGATCTACTTTTATCATTGCCATTTTCATTAAATCTGCCTCTGTACCCTGAATTGGCATATTAATTGCGGCTCTCTCAGCAGCTTGTCTTATAATAAAATTACTCGAATTAATATCAATCATAGGTCTACGTCTACCAAACATTGTTTCAACATATCCCAATCTACGAGCCGATTCCATGGTTTCAGCCATATAATCAAAAAGTGGTTTTCTAATAGTTTTGTATTTTTCAATAAAATCAACTGCTTCGATATAAGGTATATTAATAGCTCCAACAAGACCATGAGGACTCATACCATACAAAATACCAAAATTTACAGCCTTAGCAACTCGTCTCATTGCTTTTGTTACTTTATCAGGCGAAATATTATAAATTGATGATGCTGTAGCTGTGTGAATATCTAAATCTTCCTCATTAAATAAATCAATTAATTCTTGATCTTTGGCTAAAACAGCAGCAATTCTAAGCTCAAACTGAGAATAATCAGCAGAAATTAATTTATAACCTTCTCTGGCGATAAAAGCAGTTCTAATCCTTCGACCAAGATCAGTTTTAATAGGTATATTTTGAAGATTTGGATCACTACTTGATAATCTACCAGTCTGAGTCATTGTTAAATTAAAAGTGGTATGTAATACATTGCTACTATCAACCATTTTAGGTAAAACATCCAAATATGTGTTTTTTAGTTTTATAAGTTCTCGGAACTGAATAATAAATTTAATTATCGGATGTTTATCATATAGTTTTTCTAGTTGTGAAGAATCTGTTGAATAATCATTCTTACCTTTTTTAATCCCGACTGTTGATAATTTTAATGAATCAAATAAGACTTTTGATAACTGTCTTGGGCTAGCTATATTAAATTCTTCGTTAGCATAGCCAAAAATAGTTTGTTTTAATCGTAAAATTTCGTCATTTATTTCTTCGTTAAAATCATTTAAATAATTAGTGTTCAATTTTATTCCTCTAAATTCCATATTGGCTAAAATTGGAATAACAGGAAGTTCAAAATTCATAATTAATTCTAAAAATTTCGGAGTTTTAACAATTAATGCTAGCTGTTTTTTATAAATATTATTAATAATTCCTAAAATCTCAGCAGCTCTCATAATAAATTCATTATCATCCAATTCTTCATACGATGAACCAGTATAATCCAAATATTCAGTTGCCAAACCAGTTAATGATTGATCCTTAATTAAAGGATTAATTAAAAACGAACCTATTAAAATATCATGCTTGATGATTGGAATTAGAGTTTTGTAATTTAACAACAGTTTAATAATTCGTTTAACATCAAACCCAACTAAGCCATTAATTAAGAATTTTTGACGAATAAACCATTCAATAAAATATTTTTGACCGAGCTTATTAATATCAAAAGCATAGCCTCTCAATCCATCAGATATCAAAACAACGTTAGGGTTAATACTATACTTATCGCTAAATCTGATATAAATATAAACTAATCCAGTTAGTTTTATATCTTTAGTTAATTGATTAGATTTAGTAACTACTACTGTTTCAGGCAAATCAATTTTCCAAATTAAGTTTGACGTTTGATTTAAGACATTTATATTAAATACTTCACTTGTTGGTTTAATTAAACTTTTAAATTCATATTTTTGTAATAATTTTAATATTTCGTCTTTATTAGCATTTAAAACTGTTCCCTCTTTTGGATTAAACTTAACAGGCGCATCAAGCCATATTCGAGCTAAATCTTTACTTAAATAAGCCATATCTTTACCACTGATTAATTTATTGGCTATCGAATCTTTAATTAAGGTAAGATTATCATAAATATTATCAAGAGTTTTAAATTGTTTTAAAAGATCAATAGCGGTTTTTTCACCGATCCCAGCAACACCAGGAATATTATCAGAACTATCTCCTTTTAAAGCTTTTAAGTCTAAAAACTGGTGCACATCTAAACCATATTTAGTATAAAAAGTTTCAGATGAGTACTGTTCAATATTACTTAAACCTGTTTTTAATATATATATATGAACCTTAGGTCCGATTAACTGTAGCATGTCTAGATCTGATGTAACTAAATAAGTTTCAATTGATAATTTACTTGCTTGAACAGCTAAACTACCCATAATATCATCAGCCTCATAGTCATCAAATTCATAAAGCGGCCAGCCAAAAGCTTTTAGTAAATCTTTTAATAATGGTAGTTGAAGATAAAAATCAGCTGGAGCAGGTTTTCTATTAGCTTTATATTCAGCATACATTTGACGTCTTTTACGAATATTAGTTTTAGATTTATCCCATGCTACCACAACATAATCCGGTTTCAGTCGTTTCATAATCTCTAATGCCATACTCGCAAAACCATAAACACCACCAGTTGCTAAACCCTCTTTATTAGACAAATTTGGCATAGCATAATAACCTCGATAAAAAACACTTTTACCGTCAATAATAACCAATCTTTTATTAGTATCTGCTACCATCTATCAATATAGTATAGCGTTCTTAGCCAAGTATTGTTAATTTTGAGATAAAAATTTAGTTAATTCTAACTTTAAATGATTACGTGAATATTCATTAATAATGATAATATCAGCTTGATTTTTAACATTAATCATATCTAAAGTAGTATTATTAGCGGATAATTGCATTTCTTCCTTCTCATCGGCCAAAAATTTTTGATAAGATATTTTATCATTTGCTATTCTAGACCGATTAACCAAATTAGCCTGAATACGATCATATCGAAATCTTGGATTAGCGTCTACCCAAATTATCAAGCCCTTCAATTCATGTATCTTAATAGCTTCTGAGGAATTACGAATAGAAGAAACAACTAATCCATTAAAGTCATTTTTATGTTTTAAATAATCTTCAATAGCACGATCAACTAAAACAGTTGGCCCATATTTTTTACGCCATTCGCCGCTAATTAATCTTGTATTACTCCTATCAATTGTTAATCCCCTTCGACTTGCTTCATCTCTTAAAATTGAAGTGACTGAAATAAATTGAAAATTAAAAATAGTTGATATCATTTCTGACACCGTATCTTTACCAGCACCATTAGTACCACTAATACCGATTAACCAACTTTTAGAATTCATTAACTAATATAATCATGTAATTTTTTAGCATCACGGTGTTTACGTAGTTTAGCTAGAGCTTTAGCTTCAATTTGTCTAATTCTTTCTCTTGTTACACTAAATTCTTGACCAACTTCCTCTAAAGTATGACTCTTGCCGTCTTCAAGACCAAACCGTAATTTAATAATTTTTTGTTCGCGATCAGTTAAAGCAGATAACATATCTTTAACTTGCTCTTTTAATAATTGACCAGTCGCAGATTCTTCTGGACTAATTGTATCTTCATCTTCAATAAAATCCGATAACACAGAATCTTCTTCATCATCACGAATTGAAGCATCTAGTGAAGTAATATCTTGTTTTATTTTCATTATGTGTTCAACTTTATCAACATCAAGTTCCATTGCTTTAGCGATTTCTTCATTACTAGGCTCACGATTCAATTCCTGAGTTAAACGACGTTGAGTTCTTAAAAGTTTATTAATTGTTTCAAACATATGCACCGGTATCCTAATTGTACGTGCTTGATCAGCTATAGCACGAGTTATAGCTTGACGAATCCACCAAGTTGCATAAGTCGAAAATTTAAATCCTTTATCGGGATCAAATTTTTCAACTGCTCTTAACAATCCAGTATTACCTTCCTGAATCAAATCTAATAAATCAAGTCCTCGACCAACATAACGTTTGGCAATACTAACCACCAATCTCATATTAGCTTCTGCCATTTCATCTTTCGCTTTTCTTTCACCCTTAACTACTCGTTGAGCTAAAGACAATTCTTGATCAGAAGTTAATAAAGGAATCTTACCAATTTCTCTTAAATAAAGTCTCACTGAATCATCGGCTATATCATCATCTAAGTAAATACCAGTGTCTTCGGTTACTAAATCATCTTCATTATCATCAATAATCCATTCATCAGAAAAATGACTATTATCTGGTGGATCAGACGTCGTTATTTCAACATTAGCATCAGCTAATTCTGTAAATAAACTATCCAATGTTTCAGCATTTTCAGGAATATCTGGTATAACATCAGATATGATTTTTTGTGAAATATGACCATCTTTTTTAGCTTTAATCAGCAACTGTTCCTTAGTCATTGTTGAAGGTGAATTTTGATTAATAGTTGAATCAACTTGTTTTTTTGGCTTTCTACCCATTGATATTTGCTCCTTTAAATCGATTTAATAATGCATTTAATTTATTTACTCTGGAGAGAATATTAACAACCTCATCTTCTGACGCGGAAGAAAATTCTTTTTTTATTTTTTCTTTTTCAATTTTGACATAATATTCGACCAATCTAAGTCTTAAAAAACTTGCTTCATAAAATAAATCATTTAAATCAATTTTAGAATAAAGTTCTTCATATAATAATAGTTCTATTTTAACATAATTTTGAGAAATATCTATCTGAGAAAAAAGAGATGCATCGGTAGTTAAATTATTTAAAGCAAAACTTAAGTTTTTTCTTAAAAATTTAAACAAATTAATAGACTCTTTTTTATAAAACATTGCTTGTTTCATAGACTGCATTAAATCTCTCAAAGTTGGTCTCATAAGCATCAAACATAAAAAATTATCTTCAATTTTTGATAATTCCTGAACATCTCTATTAATTACTTCATTGTTTTTTTTAATTTTTTTTAATATAGGATTAACATTACTATAATTAGCACTTTTTTTATCTAAAGCTTGTCGGTCAATTTGAATAATTTCAGATATTTTAACAAGATAATGTTCTTTTTCCACCTCATCTTTTAAATTTTTTATGACCGGTAACAAAACATCAGTAAATTTTTTTTTACCTTCAGCCGAATTTAAATCATATATTTTTTGATAACGATTAATTAACCAATCCACCACATAAATATTATTATTAATTGACTGTAACCATTTTTCTTTATCATTTTTAATTAATTCATCAGGGTCTTTACCACTAATTAAATTAACTATACTAAGATTAACCCCGGCATTACTGGCGATAGCAATAGCTCTTTCACTAGCATTAATTCCTGCTTGATCAGCATCAAAACTAAGTCTAATATCAGTGGTAAACCTAGCTAATGTTTTTAAATGATAGGTGGTTAAAGCTGTTCCAGCAGTTGCAACTACATTTAAAATACCACCCTGATGAGAGCTTATAACATCCAAATTACCCTCCACCAGTACAGCAAAGCCATGTTTTCTGATAGCATTTTTAGCAAAATGTAATCCAAAAACATGACGACTTTTATCGTATAGTATTGTCTGAGGAGTGTTAATATATTTGGGTAATTTAGGATTATCATCTAGTATACGAGCTGTAAAACCAATCACTCTACCTTTATCGTCTTGTAACGGGATCATCAAACGATGATGAAACATATCATTATCTCCCTTATAACCGGCCACTACTAAACCAGTTTGTTTTATTTCTTGAAGTTGATAACCCTTCTTTAACAAAAACTGTGATAATTCATTACCATTAATTGGTGAATAACCAAATCGCCATAGTAAGGCTGTTTCTTTAGTATATTTTCTAATTTTGAAAACATAATTTAAAGCCATTTGATTATTTTTAAATTGAACCTGATAAAATTTGGTAGCTAATTCAAGTATTTCATATAGTCGTTCTTTATTAATTGAAGACTTACGAGTTATATTTCGGGTATTTAATAACTTTTCTTCAAGGCCAGCCTTTCTAGCAAGTACTTCTAAGGAACCCTTAAAATCTATACCTTCCATTTCCATAATAAAACTAAAAATATCACCACCTTTACCAGAACTAAAATCATGCCATATTTGTTTTTCTGGACTAACAATAAAACTAGGAGATTTTTCATGCGTGAAAGGACTTAACCCCCGCCAATTACGACCAGCTCTTTTTAAAACAATATATTCACCAACAACATCTTCAATATTAAGTCGGGATTTTATTTCTTCAACAATATCCATATAAGTTAAGTATAATAGCTATTGAAAGATAATCTACATTAGTTTTTAAAATTATTAAAAAAATAATTAAGTTTAAATAAATATTTATGGTTAAATATTTAAATGGAACCAAACAATACACCACCAACCGAATCAAATCCATATGATTTTATTCTTAACAGTAAATCATCTAAAAAATCAATAATTAATTTTAAAGATAAGAAATCATTTTTGTTAATATTAGTGGTTTTACTACTCATTGTAACGATTTTGCTGGTCATTATAAAAAACTTACTAGCAGGACCAAACATCATTAATATCACATCGTATAATAAAGTTCTAGCAAATCAACAAGAAATAATTCACTTAACTAGTGAAGTTAATAATGGTACATTCGGTAATCTTACATTACCTAATAACTTAACTAACGCTACAATCACAACAAATTTATCTATTATATCTCAACAAACCGCAACAGAATTATATTTAAAATTAAATGGTTATAATATTAACCAAGCTCAAATTAATTCTGAAATTAATTTATCGCTTGATAATCAACTAAAGAGCGATTATCAAAATAATAATTTTACTAATAATTACCAACAAGCCTTACAGAATAATCTAAATTCTTATTTAAATAGTTTATCTAATGCCTATAAATTATCATCTGGTAAACACGGTCGGAATATGCTAAATTCTGACTATAAAGAAGTCCTTTTATTAGTAAAGCTATTAAAAAGTTAACCAGCTACTAATTCATAAGCGTGTCTGATTAAATCTTTAATTTCAGAATATTCTAGCTGACCTGTTAATAAAATTGTGATCCATTTTTTTTCATCAAGCTTAACACCAGGTAAAACTTCTTCATATTTAGATTTTAATAAATTACTTAACCGCCAATCACAACGTAAACTTATTTTAAACGGCAATTTTTCATCATTAACAATAGCAAACATCTCTTCTTTATAATAAAAAACAGATTGTTTTTTAGAAAACGGGTATTTAACAGTAACTTTGTCTAGTGTTAAGATTGTTTTTTTTAAATCTGTAACGTTTATTGGATTAATCATTTTTATGAACTAACAACCAGTCTAAATAATATTTAAGTTCATTAATCGAATCTTTAACATCTAAAATTGCTCGGTGATTATTGATCTTTGAAAATTCAACTTGATATTTCCCGCTCATTAATATTTTAAAAGAACTAACGTCAAGCATCCGATAATGTAACCTTTGATCTAGTTTTGGTAAATAACGAACGATAAATTTGCGATCTGAATGGATACTATTACCTGCTAAATAAATAGTTTCATCATTTGCCGTCTGGTTAATAACTTCCAGTAATTCAGTTTCTATTTGGTCTAAACTCTTCCCTTTGACAGATTCTTCTAAAAATATCTTTTTATTATCAGGGTAATCTTGCCACCAGTTGTTATTATTAAATTGTTTTAATAATTCATCTGTTTTATTTTTAACTTTAGCAGTATATTCAGTTATTTCACTAAAATTATAATCCGTAATAATAACAGCAACTTCCAAAATTAAATCTTCAATCGGATTAAGACCAGTCATTTCAAGATCAAGCCACAACAGCTTAGATGGCTTTGTATCGCTTATCATTACAAATCATTATAGTATTTATATTTAAAAATCTAAACTATCTAGCTGCCGATAATGCATCCGAGTACCAAATAAGTTCTTTTAGCAAATTATCAAGATGAATTTTTGGTCCATAAGGATTAGCCAACAATTCGGCTGATAATTGTCCATTTTCATCAACAGCATTTGTCATACCAACATTCATTAAGGTTGCTGTTTTAGGAATAACAACCGATTGACTTTCAGAAAGTATTTCTTTCAAATCAGTGGCAGCCCTAACACCACCTACACTACCGTGTGATACTACAGCTGATGGTTTGTGTACTAATTCGACAGTCAAATAATCAATCGCATTTTTTAAAACACCCGGAATTGAATGATTATATTCAGGCGTTACAAAAACATATGCATCAAAACTAGCAATCTTATCCAACCATAACTTAACTGCTGGATCAATTATTCGATTCGGATTATAACGTGGCGAGATTGCTTCGTTAAAAAATGGCATTGGGTAGTCCTTAAGATCTACTATCTCGGCCTGTATATCTATTGCTTTAGCTGATAATTCTACCCATTTAGCTACCTTATCACTTTGACGACCTTGTCTCGTAGTACCAATTATAATTGCTAACTTCATTTTTACTCCTTATTTATTATCAATATTTTTTAATTCCAGTTTTTTAATGATATCAAATATGCTATACTTTGTAAAGTAAATTAAAGATTATGTCAACAATTATATCTTCCTCTCATAAAATAGAATCAACGATTGGTTGTATCGCTCAAGCTATGAAAATTATAGGTAATAAATGGACAGCTTTGATACTACGTGATTTATTTAATGGCCCCCAACGATTCTGTCAACTTGAAAAATCTATTCCAGAAATTAACCCTCGAATATTAAGTCAACGATTAGATCAATTAGAGCTAGAAGGAATAATTAAAAAATCTTTTATTAACCAAACAAATAATCGAAATGAATATACTCTCACTCAAAAAGGTTACGATCTTTTACCTATTTTAAGACAAATGGCTATCTGGGGGAAAAATTACACTAATTCTTAGGTAAAATTTTTAAAATTAACTACATTTTATCAGGAGTATTAATACCAAGACTAGATAAACCAGTTTTAAGAACTTGAGCGTATAATTTTACTAAATATAGCCTAACCACTTCTCTGTTTGTACCAATTACTTTATTATTCTCATAAAAACGATTAAACTCTTGAGATAATTCATAAAGATAATTGCAAAGATAGTGTGGTTTTAATTGAGATATACTTCGATTCATTACATCTTTAAAATCTGACAATTTAATCAGTAAATTACGTTCATTATCTTCAAAACTATAATCATTAATTTTTATGTTATCTGTTTTATCTAATTTATTGATAATTGAATTAGCTCTAACGTATGCATACATCAAATAAGGACCACTATTTCCTTGTAAACTAATCGCTTGTTTAATATCAAAAACAATATCACTACCAAGCTTAACTTTTAAAAATTGATATCTAATTGTTCCAATGACTAAATCACTAGAAACCAGATTATTATATTTTTTAAGTTCTAATATTACTTCATCAATTAACCAATTAATATCTATCACATCTCCATGTCTAGAACTCATTTTGCCAGTAGTTAATTTAACAATTCCTGTAGTAATGTTTTTGGTTTCATTTTTATTTTCAATCTGACATAGTTCACTAACTTTAGTAACAACTTTAAAATAATCTTTTTGCTCTGATGCTGTTATAATAAAACTTTGATCCGGATGAAAATCTTTTTGTTTTAAATCAATTAATCCAAGATCTCTAGCTGCATATAATCCTCGACCAGAAGAAGACACAAAAACCGTTGTAAATAAACCATAATCTTCTCCTCTAAATATTATAGCTCCATTACTAAGAAAAAAATATTTATTAATATAATTTTTAACTATTTTTACTCCTGTTTTTTCTACTTCGCTTTCTAAGTATCTTCTCTCAACCACTTTAGAACCAAGAGATTGTAAAATTTTATCTATCTGATCAAAACTCCAATTACGGCAAGTTAAATAGACTTCTTTGTATATTGGATCATCTAATTTATAAGATTGATCTGTTAAGATATCTATGGCTTGTTTAGTGTCTTGATTGTTTTCATAAGCCTTTACGCCTTTTACGTACATATCAGATAAAAAATTACCTCTTTTGTTAAAATCAATTTTATTTAAGTTATTAGGGTCATTATCAATCTCATCTAAAATAGCCCACATAATTTTACCAACATGGCTACCAATATCACCGTGATAACTAACTCGATGTACTTTAGCACCACCAATTTCTAGTAAATTGGCCAAACTATCACCAACAATAGCATTTAAAGCATGCCCAATATGCATTAATTTAAAAGGATTAGGGTTATTAGTCTCGATAACAATATTTTTATTAAACAGTTCAGGAATATTAAACTCAAAACTATTAGCTGATAATAAAAAATTATCAAGCATAATAAAGTTTAAAAATCCTGGACCAGCTACATTGATAGTTTTGAAAATATCAGTGTACTTTATACGCAATTCATCAGCTATTTCATTAGCTAAAGTAATCGGAACTTCATTAGTAATCTTAGCTAACTTTATTGCAATATTAGTTGAAAAATCTCCAAATTTAATATTTGGGCGAAATATTTCAACTTCAAAAGTTTGATGATATTTTTTATATATTAAACCAGAAATAATTTTTTCAAGATCGGTTTTCATTTTGTTATTATATCAATAATTTAAAATTGAACTATTTTATCTGTTATCTTTACAATCTTATTAAAACCAACATATAAAGAAGTTAAAATTATAAAATAAGAAATAACTAGTATTAACATTGAAGGATAACGGGAAAAAGTAGTCAATCGATGAAAAACATCTAAAAATAATCCAGCTGGGTTAATAACTATATCCCAGCTATTCCATCTAAGATCTCGGCCAATATAAATTCCAAAACTAGAAATTAAGAAAATAGCTTCAACTACTGTAAAATAAATAATCTTAGAGAATCTTTTTCTAATCTCTGAGGTTATTAAAGCTATACTACTAAAACCCATAAAAACTCCTGTAAAAATAATTATAGTAAATAATAAACTATTAAATAATATACTGTTGCTGTTTGCTGTTTGCAAATGAATATAATCACTTAATAAATAAAAACTGTTTGGTATAAAAATTAACCAAATGAGTCCAATAATCATTGATTCCCAAGAAGAAAGTAATTTTTTAGTCAAAATTTTTTTTAAATAAAATGCAATAATTAATGGTATCCAAGCTAAAAATAAATTCCAAAGCAAATAATAATAATTACCTAAATGATAATAAAAATTACCAAATAGAAAAAAACAAATAGCTACTACAGTCAAATATAAATAAACTCGAAATAATTTAAAATACTGATTTAACACAATCATTTTATTATACCAATTAAACCTTATATTGAACTTGTCTATTTTAGTTGTACTAAAGTACTCTATTTTGTTATAGTTTTATAGTAGTAGATTTTGATTTATATAATTTTAAAGAGAGGTGGGGTTATGTTTAACAAAACAGATGATCAACAAGATCAAGATATTTTTTCTAATGACGACAATAACGATGATGACGTATCACAAAATAAATCAACGGATGACACAAATAATTCAAACGATTTAGTAACTCCAAATAATACGGATGAACTTTTAGATATTAAACAACAAGCTTTATTAGAATTATCACCACTAATTGATCATCTAAATCAGACTCCAGAAGAAAAATTTAAAACTACTATGATGATGATTCAAGCTAGTGATAATAAAGATTTATTAAAAGATGCTTTTACAATCGCAAAAACTATAACAGATGATAAAACTCGAGCTGAGGCTTTACTTGATATCATTAACGAAGTAAACTATTTCACTCAAAAAAATTTAAGTTAAATCGTTACGCAAATATAACCAACTGCCTACTATCAGCATAATAAATGATGCTACTATTGGTGTTATAACTGGCCCTATCCATGGTACAGGAATTAGAAAATAAATATCCTTTGTCATTAATGATGTAGGCCAATTATCCAAAATTTTTAAAAAAACATAATACATAATATCCCAGCAAGCAAAACCAACCAAAAAACCTCCTATTCTTTGTTTCGCATTTTTACCTGCTATAAATGCAACGGCTATTAACATAACAATAGTAGCTGTTTCACGTGCTAATTCAACTATTGTAATATTATTATTTATTAAAAGAGAATGAACTGGTGAAATAAAGGTAATAAATCCTAAATTTAGTAATACTTTGTAATGAGTAATAACGTAATTAGTATGAAAATTAATTAAAGTTCGTAAATAATAAACTACTGCCGCTTCAACATAGCCAAATGCTGTACCAAAAATTATTAAAAAAAGTAAATTAATTTTTGTCATATTTCTACTATCTCCTCATGTAATTATGTCACGTATTCCTTAAATATAACTGATATAATTTCTTCATCAATATATTTAATATTACTTTATAATCGCAACTATACTTACCTTTTCTCATATCTAATGTATAAATCTTATATATAATTAATATTAAAAACTAATATTTGCCTTCATGAACTTACACAATCACAATCTGTAAATTGTTGGTACAGCGCAATCAAGGAAATCCAAACCTATTTATATAGCTAAAACTGTATACCGCAAGTTACAAATATAGCCCCACCATTAACTTCCTTGGTAATATCGGTATTAGAGACTAATTTTCTGTGTGGTACGCCTTCCCGTTTCCGCTTGGAACCGCCTCAAGAGTTAACTATTGTGGTGTCACGAGACATTTGAAGTATCTTCTCTTCCAAGTCTAGTACACTAACTACCGTGATGGATTAGAACCGTTTTGGCTCAACTTACTCTCATGAAACATATTGACAACTTTATAAAGTTTTAATATACTTATAAAGTTATGAATCACTCCAAACAACTAAAAGCTATATTAGACGCAAGTGGTTGGACACAGGAAGACCTTGCTAAACATTTAAGCGTTTCGTTTGTAACTCTCAACTCATGGGTTAATGCCAAATCTAAACCTCGTAAAAAAGCACTCGAATCTATACGCCTACTGTATTTTGATGTGTTAGGTGCTGACAGTTTAGATATTGGATATCTTGAAAAACTGAAAGAAGATGTTGAACACCTAAATATTAAAATTTCTCAAATCACTGAAAACGAGGAAGTTTTTGATAATCTCATACTCTATCTGACATATCACACAAATGTTATAGAGGGTAGCACTATGACGCTTGACGACACGAGAGAAGTCCTTTTTGAAAACAGAACACTAACTAACAGAACGCAAGTTGAGCAAGCTGAAGCTAGGAATCATAAGGCTGCACTAGTTTGGCTTCTAAGCGAATTACAAAGCAAAAGTTTTGTAATTGATGAGGATTTAATAAAAGGTCTACACCTTAGACTCATGAATGGTATTATAGAAAATGCTGGGGTATATCGGAATCATTCGGTTCGCATAATGGGTGCGCATGTTACGGTTGCCAACTACCAAAAAATACCTGAATTAGTACAGAAGCTGCTAATGAAAATCAATGTCAACGTTGAAAAAAAAGAGATTATAGAAAAAATGTCTGAAACTCATGCAATCTTCGAAAAGATACATCCTTTTAGTGATGGGAACGGGAGAGTGGGCAGGCTATTGATGCTTGCCCAAGCCCTACAAACAGGTATTGTGCCACCTTTAGTGCTAAAAGAGAGAAGACGGGCATACTATAAGTACCTTGAGATTGCACAGACTCAAGATAACTTAATGCCTCTACAGTTGTTTATCGCCGAGTCTGTAGTTGCAGCCAATGAGTTGCTATTTAAGTAGTAGGTGCTTGCAGGATTCGAACCACTTCAAAGAAGTAAATTCTCTTTATTTTCTATAATCATTAATTATTTAGAACTGCAAAACAGAGGTCTATAATCGTGTTAGTCAGAATGGTACACCCGACAGGATTCGAACCTGTGACCTTTGGCTCCGCAAGCCAACACTCTATCCAGCTGAGCTACGGGTGCTAATCAACAGATCTAATATTATCATAATTTAAACATTTAACTAATCAAAGGTATATTTTTTTAAATTAAACTATGAATTTAAATAAATACCATAAACCCTCAATACAAATACATTAACTTAATATTACTTAATTATGGTCTGATTTAGTTTTCATTTATGAATGAGTTTGTGGAAGAGCTGATTTATCAGGAATAAACCCTATAGCCCGTAAGTCAACGTTCTGACTTGATTTATCAGAATTAAATCCAACTGCTGTTTTATTAGTAGGTGAAGTTGAAGAATCAACTTTATCAGGAATAAACCCTATAGCCCGTAAGTCAACGTTCTGACTTGATTTATCAGAATTAAATCCAACTGCTGTTTTATTAGTAGGTGAAACTGGAGGAATAGCTTCATTATGAGTTGAAGGAACTGATACTTGATTTCCTTGCTCAGACTGCACAATACTAACAGGGCCACTAGAAGCAGTTAGTATCACCATATTGATCATAGCAAGTCGTCTTAAGAATCGTATTTTGGATTATCGAAAATATGCCGTATCGTTTCATCTGCTTTGTTTATTGTTTCTTTCATGATTGTATAATAACATAAGCATGATAATTTATCAAGTATATTATAAAATACAGACTATACTATCTGCTACAATATTTTAATGGAGAGGTCGCATAGTTGGTCTAGTGCGCTGCACTCGAAATGCAGTATGGATATTTTTTCCATCGAGGGTTCAAATCCCTCCCTCTCCGCCAAAAAAATTATTGAATTAAAATATTACGATCAGAATTTTTAAACTGTATATCAGGTTCTTGGTGTGGTGATTGATGATTATTATTTTTATTTTTATGTTTAGGAATAATTTTTCTTAATATCCACAATAAAATCATTAAGCCAGCAAATACAATATAACCTTTAATAAAGCTTATGTTAGTAGCCGACAAATCTTTACCTGCACTGCCAATAATACTTACTATAACTTGAGATGCTTGATTGTTTTTTATAACTGAAAGATTTTCAATCCATTTCAGCAAATTATTATTTAAGAACGTTAATAATAGTAAAACTATAGTTGAACTCAATACTACTTTGATTACTAACTTTATTAACCGAAAACTAATACCAAATATAAACAGACTTAATAATAGTAAAGCCACAACTAAACCTACCATAATAAACGGCAGTTTTAGCATTAACTGGTAATCAGATGGTAAGTAACTATATCTTTGATAATAAGGTTTAGTAGATAACTTATGTGATGAACTTAAAAAATTATTAATATTATTTTGATTAATATTAGCTTGGTTTAACAACAAGAAATTTTTAGAAATACTACCAACACTCAAATTAAAAACTTGAGCTATTGGCAAACATTCATTACTTGGATAACCTGGTTGAGATAAGCAAATCGGAGAAGATTGAATATTAACGCTCAAATTTTGGATAAAACTAGATTGAATTTGTGATAAACTAACTGAAAAATTAGGCTGATTACTATTACCTGATAGCCATCTGAAATTAGCATTTGTGACAGTATCAATTGTCTTATTAAAATAAGACCTAGATATTGTTTGACGTAAAGTACTTGCTATCGTGCTAGATAAGGATTGTTTATCACTTTTGCTTAGACCTGCTACTTTAAAGCTAGTCATTCCCTGCTCTGTTAAATTATTAATAACAAGTTGGTATAAACCGCTTTTAGATACCCAACCCTCAATCTTGTTAGGCGTTTTCAAATCTTGATACAAGAAAAAACTAAATGACAAGAAAATTAACAAAATAATTAATAACCACGAAATAATTATTGATAACAATTTTTTAATTATAATCATATTTCAAAAAATTATATGCCTTACTATTTTGAAAACTTTATTAAATTAATTTTTAAACTAAAGCCACACTTGTACTATACTACAATTATGAAATCTGATAATAATTTAAATCAAAAAACAGTTTTTGAAAAAATTATCGACAATGAAATTCCTAGTTATAAAATTTATGAAGATAGTAAAACTATCGCTATTTTAGACATTTTACCAATAAATCCTGGCCATACTTTAGTTATATCTAAAAAAGCTACTGAAAAATTTAACCAGTTATCAGAAACTGATTATTTAAGTCTCATGAAAACAGTTAAAAAAATAGCTAATAAAATATCTCAAATTTACCATCCACCTCGTGTAGGTGTCATTATTGAAGGTTTTGAAATTCCACATACTCATGTTCATGTTTTCCCAGCTTACTCGGTGGACGATTTTCATAAAAAAACAGAAAACAGAAAACAACTATCATCTGAAGAAATGAAACTTATAAATAACAAACTAAAATTATTTTAAATGCATGATATATATATTTCACTATTAATTGGTTTAGTTAGTTGTGGTTTTATTTATTCAAAATTTATTAATCAACGTCACATTGACGGCAAACAACTGGCTCAAATGCTCGCTTTAATATTTCTGATGACAACAATTTTGACCTATACTATATTAAAATTTATTTTAAAGATTTAAATAGCCCGATTATACATTTTGATCTTCAATTTTAAATCATTTACTGATATTATAAGGCTATGGTTGGTGGAAATAGTGTTATTGATGAGCGTGCTTTAGGAAAACGTCTACAAAAGGCACGACAGCATGCTGGATTAACTCAACAAGGACTTTGCGCTAAAGCTAACTTAAGTTATTCTACCCTTGCTAAAATCGAACGTGGCGCAATTAAAGCTCCTTCAATTTTTACAGTTCAAGCTATTGCTAAAGCAATCAATATCAGTCTAGATGAATTAATGGGTTTTAACGTTTCTAATATTACGTATAAAACTTCAAAAAGTGGCTTAGAATTTATTTATTTTGATGTTAACGGATGCTTAGTAAAATTTTTCGAAAAATCTTTTAGCATGATTGCTAGAGATTATAATACCACTGCCGACGTTGTAGAATCTGTCTTCTGGCGATATAACGATAATTGTTGTAGAGGAATTAATACTTTAGATGATCTCAACAAAGCATTAGCCGAAGCCATATCTGCTAAATCAATCAATTGGTTAGATTATTATTTAGATGCTGTCGAAATAGTTACACCAATGCATGAATTACTAACATGGGTCAGTCAAAATTATCATTTCGGTATTTTAACTAATAGTATTCCTGGCGTTCTTAATGCCCTGTTCGAGAGAAAAATAATACCAAATTTAAAATATGACACTATTATTGATTCATCTCTAGTAGGTAGTGTAAAGCCAGAACCAGCTATATTTGATTTAGCAACTAGAAAATCTCTCGTTGATCCTCAAAAAATCCTGTTAATCGATGACACTAAAGCAAATCTAATTTCCGCCGAGAAAAAAGGTTGGCATGTCATGTGGTTTGACTATGCTAATCCAAAAGATTCGGTCGACACTATTAAGCAAGTTTTAAATTAAAACTATTTATTTGACTCTAAATTTATCAGCTTCTTCTATTAAGCTATTAAGTAATTGTTGTGTTTTTTGCAGTAATAAACGACTATCTTGAACTAACTGTTTAGGAGCTTTTCTTAAGTATTCTTTGTTATTAAGTCTAGCGTTTAAAATTGTTAAAATATACTGTTGATGTTTAATTTTTTCATCAAGCTTACTTATGTATGCTCTTGCACTTGCTTGATCGATATCTAGCCAACAATGATAGCTAGTAGATGTCAAATAAAGCCCTCTACCATCTTGAACTTCAATAACATCACTCACCCCTGTTAATCGTTTAATAGCTTGACGATAATTAACAATTATTGGTGAATTGTTATAGTAAAGTATAGTTTCATTAGAACCTGTTTTGTGAATAATATCTCTAGCCTCTATAATAATATTCTTAATCTCTTCGAAATTATTGTATCTAGACAGATTGCTTTTAGGCATCTTAAAATAATTTTCGCTGGATAAAATAGAATTGTCTTTTAAAGATAACGTTTGCCAAATAGTCTCCGTAACAAATGGTGCAAACGGATGAGCTAATGCCAAAATAGCCTGTAAAGTAAGTATTAAAACCGACAAATTTGTATTATTTTTAGAAAATTCGACATACCAATCAGCATAATCATTCCACACTAACCTGTATAGAACATCATACGCTTCTGAAAATTGATACTTATCTAACTGTTTAATCATTAAAGTTTGAGCATCAGATATTTTTTTAATAATCCAGTAATCTGCGTCTGTTAATAATTTTAAATCTGGTGATATTTCTTTACCCTCGTTCATCCCTTCTACGAAACGAGCAATATTCCATAACTTATTGCAAAAATTACGGCTTGATTGAACTTTATCATAACTAAAAACCTGATCATTACCAGGACTGACCCCCATTATTAAAGATAACCTTAAAGCATCGGCTCCATATTGATTAATTACGTCTATTGGATTAATGATTGACTCTGGGCGACTTTTACTCATTTTCTTGCCATCTTTTGTTCTAACAAGACCATGAAGATAAACTTGCTTAAATGGTACTTGGCCCGTCATAAAAGTAGTAGCGAGAATCATTCTAGCTACCCAAAAGAAAATAATATCCCACCCTGTTTCCAAAACAGTTGTCGGATGATAAACTTTAAAATCCATACTACCTGCTAATAGATCCTTAAAACTTAATTCCATATTCTCGGTTAAAGCTGGATCTATTAGGGTAGAAAAAGTCCATAATGCCGAACTAAACCAAGTATCAAGAGTATCTGGGTCCTGTCGCCAATCATTAAAACCTTCCCTGTCATCAATTGGTGGTTTAAGACCAACATAAACCTCTTCTTTTCCATCGGTATCTATTCGATACCATACTGGAATTCTATGTCCCCACCAGATTTGACGTGAAATGCACCAATCTTTTAAGTTATTAATCCAATTAAAATATACTTTCTCAAATCTTTTAGGAATAATGGTTATGTCTCCATTAACTACGACATCTGTTAAAACTTCCTTGAATGACACGATCTTATTTTTCCAAGATACAGCTTTTTTATTAACATCAACAAACCACTGTAATCTAATCTGAGGCTCAATAATCGCTCCTCCTCGAGAATTAATAGCTACATTGTGTTGATAATTATCATCAATTTTCACAACTAAACCCTTAGTAGCTAACTTATCTATTATTTTTGGTCGAGCTTCATTAATTGTCATACCCTTAAATTCTTCACAAATTGGTAATAACCTACCATGAAAATCAATAATCTGTTCTGCTGGTAGATTATGTCTCTGAGCAATTTCAAAATCTACTTGAGAGTGCCAAGGAGTAATTGTCATTACTCCTGTACCAAACGACATATCTACGACATCATCTTTAATAATTGTGGCAGTAATTTCTCCGTTAATCCACTCTGTTTTAAAAGTATCACCATCCTTATATTTAACATATCTTTTATCTTCAGGATGCATGACTACGTATTTATCACCTAATTTAGTTTCTGGTCTAGCAGTAGTAATTTCGAAAGGACCGAATTTAAGAGTATATAGTTTAGTAATTTCTGTTTTGTAGTCTACTTCATCATCAGAAACAGTAGTCTCTAAAACAGAATCCCAATTAACAATTCGCTCACCTCTATAAATAACACCTTGTTTATACATTGCTATAAAAGTTTCATTTACTACACGAACTAAAGTATCATCCAAGGTATATCGTAAACGACTCCAATCGGCACTAATTCCGACAGCTCGCATTTGAGTCAACATAGTTTCTCGACTACCAGAAACAAATTTTCTAGTTCGAGATAAAAATTCTTCCCGACCAATTTGATGTTTTGTTAAACCTTCAGCAGCCAATTGTTTTTCAATAATAGAGTTAACGGGTAGGGCGGCATGGTCAGTTCCCGGTAACCATAAAACATCCAAATTTTTCATTCGAGCATGACGAACAATAATGTCTTGAAGAGTTAAAAATAGAGCATGATGAACTCCTAATGTTCCAGTTTCGTTAGGTGGTGGCATGGCTATTGAAAAATGAGTTTTTTTAGAGTGTGGATCAGCACGAAATACCTCGCTTTTTTCCCACAAAGCATAGATTAATTCTTCATATTGTTTTGACTCAAAATTTTTCGATAATTTCATACTTCTTATAATAACATTCTTTAATCTTGAAATTTGATAAATTACAATATTACATTTTTAAATTTGGAGACACATCAATTAGGTATGGGTCTATAGGTAATTGCTTAGACTGGATCTGATAATAACCCCTGGTAGCTATCATAGCGCCGTTATCAGTACAAAGTTTTATATCAGGAAAAATGAGATCAGATTCAGGAATAAGTTTTAATAATTGACGTCTTAATTCTAAATTAGCAGCTACACCACCGGCAATTACAACAGATTTTGGCTGATAATTTTTATATGCTTTAAAAGCCTTACTAACAATGGTTTTAATTGCGCAATATTGAAAACTAGCTGCAATATTAGCTTTCTGAGGCTCTGAGAGCCGTTCAGAAAGCTTAAATGATGGAAAATTAAAGTCTTCACCAACTTCAGCCTGAGCCAGCCTTAAAACGGCTGTTTTTGGCCCAGAAAAAGAAAAATCATATAAACTATCTAATTTAGCTTCCGGAATACGATAAGTTTCAAAATTACCTTGCATTGCCAATTTTGCAATATTAGGACCACCGGGGTAGGGTAGACCAAGAATTTTAGCTACTTTATCAAAAGCTTCACCAATTGCATCATCACGAGTTTGTCCTAACAAGATATAATCTATATGATTATAAAATATTGCCAATTGACTATGTCCTCCAGAAACGATAATAGCTAAAAGCGGGAATTTAGGTGATAAAACTGGCATTACATAATCTGTTAGATTAGTTTCTGTTAAAAAACTAGCATAAACATGACCAACTACATGATTGACAGAGTAAAGTGGTTTATTAAAACAAATCGCTAAAGTACTAGCTGTCATAACACCAACTAAGAGACTACCACTTAAGCCCGCACCATTGGTTACGGTAATAGCATCAATATCTTGCCAAGAACACTTAGCCGATGACAAAGCATCAGTAATAACAGGTATCATACTTTCAATATGACTCCTAGCTGCAATTTCTGGAACAACACCACCATATTTGGCATGTAAATCCATACTACTAGCAACAGTACTACTAAGTAAAAAACGACCATCTTCTACGATTCCTACAGCCGTTTCATCACAACTAGTTTCAATACCCAAAACTTTCATTCAAAATACAGTATACTTAAATAAAATGAATTTTCGTAAATTAATTAAAATTTTTATTCCTAAAAGATTATTCACAATAATTGAACCCTACGGTCATTTTTTGGAAGCTTTTTTCTTTAATCTAATTAATTTTTTCCCAACCAGAAAACTTAAAGTTATTGGTGTAACTGGTACAAACGGTAAAACAACAACCACGCTTTTAATTCATAACATGCTCTTAGAAGCCGGTTATAAAGTTGGTGTCATGACAACAATTGGGTATGGTTATGGATTAAACATAACTCCTCAAATTCATCATATGACCAATGTTTCAACTAAAGAAATGCTACAAAGAATAAAAGCTATGAAAAAAGAAGGTATGGAGTGGTTAGTACTAGAAACAACGTCTCACGCTCTAGCTCAATATCGAGTTTTATTAATACCATATAACATTGCTGTATTTACTAATTTAACCCAAGAACACTTAGCCTATCATAAAACGTTCGAACGTTATCGTCAGGCTAAACTAAAAATGTTTAATATGGCTAATAATTATAAAAAAGGCCTGAGACTTGGAATTGTTAACGCTGATGACCAAAATGCTGATTATTTTGTCAACGCTACTAAAAATCACCTTACTTACGGTCTTAAAAAAGGGGACTTAATTGCAAAGAATATTAAATTAAATCCTGAATCAGTAACTTTTCAAACAAAATATAATAATCAAACATATAACATCTTGTGTCATATTCCGGGGACATTTAATGTTTACAATTCCTTAGCTACGATTGCAGTTGGTATTAATTTAGGTTTATCAAAAGAACAAATCGAGAAGGGAATTGCTAATCTTAAAAGTGTTGAAGGACGAATGAATTTAATTGATAAAGGACAAAATTTTACTGTTATCGTTGATTATGCTCATTCACCAGATAGTTTTGAAAAATTATTTAAAGATTTAAAACCAATCATAAAAAATAAACTAATAGTTTTATTTGGTTCTTTGGGTGGTGGTGATATCAATAAAAGATCACTTCAAGGAAAACTAGCTGGTCAATATGCTGATTATATTTATATTTGCGAAGAAGACGATAGGCAAGAACCATTCGAAAACATTATGAAAGACATTATTAGTGGCATAAAACCAACTGGCAAAAAAGAAAATATAGATTATTTTTTAATTCACGATCGACCGACGGCTATTAAAGCAGCTCTATCCAAGGCTAAAAAAGACGATATTGTATTATTACTTGGCAAAGGTCATGAAAAAACAATTGAACATGCTGACGGAGAACACCCCTATAATGAAATCGAAATTACTAAACAAGCACTAGTAGAACTTGGTTATACTAAGTAATTTTATTACGTTCCATATAGCCGGTATACCAACTATAGTTTTTACCTAAAAACTTAGCAATTAATTCAATCCCAAGTTCGGCTGTTTTGTTTTCCTTATCATGCAAAGGATTATATTCGGCAACATCAACTCCCACAACATGACAATGCTGGCCAATATAATCAGCGATTACAACAATCTCACGATAAGTTAAACCTTTAGCATTAGGCATACCTGCACCGGGAG
>JAJZMC010000011.1 GCA_021803105.1 bacterium
TTCCTTATCTTGTATTTTGGCTTTAAATTCATTAGGTGTCAAATAATTTAATGATTGATGTGGTCTATAGTTATGATATTTAACTAACCATTTATTAATTATTTCTTGTTGATCTGCTAAGTTAAGAATCTCCAAACACGAAGTATTCATTATACACCCCTATAAAAATCATATACACTATATCACATCAACAAATATATCTAGTACTTAAAATATTGTGATACTACGCACATAAAATAAAATTAAATCTTGGTATGATTAACGATAAGAAGGAGTCATATTATGGATAATGATGTACAAAATATTAAAGAAACAACTACTCAGTCTGGTGATACAACACAAAAAACTACTGAAATAAAAAATCCCCAGAATGATATTAAACATAAAAATAATGTGGTGGTAAGAATTATTTGGTTCATAGCCGGAGTACTACTAGTACTACTCGGTTTTCGTTTTATATTAAGTTTACTAGGAGCAAACATAACAAACAGTTTTGCTAATTTTATATATAATACTTCTCACCCTTTTGTTTCTCCGTTTTTCAGCCTCTTTAACTATCATGAGCCAGTATATGGAGTTTCCCATTTTGAAACTTATACACTAATAGCAATGATAGTTTACGCAATTATAGCCTGGGGTATTGTTAAATTAGTTCAAATTAATCAAGACTAGTAATTTTATCTAATCTTCATAGTATATTCTTGACCACTAGGTGTATCACGTACAGAGATAGGTGACGCTAATTCGTTTAAATTATCGATACGATGTTTTGCACCTTTATGACGTCGATGACGCCTATGTTTTTTAGGAGTCATAATATCTGACGACTGATTAATGGGCGTAATCACTTCTTGTTGAGTCTTATATTGATTAGTTCTCTTATGTAGAGCGTTAATGACCGATATTACGTCATCATTAGTCTCAATAGGTTTATTAACAACTCTCGCCGGTTTTTCATTTTCTCTAACAGATCGTTTAGCAGTAGAATGTCGATCATTAATATATTCTTCAACTGAATTTTTATTAAAAGCGTATAATCTTCGACTATTATTAATAATATAGTCTGAATAATCAGTAGTTCTATCGGGTAGGGTAAGAGTTATTGCTGAAAAAGCTGGAGCTTTCTCTCCTTCTATTGTCATAGAACTAACAAAGTGACGATTATGCATATTAATTAAATCATACTCTGTAAAATTAGGCTCAAAATATCGTTGCATTCGGCCAGCATCATCTGCACCCATACGAAAACCAATAATTGTTCCAACATTACCAAAAATAGCATCTCGAACTTCTTGACTCATTTGAGCAATATACTGATTAGCAACCGTTAAATTTAGTCCATATTTTCTAGCTTCACTTAAAATAGTAGCGAAACTATCGGTAGCAAAATTCTGGAACTCATCCACATACAAATAAAATGGATTTCTTTTTTCGATCGGTACGTCAGCTCGACTCATAGCAGCTAATTGAATCTTAGTTACAAGTAAAGCACCTAATATTGCGGCATTATCTTCGCCTATAATACCTCTTGTTAAATTAACAATTAATATCTTATTTTCATCCATGATATTTCTAATATTAAAACTACCTTTTGGTTGACCAATAATATTTCTAACCAAAGGATTAGCTGTAAAGGCACCAACTTTATTTAATATTGGGGCAACTGCTTCAGTAGCAAACTTAGTATTCCAACTATTAAATTCAACTTTCCAAAAATTAGCAACAACTGTATCGTCAACATATTGAAGTACTTCTTTTCTAAATTTATCATCCGTTAAAATACGTGTAATATCTAACATTGTTGAATCAGGATAATCAAGAAGTGCTAGAAGGGCATAACGTAAAATATATTCAAGTCTAGGCCCCCAACTATCAAACATGCGCTTTAAAACACCAATTATTTCTGAAGCTGTATGAGTCTTTAACTTAGAATCAATCACTTCCATTGGATTAAATGACATAGGAAATTCAGTATCAGCCGGATTAAAATAAATTACTTCATTTATTCTTTCTTCAGGTATACGTCGTAAAATACTTTGAGCATAATCACCATGAGGATCAATAATTGCTACACCATAATTATTATTAATATCAGCTATAGTAAGTAACTCAAGTAGTGCTGACTTACCTACTCCAGTTTGCCCAATAATATATAGATGTCGTCCCCGATCATGTCTTGGCATTCCAAAAACTGATTTATGTCCTCGGAAATTAGTAACTGCAACAGGACTTATTTGTGTTTTATCACTTTCACTAACTATCGGTAAATTAGCTGGGGGCTCAGCAGTTTGAGATAAAGCCCATAAAATATAAGGAGTCTCAACAGTAGTATGAGGTAAATGATAAAGTGTAGCAATTTCTTCTATATTGGCGACAAATTTAGAAGATCCGACTCGTCGCTGTTGATATAAACTAAATAACTCAGAAGTTTTTTTAGCGACAGTATCATTAAAACCATTTAAATAGGTTGTATTAAATTGTTTATAGCTAGCTGTAATAGATTGTAATCGTAATCTAGCTTGCTGGGTACTTAAATTACTTCTATATATAATTCTAATAGTGGCTTCGTAAGCTAGTTTTTGACTCTTAAGCTCAGCGGCACTAACTCGAGCTTGTTCATAATCAGCCATCTTTCTTGGCTCTTTAGTATTAGTTGGAGGTGTCCATAAAGCTGAAACAAAACTAGAGGATAATCCCGAACTACCCCCTTTAACATTTGCAATATAACGTTCACTACTTCGATGCCAGTTATTTTGAGCAGGTAAGACTATAAGTTGAATCCATGCCTCTTCACCATCACTAAATTTTGCTAATGTTCCAGTAATAGCCGCTAATGGGTCAACTTCAAAACTTTGAAATGTTTTAATAGGCAAGGCGTTATTTTCTTTAAACTGCAATTCTGTTCCAGTAAAGGTAGAAAATGTTTGTTCCTGGTCAAAACTATAATCAGGAACCTCACTGATTTGAACATTAGGGTACTGAGCATAAATCTGATCTTCCACAAATGATTTTATATATTCTGGTACCCAAATATAAAAACCAATTCTTTTTTTTAAAACAGCAATTTCAAGACTAACTCTTTCTCTATGATGTCCTGAATTAAATAAACCTCCACTTTTTGGAGTCATCAGTAGACCATGTAAACTAGCAAACATCTGTTCAGCTGCTAATTCTTTTTTATCATTAGTACGAGGTACTTGTAGTAATAAAACAACTCCAGTATCAGTATTTTCCTCAGTACTTGTTTTACTATTTCGTATATTCATAATTGTATTATATTACCATTAGCAGAATAATTTATTTCGTAATCTTTAAATCTTTTACATACTATTTAACAAAGACAAAAAACGTTACCCTACTATATTAAATAATATTATGAAATAATACCATAATATTGTTATAAAGTCAATTCTTGCCAAATACTAAACATGGTGGTATAGTATAACCACTTTGTTGAGTTTATTAACTACATCAAAGTACTTTGACAAGTAGATTTTAAGTTGAGAAAACACACGAGGTGAGATACCTGATTATATAAATATTTATAATTAGCTACCTCATCTTGTGTTTATGGAAAAACACACTCGTTTTACGAGGATACATCAAAGTTGGGGGGAAAGAGCACGTTAATGTCACGTAGAAAAGCTTTAAAGTCACAAGAGCAAACTGTTGTACCACAAAAGACTCGTATTATTATGGGTTTTGAAGACAAGCATGACCAATCAAGACCTTTTAGAATTGAACCATCTCAGGATTTAAAGGAAATTGATCGATTAATCGAAAAATTATCCAAAAAACAAGGCGTAAGAAAAGTTATCAAAGGATGTAGTGGAAGCATAATTATTACAAAAGACTACAAACAAGTTTGGACTGATACGTTTCAATCAGAAATTGCTGAAATCATACGAGCACATCATACATGGAATAGAACTACAGTTAAGCTAACTGGACAACCAATGATTTTAAGACTTCGGAAAAATCAAGCAACAAACTACATTAATGACAGAAAAGCTAACAACAACCCACCTCATCGCAATTTACACCATAGACACTTAACAGAGCTGTACAATAATTACAAGAATTATTAGCAACAATGGCAAGTAGATATGGGGTCTATAAAAGATTATCGCATAATTTATTATGTGTGTTTTTCTTCTTTTTCCTTACATATCTACTTGTCATTTCGCTTTCTATAAATAAATATTTATACTGATGAGTCTTAAAAAGACGAAAAAGCGGTAATATACTCAAAAATATCCTTTCACTACAGGACTAATCCACGACTCTAAAAAATTATACCCTCAAATTTCTACACCTTACTATAGTCTATGTTAAAATAAGGTGTAAAATGATTATGTTTAAGTTCAAAAATTTTAATTTTAAAAGATTTTAAATGTCAGCAAAAGGTTTTACTATAATAGAGACAATGATTGTGATTGCGATATCAGCTATTCTAGCAATTGCAGCCTACAACTTAGTTTATGGCAAAATTAGTGAAACTGATTTCCAGGTTTCTATTAATAACTTTAAAGTTCAGCTACAACAAATTATTAGTAATTCAGCTGAAGGGTTTCATCCAACCACACAGTCTTTTAGTTGCACCAATGGTTATCTAACGTCACCAATTATAACTACGGGTAGTTCTAAATTTGGTAGCAATACAGGTTGTATTTTTCTAGGTCAAGCCATTAAATTTAATATTGGTAAAACATCCTATAATACCTACTCAGTAGTCGGTAATCAAACATATTCAGGTAGTAATAGTACTTCAATTAATCAGGCTTTTCCAATTATTATTAATCAAACAAAATTAGAAAATATCACAAAAAATCAGTTAAGCTTTTATTGTATTACCACTAGCAAATTTTGTTCTAACCCTAATTTAATTAATGAACTAGTCTTTTTATCGACCGATAGTAATCAAAACATCATGAATGGTATCAATTCCACAAATAATTCAAACTCTCAACCTCTGACAGGTTTTTATATCAATAACAGTACTCTTCCATCAATAGCTGGCAATATAACTTTCAGTAATAAGATTTATATATGTTTATCTAGCGGTAGTAATAATCAATCAGGACTTATTACGATTTCTAATCAATTCATTCCAACTCTTAGTCTTAAGCTTTATAATAATTTAAAATGCCAGTAAAAAAAATATACCGGCAAAAAGGTGACACAATCATTGAAGTATTAATTGCTATGGCAATCATAAGTTTCATCTTAATCGGTGCTTATATAACAATTAATCGAAATATTCTCCTGTTAGATGACAGCCAAGAACATTCTCAAGCCGTCTATCTACTATCTAGTCAAATTGAATCTTTAAGACAATCTAAAATTAACACATCAATTAATGGACAATGCTTTAACGGTATAACTTTATTTAATAACACTGGCCCAGTAGGCAGTAATAACTGCATCCTAAATTCTAGCGGCACGGAAGCTTCAGCTAACCAACAACCGAATTACTCGATAACTATCAACTCTACACCAACTATTGTTCATTTATCTCCTAGCAACAGTTATACATATTACACATATCAGCTAAAAACGACCTGGACAAGTCTTCTAAGCTCTTCTAATCCTACTGCTACTGATCAAATAATAATGTATTACTCTAATAAATAATCTAACAATGAATATAAACTTAGCTAACAACAAAAAAATAAATGGCTTTACGATTATTGAACTACTTATAGCTACTGCCGCCTTTTCAATTATGTTAGTCATAATCGCCTTTAGTGTTAATTATTTTGCTATAAAATATTACCAAAGCTTAACAACAATTAATACTCAAGGTAATTTAATTTCTACCATTAATAATATCAGTCAATCTATTAAATTTAGTCTACAAGCACCGAATTACTCATTACCATCAACCTCTAACCCAGTCGGGTATTTATGTACTAGTTCAACAGAATATGTATTTTATATTAATCAACCATTCTTCAAAGGTTCTATAAATAACAACAACTCAGGGATCATACAATACCCAATTGTCCAAAACACTTGTCTGACTCCCTCATCTCTTCCAGCATTAACTGGTCAACAATTATTAGGTAACAATATGAGACCGTTATATTTTAATATATCCTCTATAAATACCAACTTATATAATCTTACTATTGAAATAGCTTATACTGGTAGTGTTAGTAGTGGAATTGGTAATAGTTTGTTATGTTCTCCAAAAATATCACCTAACAATCAGGGAGGTTGTGGACCTGATGCTAGCAATTTAACTACTACTCAGGATATTAAATACGCCCCAACTATAGGTTGTAAACCAACAGCTGTCTCTCAGTTCTGTGATGTATCAACTCTTCAAACAACCTCTTCAAGAAGGATAAACTAAAAATGACTCTTAGGAATTTCAATAATGAAAATAATCAACTAGGTATCGCATCTATTATTATAGTTATGATTATGATGGTAGTAATTAGCGTTATAGTCATCGGTATTAGTGCCGTTGCTCGTCATGATCAATCTATCACAATCAATAATCAACTTAAAAACCAAGCTTTTTATGCCGCTGAAACAGGTGTTAATGACGCTATTAATGCCATAAAACATGGCTACTCTCTACAACCTAGTGATAGTAATAAATGTAACAGTTTTATTAATAACACTGGTATTAATAATAATATTAATATGGCCTCACAAGTATCTTTTAATTGTTTACTTGTTAATGACATACTGCCTAATATAGAAACTAATGTTGTTAGTAATCAATCTACTGTTTTACCCATTAATCCTTCTTCCCCTATCCATCAACTTAACTTTTCTTGGACTCAAAATTCAACCTCTGATTTATTTACTGGTTGTCCGACAACATCTACCGTAGATTCTTTTCCTACTACTTGGTCGTGTCCTTATGCCATATTACGGGTAGATATCTACCAATATAACAGTAATGATTTTAATAATCCTAATAGCGTAAATCTATTAAATGCCAATACTAATACTGTTTTTATGATTCCCGTTATATCATCATCTAATAACACGTTAAGTTTAAACTTTCCATCTTCTGCTCAATCTACACCTTATCTTTTAGTAGCTAATTGCAATAGTACCACCTGTCAAGCAGTCTTTAATTTCCCAACTCCATTCCAGTCTGGCTATATACGTCTTAGTAGTATATACACTAACATCCCCAACCTAACAATTAACTCGACCAGTTCGATCACCTTTAGTGGTACTCAATTATTAATAGATTCAACGGGAGTAGCCCAAAATCTATCAAAAAGAATTGAAGTTAGAATTCCACTAACTAATAACCAAGGCTATCCACTCCCCATTAATGCTCTAACTACCACTAATTCTATCTGTAAAAGTTTTATTATCGGTGGTGCTAATACTTCCGCATCGGTACCGCCGAACACCTCATGTACTCCTTAAAAATAGGTTTTAAAATATAAATCTTTAACTACTTAATCTATAAAACTGGCGGTAATGTACTTTCATTAGCATAATTACTACTAAGACAATTACTCATTATCTGACATGTACTACTGGCCGGTATCCAAAATTCTGGCGAATTATTAAAAACTTCAGCTGAACCTGTACCTTTAATTTGATCACCAGCAGTTCTATCTAGATTAATTGTATTTGCAAACACTGAACCATAAACAGTTAACTGATTATTACAAACTAAACTATTAGTTGATTCTGAATTTGTCAATAAATCATAACACGTTATAAAACTATTATTAGTTGAATAAAAACCATGTAACTGAGTAACACTAGAAGCGACATTAATATTACCACCACTAGCAATAATATTAATTCTAGGTATGTTATTAATACTATACGGTCCATAGGTAATATTACTATCAATCGTTACACTTCCATTAACTAGTAAAGTAATGTCTTTACCACTGGCGATACTGTCACTTGCCATAACAGTCACTGAACCTGTCGCCTGATATATACCACTATTTAACACCGATAAATTAATATTATTGCCAATTGACTGAACGAAAGAAGATTTACTTAAACTATTATAATAATTATTAAAACAGGGTAAAGACGTCAAGTGACCACCATAACTTATCGAACTGGTATTAGTATTGGAGAAAGTTAAGGTACTAGGGGGTGGTTGCCCACCTCCAAATTTTAAATCAGAAATAAAATTCGATATATTACCACTAGCAAATGCAGCCCCTTGAGCTCCTGCTCCAAAATAACTACCAATATTATTATTCCAAGATTGAATTGCACTATTGGCTGTTGTTGAACAAGCCCCAGCAGTTGATACTTGATTACCAGCAGATATATCACCACTAGTAACCGTAAAATATGGATGAGAAATAGGAACTGTCGAAGGTAATTGATCAGTAAAATCCATACTAGTAATAATCATGCCTGTTAGATCATAACTAGACTTAAGGTAAAACAATAGAGTATTACCAACCTGACCAGTATTTATTTGACATGACCCTAAAGAAAAATCAAATAAATAATTATGATTATTAAAACCACCATTTTCATAATGCGTGTAAGCAGACGTAGGAGCCCATGTCATTTTATTAACCGGCTGAGCTTGTTGTCCAATATTTGAACCTACCGCATTAATTGGTACATTACCCTCAGCACTTAAATAACAACCATTTAACCTAATTGCTAAAACATTATCTGCCTGACCAGCAATTTGAAATGTTAAATTAGATTTATTAACATTTGATCCGGTATTAATATAAAATTTATTGCGACTACCAACCGGAAAACTAGGATTATTAATACTATAGATATAGGTATTTGACGGAATATTACCCGTATAACTTTCTGTTATCTGACTAGTAGGATTATTTGGTGTTGCATAGATTGGTCCATATCCAGGTCCATTAGGATTAGTGATGCCATTAAAGGTAATGCCAGTTTGAGGATTAGGTAAATTAAAATTACCACTTGAATTATACATTTCTCCATCGGATGGATTAAAACATATTCCATTAGGGTGCACTGTTGGGCTATATAAATTGTTGATATCACTCGGTACTATCGTAGGTATAGTACCACCATTACCATCTGGATCTAAATTACTATAGGCTCCTGGTCCGGTAGTTCCAGTCCATGGTCCATAATAAAAATAATATTCGTAATCATGACCAAATGTATCATTACCAATCCAACTAGCTTTAGGTGTAGTAAAAACATATGGATGAATATAAGTACCGGTCCACGGATAAACAGATAATTGATTCCAAACATAAGGCACTAATTCTGTTCCAGCATATTGACCATTTGATACTGCTCCACTATAGTTACTAGGATTACCGGTAAAATAAGTAAACTGAGAATTATACTCATCTTCTCGATAAACAGGAGCTGGGAATTTCGGATGATTTGGTGTGCCGCTACCAGGCTGACAAGGATAATATCCGGCATTATTTGTAACATTTTCTAAAAGATAATGCTGATCAACAGAAAAAAGTGGTAATTTATGAAAATTATTGTCAACTCCAGTAGGGTATAATCCAGAAGTACAAATTTCATCAGGCCCTAAAGGACCACCATTACAATTATTAGTTGCAACATTAATAGTTACAACACCTCCGGCAGAATGTACAATATTTGTTTTAATAATAAAAAATAAAGAAAATATCAATAAAAAACCAGTTATGCCTATAAAAAGTTGAGTCGACTTAACTTTATAATTAAATTTCATGTTTTATTTATTTTAATTATTAACATAATTATCCGTAAAAAGACTCTTACATTTTACCATAATAACTATCTTAAACTTTTGAAACTAACATTTAGGAACATTTAGGAACGATAATATTGACAATTACTAAATATTATTATTTGATATTGACTTTCTCTACTTTCTATAGTATAATTTTAGTAACTTAACAGGAGTTTTCTATGGCTAAATCTACCTACTCACATGAGTTATCTAAACCAATTTTAGATCAATCAAATAATCATAAAAAACCTGAAAATAAATCTTTTTCGAGACGATTTATGCCAAAAATTATTCTTGGCATGTTAGCTATTGGTGCCGGATTTACAGCCTATAACACTTTAAATAATCGAATTAAAGAAGCCCATTCTGAATCAAAAATTGCTGAAATCCTAGGTAATAGCGGTATTATTAATGTTCATAAAATTTCAAATGTTTCTTCAAATGGTAGGAAAGCAATTGTTGAGATTAATGTCTCACCTAATAAAAACCAAACGTGTTATGTTGCTATGAATTATCTTAATCAAAACAATCAACCATCACTAAGTTTAAGTTACAATGATGCTTTAGGAAATACCATTAGCGCTAAAGTCGATCAAATGACCAATGCTTATTCTGAAGCTCAAGCTACACATAATATATATTCACTTCTTCCCAAGGGTCCTAATAATAGTATCTGTCATACTTTAAATTCTAATCCAACAAAAAAAGGTTAAATCAATAATGTCTATTTCGGTAGAAAATCAAACTAACATCAATGAAGTTAGTAATGAGATAGCTACTAGATCCTACTTAAACTTGCGGCGTATCAGCACAATTGGTTTATTGGCTTTAGTAGGAACTGGCGGTGTATTTATTTCGTCAATCAAAAAAGATTTAACTACTGACGTTAATTATTTAACTCATCCAGTGACGTTAACCGAATCTAAACCTTATCTTACAACACCCACCATCCCTGCAACTAGTAAAGTCTTAGCTCCCATTTACACCAATAGCGTTACCACTACCACAAGTCCTTTACCAGAAGTTAATTATTCAATCGGCCCAATTTTACCAATTGGTAATTTTCCAAAAATTAATCAAGTTAAACTAGATAAAATAATTTTTAATAACGAAAAAATTATTACAAACGAACACCCACCATTTACAGTTGAAGAATTTGCTGCTACCACTATTGCCGAATTAGCTCTTCAAAAAAACATTCCAATTAAAAATGCTTTGACTCAAGATCATTTAAACGCCTTAATTACTTGGATGTGGGCTGAAGGTGGCGATATTAACAATAACAACAAATTTAACCCCTTAAATACTGGAATTAATCTACCAAAATATATTGCCGGACAACCAAACTATAATGGAAACCAATCCTTTAAATCCTATCGAGATGGTATTATGGCGACTGTTTTGACTCTTTCACTTCCTCAATTTAGTCGTTTAGCAAATTGTTTACTAGATAAAAATACTACTACAACAGATTTTTTTAATGCCCTTACTAATTATCAACAATACCCAAATAATGTTTATTGGGCTCAATCCGATACTAATAATTCTGCTATGGGATGGTCTCAAAATAATTATTTAAATAATTTAATGACTATTGCAAAACAAGTTAAAACAAATTATACCCATTACGCTGGTTTAGAAATAGGTGTTGGACCGTTAACAGAAAAAAACAATATTTCTTATCCTCAAAAAGTAAAAAATGCTAGTGGCTACCTTTATCAATTCACCAAAAAAGCCTAAAAACTAGCTACTACACACTAACTGCTAATCTGTGCGCACTATTCATTCCCTCGTATAACTGATCAGTTATTGGTTGAAAAAATTTTACTACATCCCGAATGCGCATAGTTTTTAGCTCTTCTACATCAATTTTCTCAACATCTATCGGTGTACCAAAAGCAACACTTATTTCATGATGATGATCTTTTGCTGTACCATGAATTCCAGCTGGTACAATTGGTATACTATACATCGATGCAAGAATTGCAGTACCGATTTTAATATTTTTCCTATCAAGATCAAGATGGTCTTGCCCACTATTACGAGTTCCTTCTGAAAATATTCCTAAAACACTCCCAGCTGTTATAACGCGACCAATATGATTGATCGTTTCAATTTGATCCCAAATCATTCTTTTATCTTCTCGATCTATTGGGAAAATTCCAACTGCTGAAAAGAAAGACCCTACAATATATGATGCCGGTTTAAAATAAGGCACCATATTATATAATTCTTTCTTACCAACAAAGTTAATGCGTTTTTTAGCTACATCTTTATAGGCAATCGCTAAAGGGGCCACGTCAAAGCCTGATTCATGATTGGAAGCTACTATATGTGGACCAGGTAAATCTTTAATATTTTCTTCACCATAAACCGTAAGACCACCACGATATCTTACTATTCCACGAATAGCTGTGTTTAAAACTGCATCATAAAATAATGGATGGATTAAGGTTTCTTTGTTGTATGGTACTTTTACCATAATAAGTATATTATATAACACTATTTACATTATGTAAAATATCAAGACTAGCAGACTAATAACAACAAGTAATTAAAACCAGCCCTTAGTATTTTGTATTAATTCTTTTTGTTTACTTCGTCTAGATAAAAAATCATTATAGATCATAGCATATAAAACGGACTTTTTCTTATTATTTTGATTATCATTAAATTTAGCAGTCATAATTTTACTTAATCCACTAAGTGCTAAAACTTGATGAATTTGTTTTGGAGAAGTTATTGGTTCGGTAGTCCAAGCTTTTTTACTATCATATCTTTTCCATAAACTACCAGAACGAAATAATAAATCTTTATAACTATCTACCAAAAGCTGAGGATCTTCATTTTTATCAATCCAGGCTTTAATATGAGGATTTGCATATGGATAGGCAACCCGAAAAGTCTTAAAAGGTAATTTAGAAAATCGATATCTTTGTAATAATAATTCCGTTTGCATGTAAGCTGAACCAACAATATCTCCCTTTTTATTAATTACCACAAAGCATTCTTTTGTTGGTTGTTTTGCTTCATTATAACTATCTAGCTCTTGAACTTCACCGCTCAAATTTCTTTTTAATAATTCTTGACGATTATTGATAACAAGTTCATGAAGTCTACTAACTAAACTTTGAGCATTAAAATCTGAATAAGGGTACAATACCTCTGGTACATTAGCAATTTCTCGATAAATATCAATCATATTTTTCTCAACTATTAATATATTAAAATATTTTGATTAATTAGTCAAAACTATCTATTAGTCAAACACCAACAAAAAGCGTATAATGTATTGATAAAGGGTTTTATGCAACAATACGTTATTTCTATATTTCCAGATAACACAAAATTATACATTAATTTAATTAATTCACCAGCTGGTCAGTATATTAATAGACGACCATACTTAATTAATATTCTTAAAGAATTAATTCAATCAGATAAATTAGAACACCAAGTTGGATCACAAGAAATCGACACTGGAAAAATAATTGGTAATACTGACATTATCGATACTACCGACAAAGATGTTATTTATTATGCTAAACCATACAAAAAAGATTACTTTTCAAAATTTGCCAAGAACCGTTACCCATTACCCAGTTCAAAACTATCAATTATTCTCAAAAAGAACAATGAAACTGATTATATCCTTCAAGATATTTGGATTGGTCCACTTTATCCCTTATTTCCAAATAATAAAGAGGCATCTTTAGAAAGTAAATCATATTGGAATTCTCACGCTTTAGCTCAAGATTCTAAAAACATTCAAAGTAGCACTATAACAAAAATTTGCCCTTATTAAATAACAACTAAGCTCAACCCATTATGAATAGATCAAAAAAAGGCATGATAGGATTATCAATAGCAGCGCTTGGGGTTGTTTTTGGTGATATTGGAACCAGTCCTCTTTATGTTATGAGTACCGCTTTTGGAAAAATTGGCTATCATTTAAAAATTAATCAGGATAACATCTATGGAGTCGTTTCATTAATAATTTGGTCATTAGTTATAATTGTATCAATTCAATTTATCAGTTTTTTAATGCGAGCCGATAACGCCGGTGAAGGTGGTATATTATCATTAGTAGCCCTATTAAAAGATAAACTAGCAAATCATAAATATCGAAATTATTTTATTTTACTAGGCGTATTTGGAGTAGCCTTATTTTTTGGTGACAGTACAATTACACCAGCAATTTCTGTTTTATCAGCCGTAGAAGGCATCAAAATAATTACTCCTGGACTTAATTCTTTTGTTATACCCATAACAATTGGCATTATAATAGCTCTTTTTTTATTACAGAAAAAGGGAACTGGTTATATTGGTCACCTATTTGGACCAATAATGTTAACATGGTTTAGCGTCATTGCCTTAGGAGGTTTTTGGCGAATTATTATATATCCCAATATACTAATTGCTCTTTCACCTCTTACTGGAATTAACTTCATGTTATCGCATCTGTCAATTGCTTTCATATCAATGGGAGCAGTTGTGCTAGCTATTACTGGATCAGAAGCTTTATATGCCGATTTAGGACATTTTGGCAGAAAACCAATATCAAAAGCTTGGTTTTTTGTTGTATTCCCATCGTTAGTTTTATGCTATTTAGGAGAAGGCGCCTTGTTATTATCTAATCAAAGTACTGCTCTAAATCCTTTTTTCTTATTATTCCCAAAAATATTAACAATACCAATCATTATTTTAGCTACTGTGGCTACTATCATTGCTTCTCAGTCTGTCATTTCAGGTGCGTTTTCACTTATTAAACAAGCGATCCAACTAAATTTCCTACCAAAAATGTCAATTCGTCATACTTCAGAAAAGGAAATTGGCCAAGTTTATTTACCTTTCATTAATTTAATTCTATTTGGAATGGTCGTTTTTCTTGTCATATTTTTCAAATCTTCAGCTAATTTAGCCAATGCCTTTGGAATGGCAGTTAGTGGAACTTTATTAATTGACGCTATCTTATATCTAGTTTTGATTTCAGAAGTATTTTATCAATCAAAATATAAATTATTATTAATAAGTCTGATACTTTTACCATTAGACATACTGTTCGTTTTAAGTAATTTATCAAAATTTTTTCAAGGTGGTTATATTCCAATTATAATCAGCATTATAATTTTTGAACTAATTCTAACCTGGATTAAAGGTCAAATAATTATCGTAAAAGAACGAAGATCTCTCGAAGGTCCAATTCAAAAATTCATTGATCAAATTCACAATACAAAACCAGCCATTAAAAGAATACCTGGTACTGGTATTTATATTGGCCATCACATTGATCTAACTCCTCTTGCCTTACATGCCACCTTTAATGAACTACAACAACTTCAAGAAAAAGTTATTATTGTATCTGTAAAACTAATAAATCAAGCCCACGTCAATGACGATAATAGAGCAATTATTGACAATCTTAACTATACCAACGATGGTATTTCGCACGTTATACTAAACTATGGCTTTCATGATCATGTAAATATTCCTGAAGCACTGAAAAGAATAAACCATTCAAACGCAGAGCTTAATGCAAATCTTAATAAAGCTTCATACTTTATATCCCTAAGCGAAATTGTTCCATCCAAACGACATAATTTATCTTGGTGGCGTAAAACTTTATATATTTTTATGACAAAAAATGCCATATCAACCAGTGAATTCTATAAATTACCTTTAAACCAAACTGTTGAAATAAGATATTTAATAAACCTATAGCTAATCAAAAATTATTCTTTTCAGTTCTTAATCAGAATAAGTTATTAAAATGCATGATATAATTAGATTATAAAAGGAGTAACGTATCATGCAAGACGATGCTACAAAAAATAACTACGATCATTCTCACACTCATCATTGTCATTCATCAAAACATAAACTTGTTCTGATAGTTATAATACTGATTTTAATGTTTGGAAGCTTTATATTTGGATTTGGCGTCGGACGATTCTCTAAAAACATGATGGGATCAAACCGACACAGATTTATGAAATCTTACACGTATAGATCATCAATGTTTAATAACAATAACAGTTTAAGTTATAATGCAAATATTAATACCGCTTCATTACAAGGTGTCGTCACAGCTAAAAATGGCAACTTAATTACTGTCATTGGTAATGGTACAACTAATAATGTAACGACTAATAGTTCCACTCAGTATATTGGCGGTAATAGCGTAGCAATCAACGATACTGTAATAGTGGTTGGTGAGTATAATAACAATACTTTTATCGCTCAAACAATTGAAATAAATCCTTAAACTAATAAATCATACTTATGTTAAAAAAACCTCGAGTCATAGTTATTGGGGGTGGAACTGGTAGCTATACTCTACTTAAAGATTTAAAAAAATTACCAATAAATTTATCAGCAATCATCAATATGAGTGATAACGGTGGTTCTACCGGTATATTACGCGATGAATTAGGTGTTCTCCCGCCTGGCGATATTAGACAGTGTTTAGTAGCTCTAAGTACTAACCCTGAAATTAGAGAATTATTTAACTATCGGTTTAAAACAGGTTCTTTAAAGGGACATTCTCTCGGCAATATTATTCTATCTGGATTAAGTTTAAAATTTAATAACTTTGCTAAAGCAATTGAAATATCTGGAAAAATACTACAAATCAAAGGTCGAGTTATACCAATCACTCTAGATAATCATGTTCTGTGTTTAAAAGATGGAGATAAAATTATCACCGGTCAAAAAAATGTCACCAATCACAAGTTTAATAATAAATCGGTTGAGTTATACCATAAACCACGAACTACCTTAAATCCTTGGGCCACTAAAGCTATTAAAGAAGCTGATCTTATTATAATTGCTCCTGGTGACTTATACAGCTCATTACTACCTATCTTAACTGTTAATAAAGCGTCTGAAATAATTAAGAAAAGCAAAGCTAAAATTTTATTAATTACCAACTTAGTAACTAGCCCTGGTCAAACCGATAATTGGTCAGTTAAAAATTACATTGATATTTTTGAAAAATATTTAGGTAAGAATCGTTTAGATTATGTACTATATAACACTAAACAGCCATCAAAAGATATTCTTAAAAATTATGCTAAAGAAAATGAACACCCCGTTAATATTGATTTAATTAATTCAACAAACATCAAAGCCAAACTAATAGGTGGCGACTTTTTATCAGATAAAATAAAGATGCAAGATCCATCAGACTTAATTATTCGGACACTAATTAGACATGACGGTAAAAAAATTACCGAAAAAATTGCTGAAATATTAAAAATTTTATGAAAAATAATCTATAGACTACTATCAGAAAAGTCATCTGGTTTGGTAGATGGTGAAGTATTATCAGTCTTTTCTTCAGATGATAATGTTTCACCATCTTCTGAGATAACAACATTTTGTTCTAAAGTTTCTTCTTCAGGTAATGAAGCGGTTTCGGTAGAAGGTGGAACTTCATTTTCAACCGTATTAGAATCTTGAGTTAGCGGCTGTTGATAAACGTTAGGTTGATCATTGACAGAACTACCCGGTATTTCATTATTATCTAAATTAACTGGGTTAAATGACGATTGTTGATCCGTCATAGTAGATTGATCATTAACGGACAAATTGTCGTCAAACTGATTAGTATTACTATCCTTCTTTCCAAACATTTTGCTAAAAAAAGCTGCTATTGGATTCGTATTTTTCATTATCTATCTCCTAAATATAATTTTTTATTTTTATTTTCTAATTATCTATATAACAATTCAATGATAGCATAAGCTAAATAAAATACAACATAACCTTTTAATAAACTCTTTTTATCAAATTATCTAAAAAATTCTGATAACTTACTTTATATGCTTTATCTATTTTAAACTGATTAAGACAAAGCCTTGCTTGGTTTATTAAGTCTAAAATTTGTTTTTTTGCTTGCGCTCTAGCACCACATTTTTCAGCAATATTTTTTATTTTTAAGTGTTGCTGACTTGCAATTTTTGATTGCTTGAATATTTTATTTAAATACTCTCTATCAACAACACTACAAAGTTGAAAAACTAAACTCATTAAATAAGTTCTTTTACCTTGTTTAAGATCACTTAAAACCGATTTGCCAATTATTTTTTCTTGACCAAATAGACCTTCATCATCATCAATTAACTGATAAGCAATACCTACTAAATAAGAAAACTTTTTTATAAGAGCTAATTGTTTCTCGTTGGCTTTTGCTAAAACTGCTCCAATAAGCATCGGATAATAAAACGAATAACCGGCTGTTTTATAACGAGAAATTTTAAATGAAAAATCACTATCAAATGGTTTTAAAACCGCTTCTATATCAAACAGTTCACCACCAGCAACCTCGAAAATATCAGTTGTTAAAATTTTCATTATTTTTATCTTATCGCTTAGACTTACTTTGCTATTTATAATTAACTCATAGGCGGCAGAAATTAATAAATCACCAGCTAGTAAACTTACTGAGTTGGCCAAATGATATGCTTGAATTTCGTTGGTTAAAAAACTATAATCTTTAAATTTTTGTCCAGCAATATTAGCTTTATTATGTCTAGTATAATCTTCATCAATAATATCGTCATGAATTAGTAATGCTATATGTAATAATTCCTGACTAACAGCAATTTCAAGAATATCTTGAGATGACTTCTTACATAAAGATAAATAAGTTAAAATTGTTAAATATGGTCTACTTCTCTTACCACCATAATTAACATTCTTCTTAATTAATAGCCATAGATCTTTATATGAACTATCTAAATTATTAGCTTGAGAGATTTTACAATTTAAATATTTTAAAAGATATCTATTAATATCTTCTACTATATTCTCATAATCTACCATCTAAAATAGTCTAACTTGTAATTTATAGTATTCCTAATAAATAAGCCTAAAACTTTTAAACATACAGACGTTCAACAGTTTGTTTATTAATACCATTTGTTAATTTTTTATAGCCAAAACTTGACATTATTGAGATTGCTACGCCAGCTCGACCACCACTTCGACAATAAACTATAATATCTACTTCTTCATTAATTGGTATATCTTTTAAAACTTGATGAGGAGAGGATGATAATTTAGATAGCGGAAGATTAATAGCATCTTTAACATGTCCTTCAGTAAATTCATGTGGTTCTCTAACATCAATAAAATATTTTTTACTCATAATTAGTTAACCGCCAATTGTAACTGATTAACATCAAAGCCTAAGATTTTATTAATGATTTTACCGTCTTGCTCAACAGTAGTAAAAGGAACTCCTCTTTGGCCACTTAAAGATACCATAGCCTGGGCTGCAAATGGATTTTGATCAACCTTATACTCACTATAACTAATCTTCTTATCATCAAGCCACCTAGTTAACATCCGACAATAAGGACACGTAGTAGTAGAATAAACTGTTATTTTTTTCATATAAATTCCCTTTCTTTTTTACTGTTTTTTAAAAAACAATTATTGCAAAGACCAACAATTATTAAACTACCGTTAATTTTACATCCAGTAATTAAGCTTTCTAACCTAGAAATCATGGAAGACGGTAACTTGACGTCTCTTAACTGATCACATTTTTGACATTTAAAATGATCATGAGCTACTAAATTACTATCAAACCTCATAGCATTATTACGATCAACTGGGGCAAGTTGAAGCTGATTAATCTTGACTAATCTATCAGTAATACGATGAACGGTTGTTGACGATAAATCAGGATAAAATAATTGAAGACTCTTTAAAATATCATGATTAGTAAGGTGAGAATTTTTATTTACGATTTCTTTAATTGCTAAGACATATTTGGTTGATCTTGTTTTTAACATACTCTTATTGTAAATTATTTACATTAATATTGTCAACTACTTCTACTAAAATAAATTATTATCGTTTAATACTTTTAGTATAGATCCTAGCTAGAGCTTCTAGGGCTACAACTAATTCACTTTTCAAATCAGTTTGTACTTCACCACCAAACTCTAACTTTCTTTCACCAGTATATTTTGCTTGAGATTCTTCTGCCATAACTATTTAATTATAATTATTATATCCCTAAAAAAATAAACTATAAATACCCTGGAAAATAATCTTTTTTAATCTGATTAGCCGGTAAATCAAGTTCTTTTAAAATATCACTTGCACTAGTAATAATAGTAGCCGATCCAGAAAGATAAAAATCACGATTATAATAATCAGGAACTAATTGTTTAATTAATTGTTTATTTAATCTTGTTCTTAGATAACGCGTATCATTAACCGATGAAGTTTTACTACTTAAGCAATAATAAACCCTAAGATTTATTTTTTTTACAGCTAAATCAAATATTTCTTGATATGCAAAATCATCTTTTTCGGAAACAAAATAAAGAAGCACAATATCTCTTTTTTCGTTTCGATCAATCAAATATTTAATCATACTTCTAAATGGCGTAATACCAATTCCACCAGCAATAAAAGCCAGTGGAATCTTTTCATTTTTAGGCATTGTAAAATCTCCAGCGACATGTGAAGCAATTAATAAAGTGTCTTGATTACTATCGAATAATCTTTGTTTATAGCTACTACTTTTATCATAAAATTTAATACCAATTCGTAAATTTGATTCAGTCGGCGAAGAAGCTAAGGTAAAATAACGTCGACTACCACGAAAATCAGCCTTACTATGCGGTAAAGTCCACTCCATATATTGGCCGGGTTGATAAGCAAAAGGCTGATCAGGTATAAAAATAAAATCTAGACAATCTCTAGCTACTTTAATCTTTTGATGAACATATAAGAATAACTTACTTTTTGGACCAAAAATATAACCATAAATATTACCAATCACAAGAGCGAGTTCTGGAGTAGTATAAAAATTAAACAGATTAACCTGAGGCGGTATTAGAGCTCCCACTATAGCACCATAGATATTTTGATGTTTCTTATCGGTTGGCGAAGTTAGCGGTTCAGTTAACATAACAAAACCTAAAAATAATAACGGAGAAGTAAGAATAGCACCTTTTAGACTAAGTATAATGCTACCATGACCAATAATTGTATATAAAACCGTCACTACTAAACTAACAGCAAAATAAATCATCACCATGACTTCACGACGTATTTTTCTAATTAAAATAATTCCTCCGACAAGAACTATAGGAGCAAGTACTGCACTACCTACCCACCAATCAGCTGTTTGGTGAGGACCAAAAGCTGTCAAAACTACCGCTATTGCTGCTGGATTAAAAATATGACGTTCCTTAATAGCAAAAATATATTTAGAAGCCATAGCAAGACCCGTAGCGGCTAATAAAAAAGTTACCGAGAAAAAACCATTTGAAAAATTAGGAGCAATAATAAGTGCTAGAATAAGCCCAGTAATAATTGACGATTCTGGATTAATCGGAGCGTCAAAAATATATGATAATAAATAATTAAAAAACCAAGCAGAACCAACTAAAATTAAACTTGAAATAATAATGTCATAAGGACTATAAACTAGAACTTTAAAGAAACTTAAGACTACGGCAGCTAAAAGTAAACCAATTAAATAATAAAGTACTAGTCGATACATACTAACACCGTCAATCAATCTATCAATCCATTTCAACATTTCTAAATAACATACCTTTCAAAATTACTTGTTTTTGTTGCTAAACCGTTTTTATCTATCATATAACCCTCTAAATCTGGCTGACCTTCAATATATTTAATACCATCAAGGCCCATTGCATAAGCAGCCGTAGCAAAACGATCCGCTTGATAAATATCAGGACCAATAACTGTTAAGCTTACTGGGTTTTTAATAGATTTCTTAGTAATTGGATTATAGACATGCGTTCCTCTTATATAATTACCGGAAGTCGCAATACCTGCGTTTGATAGACCAACAACCTTCACGATTTCATCAATATTAAAAGGGTTCCTAATACCAATATTCCATGGTAAATTTTGATTATTATAACCAAAAACTTGAATATCTCCACCAGCTTCAATATAAAAATTTGAAAAATTAGATACTAATCTTTTACTGGCTTTATAGATCGCCCAACCTTTAACTAATCCAGATGGATCCAGTTGATTATTATGTAAAATGTCAAAATAACCATTAGTCTCAGTTTTTGTTTCTTGACATAAATTCATAACTTCCACCATATCTTTACTCCATTTTAAACGATCAAGACCGGCATTCATTTTACTAATTTCACTGTTTTTTTTATAAGTAGAAAATCGCTTATCAATTTCTTTAAAATAAATAAATGTCTGATCAATTGCATCCAAAGCTTCATGTAATTCACTAGCTATTTCAACTGTAATAGGCATACCCATAATTAAAGCTGTCTTTTTCATCTATTTAAGCCTTTGCATGCTTTAACGCACTAGATAAAGACTGAATAAAGGCCTCAGAGCTAAAAGTTGCTCCAGAAATAACTTGAATATTAGCATTTTGTGATTTAATTGTTTCTTGTTGTAAGTAAGGCATAACTTGCTGATTGATGTAGACAGAAGCTGGATGAGAATTAGGATATTGTAATACCTTAACGTGAGTTATCTTACCACCAGACACCACAGCTGCAACCTGAACATTACCCCAGTAAGCATTAGCAACAGATCCATTAAATGTTCCATCTTTATATTGTCCCAAACTCTTTGGCGGTGAACTTGCAACCGGAGAGGATGAAGTAGTCGAAGAATTACTAGGTATACTACTTGAAGTAGCTGTTGTTTGATTTTTACTAGATACACTAGCTGAAGTTAAACTACTTGGCTTACTAAAAACAGGTAGTTTGTGTCTTAATAAAATACTATACAAAACAAAAATACCAAGAACTAAAAAACTTACCAAAAACTTTTTCATAAATATCTATCTATATTAATTTAGTTACTCTATCTTTTCACAGTTTTCTGTAATTTTGCTGATTTAATCATATTTTATATTCTTTTTGAAAATTAAAGAGACTATTTTATCCGTAATTCCCAGCTAAACTATCTCTAAAAACTCTATCATGTTATTATATATTAAATCAGTTATTATTAAATTTTTTAAGTAATAATTTAATGAAAGATAGGTTTCTATAATATTTTATGAGAAAAAATAGTAGTCCAAAAAAAAGTATCATACAATTTTTAATAATTGTAATTCTAATACTTGCTATTGGACTAGTATCATATTTTTTCTATAAACATAACAAAAAAAATACTTTATTAATTCCTAAAGCCAGTCAAATTATTAATAAATCAGTCTCATATAGTGCAGCTGAAGCAGGATTACTACCTTATACCTTAAATTATGCTTTAAGTAGGATGGCCGTATTTTCTAATACTCAAGGTAATCTTATAATTGCTGGTGGTTTAACAAGTTCCGGATCAACAACCAACAATATACTTTCGTTAAATCCTTCTAATGGAAGTCAAACAACTATTGGTCAGTTAAATACACCTGTTCATGATGCCGCCTACACTACACTTAACAACAACCAAATCATTTTTGGGGGTGGAACGTCAGCTTCATCTAATGTAGTACAAAAAATAACTAATAATAGTAGTAAAATTGGATCATTAAATAATCCCCGCTCAGATTCTTCGGCTATAACCGTTAATAACGTAAGTTATATTATTGGTGGATATAATGGTTCTGCTGCTGACCAAACAATACTATCAACTAAAAACGGAGTGAACTTTAATAATTACGGTAATTTAGTTATACCGGTAAGATATGCCGCTATTACTAGCTTAAATGGCATAATATATGTTTTTGGCGGACAAGCTATTAGTGGCTCTCAAGCTGGTAACCCTCTAAATATTATCCAAAAAATTAATACTTACACTCATAAAATCACTTTATCTAAAGCTAAATTACCTCAAGCAGTTTCTGGAGCAATTGCTGTAACTTTAAATGGTGAAATATTTTTAGCCGGTGGACAAAGTAACACTATTCAAAATTATCACACAGGAATCGGAACAACACAGGTACCAAATATTAATCTAACTAACTCTAATACTGTACAATTAATCTACGCATTTAATCCTATCACTCAAAAATTTCTATCAGCTGGATTACTACAAGTCCCAATTGCTAACGCTGGAGTAGCCATAATAGGTAAACGAGCTTGGATAATAGGTGGAGAAAGTAATAACCAAGTCACCAACGTTGTCCAAATGATTATTCCAAACAGAAAATTTGGTATTGCTGGTACTAGTGGAGCAGGATCACCATATTATGGTGAAAAATTACTAATCGCTGATAGGGGTAATAATCGAATATTATTACTTAATCCAGCTATGCAATTAATCTGGCAATATCCACCGGCAGGTTCACCACCAATATACTTTCCTGATGATGCATTTTTTGCTAATCATGGTACCACTATTATTTCAAACCAAGAAAACAACAATACTATTGTAAAAATTGCTTATCCTTCAGGAAAAATTCTATGGTCCTATGGTCACCCCTTACAGGCCGGTTCAGCCAACGGATACCTAAGGGCACCTGATGATGCTTATCAATTAAAAAATGGCCAAGTAGTAGTTGCAGATGATCAAAACTGTCGAGTGCTATTTATTAATCCTAACGGTACGATTGCCCATCAAATAGGTATACCTGGTATCTGTGTTCATAATCCTGGAGTATCTCTAGGATCACCTAACGGTGATACGCCTCTTTATGATGGTAATATATTAATCTCTGAAATAATCGGTTCCTGGGTTAGTGAATATACGCCACAAGGAAAAATGGTATGGGCAGTTCATCTACCAATTAGTTACCCTTCTGACCCTCAACAGCTTGGAGCTAGCCCAACTAATAACAACAATCTATACCTAATTGCTGATTATTCACATCCGGGTGCTATACTAACATTCACCCGACAAGGTAAAATACTATCCCGTTATCAACCGACATCTGGGCCTGGTGAACTTAACGACCCTTCTTTAGTTGAATTATTACCAAGTGGAGTTTTTATGGCTAATGATGATCATAATGATAGAATGGTAGCAATTGATCCAACTACTCAAGCCTTAGTTTGGCAATACGGTATAACTGGTGTTCCTGGTACTAAACCAGGCCAACTCAATAAAGTAGATGGTTTTGATATCTTAGGCCCTCATGGCACCACTCCAACTCACGGAGCAACAGGATAGAATTAACTTATTTTCCAAATCGACGTTTTAATTTTTTAAATCGGTTAAGAACAGCGGTTAAGTCTTTTTCTTTAAAATCTGGCCAGTACTTTTTAGTAAACATTAACTCAGAGTAAACCGACTCCCAAGTTAAAAAGTTTGATAACCTCTGCTCACCAGAAGTTCGAATTATTAAATCTGGTGGTGGCACATCAGGTGCATATAAATGTTGAGCTATTAACTCAGCTGTAATATTTTCCTCAGAAACACCTGAAGCTACAATTGATTTCATTGCATCAACAATCTCTTGTTGACCACCATAATCTAGGCATAAAAGTAGCGTACCTCTAGTATTATTCTCTGTTAATTTTTCAGCATCATGAATAGCTGTTAACATAGCCGCTCCAAGTTTAACCTTTGATCCAATCACTCGAACCCGGATATTATCTTTATGAATTTTCTTTATCTCATGTCTTAACACCCAAGTTAAAAGTTTCATAAGATCTTTTACTTCCTGGCGATCACGTTGCCAATTTTCGGTTGAAAAAACATAAGCTGAAACATACCGAACGCCATATTTAATAGCCGCCCGCACAATAGTCTTAAGATTTTGATAACCTTCTCGATGACCCTCAGCAGTAGTTAAATTATGTTTTTTAGCCCATCGTCTATTTCCATCAACAATTATTCCAATATGATTTGGTATAAGTTCCATAGTTTTATCTTTATTAGGCATAGTATGGATTATAACACCAATTATCTTTTAGGTTCTCTAATTATTTTATTTTGCTCATTAATAATTTGAATTACTCTTGGAATATTAGCAACATTTTTAAGCTGACTAGACCAAAAACTATAACGATTATTAGTATCTATTATAGTAGCTTTATATAATTCTTCTAACATAGAGCCATCATCAGCACACAATAATTGCATTTTTTTTCTATGTTGTAATTCAGGTAATTTAGTCTTGTTTGGCCATGATATTTCTCGACTAGCAACAGATTGAAAAATTGCATATCTAGCTATGACGTTTAAAGAACGATCAAATCTTTTTATATCAGAAGCCACTAATTCCACTTCATTATCATCATCCAAACTACCACCAATTTTATTGAGATCACTATTTATATCGTATCGATCTCCTCTAGCTGATCTATAAAACAAATCAGCTTGTTCATATGTTTTTCTAAACATAAAATAATCCTTACGACTATATAATGTTCTTCTTAAACCGTTATGTGCAATTGTTTTCTCGGCCTGAGAATGAGGGAAAAAATCAAGATTTTCATAAACTACTCGTCCATTATTAGCTACAGTTTTTACTAAATCATCACCATAGCCAATATCTAATAGATGTTCCGGATTAGCTCCACGCCTTAATTCGGTAGCTGAATTTGTATAAGGACCACTATAATCTCTTAATACCATAAATCATACTATACCATATTAATGATTTTTTTACCAGTTATTTTATTAAACTATCACTAAAATCTTTAAGATTTTTAGATAATAATCTGTTATTTGAAATAAGACAAATTTCTGAGGTTCCAAATTTTACACCAGTATAAACAAAATTATGACTACCAATCATAGCTGTTTTATCACTAATTAATACTTTTGCATGCAGAAAATAACGATCAATAGGAACTTCGGATTTAAAAAATACCTTTGGTAATTTTAATTTAAAATAAAATACAACCAAAAAATGTAAAATATTAAAAGGGAACTTATGCTTAGAAAAATTATTAAAAATTATTCTAACTTTTACTCCTCTATTATAAGCATCTCTCAAGGGTAAAATAAGTTGTTTGTCCGGAAAAAATTGACAAATTAATAATAAATCATCCTTAGCTTCATTAATTAATTTAATAGCCGAGTCAAAAATAAGAGACTTATTAGGTAGACCTTTATCAATTATAATTTGATCAGTTTGATTAATCGGCAAGAAAAAATCATCTTCTATGGCTTTATTACTATATCCCTTTGATAAAATATTTAAGCCTAAAAGATAAAGTTGGTCAGCTATTTTTTTATCATTAAACAAAACCATAACGTCACAAGTCTTATCGCTAATTAAATTTATACCACCTATAAAAATATCGTCATTAATAATACTTAACTTAATATGAGATCTACCCTTAAAAGGATTAGAGAATTTTCTAAGTGGGGCATTTAAAATCTTGACCTCGACACCCTGTTTAATTAACTCACTAATCGTCCTGTTTGTTTGATAAAAAACACTATTTTTAAAACACAAACTTATATTATTACTATAAAAAAGTGGCCCAAATTTTAATTTACCACCCAACATAAAAGTATAACTATCTAGTAGTAATACTACTCTAGCACCTTTATTTGCAGCCTCAATTAGTGCTTGTTTAAACTCTATCATTGCTTTATCGATAAAGTCTATGCTCATAGTCATAAACAACAATCTATCACCGCTCTTAACATCTTTAATACGTGCTATTAAATCATCAAAATATTGTTGTCGGTTAAAAAGAGTATACATTTGTTATAAATTTTCTTTTAAAAAGTATAAAACCATTATAAAAATACAGGATATTTAATTTAAGACATCTAAAAAAATAACCATCATTCCATCACTAACAAAAATGACAGATTAAATAACGAGAAACAAAATTATCTATTATTTTTTCTTACTAAGAAAAACTGACATTAAATATACATTAAACACTACTGCTAAAATAAGTAATAAACCAATAACTGCGATAATATAACCAACTTCTTTATGAATCATTATACCACCACCGATTAATAGAGCACCAACTACATTCTGTAAAGAACGTCCCTCCAAAGTAGACATATAATTAATAAATTCCATCAACTCCTCCTTTTTAAAATTCTTAAGATAAAATTTATTTTATCTTAATTACTATAATACTACTTAAGTCAACGCTCTGTGAAATAAAAAACTTTTCAAGTATTACTTAAAATACCCGTTATTAATTATTACTCCAAACTGATATAATTTAATTATAAATTATTTTAAAAAATGACGTCTAATATAAAACTAAATAAAACTATAAATAATTTAGCAAAATTAATTCAATCCTATGATTTATTGTTAGCTATTATAATTGCCGTCCTAATTACTGTTATTGGTTTAGTACTTGGTTTTGAAAATAATAAAGTTGTTCCAGTTAATCCAGCTAGTACCGCTCATTATTTAGGAGAACCGAATAATATTTTAAAATTTATGGTTAATTGGGATGGTCCTAATTATATTTCAATCGCTAAAAACGGTTATCAAAGTATCATCCAAACTAATTTTTTTCCACTTTACCCATTATTAATAAGAGCCTTTAACACTGTTTTACATTCCTATATTAATGCCAGTCTTATTATTTCATTTTTAAGTTTTATTGGAGCAATTTACTTTTATATTAAGATTATTAAAAAAAGATATTCTCTTAAAAATATTCACGAAATTATTAAAGCTGTCTTACTATTCGCATTATTTCCAACTAGTGTTTTCATGTTCTCAGCCTATACAGAAGGATTATTCGCTTTTCTAGCCTTAGTATCAATATATCTAGTTTTATCAAATAAATTTTTTCTAGCCTGTCTACCGCTCATTCTACTAGGCATGACCCACGTTAACGCTTCATTTGTTATTGCTATGTTAATGATTATTATGTACGAAAAACGACAACCAATTTATAAAATACTAATCTTCGGCGCAATTAGCGGTTTAGGATTCATTGGATACATGGTATATCTTAAAAATAGATTTGGAAATTACCTAGCTTTTTTAAGTGCTCAAAAACATCATTCTTGGCTTAATTTAAGTTTATCTCATCTATTCAACGGAGTGCTTTCACGAGATGGATTATTTTTTATTTTACTTGTCATAACTTTTTTATATTGGTGGAAAAAACAAAAAAGCTTCTCAATTTATACTCTTTTTTATATTATCGTAGCGTTTTTTACTAATAATTCGTTTAGTGGCCTAGCTCGTTATAGCCTCATGGCTTTTCCAATAGAATTAATGCTTTATGAATATTTTAAAGATAAAAAGACTAGTTATTTAATAGTTATTATAATAAGCACTATTTTATGGGCATATTTTGTCATGCAATATGCAGGCGGATATACCGGAGGATAAAAAAAGCGGATTTATTTAAAATCCGCCTTAGTTCACCTATAAATAGTCCTTAATATTAAAAACCATAAGAAGGTGAAATTGATTCTGGCCACAAGTAAGTCATTAAACGCTTCCCTTTAGCACTTAATGTTAGCCAGGTTTCAGATCGCGAAACGTAATTAATTGAAATTAATCCCTTATGCTGTAACCCTTTAATGATATGTCTTAACTGTTTACGATCATATCTTAATGTTTCTTCTAGAGTCGTTAAATCATCTTTCCCGTCTTCGCTTATCTGTTGTAACACTAAAAAATAATCCTTATTTAAAGTTGGAACTTTCATATATTTCCCCCCTTTTATTATTCTTAAAAAATCAAGTGTCTATTGTTTTTCTTAACTATTAAATATAAATTCAATAATTAATTCCCTCCTTTCTATTAGCTTCTAACTAATAAATTAATTTTAGCTATTAATACTAAGTAAATGCTTAAAAAATATTATAATGCTTCTGTTATCTTAAAATACATTTTTCTGATAAAATACTATCCATGACAAATGACATTAAAAAAACATATGAAGAACCACATTCAGAAAAATCTCTCAGTAGAACTAACTCTTTAAGAGCAGCAGTACTTGGCGCTAATGATGGTATTATATCGGTTGCTGGTATAGTAGTCGGAGTTGCTGGAGCTAATCATTCTCCATCAATCATATTTACGGCAGGTATAGCAGGACTTGTTGCTGGAGCTCTTTCAATGGCAGCTGGTGAATATATTTCCGTTAGCTCACAAAGAGATACAGAAATAGCTCTACTTGAAAAAGAAAAATATGAACTTGAAAATTATCCAGAAGAAGAATTTCAAGAATTAATTGGCCTTTATAAAAAAAAGGGTCTAACAGATAAAACCGCTAAACTAGTAGCTACTGAATTAACTAAAAATGATGTTTATGCCGCTCATATTGATGCTGAGTTAGGTATTAATCCAGATAATTTAACTAACCCAATGCAAGCATCAATAGCTTCAGCTGTCTCATTTACGATTGGTGCTCTAATACCTTTACTGGCTATATTAATAGCACCCACAAAATGGCGAATTCCTACTACCTTTTTAGCCGTTTTTATAGCTTTAATCTTAACTGGAATCAGTAGTTCTCATATCGGTGGAGCCAAAAAGACTCCAGCTACAATTAGAGTGGTTATCGGTGGTATTTTAGCAATGCTAATAACTTACAGCATCGGTTTAATTGTTGGTGTTCATATACATTAAAGTTAACTATTTAAAATAACAACTCTTTGTTAAAATAAATTTATGTCTAATACTATCAAAACATCTTATAAAATTGATGATAGAAAATTAAGTAAAATATTTCCTAGTTGGGTTCCATTTTTTTATGGTATATTATGTGTTCTTTTGATACCGTGGACTATTCTGCTATCATACGTATTACCTCATCATTATGTTTCACATCACTGGGATATAGCCTGGACAGGCTTTGATATTTTTATGAGTATATTATTTGCTAGCACTGCTATCTTGGCTATCAAAAAATCTAGTTATACTTCAATTAGTTCTATTATGCTTGGTACCATATTAATAATTGACGCTTGGTTTGATGTCTTAACTGCTAAACCAGGATTACCTCAAATCCGATCAATTTTAGAAGCAATAATAATCGAACTACCATTAGCAGCAGTTTCATTTTGGCTGGGTCATAAAATTTTTCACCAAACTACTAAAAACTCCTGAAAAAATTAATGTTTATTTCTAAATAAAATACCAAAATATTAACTTTTATGCTAAATTAAATAGATTGTGTTATCTATTAAAACTTTAAAAACAAACACCGTATCAACCATAATAGTCTGTTTGTTTTTAATATTCACTCTCATAACCCTACTGATGAATATAAGATTAAATAATGAGAAAAAAAATACACATTTATTTTCAACTGGCTATCATTTAGCTAATTCTCTTATGATAAAAAGAAACTCCTCAGATTTAGCTATCAATAAAACAATTGTCAGTTCAAATAATAAAATCACTAGCACTAGTTCATCTAATACTATTTCAAATAGCTATAATCCCGGTAAAGCTATGACTACACCCCTACAAACCAACACAACAAGTCTTAATCAATCCTCTTCCAATTTACAATCTGGACCGAATTACAATAACCCAGCAATTAGTAGTCAAATTTATTAAATTTTAGGCCAAATAAGTCGACCAATAATGTTTTCTTTAGCTACTAAACCAAACTGTCGACTATCAGTACTATGATTTAAATTATCACCCAATAAATAAACCTCGTCTTTACTACTAAAACTAACCCTCTTAATTTTATCAATACCTTGATGAGAAACAATTACTACCTGATTATTTAGATTTTTATTTAATCGTCGGGAAATTAAAACAAACTGCCCATCTTCTAAAGCTGGCAACATACTATTACCAACAATTCTTCTGACAAATAAGAAATTAAGCTTGTTTAGTGGCTTGAAATATTTTTGTAATTTCATCAATTAATTCAATTAATTTATCAGCCTGAGAAACATCGTTTTGTGATTTACATAAGCTAGCTTGTTTAATACTTCGCCAAAAAAGATCATGTAAATCAGGGTATTTTTCTAAATGTGGTGGTTTAAAATAATCAGCCCATAAAATCATTAAATGATTTTTTACCATTTCTGCTCGTTGTTCCTTAATAATGACTGCTCGTTGCTTATTATAGTCATCTAAAGTATCATATTTTTCCATAATAGCTTTAATTGACAACGCTTCAATTCTAGCTTGGTTAGGATCATAAACCCCACACGGTAAATCACAATGAGCAAACACTGATTTAACAAAGAAAAATTTCATATACCCCCCTTTTTTTAACTACTTATATATTATAACTCATTTTTTGAAGTATCATTTTGCTTATTTCGCCATTCAGCTATTTTCTTATGATTTCCACTTAATAAAACTTGAGGTACTACTAATCCATTAAATTCCTCTGGTCTAGTGTATTGAGGAAATTCCGTAGTAAAATCATTTAACTGAAAAGATTCATTAATAACGCTTGTCTCACCACCTAAAACACCTGGCAACAATCTAGTAATAGAATCAACGATTACCATAGCTGGAATTTCTCCGCCAGTTAGAACATAATTACCGATACTATAAGTTTTATCTACAAAATTAATTATTCTCTCATCATAGCCTTCATAACGAGGACATAAAATTAAAAAATCAGAATCCATTTCAGCTAATTTATTAGCATCCGATTGTAAATATGTCTTACCTCTAGGAGTAGGTAAAATTGTAGTTATCTTTTTAGTCGTTAACGATTTAACATATAAAATTGTTTTATATAACGGTTCTACCATTAACAGCATACCATCACCACCCCCATAAGGAGTATCATCAACCTGTTTTCTTTGACCAAATCCAAAGTCTCTAATATTAATAATTTTAAATGAAACAATTTGTTTATCTTGAGCTTTAAAAAGCATACTACTATTAAGTACCCCGTCAAAAATTTCAGGGAACAAAGTTGCGATGAAAAATGTTATCAAGACTAAAACCTAACTATTAAACATCAAGATCATCAAACTCAGCTAATTCTTTTCTGGTTTGATTAAAACGATCAGTTTGTTCCTCTTCCACTTCAGGCTCATTAGCTGTGACTTCTGCTGAGTTATCTTCTTTAAATTTTTGTTCAGTACTTAATTCGCTAGATTGCTGTTCCGAAGTTTCATTATTAGATTCATCAGATGAAGTTGAACTAGTCTCAGAACCACCATAATTTCTAGTACCATTATCAACAATTTTTAAATTGTACCTAGCATCATTTTTAGTACCTAATGCTCGAAGTAAAGTCCTAATACTCTGAGCTGTTGCTCCATGCTTACCTATAACACGCCCAAGATCTTCTGGGCTAACGGTTAGCTCTAATAACACCCCTTTTTCATCTATCCGTCTTTCAACAACAACCTTATCGGGTTGACTAACTAAAGACTTAACGACAAATTCAACAAACTGTTGGTCAATACTACTCATATAACTCCCATACGTAATTTAAAATAATAATAGACTTATTATATCAAACAATAAATTAATTTTTAAGCTTCCTTAGCTTCAACGGCTTCAGGAACTGATTCACTCAGTACTTCTTCTTCAATATCAGGCTTTAAATCTTCACTAACTTCGACCGCGGTTGTTTTATTCCTACGTAATTTTTCAGGTGATTTAATTTTAGCAATCTGTTTAATTGGTTTTTTAACCCAAGTAGGCAAAGTAATTTTTTGTTGGTTTAGTAAGCCAATAACTCGTGAGGAAGGTTGAGCACCATTGTTTAAATAAACCTTGATTTTATCTTTATTTAAAACTAACTCTTTAGTGTGCGGATTATAATTACCTAAAAAAGCTATAACATTACCAGAAGTTGATGTTCTTCTTGAATCCTGAACAACAATTCTAAACATTGGATCAGCTTTACGACCAGTTCTTTGCATACGAATAGATAACATCTATATTTAATTTCCTTTAGTCTAACTTAAGATAAGATTTAATAAATAAAACTATAATGCTCATTTTACAGATATATCTCTCTGTTGTCAAATAATATTATAATTTAATCAAAATACAGTTAATATTCATACTTTTTCTGAAGTTACTAATTTTTTGTAATAAACCAGAGCATTGATTGCTGCATTTTGTTGAGCAATCTGCTTAGATGGACCTTCTCCCTTACCACGTAATATATTATTAACATAAACACCAACTGTAAAAACCTTTTCGTGATCTGGACCTTCCTCCGAAATAACCCGATAAACCGGAGTAGTTACTTCTTTACTTTGAGCTAATTCTTGTAGATGAGATTTTGGATCCATCCAAGAACCTGTCGATAAAATGTTATCTAATGTTACTATTAAACTACTGTGAATAAATTCTTTAGCACTATCATAACCAAGATCTAAATAAATAGCCCCAATAACAGCCTCATAACAATTAGCTAAAATCTGTTGTCTAGCTCTATCACTGCCTCTTTTCTCTCCCTTAGAAAGTCTCAAGAGATCAGCAAAATTATATTTTTCAGCTACTGATCCAATACTTTCAGTTCGAACTAAACTACTACGCCAATTAGTTAAAACTCCTTCTGGTTCCTGATAATTTTTAAACAAAAATTCGGTCACAACTAATTCTAAAACCGCATCACCTAAAAATTCTAGCCTCTCATTATGTTCAAAAACAGTTTTTTTATGTTCATTTAAATATGAACGATGAGTAAATGCTGTAATTAAAATATTAATATTATTAAAAGTAACCTTTAGAGTTTCCTTGGCAAATTTAATATAATTATTATCTTCCATCATAAAATTAAAATCACGTCTTATTATTTCTTATTTTTTTCATTCCAAGTAAAATTAATTTTCCTATATCATCATAAGCAATTTTATCGATTGCTTCACTTGGTGTAAACCATTTAATACCATTTAACCATTCTTCTGGCTGAAAATTATCACTATCAGCTAAGACTTCCACTAGATAAACATGCATGGTCATTAAAACTAGAGTGTGTTCCCTACGATACCTGAAATTAACCTTACCAAGCCAAGAATAAACCTTGATATTATTCAACCCAGTTTCTTCTTTAATCTCTCGATCAGCAGTACGACGTGGCTCTTCATTAGGCTCAACGTGTCCCTTAGGAATAGTCCATCTATTTTTAGTGTCTTGGATTAATAAAATATCAACTTTTTCTGATTGATTTTTATCTCTTCTAAATATAACACCACCAGCAGTTGTTTCATGAACAACTTCTTCAATTTCAGCTCTTCGCCGATAAACTAATTTCTTAAATCCCTTAACTGGGTTGGGTCTTTTAATCATTGCACTCTACGTTTAAATTATATTTTTTTAACTTTTTTAATTGTTTGTTTATTAGCTAACACAGTACCTAGAACACCATTAATAAATTTGGAAGAATTGGTACTACCAAAAGCTTTGGCAAGTTCCACAGCTTCATTTATAACAACTTTTGGCGGAACATCTTTTTCATTATTAAGTTCATAAAGACCAATTCTTAAAATGACAAGATCTATTCGAGCAATTTGCTTTAAAGGCCATTCCGGAGCAATAGGTTGTAAAATTTTATCAAGTTTCTGGCTATTTTTAAAAACACCCATTACTAAATCAGTGGTAAATTTAACGTCTTTCATTAAATTTGCATAACGAGCAATATTACGACCTAAAACTTCATCAAGATCACAAGATAAATCACCAGCATCCGTCCTAAAATCAACTTCATATAATGTCTGCAAAGCAATAATTCTGCCTAAATGTCGATTTGATGCCATATCTTTTTTACCTTTTAATTTTTAAAAATAACCTATTTTAAATTACTTGGCAACTTAAATTACCACTACTATTACTTGGTTTTTTTGATAACTTTTTTACCCGACTCTCTAACTGTTGTTCTGATTTTAATGGGCGATTTAGCGTTAACTCGTCTTGCTAAGTCTAAGACAAGATGACTCCGACGAGTACCCGTTTTTCGAGAACTAGTCCGTTTTTTTGGTTTACCCATACCTTAATAATCTCCTTTGTTTCTACTTATTTTTATATTATGATACCTCTTTTACAATAAAAACTCAACAAAGCTTTAAAGAGTTTAAATAACAAAATTAATCAATTTATCTGATACAAAAATAACCCTATTAATTGTCTTATCTTTTAATATAATTGCTATTTTTTCATGTCTTAAAGCTTCATTTTTAACTTCTTTTTCTTGACTATTCACTGGCATAGTTAAATTAGCTCGCCATTTCCCATTTATTTGAACAACTATCGTAATTTTATCTTCGGTCAAATATGATACATCAGCTTTTGGCCAATCACTAAGATGAACTGACTGGGTCGAATTTGTTAAAACATGCCATAACTCTTCCGCAATATGTGGCGCAAATGGAGCCAATAATTTAATAAAAGACTCCAAACTACTTTGCCAAATCTCTACTTTTATTTTTTTATCTGAATAATTTAATTTATACAAAATATTTAATGCTTCCATTTGAGCTGAAATAGCTGTATTAAAATTCATTTTTTCAATATCATCAGTGACTTTAGTAATTAATTTATTAATAGTTGATAAAACTTTTTTCTCACTTAATTCATCAAATTCTGACGCAATCACATAATTCTGTTTTTCAACAAAATTATGTACAAGTACCCATAACCTATTAAGGAAACGATACGTACCACCTAAAATTTCTGGATTCCAAGCCGTTGTTAAATCATACGGTGCAATAAAAGCAATTGCTATTCGTAATGAGTCAGCACCATAACCACTACGAATAACTTCAGTTGGATCAATTACATTACCCTTACTTTTACTCATTTTTGTTCCGTCTGGTCCTAAAATAATACCCTGGCCTCGTCTAGCAGCATATGGTTCCGGTGTTGGCACTAAACCTTGATCAAATAAAAATTGATGCCAAAAACGCGAATATAATAAATGAAGTGTAGTATGCTCCATGCCTCCTAAATAAAGATCAACCGCTTGCCAATAATCTAATTTTTTTCTATCAGCAAATTTTTGATCATTTTGAGGATCAAAATATCTTAAATAATACCAACTACTACCAGCCCAGTTTGGCATGGTATCAGTTTCTCGTTTAGCTGGTTTACCGCAGGTCGGACAAACAGTATTTACCCAACTATCAATCATCGATAATGGACTCTGACCATTTTCAGTCGGTTCATAATTATCTACCGACGGCAAAACAACCGGTAACTGATCATCCGGTACTGCAACTGGACCATGATCCACGCAATGAATAATTGGAATCGGCTCCCCCCAATAATGCTGACGAGAGAAAATCCAATCTCTTAACTTAAAATTAACTTTTTTAATGGCTAATTTTTTATCAACTAAAAATTGCAAAATCTCAGATCTGGCAACTGAAGATGTTAGACCATCAAACTGCCCAGAATTAACTAAAATACCATCTCCACTAAAAACCAATTCACCAGACATAACTTTTTTTGCTTTCTCCTTGTCTTTAGGTAAAACAGAATAAGTTGCTTTTATATGATGATTCTCCATAAAAACAGCATCCCTTTCATCATGAATATCACCAAATACCGCTCCAGTACCGTAACCAACTAAAATAAAATCAGCTAACCAAATTGGAATTTTTTCTTGATTTATCGGATTAATGGCATAAGAACCAGTAAAAACACCTGTTTTATCTCGTTTTTCATCTTGACGTTCAATATCTGATTTGGATTGCGATGATATTAAATAATCTTTCACTGCTTGTTTGTGAGTAATCAAAGTTATTTTATCTACTAAAGGATGTTCCGGAGCTAAAATTATACAAGCAGCGCTATAAATTGTATCAATCCGAGTTGAAAAAACTTTTATCTGTACATCTGATTCATCGACCTGAAAAATAATTTCAGCACCCTCACTCCTACCTATCCAATTAATTTGTTGACTGGCTATCTTTGGCAAATAATCAACAGTAGACAAACCATCTATTAGTCGATCAGCATAATCAGTAATCTTAAGCAACCACTGCTTTAATAATTTCTTTTCCACTAATGTATCACACCGTTCATGTCGACCGTTCACTACCTCTTCATTAGCTAAACCAGTTTTACAAAACGGACACCAATTAATATATGTCTCATCCTGATAAGCAAGTCCTGCTTTAAAAAACTGTAAAAATAACCACTGGGTCCATTTATAATAATTTGGATCAGAAGTACGAAAACTTCGATCCCAATCAATACTTAAGCCTAAACTAAGTAATTGTTGTTCGAATATTTTAATATTATCGTCAGTAGCTTTTATTGGTGATATTTTATTTTTTATCGCGTAATTTTCAGTCGGTAAGCCAAAGGCATCATATCCCATTGGAAATAAAACATTAAAGCCACTCATTCTTTTATACCGAGCTATAACATCACCTAAAGTGTACTCACGGGTATGACCAACATGAATACCAGCACCAGACGGATAAGGAAATTCTGTCAACATAACGTATTTTGGTCTAGGGTCAAAGTCTATTGCCAGATAAATCTTATCGTCTTGCCATTTTTTTTGCCATTTAACTTCAATATTTTTCGGATTATAACGTAACATAAGTTTTTCCTTTAAATTCTTAAAATTGTTTCAAGTAATTTGTTTTAAAAGTTGTCACTACACTAGATCGGGCTTTAAAACGTTCACGAGCTAATTGTAGCAATTTTTCTACCAACAAAACGTTAGATATACCAGCTTTTTGAAAATTATGAGAATATAATGAACCTGGCATCGGATTAATTTCATTAAAATAAACCTTATTTGTTTTACTATCAACTAACATATCTATTCGGGCAATACCAGACAGACCAAACTCCTGGTAAACTTTTAAACCCAAAGACTGAGCTGCATCATATAAACTCTTTTCTAGTTTAGCTGGTACTTCACTATATCCTTGTGAGCCCTTGGAGCCAGTCTTAGCACCTTTTTTACCACCTTTTAAGTATTTAGTCTCAAAATCAAAAAAATCAGCCTGGTGAAGCATCGGTCTTTCTAGTAAAGCTGGTGTTAGCTTATCATTACCAATAATTGGCAAAGTAACTTCAATCAAATTAGCCACTTCTTCTTCAACTATTACCAAATCATCATAATAAAAAGCAAGTTCTAAGGCATTTTTTAGTTCATCATTATTTTTTACTCTACTAATACCAATTGATGACCCAAGATGAGCTGGTTTAACAAATATTGGAAACTTAAGGCGAGAATTAATATTTTTAATTACTTTGGTAAGTTTCAACTTAAAATCTGAAGTCTTAAAAGCTAAAAATTTACTCACTGGAATATTACAACCTAAAGCTAATTGTTTTGCTAATACTTTATTCATCGCGATTGCTGAAGCACTAACACCACAACCAACATAAGCCACTCCACTCATTTCAAGTAATCCCATTAAATCACCATCTTCACCAAACGTACCATGCATAGCTGGAAAAACTAAATCAACTTTAAGTCTTTTAGTATGTAGTCTATTTAATTCAATCTCTAAACCATTATTAAACTTAAGGCTAACTGGTTTAGATTTAATCAAAAAATTATCAATCTTTCCGCTAGTAAATAATTCAATATTAGACAGCGCTTTATCGCAGTACCATTGGCCAGTTTTAGAAATATAAAGAGGTAATACTTTATATTTTTTAGTTAAAATTAGCGGAGTTATTATACTATTAATTGCTGTAATAATTGACACATCGTGCTCAGCGGATTGACCACCAAAAATAACTAAAATTGTTTCCATAATATTCTTAGTATAACAAGCAACCACTCGGATTGAAAAATCAATATCTAACTATAATTATCTGGCCAATCATTTTGCATTAAAACTAGATCACCTTTTGCTACAAAAAGTTTTAGATTTAAATAAAATTCCAATGGATTACCTTCAATTCTTAATTCCTTATTAAACTTTTTACTCTCTAAACCGTTAACAATATACTTAGTGACTGAATTTTTCATTAATACAACTATATCAGGGTTAGTATCAGCAATCATTTCACCTATTCTAAAATGAATTTTTGCACTATCTCGTCCTTGATCAACTAAACCAGGAGTGACATAAATTTTACGTTTAAAATCTAATTCCTTCAAAAGAGCTAATCCGGCCTGTATCCCCTCTATGTTTCCATTATAGGTATCGTCTATAATAAATGCTTCAGCTAACTGATATGGTTGCATACGATGTTCGTAGGCATGAATATTAGCTACACCTTTAACTATTTGTTCATCACTAAGTCCTAATAAATCAGCAAAAGCTACGGCAAAAGCTACAAAAGTAACCTGATGTCTACCGATGATTTTAGCTTCTAACGATAGTTTTCTACCCGGTTTTGACATTATAAACTTAATTCCATGAATTGAAATTTTAACATCAGAAATTTTCCAATCTAAAACTTTTTTTTGATTAAAACTCCGAGCTTCAATATTATTCATATATTTTTTCGTAAGTTCAGAATCATTATTAATAAAAATATTATCACTAGAAACAAATTTAGAAATTGATAATAAATCCTCAGCTTGTTGATTTAAATCTTTATAATAATCTTGATGAACTGGTGCTAATCCAGTGATAACAGCAAATTTAGGATAAGTAATTTTAGCAAATTTAGTAATATCGCCAGGCTTACCTTCCCCATATTCAACCAAAACAATATCTTCTTTACCAGTTAAAGTTTTAACAAACTTAGCCTGTGAACTAACAACATTCTTATTGTCTGGCGTGGCACGAACAGTTTTACCTTCCTTTAAAACAGTTAGTAATATTTCTTTCATGCTTGTTTTACCGTAACTACCCATAACAGCAACAACCTCGCCGGAATAGTTTCTAAAAGCATCATCTACTACAGTAGCTAATTTAATATCTCTAGGATTAATAAAAAAAACTTTAGCTATAGTTAATAATAAAACGATTAAATAAGGCCAAACTAATGGATAAGCAATAATAATTGCTAAACCATAATACTGTCCTCCAATAAAAATATTTTTTAAACCAAGTATTATAATGACTATTCCTAAAATAATCTGCCCAATTATTCCTAATCTTAAGCCTAATAAAACTAAATCAGAAACCTGGGTTTTTACTAAAGATTTTCTTTTAATAACTTGATTAAAATTTTTTGTTCGGCCTAACCATTTAAAATAAGCTCCCATATTATATTCACTAGCTTGTAGCATATAAGTAATTACCGTAGGAAACTTGAAGCTATAAAGACTTAATAATGCTTTTATCATAATAAAAAATCCTCAATTAATTGCTTTACTTTATCTGGCTGATCTAAATAAACAAAATGTGAGCTATCATCTAAAACAATAAGTTTTGAGTTTTTTATTTTAGAACTTAACATTTGACCATATGTAACAGGTGTTGCTTGATCATTCTTTCCATAAATAAGTATCGTTGGAATTTTTATTTTACTAGCCTCAACTAGTATATCTTCAGTAATAATTTTCTTAAAAGTACCCTGTAAATGTTCAGCTACCAACAAATCTGAACCAATTTTTTTATAAAAAATAGCTCTTATTTTTTTTCTAATCAATGAAGGTAACATATATGATGAAAACTTACCAGTTTTTGCGACTATTCTAATTATTCTATTTCTGCCTTTATATTGATTTCTAATTCCAGCAGACGCTAATAAAATTAACTTTTGAGGGAATAATAATTTATTAGATATTATCTTAATTGCTATAGCTCCACCATTAGAGTGACCAACAATAGCATAGATTTCTAATTTTAATTTCTTCACTAAATTACTTACACAAACGGAATAATCTAAAAGACCCCAATCTGTATTTGGACTATCACTTTCTCCAAAACCCGGTAAATCAACTGCTAGTACCTGATATCGTTTAACTAACTGCTCTTTAATAATATTAAGGCCACTTGCCCTATCACCCCAACCATGCAGCAAAAGAATAACTCGGCCTTTTCCAACAAGATCATAATTTACTATAAGATCATTTATTACAACTTTCATTAATAGTTATTATACATATTCTATAAAGTTTTGAAGATAAATAATAAAATACTACTCTACAAAAGAGATTGTCTTAGAATCAATATACTGAACAGGTTGTGTGAAACTAGCTAATACAATGTGTCATTATATAGAAATTGAGACAAATATCGCAACTTGGCGGTTGGACTAAAGATGATCTGCAACCTAATAATCACGCTACTTGTTCTAGAGAGATAATTCGATCTTCATGATCATTTAATTGATGTGTCTGATCAGTAACAGCTACCCTGATTATTTTAATATCAGATTTGAGTTCACGAATATCAGGTATAAGTTGTTTAAGTTCATGAATATCACCAGCTAAGTCGATTACTACTTTAGTTACTCCCTTAAACTGATTGGTTAAATTCTCCAACAAAACTGCTATGTGATCATTTTTCATATTACTAGGTATTGTAAACCAATTAGATAATATTCACCAAATCTGTTTGAAAATCATTTCACCTTCTTTTCCTGCTTTACTTTAATTCGCTTAAATATTATTCATTTACTAGTATTAAAAATAAACTCAAGATAAAAGTCATCCAAATTCCCACTCGAGGTTCTGGTGATATATATTGGCATTGCTTTCGCCCAGGGTTTGGACGTCATGCATCTGGTGGAGATACAGGGATTCAAACCCTGGACCTCAGCGCTGCCAGCGCTGCGCTCTAATCAGCTGAGCTATATCCCCTCAAAGAAAACGTTTTAATTATAACAAAAAATACTAAGTATTTTTATTTTACTTAGTATTTATTGTCGTGCGCGCCCACCCGAAAGCGACGAGCGAATAAAAATTTATAGGTTTTTGTTTTGCTTACCGTCGCTATTTTTGCGCACGTTACATAAATAAGCATAACAACTCTACATTAGATGTCAAATTAACAGTTTTAAAAATTCATCTTCAGATATTACCGTCGTGTTATACTTTTTAGCCTGGATAATTTTTGATTGACCACTTTCATTACCTACTATTAAATAATCAGTGTCTTTTGCAACTGCTGTTTGGGCAATCCCACCTAATGAAATAATTTTATCAAAAGCCATATTACGACTCATACTATTTAATGTTCCAGTGATAACAAATTTTTTATTAGTTATCAAGCTTTTACGAGCCTTAACATAATATGGTTCTACTCCTATTTTTTTCATTTTATTTAAAAGAGCTACGTTATCTTTATCATATAACCAACCTAAAATCGATTCAGCAACAATAATTCCTATACCTTCAATTAATTCCAAATCCTCTAATGATGCTTCTAATAATTTATCAATGCTTTTAAAATGATGGGCTAGATCAGTGGCTGTTTGAGCTCCGACATGTCTAATACCAAGTCCGTAAATAAATCTTTCTAATTTAGGTTTTTTTGATTTACTAATAGCTAAAACTAATTTTTCAGCTGAAACTTGACCAAATCTTTCTAAATTTTTCAAATCTTCTATTTTTAAAAGATAAATATCGGCAATGTCATTAACCAAACCTTTATCAACTAGTAAATTAACATTTTTTTCTCCTAAAGTTTCAATATCTAAAGCTCCCTTAGAAGCAAAATGAATTAGCGCTTGCTTTAAAATTACTTTACCACTAACATTAACCATCCTATAAGCTGATTCACCAGATTTGCGAACAAAAGAAATTTCAGGATAAAGTTGTTTTAAAGTTTTTTCCATATCAAAAGGTTTTGAATTTTTTGGCCTCATAGCAATTAAAACTTTTGAAACTTGTGGAATAATATCTCCAGCTTTATAAATAACTACCGTATCACCTATTCTAATATCTTTACGTTTAATTTCATCTTCATTATGTAGTGTAGCGTGTGAAATTACCGATCCAGCAACTTTTGTTGGACGTAAAACTGCTACCGGATTCGCGCTACCAGTTCGACCAATACTAATCACAATATCTAGGACAACCGTAGTACTCTCTTCAGCTGAATATTTATAAGCAACTGAGCCTCTCGGAGCTTTACCAACGACACCGAAGTTATCAAATTGATTTCTATCGTTAACCTTAATGACTAATCCATCAGTATTAAAAGGTAACTCTAACCTTTTTTTCTCCCATAAATTAATGAACTCTCTAATTTGTTTAACATTTGATACCACTACAGTCTGAAGATTAACCGTGATTCCAAGTAAAGACAGCACTCTGTAGACAGCTTGATTAGTTTTTAAATCAATTGGTGGATTTTCTTTAATTAAATCATAGGCTCGAAATTTAAGTGGTCTTTTAGCTGTAATAGTTGAATCTAATTGCCTTATACTACCAGCTGCTAAATTACGAGGATTAGCATACAAAGATAATCCTTCTCTTTTTCTATCAAGATTAATTTTATCAAAATCGGATTTATATAAAATTATTTCACCTCTTATTTCAGTCCTACCGATTGATAATTCAGGATATTCTTTAATTTCTCTTAATTTTAGCGGCACACTTTCTATAGTTTTAACGTTTTCAGTAACATCTTCACCAACAAAACCATCTCCCCTGGTAACAGCTTGCACAAAATAACCATCTTGATAAATTAACGAACAAGCAAGTCCATCCATTTTAAGATCAATGAAAAACTCTTCCTTAAAATCTGGTAAAATTTTTTTCAACCGGTTAATCCAAGCAATTATTTCAGACTCATCAAAAACATCGTTAATGGAAAGCATACGTTTTGTATGCTGTACAGACCGAAAACCAGTTAAAACTTTTCCAGCAACCCGTTGAGTTGGACTATCTGGGGTAATCAAATCCGGAAATTCTTCTTCCAATAACGATAATTCGTGCTTTAAACTATCAGCTGCCGATTCAGACATAATGGATTTATCTAAAACATGATAATTATACCGATAATCATCTATCTGTTTTTTTAATAAATTAATTCTTTTACTGGCTTGAAGTTTATTCATTTTTAAGTTCTTGATACAAACTATATAAATAACTATGAATTATAGGAATAATTAAAATCGTTAATAGATAAAAAATCCAACTTGCAAAATTACTAAACAACAAGATACTAGGAATCATTATGATTACCAAGAAAAGAACAATAATAAGTGGTAAAAATAAAATTTTACGAAGGACTAAGAGACGACGCTTAGAAACTAATTGTTTAGCCTTTTTAAGAGCAGCAATTGGATTTAAATTCTGTTCAACAACAATATAAAGAGCAAAAATCGATGAACTTATCATATATAGTGACCAAAATAATAAAACCAAGAAAAACAACAACCAACCAACTTGTTCTATGGCATGAACAGCTATATTATTTGCTTTTATAATAGAATAAATTGTTGCTCCAATTGTTGCCGGTAAAAGCTCAAGAGCTAAAACTAAAATAATTAGTAAGAAAGGAACAATAGGATAAACACCTCTATAAATAGCATCTTTCACTCTTAATACTTTGCCTTGATCTAATTGAATTAATGACCAGATAATTATTAAACTAACAAAAATAAGTAAGAAAAAATTAAAAGCACCGGCTGACTGATTAACATTGTTACTACTTGTAGAACCAATCAAAAGCAACAAAACAGTTAAACTAGCATTAAAATGAGAATAAGTTCCAGAAAATAAATGCTCAAACTGATATTTTAAATTAGAAATACTTAAATTAGTTGAAAATCCTTTCACAAATAACAAACTAAAAATTAAATACCAAAAAAGTAAAATTAACCAAAATTTTTTATTTACCCATAATATTTTAACAGTTTTTTTTGTTATCAATATTACTGAAGGTAAACTTTTAATTACTGGGTCTTGATTTATGATGGTTTTATTAGCTAAACGTCTTGATTTAGTAATATTTTTTTGATGAACTTTTTTTTTACTATTATTTGCCATCTGGTTTAAAAATTAATCAGTAATTTCCATTTTTTGTAATCTCGCTATACGCTGTGCTGTTGGAGGATGAGTTGAAAATAAATTAGTAATACCATGACCCTTTAAAGGATTAGCAAAGAAAAAATGAGCTGTTGCGGTGTTTTGTTTCTTTAAGGCACTACCCGTTCTTTCAATTTTTTGTAAGGCACTAATTAGTCCCTCAGGATATCGAGTAGTATAAGCACCTGTAGCGTCCGCTAGATATTCTCTTTCTCTTGAAATCGCTAATTGGATTAAGCTTGCAATAATTGGTGCTAAAATAGCTGCAACAATACCTAAAATAACGAATGTCTGATTATTCTCTTCTTTATTATTACCACCAAAAAAGGCAATATTAATCATTATGTCAGCCAATAAAGATATAACAGCTGTTAAGGCAAAAGATATCATATTAACTCTCATATCATAATTCTTAATATGAGACATTTCGTGCGATAAAACGGCTTCAAGTTCTTTATCATCCATAATATCAAGTAAACCACTAGTCACACAGACCGAGGAATTATTTGGATTCCGACCAGTAGCAAAAGCGTTAGGTGCTGGATCGTTAATAATATAAACCTTAGGGGTAGGTAAACCATCTGTAATAGCTAAATTTTCTACAATTCTAAATAATCTAGGGTTATCTTTTTGTTTTATTTCTTTAGCACCGTTAAGAGCCAAGGACATTCTTGATCCAGCAAAATAAGAAAAAAGGGCATAAACCGCAGAACCAATTAAAGCACCGTAGAATATTCCAGTTCCACCGTTAAAATATTTATCTAAAAGCCAAATAATAACTCCAATCAAAACAAAAAAGACAACCATAATATATATGGTACGTCTTTTATTAGCAGCTATCTGACTATACATCTTAAAAATTTACACCTACTGGCTCAGCAACAGTGGCATTTTCTGTTTCACTAAGTTCGAAATATTCTTTATCAGTTTTAAAACCAAGCATATTTGCAAATACATTGGCCGGGAAAGTCTTTCTTCTAGTATTAAAATCCATAACCATATTGTTATAAAATCTTCTGGATGCCTGAATCTTATCTTCCGTATCAGTTAATTGTGTCTGTAAATCCAAAAAATTTTGATTAGCTTTTAAATCAGGGTAATTTTCGGACACCGCAAATAAACTTTTTAAGGTCTGTTGAAACTGATTTTCAGCTTTAGCCGCATCTACAGGTCCTTGTGCATTCATTGTTTGAGCTCGAGCATTGGTCACATTCTGAAAAACACTACTCTCATGTTTAGCATAACCCTTAACAGTATTTACAAGATTTGGTATCAAATCAGCTCGTCTTTTCAATTGTACCGTTATATCACTCCAAGCCTCTGATGTTCGTTGATTTAATTTTACTAATCCGTTGTAAATACTCATTGCTATTACAAGCACTACAACTACTACAATAATCAAAATGATTGTCGAAATCCCCATTATGGCATCCTTAATTTATTAATTTTCTATTATAAGCTAAATTATACCAAATTATTACTATTAAATTTAAAAAACAAGCTTCACCATATATAATGTTTACTATAAATATGCTAAAAAAAATACTACTTGTTATTATATTATTAGTTATCTTAGGTTTTAATACTTTTTTAAATCTTTCAGCAACTATCTTACCTACTAAAAATACTACCTCAATTTCAATACCAACTGCTCAAAAAATTCCATGGCCGACAGAAGGAGAAACAGCTATGGGTATTTTAAATATTCCAACTATTATTTCCCACGGTAGTACCATTAAATTACCTATCGCATCCACGGCTAAACTAATTACTGCTTTATCTGTTTTATCTATCAAACCTTTGTCATTAAATCAATCCGGACCAATAATTACTATCTCGCCAGCTGATGTAGCAATTTATAATAAATACGTTAGCGAACAAGGATCGGTCGTCAAAGTTATTAATGGCGAAAAAATTAGTGAATATCAAATACTTGAAGCTATGTTATTACCTTCAGCTGATAACATGGCTGACTCTTTAGCAATCTGGGCATTTGGTTCATTATCAAATTATTCGACGTACGCTAATAACTATTTAAAAACTTTAGGAATAAACAATACCCATGTTGGGCTTGATGCAAGTGGTTTTGACCCATCGACTACTTCAACCGCAGTAGACTTAGTTAAAATCGGTGAAATTGTTATGAAAAATCCAGTTTTAGCACAAATTGTAGGGTTATCAACAGCCTATAATATACCAGTAGTTAACACTATTAAAAATATTAACTTTCTACTTGGTGGACCTGATAATATTATCGGTATCAAAACCGGTAACACTAATCAAGCTGGTGGTGTTTTTATTTCAGCATCAAAAATAACAGTTAATAATAAACCTAACTTTATTATTACAGCCTTATTAGGAGCTCCGGATTTATATGATGCTATGACAGAATCAAATAGTTTAATTATCACCGCTCAAAAAGATTTTACAACTAATCAAATTGTTAACACTAATCAATCAGTTAGTAGTTATCAATTACCTTGGGGAGGACATATCAATGTTTTATCAAAAAAGCCAATTATAACAACAACCTGGTTATATAATTCACAAAACATAAAAATAAATTTAAAACCTGTTAAAATTTTGTCATCTCATCAAATAGTTGGTGCAGCTATTATCCAACAAAATAGTTTTCAAAATTATCAGACATATCAACTAAAATTAGCCAAAAAAATTAAACCACCTATTTGGTGGTTACTATTTCACATCGGTTTTTAGACTAATTTTATGGTGGGCAAGGAGGGACTCGAACCCTCAAGGTTGTTGAGACCAGTGGATTTTAAGTCCACCGCGTATACCAATTCCGCCACTCGCCCATTAATATTTATGTGATTATATTATCATGAAATATTAACAATTATAAATTTTTTTTGGAGGCGCCTACCGGAATTGAACCGGTGTAAAAGGTTTTGCAGACCTCTGCGTAACCACTCCGCCAAGGCGCCTTATTGCTCTTTTAATAATAACAGAAAAAACCTTAGTCCTTAAAAATAAACTATCTAATTATTACTACTGATATAACGATAATAAACAACCGGTGCAGCATAGTAATAAAAACCAAAATATATTGCGAAAGGAATACCGATAATTGTTAATGCTAATAATAATATTAAAATATTAACACCCAAAATTTGATAAACTTTTAAAACATTACCTTTAGTATCATTCCAACATGTTTTAAGAGCGGTTATAGGATCCATATTTTTATCTATTACATAATATATTGCTAAATAAATTCTTGGTATTATAAAAAAAGCTGGAACTATTAATAAAACAATTGAAATTATAGATATTACACTTATAAAAATATAACAAATAATTATATCTAAAGCTTTACTCATAATAGTTGATAATGTCTGATCGAAATTTGTTTTATTACCTTTTAGACCCTCTAACATAACATTTACCGTCATATAATTAATAACTACTAAAACAAACTCAGCTAAGTACATTAAAATAGAATCTATTAGATTATTAGCCATATGATTACTAAAAACAACGTAAGAAAGAGTTAGAAAACCAACTAAAATATCTATTCCTATTATTAAATTCCTATTACGTAAAATAGCTGCTTTTGAAATACCATATATCTTAAAAGCACCTGGCCAAGTAGCTAATGACTCATCATTAACATTTTTATTTACTTTCGATGTATTATTTTCTGACATTATGAAATTATCTTTCAATCTATTTAATATTTTAACTATACCAGATATAACTTAAGTCATAAACTAAAGATGATTATTTAACTATACTTTACTAAACCAGAATCCTCTGTACTCATAAAACATAATCTATTACCAATAATAAAATATTTATCTTAAGGTTCATCCAAATTATAACTCTAACAAACGCTTTACAATTAACAAAATAAATTATAAAATTGCACGCACAACTAAATAGTTAGAGTCAACATAATAAAACTTATATAAAGATTTATTTTGGATATTCACTATGAAGTTGGCACATTAACATGTCAGACTAATATTTTTAAAATCGTATTCAAAAATTACATTCCTATTTTGGAGTCGGACAAATTGCTTAAAAATTTAAGCAGTATGCCCGATTCCAAACTGGAAACGGCGACAATTGTCGATTAAAACAAAGGTTAATGAGGTGTTAAAATGCTAAAAACCTTGAAGCGACTCGTCGCTGTTACAATATGTAGCCTACTTATGATGATAATAATTGGGATACAAACAACATCAGCTTATGCAACAACGAGCACTACTAGTTTAAGTTATCAATATCCATTAGGAGCACATGGTCAAAACAACGGTATTCTTTGGTTAAATATTACTTATCATCGAACAGTCGCTAGCTGGGGAACTGATAATTCTTATTGTCAAATTAGTTATGCAACAGTTACTTATCAAAATGGTCAAACAATAAATGTACCACCAAATATAACAAGTAACTTTACGTCTATAAACAATCCTATCGTTAATTTAACCGTTAATGCTTCAAATTGTGGCAGTAATTCTATATCACCTACACCAATTAATAATTTTCCTCAACCAATTGTTGGTATGGCTTCAACACCAAACGGTCAAGGATATTGGCTAGTAGGTAGTAATGGTAGTGTCTATAACTATGGGGATGCTAATAATTACGGTTCTATGATGGGTAAACCACTCAATCAACCAATTGTTGGTATAAGCGCTGATCCAATTACCGGTGGTTATTGGCTAGTAGCAGCTGATGGAGGTGTTTTCTCTTTCAATGCACCATTTTATGGTTCTATGGGAGGACAACCACTCAACACATTAGCGGTTGGCATTAGCGGTAATAGTAATAGTGGTTACTGGCTAATACTGGCTGATGGTACCGTTTTTCCATTCGGTAAAACTCCATATTATGGTTAATTTAGCTGTATAAGTTGGGGGAGTCAAGACCGAGAGAGTTGAATATTGAACTTCACATAGATAATATCATTTATGATATTATGCTCTCTCGGTTACTTGACTACTACAATACGATTATATAAAGTTTATCCATTTGGATAAAATTTTTCAGTCTGACATGTTATATAATCTTCATAAACCTTAGTATTTATAACTAATTATTATTAATAAAAAAACTATAGGCAATTTAACACTAGCTCCTTTTTCAATTTAGCAATGTTAATAGATGTGTCCACAGACCTTATTTAAATTGTTTGGATGTTTATAGGTGGTTCGGCATATACTTTTGCAAGCTCATGATCAAGCGTTACAAAAGTATAACAACCCGTTCTAGTTGCTACCACCATCTGTAATGGATATTCAAAATCTTTTCTTTGTGCATTAGTTTTAGCCCATTGATAATCGTCTGAAGTAAGAGTAAGAAGTACATTTTGGTCAATTATACCATCTAAGTATATGTTGTCTTCTTGCTCTTTTCGTCTAAAATGCATGATTAATGAACAGTTAAAATAAATATAGTCATAGTATCATCTAGCTTTTCTAGGAAGTTTTTTTACTTACTAAAACTTAGTCCTATTTTTCAGAGTACTTTCAAGTATAATATTGGCGTCAAGAAATTCCATATTTTTAGCCATGTCTTCACTATAAATTTCTTTATAACTTTTTTTACTGTCTAGCATAACGACTAAGCTATTTCGAGTAAGTTCAGCGTATTCAAGCACCGTCTCGTACTTTTACCCTGTATACTAAGGGTCAACACTTCCAATTTTAGCGAAGGGCTATTAGTGTTAGTTTACCCTCGTAAATTTGACTTAAAAAGCCCAGTGGGTCTTTACGAACTTCTTGAAGATTAATTATACTATCTTTATCCATAACTTTAATGTTGCTAATAAGTATAGGTTCATTTATGATACCCCTACTAGTTATATTTAGAATGAAATATTACAAAAAATATAATCAGACCTTATCTAAGAAAATAGTACTAACTAGATATATATTAGCGTGTATTTTTCCGGCAAACTTATTGTAATTTTTGCTTAATATTCTTAATACATAATACTTATATGTATTAGACAAATACAAAAAATTGACAGATAAATGCATGCATGCTAGTATGAATGCATGAGTACACAGTTATCAATACGTAATTTACCTGAGTCGGTAAACCTTTATCTAAGAAAAAAAGCCAAGCTCAGTAACAAGAGCCTTAATCAGGTTGTGATTGAAGAACTTTCAGAAAAAGTTCCAAATATTAAGGACACTCTTGATTCATCTTTAGATTGGTTTATTGGTAAAGGCATAGACGTTGAAACCATGGACGCCCTGACTGAAGAGGATAAGCTCCAAAAAGAAAAAATGGCCAAAACGAATGCTTTATCTTGATACTAACTTCTATACAGCACTGGCTAATGGTAAAAACGAAGCTGTTTATATGCTCAAAGGTAGGCACGAATTATGTTTGCCCTTGCCTGTCATTGCCGAACTCAAGTATGGATTTTTAAAAGGATCACAAAAACAAAACAATGAAAGAATTCTGCAAAGGTTCATGGCTCAACCAAATGTTAATATATCCATACCTACAATTAAAACGACAGACTTATATTCTGAATTGCAACTTCATTGTACTAAGACAGGTAAGGTACTCTCACATAATGATTTATGGATAGCTGCTCTAACCAAAGAAACTAAGGGTATATTAGTAACTTACGACCAAGACTTTACTGCACTAAAAGAAGTAATGCCCGAAATGTTGATTATATTGGGTACATAATTAAACTTGTTCCCCTTATTAGTCGTGTTTAGAATAGAATATTACAAAAAGTATTGTTAGCTATCAAGATCCAAATTAAAACTCTGATTATGATTAAAAAGTTAAATTAAGCAAAACAAAAAGAGGCCCATTTACTGACTTTTGTATCTAAATCAGTGATGCAGTAGGTGAGAAAAAGTTTACACCAAACCATAGATGAGATAGTTAGATAGAGGAATATTTCAGATAGACCATATCAATAGCATCTACTAAATCAATCAGGGTTGGGAATTACCATATATATTAACGACCTGACTTTAGCCAACTTCTAAAACCGTGTTTACGAGCTATATATAATTCTGCCTTCAACATTGCAGCCAATCGATTATACTCTCTTACGTTCTGTTCGTTTTTATGTAATACAGATATAGATGGGTCAAAGTAGCCCAATAGGCCTATATTATGTACCCTTATGGCAAGGTCTTGTATCTCGTGCTCTCTAAGCTTTTCGTCAAACCCACCCAATTTAGCGAATACATCAGACCGCATTAACAGATTTGCCTCTACGTTCCAAAATACTTGCCGACGAACAGGGGCACTGAGTGGGTCAGGCCAATCTTCTAATAATTGACTAAAACGGCCTCTTATAGCATTTGCTTTATCAGGATTATTAATTAGAAGAGGTTCTATCCTTGCTTGAATATTAGCACCTACATCACCACGTAACCCCTGATGCGGGCCGTAATTCCATACACTTTGGATACCTTCTGGAGTAAGGAGTAAGCCACCAACAAATCCTACTGGCCCAGTAGGCATTACATCATAAACTACTTCAGGGATACGTTCTGTTTTAAGTGTTACATCAGCATCCATAAAATGAATAATTGCATCGTAGCCCAAAGCTCCGATTATTAAGTTACGGGTAGGACCCGCTCCTTTATTCTCTGCTACTGTCACAAAGTGAACACCAGAGCCATGATTAAAATTTTCTACTACTTCTCTACTCCCGTCAGTCGAAGCATCATCAAGAACAAAAACATCAGCATATCCCTGGCTAGTCAGTTCTGGCAATAAAGCTGCTAACTGTTGTCCCATATTGTAATTAGGGATAGCCGCAACTACTGGTAGTTTTTCGGACATAATCCCAAAATTATAACATTTATTTAATTATGTGTCAATGAAATCAAGCTATAGTCTATCAAGTTATAGTCTCGTACACTTTTAGGTATAAACTACCTATTTGGTCTAACAGAACTAGTACGGGATATGTGACGCATTTCAAACATCCTCAATTAAAAAATACAATGATTCAAAATAGCGTACCTTGTAAAAATCTTTAACCTATCTGGTAACTTGCTCAATATTTAAAGTCTGGGCGTCCTTTTGTAGTTTATTATCAAAAGTAAATATCTTTGTGATACCTGCATCTAAAACTAGTTGCAATATTAAAGCATCATTGATTCCTACTTTTAACTTCTTACTCAATTGAGTATAACGCATCGCAAAATCTATACTAGGCGAAGGCTCTGCGAGAATTAAATTAGGTAATTTTGAAATCTTGTCTACTACTCTCGTCAAATCTATACCAGAATCAATCCTTGACAAAATAAACAAAACCTCTTCAATAATATGGTGAGATGTTACAGGCTGTTCATCATCATCTATTAGTCTTTGTAATAAATCAATTGCCAGTACATGACTATCAGAAGTTTCATCTAAATAATAAATCAACACATTGGCATCTAAAAGAACCACTGTTTAACCTATTTATATTTACTTTCTGCTAACTTATTAAGATATTCAGGCGTAAGAGGTTTTCCTACCTTTTCTTGTAAGCGAAAGCCTCCGCCAACCACCTTACTACTCTTAGCAGTTAAGGCTATAGGTTCCAATCTAGCTACTGGCCTGCCTGCCTTACCTATAGTAATACGCTCTCCGTTAGCTACTCTGTCAAGCAGCTTAGAGAAGTTTGTTTTTGCATCGTGTACATTAACTACATTCATACTATTAGTCTAGAGGACTAAGTAGACTTTGTCAATAGCGTTATTATTGAGCCCAGATAAGACTCTAATTGTTTTACAAGAAGTAAATCTTAACAAATTAAATGGGGTCTTACTATAACCCCATATCTGTGCTAGTAATGCAACAGATAAGTAAAAATTTACACCCTATAAGAGATGAGATGGTTAGATGGAAGAAGATATTGGAAGAGCCGTATCGAGAATATTTACAACCTAAATAAGTCTAGGGAGTTACACCACTAAACTTTCAAGTATGTCGTAGTTTACGTTCTTCCAATCATCAAATGTAACTGCCGTACCCGCAAGCGCGGTTTTATCTATATTATATTTAGTAATACCAACCACAACAGCACCTGCTGCGTTAGCCGCCTGAATACCAGCGGCTGAATCCTCAAAAACAATACTCTTAGTGAGTGAAGCTCCTAAACGTTGGATTGCAGTCAAATAGGACTCTGGGTGCGGTTTATGCTCTTTTACATCATTAGCAGTGATAATCTCATCAAAAAAATCACTTAAACCTAGTATGCGTAACTTATTGTCGGTACTTTGTCGTGTCGCAGATGTTGCAACCGCAATTGGAACATGATGATTTTTTAAATCTCTTAGGAAGTCTAGTAAATCAGGGTCGGCCTTGATGTAATTTTCCTTTAAATCATCATACATTTTGGTGACTACCTTATCTATAAACTCGTCTTCATCTATACGAACACCAGCATTTTTGTGTACGGCTTTTAATAGATTCGTTAGTGAGCCCCCTTTATGCGCTTCATCATGTGGGTCCGGTACTGACTCTATATCTATGTTATAATCTTCTTTTAAGATTTTGCTCTTTACTCGATAAGCCGAGGCGACTGAATCAATTAGAACACCGTCCATATCAAAAACTACAGCTTCTATCATGTATTCAGTATAGCAAAAAGAGTATGAAGGATTTACACCCAATTTAACATAGACAGTTTCTATCCTCTACAAAAAATGATGACATACCCAACGACATATCCTATCTGTTATTCAAAATGATGCGGCATAGCGGACGCATTTCAAACATCTGTAATAAAGACTATCAATGACAGGAAACTTGTGAAATTAGCTGAGGTGTTCGAACTATCACCAAACCTACTATAAAAGTAAAAGTTAATCTAACAATTATCTTTTAAAAAGTTCTGTATAATAGTCAATTATATTCTGTCGAACACCAGCTGCTTCAAGCTCGTTTACGCTGTTAAACCGTCTAAAGCCAGCTTTAGTATCATATTCTTCAGGGTCTAAATTGCTAGTGGCAGCCGTTAGTTCTTCGTCAGTAACTTCGAGACCAAAAACATAGTTTATATCGTGGCGTCCTTCATTAGAGGGTGGCTGCAACCGATAAGGCCAGATATATTCAATAATTCCTAGAAAAATAAACCTATCTTCGTCAATCTCCAGACTCGTTTCTGTTTTAACACGACGAGTAATGGTTTCAGTAGCTGTTTCTCCAGCTTTTCGAGCACCTCCAACAACCCACAATCCTTCACCTGGTATAATTATTCGTGTGGTTAAGAAAACTGCCTTAGGAGCTCTTTGGAAAAAAATTACATCGCTGCTTGTCACTGGTCTTGCCGAGTACATTTCAGACAACGCTTTATCAGACATATACTTGGGTTTCATCTTATAGGAAGAATCTTGCTCGTAACGTTTTTGTAGCATTAAAATATTATACTATGATAAAAAATAATAGTGCCCCTTATTAGTCATATTAAGAATGAAATAGAAGTATAGTCAGCTTATCTAAAGATGTGACTGTTGCTAGAAATAAGCTCGAGAGAATCTTTCTGACTTAAGGCCTAGATACCTTCTATGTGACTACCACCGTATTTGATGAGATTTTTATCAAAACTAAGTAAATAGTTTTTATATACTTTTGCTTCTGTAGCTGCATAACAATCAACAATAGATAAACTGGATTGCTTTTCATATAATTCAAGCGTTTGATCTAGGAAATAAACATTATAAATCATATTTGGTAGGCTTAAGAATGATTTTAACAACCTAACTATATCTTGTCTATCAAGCTCAATAACTCTTTCTAAAACAAACACTATCTCTGTCGCGACAACATCAGTAATATAACAACCAGAACTTGCTATTATTGTCCTAACTTTTTCTGCCTGCTCGGGTATATCGTTAAGTAAGTAACGAAGAACTATATTGGTATCTAAACTATTCATACTAACTACTGGTCCAAGCTTTTGCGGCAGCCTCTTTTAAAACTTTTCCTGTTAATCCCTTTTTATGGCTTGGTATCTTCTTGGTAATTTCATTTCGTAACAGTTCAAAGTCGGCAATTGTAACACCTCCACCGATGATAATTTTATTGTTTCTATCTAAAGTCAGGCTTACTTTTTGTCCAGGTTTAAAGCCCAAAGCTCGGCGTAATGGTGCCGCTATAGTAATAGTGCCTTTGCTTGTCATAGTTGTAGTGTATTTCATGTATTACATTTTATTATTCGTAATACGTACTGTCAACTTCTTCTTTCGTCTTAACACGTATAAATAGCTGTTTACTTAAATTATAATGAGACCCTAATTAAGATTAAAGAGTTAAAATTAAACAAAGAAAAAAAGGCCCATTTACTGACCTCTGTACCCGAACAAGTGGTGCGGAGTTTTAGACGAAGTCAGAACCGCACTGCTTACATATTCTATGGCCTAGAACAGGCAAAAACATCTAGAATTGAAAATTCTAATAATTTTAAGCTTCACAACCTGGCAAAAATATTTAATTTATCGAGTGAGCTTATTTAGACATTCGTGTCTAATATTAATACTCTTTTACAACTTTCTAGTTAACACATTCAATCGTTTGGGTTTTTCATTATCATAAACAGTCACTATCTCTACTATGTCCAAATTACTATCTGCAAATAACGTTCCTAATCTATCCAATGTACGATGCACCATTGTCAGGGTAAGGCCGAAATTGCCAACTTCATCTACATACATACCTTCTTTAATATTTGAGTTAAAATGCCTTTGTGTTTTATCTGGATGAGGAACTGAAAATAGTAAATGACCACCTTCTTTTATTTTGGAACTAAGGTTACTTAGAATGATATCAAGATCAACAACGTAGTGAAACACTAGTTTTGCAATAATTAAGTCGTATGTTTTATCAGTTTCGACTTCCCCATCGCTATTACAAGATATAAAATTGATTGCTTGGTGGCTTTCTCTTGCAATACCAAGTAAATTATTTGATGGATCACAACCATCAACTACTCTATCTTGTCGTTGAAACATTACAGAGAAATTACCAGCTCCGCACCCAAAATCGAGTACATCACCTGTTATACTTTCGCTCATTGCAAGCAACGAAGGCATATTTTTCTCATATTCAAATCGGTTAGCTTTCTCGTTAGAAGCTTGTTTTGCGAATACATCTGCCCACTCGTCATAATATGCTACTGGATTAATCACATCAATCATTATTTTATAATAACAAAAATAGACCAAAATAGCCTCAAATGTTTGAAAGTATACTGTTTCAAAATCGTCTGGGTCGAATTGATGCCCCTTATCGGTCATGTTTAGAATAAAGTGTTATAAAAGTATTGTTGGTTTATCCAAAGAAATAGTTATTGCTAGACATGCTTTGTGTAGGGCTACCCCAATAATCAGTACTACAATCTTTGATAGTACTAATAATAATTATTAGCGGGTAGCACCTACGCCTTTATGGATATACTCTTTGATGAGGGATTGGTAGGGAACATTGGTTTCGTTAGCCCGTTCTTTGACTCGATTTAAATCAGCAACCGATATCCTGATAGATACAGGTCTAGTAGAAGGTTTTAAGTTCGGAAAGCTTACTCTTTCAAAATCTTTAGAGTTAAAATGATCTGAAAGTTCAAATTTACTCCAAAACTTTCGCTCTTCATCTTCGTTTTTAAATTTAGGAATATTAAGCTGCTTTTTCATAGATTTCAATCTCCTTTCTCTTAGTAATGTCTCGGGCAGATATAATTCTTATCTTTTCGCTCCTTATAGTGAATACCAAATAAAGCAATCTATTCTGCCTTGTTTGACCCAGAAGGATAAATCGTTCTTCTTGGTTAGAATGAAGTTTGTCTTTAAGGATAACCTTCTTTGGATCAAAGAATATCTCTTCACACTCCCAATCTTCGACACCATGACTGCCTTTATTCTTGTCACTATTACCGCTATCCCAGTTAAATTGGAACGGTTCAACAATAACAATCATGTATATACAGTATTATACATGCTTAAGTCAGTCAAGTACATATTAAGTAAATATATTGAGGCTTAAATTAGGAATTGTGGAAGTAAATTAAAGCAAATGAGTAAATTATAAATTACCCCTTAAACAGCCTTTCCTAGCAGTACAAGAAATGTCAAAAACTCAAAATTGGTGCAGCAAACTGGTCAAGTTGCTAAGTAATGTAGCACATAACCTTGAGTATGATAATAAGTTCGGTGATTTAGTAGAATCACTACAGTTACGAGGGGACTTATTGGCTTTATAACAAGGA
>JAJZMC010000008.1 GCA_021803105.1 bacterium
TACTGCTGTTTGCCCTCGTTCGCTAATAGTTGTTTTCATGAGCTTTATTATACATGACGAAGGACTGTATTACAAGCAGAATACTGAATCTAGCATGTAAGAGAGTTTGTTATGAATATGGTAGGCATGAGTTGGACGCATTGAACAGAAATTAAACGTAAACTTATTGGAATATACGAATTAATAAAGACTATAGACTACGCAAGTATTGTAAAAACCCACCAGGTGTTAAAAGGATAATTTTAAAATCTCGCCTAAGTTTCTCGGATTCAAAGTGGCGGATATTGTAGGATATTAGAAACGTAACTTTTGCTACTTTGGCACCAGCAACTATGTGGGCATCATCAACATCCCGTACATAATTAGCAAACTGTTCCTGTACTTTTTCATACGATTGATTAATCTTTACGGAAGCAAAACGTGTACTAATGGTTTTCTGTAGTTTTTCTGGGTTAAGTTGCAGCCGGTTGGTGACTTTCTCAAGTTCTAAGGCAGAGAAGTTGGACACGTATAGCTCGACTTCCTTGGTATCGTGCAATAACGTATAGGATGCGCCAGATGTTGAAAGTAGAGAAGAAATTACGACATCCGAGTCAACAAAAACTCGTATCGATTTTCCAGCCATATTACAACCCTGCGCGTACTGCTGATAGCTCTTTATGTACTTGAGCGAGTGAAGCTACGTCTGCTTGTTCTGCAGCATACAAATCAGCATCTAGGCCAGTAAACATGAAGCTAAGCGAACTAGCAGGTATTCGATAAACCCTACCAAACCGTTTAGCAACCAGTTCACCTCTACCAATTAAATCGTAAACTGTATTTTTAGAGAGTTGTAGCATAGATGCGACCTGCTCGGGGGTGTAAATAGTTTCGGGAAGTGTGTTATTAGACATGACTATATGTTACTAAACGTTACCCAATATGTCAATACATGGTATGCATTAGTTGGACGAAACGGAATAAGTTCAAATTTGATCTGAAGAACATGCGGCAGATAGTAGGATTAGTTAAGAGAGAGATTGGAGTTATACTGAGAAAGCATGGGCTTGAAGGCTTGAACTTTTAGATTCAGCATATTCTTATGAGCAGTAATATGCCAAAGGTTTTAAGTCTTTAGAACAGAGCAGTAACTAAATGAATTTAGTGAATATATACGCACGATCTGCTTCTGGAATTGCCGGATCTACTTCAGATAACAGCATAGTAGATATTTCTAATCTTATAGCTGTCTTATTAGTTGGGTTTTGTTCGACATCAGAGGCTACTTGTTCATGTATAGCTTCATCTGTTAAGTCTGAATTAGCCTGTTTTATATTAACTACATCATCTACAAAGCTATCAACTCGTTTAAGATGACGTATAAGATAATCTCTTCGATCTTTCTCTAAACTTAGAATTACAGGACTTAATTTCAGTTTTATATCAGTTGTGCGGTCGTTAAGCTTTGTTCTAGAGCAACACCAAGTCTTTCTTGTTCACCAGCCTGTATAGCGGCTAGCCGTTTAAATGTAACACCCATAAGAGGATGATTATCGAAATCGAGCTTTTCCTTGGGGTTGTATTCTCCTGTCATAAAGGTAGATTAACTTAAATACTCCGAAATATCAATCTGGTAGCGACGAGTGGACTTGAACCACCGACCCCAGGCTTATGAGTCCTGTGCTCTAACCAACTGAGCTACGTCGCCAAGTACAGATATAAATATAGCATATTTTTAGTTAATCAGTTATCTGCCTAAAAAATAATCATTAATTTAAATAACGTTTTAAATTAATTGAATTATCTCAGCATTATTTAGTTTAGTTGAATTATAAAATGGTATTTTTGGATTGATCACATGTCTTAAAGCGCGACCAATAGCACCGTGACTAATGACTAAAATATTATCTGCTGGTATAGTTTTTAAAATGAGCCAAGCCTTAGAGGCTCGTGTTATTAAATCTTCGATTGTTTCTATGCCATCATAATCTTTTAAGCCAGCAATATATGGTTTTCCCTCTAGTAGTCCATAATCTCTTTCTAAGAGTAATTCGTTATAGACAATTTTATTAATTTTAAAATTAATTTGTTTAGATATTATTTTAGCGGTTTGTTTGGTGCGTTGACTTGGTGAAGCTATAATATAATCGATTTGATAATTTTTTAGTTGTCTACCAACTTGTTCTGCCTGTATTATACCTTTAGGACTAAGGATAGTTTCAGATCTTCCTGAAAAAATACCTTTTTCGTTCATTACGCTTAGACCATGGCGAACAAAATATATATGTTTCATATACAATTATTATAACTATTATGAATGTTAAACTTAAATCCGGAAAATATATTGTGGCTATTAGTGGTGGCGTTGACTCTATGGTTTTACTTGATTTATTAATGAAAACTTATGCGACAAACAAAAATTATCAATTTATTGTGACGCATTTTAATCATGGCATAAGGATTGATTCAGATGAAGATCAAAAATTAGTAGCTAATATTGCTAACAAATATCATTTAGTTTTTGAGTCTTATAAAGCTAATCTAGGAGCAAATGTTAGCGAAAATTTTGCTCGACAGTCTAGATATAGTTATTTAAGAAATGTAATGAAAAAACATCAAGCAGATTATATAATCACGGGCCATCATCAAGATGATGTTATTGAAACTGCAATTTTTAATGTAATTAGGGGTACAGGTCGTAAAGGGTTAACATCTTTAGGACAGACTAATGAGATTAAAAGACCATTATTAAATTATAGTAAAAAAGATATTTTAAAATATGCTAAATATCATAAAATATTTTGGCGAGAAGATAGTACTAATAAAGACATTAAATATAGCCGTAATTTCATCCGAGAAGAGATTGTTTCAAAATTTTCTAATACAGATTACTCGAGATTATTAGGTTTAATTAATAGGCAGAGAATTGTTAATATTAAATTGGATAATGAGTTAAAAAAACTATTATCTAATACGGATGATATTGACTATCTTGATCGATCATATGTTGTTAATTTGCCAGTTAGCTTGGCTAGCGAACTAATTGCTAGTTGGCTTAGGAATAATCAATTATTAGATTTTGATAAAAAAACTATTTACAGGATATTAAATGGTAGTAGAATAAGTAAATCAGGCATGAAATATGATGTGAAACATAATTTTTATGTTATTATAACCAAGCAATATTTGGCACTCAAACATACTGAGCGCTAGTCAACTAATTATTAATAGAGTATAATTTAAATTTGATGGATAAGAAATCACTTAATATTAATTCAAAAAATAATTTAAGCAATCGACGTAATTTTAAAAATATCGTCTTTATTATTTTAGTTATTTTATTTGGACTTACTTTATTTGCTTCTTCTAAACAAAGTACATCTAACATTAAGACCATTCCTATTACTCAGGTAATTACAGCTGCGAATGAGGGCAAGTATAAAAGTATTACTGTTAAAAATAATAGTAATGAGATTGACATTACCCCTAAAGGTGCCAATAAGGTGACTCTAAAAAGTTATACTGACCCAAATACTAGCCTTAAGACTTTAGGAGTTAATTATTCAAAGGTACAGATTAATTATAGCCCTCAAAGTAATTCAACGTCGACTTGGTTAAGTATTGCTGAGTCAATCTTGCCGGTGATCATTATTGCTGCCATTTTGTTTTTTATATTAAAAAGTGCTCAAGGACAGGGTAACCAGGCACTAAGTTTTGGTAAAAGTCGAGCTAGACTTTATGGGAACGAAAAAGATAAAATTATATTTAAAGATATTGCTGGATCAGCAGAAGCTAAACAAGATTTAGAAGAAGTAGTTGAATTCCTTAAGTTTCCAAAAAAATTTGCAAGTCTTGGTGCTAAAATTCCTAAGGGAGTTTTATTGATTGGACCACCAGGAACCGGTAAAACTATGTTAGCACGAGCTACTGCAGGTGAAGCAAATGTACCATTTTTTAGTATATCTGGTTCCGAATTTGTTGAAATGTTTGTTGGGGTAGGTGCTTCTAGGGTACGTGATTTATTTGCTAAAGCTAAAAAAAATGCACCTTGTATAATTTTTGTTGATGAAATTGATGCTGTTGGTCGAAAACGTGGTAGCGGTATGGGGGGCGGTCATGATGAAAGAGAACAAACATTAAACCAAATTTTAGTGGAAATGGATGGTTTTGAACAAGGTCAAAATGTTATAGTTTTGGCGGCTACTAATCGTGCTGATGTTTTGGATCCAGCTTTATTACGACCAGGTCGCTTTGATCGCAGAGTAGGCATAACTTTACCAGATAGAAAAGATCGAGAAGCAATATTAAAAATTCATTTTCAAAAAAAACCTTTAGCTAAAGATGTTGATCTCGATGCTTTAGCCGCTAAAACTGCTGGTTTTTCTGGTGCTGATCTTGCTAATGTTGCTAATGAATCAGCGATTATTGCTGCTAGAAATTCTCATCATGAAATTTCTCAACAGGATGTAACTGATGCTTTTGAACGAGTAGCAATTGGACCAGAACGAAAGAATAAAATAATGAATGAATCAGACAAGGCTACTACAGCATATCATGAAGCTGGACATGCTTTAGTTGGTCATGTTTTACCAGATAGTGATCCAGTTCATAAAGTAACAATTATTCCTCGTGGTGGGACTGGTGGAGTGACTTGGTTTATCCCACCAGAAGATCGAGCTTATAGTTCGTTAATACAATTTAAAGATGTATTAGCTCGAGGGTTAGGTGGTAGGATTGCAGAGGAAATTGTCCTAGGTCCGGATCGTATTACAACCGGTGCTGGTTCTGATTTACAAGGTGCTAGTGAGTTAGCGCGTGATATGGTCGTTAATCAAGGTATGGGGACCAAATTACGAGATCAAGTTTTTAAGGTTGATGATGGTATGATGATCGATCGTTTAGTCCATGAAAGAGAATATTCTGATGCTACAGCTAAAGTTATTGATGAAGAAATTGAAAGCTTAATCAATGAAGCAGCAACTAGAGCTAGAATAGTTATTAAAGCCAATTTGAGTTATCTTGATAAATTAAAAGATGCTTTAATTGAAAAAGAAACAATAGATTCAGCTGAGGTTGCTAGAATTTTAGATGGTGCTAAACTTCCAAAAGCTGCTATGCTTTATTAGATTTATTTTTTAACTGTTTTAGTAATAATATACAATTAAAATAATATTCTCTGGATATAGCTAGGTATCTATTTTATACTTAAGTGACTAAGTTTTTTATATGGATAATACTCAAACTGCGACAAAGAAGAAAATAACATCGGTTAGCTCAGCCGCTTTTTTATTAATTGGTGCTGCTTTATTTGGTCAAGTACTTGGTTTTTTAAGAACTAAACTTGTTAATGCTAATTTTCCATTAGTTGGACCTAATAGTACTGATGCCTATTTCGCTGCTTTTAATATTCCTGATCTTTTCTTTTTTACATTATCTGCTGGAGCTCTTGGTGTTGCTTTCATTCCGGTATTAACCGATCGTTTACATGAAGGTATTAATAAAGCAGTGTGGGAATTAACTACTTCATTACTTAATTTTTTAGCTATTATTATGTTAATTGTAGCAATAATTATTTTAGTGTTTGCTAAACCATTGATTGCGAATGTTGTTGCTCCTCATTTACCACCAGCTGAGATTAATACGGCTGCTACAATTATGAGATTTTTAGCTTTTAATCCTTTACTTTTTACTATTTCTGGAATTTTGACGAGTGTTCAACAAACAATTGGTCGCTTTTTTTTCTATGCAATTGCACCAATCTTTTATAACTTATCCATTATTGCTAGTATTTATATTTTCCGTAACAATATTGGGTTAGTTGGTCTTGGTATAGGCGCTCTCGTTGGTGGTATATTACAACTTTTAATAGTATTTTTCGGATTAGTAAAAACACATTTTAATTGGCGGCCGAAAATAGTTTGGCGATCGAGTGATTTTAGAAAAATTTTAAGAAATTTACCACCAAGATCATTAGATCAAGGTATTGATCAAGTAGAAAATATTGTTGAAACACATATTGCTAGTGGACTGGGAGCTGGTGCTATTTCAAATTATGCAAATGCTTATATTCTTTCTACTGCCCCAATACTTTTAATTGGTACTACGATTGCTACAGCCGCGTTTCCTAGGCTAAATATTAGATTATCTCAAAAACGACCAGATTTGTTTAGAAAAGATTTTCAGCAAATTTTACGTACAATGGTTTGGGTTAGTGCGCCAATTTGTGTTGTGGCTTATTATTGTCGTGGTTATTTATCTAGGATAATTTATACTAAGGGTGATGAAGAAATAGCTATTATTTTTGGTTATTTAACTTTTGCTATTTTTGCTCGTATAATCTATTCAATTATTTCTAGATGGTTCTATTCTCATAAAGATACCAGGACGCCTTTGTTTGTTTCTATTTTTGCAATAGCGCTTAATATTGTTTTGGCAGTATATTTAGCACAACCTGCTCGATATGGTATTGCTGGATTAGCTTTAGCTCAGTCAATTGTGGCTAGTATGGAAGTATTTATTTTAACTGTAATTATGGTTATAAAAGATCATAAAATATTTAATTTAAATTTTTGGAATGGTATTGCTAGAATAATTTCAGTAACCGGTTTTAGTGTCATTGCAGGCTATGTTATGATAAGTTTTTATCCGTTAGGTTATAACGATAGAGGAATAGTTACTCTAGGTGGAAAATTATTACTTATTACATCAGTTACTTTTTTGGTTCACATTGGTATGTCGGCTTTGTTTGAATTAGAAGAAGTACGTCCTTTATTAAAACAAGCAGTTAAGATTGTATTAAAACCAATCAAGATTTATTTTTAATGGTTGTTTTATGAATAATATTAAAATTAGAAATTTTTGTATTATTGCTCATATTGATCATGGTAAATCGACTCTTGCTGATCGTTTATTAGAACTTACTAATACAATTAGTATGAGAGATATGAAAAACCAAGTATTGGATAAAATGGATTTAGAAAGAGAAAAAGGGATTACTATTAAATTAGCTCCAGTTAGGATGAAGTATAAAGATTATGAGTTTAATTTAATCGATACACCTGGTCATGTTGATTTTAGTTATGAAGTTTCTCGTTCTTTAGCGGCGTGTGAAGGTGCTATTTTGGTTGTTGATGCCACCCAAGGTATTCAAGCTCAAACTTTAGCTAATGTTTATTTAGCAATCGCAGCAGGTTTAGTTATTATTCCTGTTATTAATAAAATTGATTTACCTGCTGCTGATGTTTTAAAAGTTTCAAAAGAAATTATTAATCTATTAAATTGTCAAGAGAAGGATATTATTATGATATCAGCTAAAACTGGACAAGGAGTAGATGAAATATTAAATCGAATTGTGACTGAAGTTCCATATCCTAAAAAAATTGATAATCAGCCACTTAAGGCTTTGATTTTTGATTCGTATTATGATGAATATCGGGGTGTTATTTTGTATTTAAGGGTTTTTGAAGGCACTTTAAAATTAAACGATTCAATTACTATAATGTCTTCTAAATCAATTGGTGTCACTTTGGAAGTTGGAGTATTAACACCAAATATGTCGGCTTTATCTCAATTAGAAACGGGTGAAATTGGATATGTGGTTACAAATTTTAAATCGACTAAGCAAGCTAAAGTAGGTGATACTGTTACTCTAACAACAAAACCAGCTCAAACACCCTTGTCTGGTTATAAAGAGGTAAAGCCGTTTGTTTTTGCTGGTTTTTTTCCCTCAAGTAATGAACAGTACCAAGAATTAAAAGATGCTATTGAAAAATTAACTCTTAGCGATTCGGCTTTATCTTTTACTTTGGAAAATTCACCAGTACTTGGTTTTGGAGTTAGAATCGGATTTTTGGGACTACTTCATTTAGAGATTATAAAAGAGAGATTAATTAGAGAATATAATTTAGATTTGATTGTCACTAATCCTTCAACTGATTATCGAGTAAAATTAACTAATGGAAGAATTATAGAAATAAGAAGTGCTAGTGAGTTACCGGATATTTCTGAAGTGTCTGAAATTTATGAGCCATGGATTTTAGGAGAAATTGTTACTCCAATAAGTTACATTGGTTCAATTATTCAATTAATCGCTAGAAGTCGTGGTTATCAAAAGAGTATTAATTATATAGAAGATCAGGCAGTGATTAATTTTGAAGCGCCACTCGCTAATATGTTAACTGATTTTTATGATTCTTTAAAAAGTGTTACTAGTGGGTATGGATCATTTAATTATGATTTGGCTGATTATAGAATCGAAGATCTTGTTAAGCTTGATTTTTATATAGCTGGTGAAAAGATTGATGCGTTATCATTAATCGTACACCGTAGTGAAGCAATTAAATTAGGTCGTTTTGTAGTTGAAAAATTAAAAACTATTATTCCTAAACAAAATTTTCAAGTAGCTATTCAGGCTGGTATTGGTGGTAAGTATATAGCTAGAGAAGATCTTTCGGCTTATCGAAAAGATGTTACGGTTGGTTTATATGGAGGAGATGTATCTCGTAAGAAAAAAGTTTTAGCCAAGCAGAAAAAGGGTAAAGAAAGAATGAAACGTTTTGGTAAGATAGATATTCCCTCAGAAGTTTTTACTGTAATGTTAAAAAGGGAGTAGTTAGTCGTGGATCAGTTAATTTATCTTGATAAATTCAAAAAGATATTGCAGTCTTATAAACCGTCTGAATTTGCTATCTCGCTTTTGTCTGAACTTAATCTTTGTTTATTTTTAGGTCCTAGTGGTGCTGGTCGTAATACGATTATTAAAGAATTGGTTAAATCTGGTAGGTATTATTTTGTAGTTTCAGATACTACTAGAATGCCAAGATATAATAACGGAATATTAGAAAAAAACGGTATTGAATATTGGTTTAAAACTGAAGCTGAAATATTAATTGAACTAAAAAAAGGTTTATTTTTAGAAGCTGAAATAATTCATAATCAACAAGTTTCTGGCATTAGTATTAGGGAGTTGAATCAAGCTAATAAGCTTAACAAGATTGCAATAACTGATATTGATTTAGGTGGAGTAAAAAATATTTTATTATTAAAACCAAATACTAAATGTTTTTTAATATTACCACCTAGTTTTGATATTTGGCTCGAGCGGTTAAATAATAGAGATAAGATGTCAAATAATGAAATTATTCGGAGATTTAAGACAGCAATTAAAATTTTTGATAGGGCATTATCAGATAATTTTTATATTATTATAAATAATGATGTAAACTTATCTACTGAAATAATCAATAAATTTTGCCAAGAACCAAAACAAAATTATAAAAAAACTTCATCTGAAGTAGAATTATTAAAATTATTATCGCATAAGTCTAAACAATATATAGAAAAATTTAGCACTCTTGACATGTGAGTGCTAATAATAATATAATACCCCTTATTAGTTTATTAATTTTATAAAAATATTATGGATGTTATGACTGAACGTCAAAAAAATATTTTAAGTGCTATCGTTGAGCAATACGCCGAAGTTGCCAGCCCAGTCGGAAGTAATTTATTGGCAAAAGCGTTCAATGTTTCTTCCGCTACTATTCGTTCAGATATGTTTGAATTAGAAATAATGGGTTATATTACTCAACCCCATACTAGTGCTGGACGCATACCAACCGATAAAGGATATAGATTTTACGTTAATCAGTTAAGCGATACAGGCTCTTTTCTTAGTAATAAGTCACGAGTTAGTAACGCTTTAGCTTCTCGAGTATCTAATGCAGGTGCGCCGGAAAGAATGATTCGAAATGCTGTTGATACATTAGTTGAGCTAACTCATAATCTTGGACTAGCTACTATTGGTAATCAATTATATATGAGTGGTTTAAGTAATTTATTTGGTCAGCCAGAATTTATTAATAGTGAACAAGTCATGCAGGTTGCCAGATTATTAGATAATTTAGAACCTTGGATAAGAGAAACTGCCCCTAATGAACCACTTAGCGTTTATATAGGGGCTGAAAATCCTATTGGCCGATCGGCTGGCTGTAGTTTAATCATCAGCCGTTTTAGAGGACCTTATTCAGACCGAAGTTATATTGGAATGCTTGGACCAACTAGACAAAGTTATAAGGAAGTTATGTCACTTGTTAGACGGGCTGGGCAGGAATTAGAAGAAGTATTATTATAGTTTAATTAAAGGAGGAATTAATGCCTGAAAATAAAAAAAATATTAAAAGTAATAAGGTTAATAATTCTGTTAAAAATGATCAACTTAAAAATCAGATTGAAGAATTAACTCAAGCCTTAAAACAAGAAAGAGCTGATGCTATCAATATCAGGCGTCGTATGGAAGATGAAAGATTAAAATCAGCTAGTTATTATAAGGCATCTATTATAACAAGCTTTCTACCCGTAATAGATAATTTTGATCGAGCATTAAAACACGTTCCACTAGAACTTAAAGATAATAGTTACATAAGGGGTATTGAAGGTATTGTTAAACAATTTGAAGATGTTTTAAGTAGTTTAGGTATCCAAAAAATACCAACAGTTGATCACGAATTTAATCCAGTACTTCATGAAGCAGTAGCAGTAGATGGTGAAGATGGTCAAATAGAAATTATTAGCGAAGAATTACAGGCTGGTTATAAAATAGATGATACGGTAATTCGTCCGGCCATGGTAAAGGTAAAAAAAGTTAATAAGTTATAAAAATGTTATTAGCACTCTTGACATGTGAGTGCTAATTTTTTATTATATAATTATATTTAGCACCTAATATGTAAGTTTGCTTAAATAAGAAGTAAGTATCGATTATTTAGAAAAAAAGGAGATAAATAATGAGTAAAATTATTGGAATTGATTTAGGAACAACTAATTCTGCAATGGCAGTTATGCAATCTGGTAAACCAGAAATAATTGCTAATAGTGAAGGCAATCGTACTACTCCATCTGTAGTAGCTGTTAATAAAAACGGTGAGAGATTAGTTGGTCAAGTTGCTAGACGTCAACAGGTTACTAATGCTAAGAATACCATTTACGAAGTTAAGCGATTAATTGGTCGTAGCTGGAATGATAACGAAGTACAACGGGATCTCAAATTGATGGGATATGAAATTATCAAAAGCGGTAACTCAGTAAAAGTAAAAATGGCTGATAAAGAATATAGTCCGGAAGAAATTAGTGCCATGATACTAACCAAGTTAAAAGCAGATGCAGAAGCATTTTTAGGGGATAAGGTTACTGAGGCTGTTATTACGGTTCCTGCTTATTTCGATGATAGTCAACGTCAAGCTACTAAGGACGCTGGAAAAATTGCTGGACTTGAGGTTAAAAGAATAATCAATGAACCAACTGCTGCCGCCTTAGCCTATGGGTTAGATAAAAATAGTAAAAAAGATGAAAAAATAGCTGTTTATGACTTAGGTGGTGGAACTTTTGATGTCTCAATTTTAGAACTTGGTGATGGTGTTTTTGAAGTAAAATCAACTAATGGTGACACACATTTAGGTGGAGCTGATTTCGATCGAGTAATTATTAATTATTTTGCTGATGAATTTAAAAAAGAGCATGGGATTGATATTAGTGATGATAAACCAGCAATGCAAAGATTAAGAGATGAAGCAGAAAAAGCTAAGATTGAATTATCTTCTGCTCAAGAGGTTAATATTAATTTACCTTTTTTGACAGCTGATGCTGAGGGGCCTAAACATTTCGAGCATAAATTAACTCGAGCAAAACTAGAACAGTTAGTAGCTGATTTAATTGTTAAAACTGCTGAACCTTGTAAAAAAGCTTTAAGCGATGCTGGCCTTAAAGCCAGTGATATTGACGCCGTAGTATTGGTTGGTGGTATGACTAGAATGCCGGCAGTTCAAGAAAAAGTTAAACAAATTTTTGGTAAAGATCCCATGAAAGGTGTTAATCCTGATGAAGTAGTAGCTGTTGGTGCTGCTATTCAGGGTGGAGTTTTACAGGGTGATGTTAAGGATGTTTTGTTATTAGATGTTACTCCATTATCTTTAGGTATTGAGACTATGGGTGGAGTTATGACTAAGTTAATTGAGAGAAATACTACTATACCAACATCTAAGAGTGAAGTTTTTTCTACGGCCGCAGATAATCAGCCACAAGTTGAGATTCATGTTGCTCAGGGTGAAAGAGAAATGATTGATGGAAATAAGTCACTTGGTCGATTTGTGCTTGATGGTATTCCACCAGCTCCTCGTGGTATTCCACAGATTGAAGTTACTTTCAATATTGATGCCAATGGTATTTTAAATGTTACAGCTAAAGATAAGGGTACTTCTAAAGAGCAAAGTATTACTATTTCTGGATCAGGGAATTTAGATAAAACTGAGGTTGAAAAAATGGCTAAAGAAGCCGAAGCGCATGCTGAGGAAGATAAATTACGTAAGGAAGTTGTAGAAACTAGGAATACTCTTGATAGTACAATTTACCAAGCAGAGAAATTAGCAAGTGATAATAAAGATAAATTAACTGAAGAAGACCAAAAAATATTAAATGAAGCAGTTGAAGTTGCCAAAAAAGTTACGTCTGATAATGAAGCTTCAAAAGAAACATTAGAATCAGCAGTTAAAGAATTAAACGATAAATTAATGCCAATTGGTGCTAAAATGTATGAAAATGCCACAAAAGAAGAAACTTCTGATAATAAATCAGATGATAAAAAATCAGATGAACCAATTGAAGGTGAAGTTATTGATAAAGAGAAGTAGTCTTCAGGTAATCTAATATAAAAAGGAAGGACAGGCTAGCATATTAATATGGCTAAAGACGACTATTATGAAATTTTGGGTATTTCAAAATCTGCTAGTGCTGATGAAATTAAAAAAGCTTTTCGGCGAGCAGCTGTAGAACATCATCCAGATCGGGGTGGTGATGAAGCCAAATTTAAAGAAATAAATGAAGCCTATGAAGTTTTAAAAGATCCAGAAAAAAGAAAACGATATGATCAGTTTGGTAAGGCTGGTGTTGGTGGTTCATCTGGTGCTGGTTTTGGTGGCTTTAATAGTCAAAATATTAATTTTGATTTCGGTGATCTTGGTTTTGGAGATATTTTTAATAGTTTTTTTGGCGGTCAGTCTTCATCAAGATCCCATGATCAACAGCAAAGAGGTAGAGATGTTGAAACTGAAATTGAAATTGCTTTTAAAGATGCTGTATTTGGAACAGATGTTGACATTAACCTTACATTAGATGATATTTGTGATCATTGTAAGGGTAAAACTGTTGAGCCAGGTTATGAAATGAAGACATGTCCGACTTGTCATGGATCAGGACAGGTTGTGTCAGTTAGTCAAACTATTTTTGGTAATATACAACAAGCAAGTATTTGTCCGACTTGTCATGGATCAGGACATATACCAGAAAAAATTTGTAGTGTTTGTAAAGGTAAAGGAACTCAATCAAAAAAGCAAAAAATTGATTTAAAAATTCCAGCTGGTATTGATGATGGTGCTGTTATTAGATTAAGGGAACATGGTGAAGCTAGTGCTGGTGGTCACAAGGGAGATTTATATGTAAATGTTAGGGTTAAGGCAGATAAAAACTTTACTCGAGAAGGTGATCTTATATTAAGTAATGAGCATATAGATATGGTATCAGCTGCACTAGGTACTGAAATAGATGTTTTAACAGTTGATGGATCAATTCGTATGAAGATTCCAGCTGGCACACAGAATGGATCAGATTTTAAATTATCTAATCATGGAGTGCCACATCTAAGAAATAATTCTAGAGGGCCTCATATTGTTACAATTTATGTAGATACGCCAACGCATATTAATCGTCATCAACGACAGCTTTTAGAAGAATTTGTTAGACTAAATTAGAGCATTTTTGTTTTTTGCTGATATTTATATTTTTTCATTGCCTTTTCGGCTCGTAATTTCATGGATTTAAATGTATCACCTGTTTGATAATTGGCTCGTCCAAAAGATATATTAAATCCTCCTTCGGCGTAAAGTTTATTATTTTTAAGTGTTTTAAAAAACGCCTTTTTAAGTCTATTCTCAATAGAATCCATTTTGACATTAAAAGAAGTTTCTTGGTTAGTTCTCTTATCCTTATTTAATAATATTATAAATTCATCGCCTCCAATTCTTGCTACTAGATCATCTTGTCTGGTAGCCTCTTGAAGAGTAATACCAGCAAAATACTTTAATAGTTCATCGCCAGCATCATAGCCGTATAAATCATTAACATGTTTAAAATTATCTAAATCGAATAAAATCAAATCATAATTTGTTATGTCTTTTTCTTGTAAAGCTTCCTGGATTCCAAATAAGTTATATATACCAGTTAATACGTCATGAGTTGATTTATATTGATAATAATCTTTTTCGGATTCTAGATTTGATAATTTATTTTGGATACTAAAATTTTCTCCAATAGCGATCCCCAAAACTCGACCAATATTATATGCTTCTCTCTCTTTAGTATTTTTTAATGATTGAAAATAAAGATCTGATGTATATTTATCAGATTGGATATGTGTATTATTGATTGATTCTGACACAGGAATATTTTACAATATAATATAAAAAATGTCAAAAAAATAACATGTCTTGATAAAATATTGAAGTAGTTAGATAATACTATCTATGATTAAAAAAAATCAATCTGGGTTTATACCTCTTTTGATTACTGTTATGGTTGTCGTTATAGTTCTGATTTATTTAATCTATACAAGAGTTGTTAATGCAAAGCATTAATTTCTAGGGTAAGTTTAGTTATAATATTGCAAAATATTAGAAATATGATATAATCTAGATAATGGAAAATAAACACATAGTCGGACATTTAGAAGTAATTGATTTATTAGATTTAGATATTTTAAACGTTATAGCAAGAGTTGATAGTGGAGCCCAAATTTCAGCAATTTGGGCTTCATTTATTAAAGAAACTACTAAAGGGCTTGAGGTAGTTTTTTTTGGTAAAAGTTCAGCATATTTTAATGGTCAAAAAATTATATTACCTTACTTCCGTTTTGCAAACATTAAAAACTCTACTGGAGAGATAGAAAAACGATATAAAGTATTACTACGTGTTAAAATTCATAATCATGTTATGAAAAAATGGTTTACTTTAGCGGATAGATCAAAACAAAAGTATCCTATTTTAATAGGAAGAAACATTTTAAAGGATAAATTTTTAGTTGATGTCTCTCTAGAGTTAAATAATCAAGGTAGTTAAGATAGTTTAAGGAGAAAAGTTATGAATATTGTTATATTATCTAATGGATCGGGTAATTATTCTACTAAACGTATCAGAAATGCTGCTAAAGAACGAGGACATAATGTACGTGTTATAAGTTATGCAAAATGTTATGTAACCTTAGAAAAAAATAATCCAGTTATATATTATAACGGAGAAGAAGTTAAAGATGTTGATATTATTATTCCTAGAATTGCTTCTAGTTTAACTAAGTATGGTTCTTCGATTGTTAGACAATTCGAAATGCAAAATGTTTTTACTACTGCTAGTTCGATAGCTATTGTAAGATCTAGAGATAAATTGAGAAGTATGCAGATATTATCTAAAGCTAGTATTGATATTCCAAAAACAGTTTTTGCTAGGGAAACTGATGATTTTGATGGAGTGATTGAGCAAGTAGGTGGAGCACCTGTTATTATAAAAGTAGCTCGAGGTACTCATGGTAATGGAGTAGTGCTTGCTGAAACTAGAAAAGCTGCTAAAGCCGTAATGCAAGCTTTTTATGTTGAAGGTGTAAGTTTTTTAGTCCAGGAATATATTGAAGAAAGCGCTGGAACTGATATAAGAGCTTTGGTTATTAATGGTAAGGTGGTGGCAAGCATTATGAGACAAAGTTTAGACGATGATTTTCGGGCTAACACTCATCAAGGAGGGGTTGGTAAATCAGTAAAATTATCTGATGAAGAAAAAAAGACAGCTCAAAAAGCCGCTAAAGCTATTGGACTTACGGTTTGTGGTGTCGATATGATGCGTTCAAATCGTGGACCATTAGTACTTGAAGTTAATTCATCTGCTAGTCTAAAAACCCCAGAATTAATTACAGGTTTTGATGTTGCAGGACAAATTATTGATTATGCTGTCCAGGCTGCCAAAGCTGGTCGTCGTAAGGATAAAATCGGCGCTTAAACTCTATATTACTTCAGTTTATGATATAGTTAAAATAATGCATTCTGCTAATGTTATTTTATTATTGATTATTTTACTCCCAGCTTTGATGATTGCTTGGTTTAGAATTAATGCCGTTTTTTTATTTTTTAGTTTATGTCTAGGTTACGTATTGTCTGGGGTTATTGGTGGAGATAGTTCTAGTTTGTTATCTCTTTTTAGTAAATCTTTTAATTCTCCGACAGTTACTCAACCTGATACATTAAAGTTAATAGTACTATTTATACCTGTTTTATTAACAGCTATGTTTATGTTTAAATCGGTTAAAAAAAATAGAGCTTTATTAAATCTAATTCCTGCTTTTTGTTTTAGTGTACTTGCTTTAATTTTAATTTCACCCTTAATAAGTAGGCATTTATTATTATCATATAGTCAATCTAGTTTTTATCTTCAATTAGTTAAGGCTAAAGATTTAATCCTTGAACTAATTTCTTTAGTTATTCTTTTCTTTTTGTTTCTTGATAGATTAAATAGGCGACATCACACTTGAAATAAGTAAGTATTTTTTAAATATTTTCAGTTATAACATGTACACTATTTTTTACATATAGATAGTCTTTATTGAAGATTGTTTTATTTTTATTGTGTAACATAATAATTGCACATGCTTTATGACCATCCGCAGATTTACCAACAAATTGTCCCGGTTTACTTTTTAAACTGTAATAGGCTAAAGATGGCAACTTTTCTAAAAATTTTTCGTTAGAAATTGATTGAAATATACCATTATGTTTTGGAAATAATTCTATAACAACACAAGGATCATTACGTAGTATATGTATATCTGGTTGTTTTCCTAGAGCTATTGATAATGTATTATCTGTAATATCTATTCCGTTGGCTAATTCATGCATACGTTCTCGGTAACCACCAGTCCGAGCACCAATTTCTACTATTCTGGGTCCTTCTTGGCTTAAGATTATTTCTATATGTGCAGGTGAGTTTTTTATGCCAAGTGCTTCACAGCCTATTTTGGCTGTATGCCTAATTGCCATTATATCTTTTTTATCTAAATTTGACGGTAATAGTCTACTGTAGTGAAAATTATCATTATAACCCAGCTCTTGGCCTGTTTCGTAATCAACTACTGCTTCCAGAACATGAACAGTACCTAGATGATCCACGAATGCATCGACTGAATAAATATGACCTTCAATAAACTCTTCAATAAGCAGTTTAGGTGTTCTATGAGGCGCATATTTATCGTAGACTGCTTTAATTTTACTGATAGTTTGATTGTATTGAGATAGCAACTCTTGTTCATTATTAGCCTTGGTAACTAGAAGACTTTTAGACAAATTAGCAGGTTTTAAAATCAAAGGAAAAGAGTGTGTATGCGCGAATTTTATTAAGTCATCTTTGTTATTTATTTGACAAAAATCCGGACTAATTTTTTCAGTAGCTTTAGCGAATTTTTTCCGCATAAGTTCTTTATCAGTACAAGCTTGAGCTGCTTTAATTGGTAATGCTGGTAATCCGATTGCCTTAGCTATATAGGCAGCTGGTAGGACATAGCTTTCATATGTTGCAATAACACCATCAACATGATAGAGCATTTTGATTTCTTTTGCAGTTTTATTAATTGATTTTATTGTTGAAAAATTACATAATATTGTTTGTTTTGATTCGTATCCAGTTGCTAGTTTTTCATCTAATAATACTATGTAAGTATGGTTATGTTCGTCTAGATAATTACGTAAACGAGAAAAACTTTTACCAATTAATAAGAACGTGGACATTGTTATTTTAACCTAGTCTTCTAAATATATAGATAATATAATGAAGATCATTATAGTAATAAATCCTTTAAAAAGCTATAAGTTTATTATTTTATAAAACAAAAATTTTTGACAAATATGGATAATTATGATAATATAATATTTAATGTCAGAAATACCCTCAATAAAAGTATTAGAAGCTATAAAACCTATTAACGCCGGAACAGGTGAAGACGTTTTAGTTTATAGCGGTTTAGAAGCAGCAGTCCAGAACTACAAACCCACTAATGCACAACGCTCAAATGAAGTATGGAATAGTAAACAGGGTAGTTTAGAGGATGTATCAAAAGCCCGACAACTTGCTTTAGAATATTTGCTTCGGACTTCAGAAAAGGTAGTTGAGTCTAATGAAGGCAATCGAGATTTATGGGCTGATCGTTTTACTCAAGCTACAACTGAATTATATGGCGAACCTGAGCCAACTGAAGTGATTAAGCTTCTAATGAATGAAGTCGGTCTACTTACTGGCCTTAAAGATAAAGAAGGTATATCTCAACAACACGTTAATTTTTTACTTGATGTTTATCAGCCAATTATCGCCGATTTTTCAGTTATAGGTAATATTGAATCAGCCCAAGCACAAGTCGAACAAGAAAAAGCTGCAATACAAAAATATGGAGAAGCAATAAGAGAAAAGTACCAACCAATTTTTGACCTTGTAGATGAAGCAGGTAAAACTGAATTCACTTTTACTGATTTACAGGAATTATTTACAAAAGCACTAGATTGGTTAAAAGATAACGATGACCCTGAGTGGAGTAAATGGGAAGTTGTTTTAGTAGATGGTATTATACTTTCGGTTCAAGCTTCCGGTAGGAAAATAAAGATTGGAACACATCGTGAATCAGCTTCACCTAAAGACACATGTGGTTTACTGGCTCATGAATTATTAGTTCACGCTTTAAGAGGTAAGAACGGCTACAAGACGGGTGACAAGGAATTAGCTACAGGGTTGGTTGGTTATTTAGATGCTGAGGAAGGATTAGGAGTACTTGCTAGAGAAGCTATTAATAATGAATCTCCTGAAAAAGCATATGATGATTATATTGATATAGCTTTAGCTCTTGGTACTGTTGATGGAATTCAGAGAACCCGTAAAGAGATGTTTGAAATTAGTTATGCGCGTCAACAAGTAAGGCTAGAGCTACAAGGAGCAGACGAAGCAGTTATCTCATCATTAGCACCTAGAGTATGGGGACATATTGACCGTATGTACAGAGGTGGTAGAGGTGATGATTTAGGTACTAAGCAAGCAATCTTTACTAGAGATATTGTTTACTATGTCGGTTATAAACAAATGGCTGAATATATAACTAGTCAACTTGCAAACGGCAGGTCTGCAACTGAAGTGTTTAATTATTTATCGCAAGCTAAATTTGACCCAAATAATCCACAACACGTGGAGAGGGTAGCCAATCCAAAGACTTAACATTTTTTAGTAGATTTTCAGTTAAAAAAGATAAAAAAGTTTATCTTATAGAAATCAGTCTTATTTACATATATAACATGCCCTAATTAAATAGAAAAATAAATGATTTACAGTTCTTGTAGCACACCAAATAAGTAAGTTATATTTTTTTATTGAAAAATTTCTTAGATGTAGGCAACTTCTAAACAACTCATACAGGAAAGAACATTTTAGTCGAGAGTAACTTAAGATTTTAACTTTTTAGGTACTCTTGAAGCCCAAGTAACTTTATTGCACTTTGGGCATCTGAGTCTTTTTCTGCCTAAACTATGAGGCGTTATTAAGACAGATAATAAAGAAGGGCTAAATACATTATCACAATTACTGCACTTAAAATCATATTTTTTAATAAGTATGTACTGAATAAATATTACTAAAATTAAGAGAATTGATATGATAATTATAGGACTCAGTGAGCTTGATGACATACTAGTGACATTTTACTATAGAAGTTGTCTATCAAGCGAGTTTATAATTTGCTTGCAGTAGAGGTTATAGCGTTACAGAATTTATACAATTTTCTTTTGTTGTTAAAAATCGTTATATAGCTATTCTTGGATTTAGATTATAGATATTACCTGGAGGTTCATAGTGGAAGTTGTAGCAATCGAAATTAGAAACAGTTAACACCTACATGTCATCAAAGTTGAGTACTTTGTTCTATCAAAATGAGGTAAGATAAATCTATGAGTAAAGAAGAAATATCTGATGGTACAGTTCATAAAATGTCAGCTGATTTAAAGAAAGCTCTTGTTTCTGATCCGATAGCATATACAATCTGGCAGAGCAGTCTTACGCCACTGGCACGTAATGAGTGGATCTGCTGGACTGTGACGGTTAAACAACAGAAGACGAGAGATAATCATGTTAATCGAGTAGTTTCTGAGCTCAAAGAAGGAATGCGTCGGCCTTGTTGTTGGCTAGGTTGTATTCACCGCACCGACAAAGCTATAAGTCCTTCTGTTCAACGGATACTTGATAAACAGACTAAATCCAAATAGTGGGATTCGAACTTTTTCAGTATAGGAAATTATTCGTCACAACAATTGAAAAATCAACAATTAAGTTATATCTGTAAGAGAAAACCTAGAGGTCCAGCAAAGAAATAAGTTATATACTTTCACCCAAGAACTCCTTAGATGGAGAGTACTTCTGGATAATCAATATAGGCAAGAGTGTATTAGCAAGAAAAGGTTAAGTTCGATATATTCCTAGTTAGATTTATGTCTATAGGTCTGTTATTATAAACAACATGCCAATCAATAAATATATAGCTAATGCAAGCGGTGAGTTTGGTCGTGAAATTCTAGATAAGATAAATGCTGGATTTGCTCAAGGTCAAGCAATTGTTAGTGATAAGTTAGGAGCAAATAAAATAGATGTAGTTTTTGTAAATGCTCCAAAGGATGTTATACCTGAAATAGGTATTGGTGGATACTCTCCTGGACCATATAATATATATGTTAGCTTAGATCCTAATTTCAAAACTTTTTCTGTTGAAGACATGGTACTTACTATTCTTCATGAAACACACCATTGCGTGAGATGGCGTAAGCCTGGATATGGTCAGACCCTAGGTGAAGTAATGATAACCGAAGGACTCGCAACTTTATTTGAAGAAGAACATAGTGGTACCCTGCCAATATATGCTCAAGTACCAATCAAACAAGATGAAATAGATAAAGCCAGAAATATCCTAAACGATGAAAAATATAATCATAATGAATGGTTCTTTGGAGTAAAAAATATTCAAAGGTGGTTTGGATATACTTATGGATATCAATTGAGTAAAGCATATTCACAAAAAACAAATAAAAGTGCTGCAGAACTAGTTAATACGCCAGCTGAACTGTTCTTAAAAGATGTTTAAAGCCTCATTAAATAGAACAAATTTGTGTAAAAGACACTAGGCTAGTATTTCTATATTCTCCATCCGTAAAACAAAAAGTTACAATCGTTGTGGTTTTAGTGAATATCAGTAAGAAGTGTCTTGGAGGTCTATTGTAATGTTTATGAAATCGAACTAGCAGTTCACCAAGGACAATTATTTATTTCAGAGTCTTTATGTAAATCTATTGCAACTAAACTAAGGCTTCATCCAGCGGTTTTATTATAATTTAACTGTATAGCTGACTATGGGTACCGATTAGACCAAAGATTATCAAGTCTTCACCTCGTTTTATATACAAAGCTCGTAAATCTCCACTAACGTTCATACTCCAATATCCAGCAAATTTACCTTTAAGTGGATGGATTCTAAGCTTTGGATTAATTGGGTCAAGTGCAAATAAATGAACACTCTCATCAAATTGTTGCTGAAATTTCTTAGGCAGTTTCTTATACTGCTTCTTAAATTTTGGCATGTATTGAAAAGTCATGACCTCTACCTTTTAAGATCAGCCAGAAAGTCATCTATGTTATCAAACTTCTTGCTAACTTTACCTGCCTTTAGGTCTGCCTCAATCTGTGTTATCAAACCTTCTAGCTTGGGAGTCATCGGCTCAGGTGAATAAAGTTCAATACGTCTAGTTGACGCAACCTGACGTAGGTAAGAATTAACAAGTGTACTCAGCGTTAAGCCAGCACTTTTAGCAACTTCCTGTGCAGAAATCTTAACATCTTTATCTAATTTTACACTAATAACTGTACTGTTCATACTACCAAATATATACCCTGTAGGTATATACTGTCAAGTCTTTAATGGAGGGCCCTTAAGGAAATAAGTTATATACTTTCATCCAGGAACTCCTTTAGATGGAGAGTACTTCTGGATAATTCAATATAGGCAAGAGCAGCTTAGTAATAAAAGATTGAGTTCTATATATTCCTAGTTGGAGTTATAGAGTTAATTTAATAGCCTAGTAATATTTGCTTTTTTAGTTGTATTAACTTTCTGGCGCTGAAATTAACATGGAAAGACTGAGGGGCCATTGTAGAAGCTGTAGCAAGCGCTATTAAGCAAGCGAAGCGCGTTATATATCGTTGACTAACCAATAGCAGTCTAAGTATCTGGTGAAGTAGACTGTAGGACAATACCATTGCCATCAGGGTCGTCGAAGGTTACGAATCTTCCCCAAGGCTGTTCTTGAATACCGCCTTCAATTTTAACGCCATTATTTTCCAGTGCTGCTACATCACTCTCTAGGTCTTTAGTTTCTAATACTAGTCCTTTCATCGAACCTGGCTTCATGGTGTCAAACCATGTTACGAAAGTAATTGAAGTTTCTGCATTTCTTGGTTTAACTTCAACCCATCGCTGGTCAGGCCCCATCGGGTTATCACGAACCAGCTCAAAGCCGAGTTTATTGATATAAAAATCCTTGGCTGATTCTTGGTCGGCAACAGGTAAAGATAGTAGTTTAATTTGCGATATATTCATTTATCCTCCTTTTAGGTATAAGAAGTTTTGCATTAGTATACCATCAAATTGGAGGCCCACCAAAGAAGTAAGTTATATATTTTTGTAGAGGAATTCCTTAGATGGAGAGCATTTCTGGATAACGCTTATAGACAAGAAAGACATATAAGAAGACAGGACGAACTATATTATCAGTAATAATTATTAGCGATTTGGTTTAATAAACTCGTCCCAGGACTGCATTTTTTTAGCTGCCAACCTTTTGGGCTTAAAGCGAGCCTTATTATGTTCAAAAATATAACGTAGTCGCTGGTAGCTAATATGACTTAGGATAATTCCTGTACTCGTACCTAGGTTTAAGCTTTCCATAACACCACCCATAGGAATTTGAATACATAAATCAGCAGCATTAGATGCGTCTTCTGATACCCCCTTGGATTCATTACCAAACCAGACAGCAAGCTTTTTTTGAGTGAAAGTTTCTTCATATAAATTAACGTTCACCTTACTCTTAAGATGCGAAGAGGTAACCGCTATGGTGTAGTTGTTATTTCGTAAATGCTTGATACAATCAGTGGCTGTTTTGAAACGTTTCACAAATACCCACTTGTTAGCTCCAACGCTAACGTTCTTCAGGTGTTTATTGGTGCGTGAAGTTTCAAAATCACGAACAATATCATTTTCGCCAATGACATAAAGTTTCTCAATGCCAAAAGCTGAAATGTTTCTCATTGCTGAGGCAATGTTAACAATGTCTTTTGGGTTTTCAAGAACGCAAATAAAGTATTTATTCTGCAGATGCTTTACTTGCCTAATCCTATCTCTTATGGGCATAACAGATGAAGTATAGCAAAAAATGCAAAAAGATGCACTGGATGTAAGTCGGGGTTATAGATATAAACTAAATTACTAATGCATAAAATAACAGGAAAAGACTGGAGGGCCCAGTGGGACTTGAACCCACGACACCCTGCTTAAAAGGCAGGTGCTCTAACCGGCTGAGCTATGGGCCCTTAAGGTTAATTAGATTTTATTTAAATTTCCTAAATAACTTCTTTAATTATCTTGAAAAATTTAAAAAAGTCAATCTTTTAGCTTTTTAACCTTTTAATAAAAATGTTATAATAACAGATAATAAAGTTTAAGGTAAATGGAATTTAATATGTCTGGACATTCTAAATGGTCAACGATAAAAAGACAAAAAGGTGTGAAAGATGCAGCTAAAGGAGCCATTTTTACGAAACTAGGAAATGCTTTAGCGCTTGCTGCTCGTAGTGGTACAGATCCAAATACTAATTTTACTTTAAGACTAGCTATTGATAAGGCTAAATCTAATAATATGCCTATGGCTAATATTCAACGAGCAATTGATCGGATTTCTGATAAGAATGCTGCGGCATTGACTGAAATATTATATGAAGGATATGGTCCAGGCGGTGTTGCTATTTTAGTAAGCGTTACAACTGATAATATTAATAGAACATACCCGGAGGTTAGATTAGCTTTTTCGAAACACGGAGGATCAATTGCTGATAAAGGATCTGTTGTTTTTCAATTTAATCACAAAGGTTTAATTAAAGCTAATGGTCGTGCTGATGATTTATTATTATTGGCTATTGACGCTGGTGCTGAAGATGTTTTGGAAGAAGATGATGAGGTGATAATTTATACTGACCCAAAAGCTTTAGCTGAAGTACGTGATAAATTGAGAGAAATGTCTATTGAAGTTACTGATGCAGAGTTAACTTATTTGCCTAAACAGACCATTAAAATTAATGATACGGTTACAGCCGGTAAAATCTTAAGATTAATGGATGCTCTTGAAGTAATAGATGAAGTTAATAATATTTTTGTGAATTTTGAAATAGCAGATTCTGTTATGGAAACCTTGTAGTTATTATACATGCGTATTATTGGTATTGATCCAGGCACCGGTATTTTGGGATTTGGTATTATTGACAGTAGTCTAGGAAAATTTAAATTAGTTGATGCTGGTGTTATTAGAACATCTGCTAAAGAAGATGATTCTACTAGGTTATTAACTATATATTCGGAGTTAACTACTATTATTGAAGAGGTATCGGCAGATGTAATGTCAGTAGAAAAATTATTCTTTGCGCAAAATGTAACAACAGCTATGACGGTATCTCAGGCTCGTGGAGTTGTATTGCTTGCTGGTATTCAAGCTCATTTAGAAATTTTTGAATATACTCCATTACAAATTAAACAAGCTATGACTGGTTATGGTAGAGCTGAGAAAATACAAATTCAAGAGATGGTGAAAGTATTATTGGGTCTTTCTGTTATTCCAAAGCCTGATGATTGTGCTGATGCATTGGCTGCTGCTATTACTCATGGTATGTCTTCAAGATATAAAAATAAATAAATTATGTTAATCTAAGTAGTATGATAGCGAGTTTAACTGGTATTATTACAACTGGTTTTGATGAAAGTATTATTTTAGAAGTGCAGGGAATCGGTTATGGAGTGCTGATTAATCGTTTTGATCGAGTAAATCTTAAAAATGGTGATGAAACAAGGTTATATATTTATGAACATATTAGAGAACAAGCTCATGATTTATATGGTTTTACAAATATTGCAGGCAAGAAATTTTTTGAGCAGTTGTTAGATGTTTCTGGTGTTGGTCCAAAAATGGCTATTAATATATTAAATATTGGTTCGATTGATGAGATTAAAAAAGCCATTGCTCAATCAAATGTGGCATATATTAAGCAAGCTAGCGGAATTGGTAAAAGGGTAGCTGAGAGAATTATTATCGAGTTAAAAGACAAAGTTGGTTTAGTTGTAACTACAGACGATGGAGTAAGTTTGTTGTCTGATAATTTAATTAATGACGATGAAGCTTTACAGGGTTTAATAGCTTTAGGTTATTCGACTAATGATGCACTGAAGGCTTTAGCACATATTGATAATAACTTATCTCCTGAAGAAAGAATTAAGCTTGCTTTAAAAAATTTTTAATAATTTATGATAAAAATCAGATTGATACAGCGTAATAAATTTATGGGGTATACTATTTAAAGATGATAGATCGAATTATTAGTCCAATTAGTACTGAAAACGATGAACCAAAAGAAGTTGAAATCGACAATAATCTAAGACCAAAAGATTTCTCTAGTTATATTGGTCAGGATAGACTTAAAAAAAATTTGCAACTTTCTATTAAGGCAGCTAAAAAACGTAATGAGCCACTTGATCATGTATTATTGTATGGCCCACCCGGACTAGGTAAAACGACTATGGCTAATGTTATAGCTAATGAGATGACCGCTCAAATTAGAATTACTAGCGGACCGGCTATTGAAAGATCTGGAGATCTTGCTAGTTTATTAACGAATTTGTCTGATGGTGATATTTTATTTATTGATGAAATTCATCGCATTAATCGAAATGTTGAAGAAGTTTTATATAGTGCTATGGAGGATTTTAAGTTAGATATTATGTTAGGAAAAGGTCCTAGCGCTCGTAGTTTAAGGTTGGATTTACCTAAATTTACAATAATAGGTGCTACTACTAGAACAGGTTCCTTGTCAGCTCCATTACGAGATAGATTTGGTATTATTCATCGTCTTGAATTTTATACTCCGTTGGAAATAGAACAAATTATTAAAAGAGCTGCTAGTATATTGAATGTTAAAATCGATGATTTAGCAGCCATAGAGTTGGCTAAAAGATCTAGATTAACTCCGAGAATTTCTAATAGAATATTAAAAAGAGTAAGAGATTATGCTGAAGTCCATGGTCAAGGAATTATTACATTAAATATTTCTGATGATGCTTTAAAATTACTTGATATCGATGAGCTTGGTTTAGATACGGCTGATAGAATGTTACTTTCAGCAATTATTAACAATTACAATGGTGGACCAGTTGGTCTAGATACTTTAGCGGCATTAACGTCTGAAGAAAATACCACTATTGAAGATTTTTTTGAGCCATATTTAATGCAGATTGGTTTATTAGAAAGAACTCCAAGGGGTCGTAAGGCTACTGCTAAAGCTTATAGCCATCTTGGTATTAAGAGAAATATGTCAGTAAATGATGATAATCAGGCTAAATTAGTTTAATTTTTAAAACGGATTATTTCTTGCTTGTTCAAATAATGCTTTGACATTAACGTTATTGTTTTGTAATTGTTGTAACTGATTAATAATTGCTTGATTAATATGTGCTGGTGCAACTGTGTTATTTGTTTTGGAATTAGCACTAAAAGATACTTGGTCTAAATTATTGATTTTAAGTATTAAAAAGCTGTATAGAAATAACATAAAAATAATATAGATAATTAATTTATATTTATTAAAAAACTTAATAAATGTTGTTAGTGAATCTAATAATTGATTATTTAAGGTAGTATTTTTAGTCATAATTTGTTTCCTGGTTTTATATATATATTAAGAGATATAGTAAATGAGACTAGGTTGCCGTTTTGAGAGTTAGGCGTAATTAGTAAAGATGTAATTTGAGCTGTTTGACGATTATTTTCTAGTCCTTGTAAAAAATTAATAAATTGACTGAATGAAGCTAATTGTCCGTATTGAGCTGAGCTGGTAATAGTGATTGGTAAAATATAAACGCCTGGAATAGTTGGTACTTGGGTAAGTTGTGATAGGTTAGGATTATTAATCGGTAAAGTGGCGGCAATAGATGGAGTAGTAACCTGTGTGGATGATCCAGTAGTAGTACCAAGATTAGATGTTGGGAAAGTGATTGATCCAAGTACGATATTATTAGCATTTGCTATATTCACTATTTGTCTAATAGTTTGAGTTTGATCTTTATTTTGTGGTACAACAGATTGAGCAATAGTATAAAGTGAAGAATATTTTTTGATTTCTGATTTAGCGTTAATTAAACGTAATTGTTTAATGTTTAAGCTATTAATTTGTGACTGAGCAGACGTTAATTGTTTTGATTGATTGGTTAGTAAACTACTCATTTCATAAGTTGCGCCAATGGATCCTACTAGACATATAAGTAGTAAACTTATTAAGGCGTAATAAATTCTTTGGTGGTTCATTAAGATTTTTTACCTTGATTAATTAATAAGAATTGATTGTTGTTATTAAATAGAGCTCTTAAGGATACAGTAAAAGGGTATTTATTATTAACAGAAGATGTACCGTTATTATTAATTGATATTATGTCAATATTTTTAAATAAATTTTTAGTTGGGTCACTAAGATTTACTTGAATTTGAGTAGCGGTTGTGTAACTTGTGGCATTAGCTGTTAAATTAATGCCGGTTGAAGTATTGTTAATACTAAGTCCTGTTAAAGCTGTTCCGGACGGCATAGCAGATCCAATTGCGGTTATAAGTTTGGAGAATAAAATTTCTTGACCTAATACTTTTGTCACTAAACTAAAAGTGTTAGTAAAATTTTTGATTTGAGAATTAGTTTTATTAATGTTTTCTTTATTTAATTTATTCTGTAAAGACACAATTTGTTGTTGGTCGTTATTCGAAGAAGTTTTAAACAGTATTATGCCATAAGTGGTAATTATAATTAATCCTGCGAAGCCTATTAGTGAAATAAAAATCCATTTACGGATTATATTATTTTTTCTAGCATATATATAATCTTTTTTTATATCTGGCGGTAATAGATTGATCATTTTCAAAAAGTCTCTTGTGGATTAGTTAAAGCAAGTCCGGCGACAGTAGCATACATTGGTTTATCGGCTGTATTTGGTGGCTGTAATCCTTTAAAACTCATATATTGCCAAGGATCAGTGTGTCTAACAGCTAATCGTATGGAATTAGTTAAATAATCGCTTAGTCCAGGCATGTTAGCACCTCCTCCTAATACAACAATTTGACCAATTGGTCTTGAATTACCGTATCTTTCTTCATAATAACGCATCATACGTTTAATTTCTTTGATCACTTCATTAAGGATTGGTTCTAGAGAGTCTTTAATAATAGTTTGTTTTTTGCTAACAGATAAGCCATATTTTGTTTTTATTAAACCGGCTTCAGCTAAAGTAATACCAAGAGTGTTTTTTATAGTGTTAGTAAAAATTTCACCTCCTGCTTGAACAGTGCCTGTCACAAGAACATGTTTATCAAAAATACTAATATCAGCTGATCTGGATCCAAAATCAATTATTACAGTTGCTAAATCATTTTGTGGATCAAGTGAAAATAATCTTCCACTAGAGCTAAGAGTTGGTTCAATTAACACTGTTTCTAAGCCTAGAATCTCGGTTAATTTTAAATAAGAATCAACAATATTTTTTGGTACAGCAACTAAAAAAACATCAATTGAATTTTTTGTTTTTTTAATAATTTCAAAATCTAGATATAGTTCATCGAGTGGTAAAGAAACATATTGTTCAGCCTCTAATCTAACAGCTGAAGCTATTTCTTTTTTTTGTAAATTTGGTAAAGAAATAGAACGAGTAAAAGTACGATAAGCAGGTATAGCCACTGCAACTCTTTTTGTGGTAATGTTACCAATTAAATTATTTTGAAATAGTTTATAGGCAGATTCAGCAATTTTTTCGGCGTTTGTGATAACTCCGTCTTCAATTACATCACGGTCAAAATTAGTAAAACCATAACCAATAATTTGTAACTCTTTCTTTTTGTTTTTAGTTGGACTAATTATTTGCATTACTTTAAGCGAACTTGGTCCGATATCTAGTCCAAATAATGGTTTGTCGTTTAAAAAATATGGTATTTTTGGATTTTTCATTTCACCCACCAATGTTTCTTGTTTATAGTAGATAGTATAACAAAAGAATTTTACTAACTCTATAATAAAATAATCCTAGTTGGTACCAGGATTATTTTATACTAGTTAAATCAATAATTTAATCTAGGTTATGTTTGACATCTGTACCAGCTCCACCTTCTAAGGTAGCTGTAAGTGTATATTGGGAACAAGTTGTATCATTAGCTTCACAATTAGCTGCACTACCAGTACTATCTGTTGGTGTATAGTAGTAACTGCCAGCAGCTGGAGTACCGGTTGATAAACAGTTAGTAGTTGATGATTGGACACAAGTAGAAGAAGGATCTTCCAGAGCAGTTACATCTAAGCTTTTCATATTTGCTGTTGTCCATGCAGGATTATTCAAGTCTGCATAAGATGGGTAGTGACCATTAGTAGCATAGTAAGCTTCTAGGTTTGTTTGAACTGAATTCATATCAGTTTGTCTTTTTGCGTTCCTAGCTTTTGCTTGAATTCCTGAATATGTTGTAATGACAATAGCTGCCAAAATTCCAATTACGACAATAACGATCAAAAGTTCAACAATCGTAAAGCCTTCTTGACGTTTTTTTAGGGAGATCATAGGTCCCACCCTCCTTATTTTTCAATTATTAATATTTTGATTTCTAAAAACAGTAATTATTTTTAGTTATCTAATTTGATTATAACCATAAGTGTAATTAAATCAATAGTAAATTTAGTTACTTGGTATTTGTTTTGTTAGATTAGCAATTGGTCCCATGACTGATGCTGCGATCAAACCAACACCAGCCCCTAGTAATACTATCATAATTGGTTCAATGATAGCCGCTAAACCATCAATTAAGACTGATACTTCTTCTTCATAAAAATCTGCGATTTTTGCTAAGACTTGATCTATTTGACCAGTTTCTTCTCCTACTAATAACATTTGAGCTACTATTGGTGGAAAATGTGGACTTTTACTAATAGGTTCGGACAATGCTTTACCGTTTTGCACCTCTTTAGCAGCATTTTTAAGTTCAGCTTCTATTACTTTATTACCTATGGCTGCTCCTGTGACTTCGAGGGCGTCTAAGACTGTTACTCCTGCTCCCATTAAAGATGCGAATGTTCTAGAAAATCTAGCAATAGCGATTTTTAAAATGATTATTTTAATTACGGGCATTTTTAATAATGCGGCATGGAAATTATATTTTCCTTGTGGGGTTTTAATATATTTAAGGAAATAGATAAAAATAATACCAAAAATAATTAAAAACAATATTAAGTTTGGTGTGCTGGAAATGATAGGTATTTTATTAATTAAAGGTATCAAATGAATAATAGACGGGTGAACACACTCATTGGAGAAATCAAGAAGAATTTGACTATAAACGGGTAATTTAGCATGTGGTCCACCAAGTTCATAAATAATTTTTTCAATTTTTGGCATAATAAATAACATAATCCCAAAGAAAGCTATGATGGTGATTGTTAAAATGACAATTGGATACATCATGGCACTTTTAATTTTTTTCCTAATACTAGAATCTAATTCAACTTGTAAAGCTAATCTTTTTAATATTTGGTCTAAAATACCACCTTCTTCGCCAGCCTTAACCATACTGACGTAAACTTCATTAAATACGTCGGGATATTTAGCAAATGAATCAGCTAATGGTAAACCACTTTCTATATCTCTAGTAACTGAAGCTAGCACTTCCCTTAGGTAAATACTTTCTGAGTCACTAGCTAATGCCGATAACGATCTCGGTAGAGGAACACCCGCACTAATCATGGTTGATAATTGTCTAGTAAAAATTACTAAATCTTGAAGCCTAACTTTTTTAGCTGGACCAAAAATTGATGCTCTTTTTTTCTTTTCATTTTCTATTAATAATGGTTTAAGGCCTTGCTTGTGTAGTAGCGTCAGTAGATTTTGTTGATTAATTGCTTCTGTTGTCCCTGTAATCACTCGTCCATCTTTAGTTGTAGCTTTATAAGTATAGCGCATGGTTTTATTGTACTGCTGTAGTAGTTACTCTCAAAATTTCTTCAATAGTTGTTTCGCCCCGTAAGGCTTTAATAAATCCATCTATTTGCATTGGCAACATACCTTCATCAATTGCAGTTTTTTCTATAACTTCACTAGAATTATTACTGACAATTAATTTTTGGATTGAGGCAGAATTAGTTAGAACTTCATAAATACCAATTCGTCCTTTATAACCAGTGTGATTACATATACTACAGCCATCAATTTTAGCTTTGAATAATTTAATAATTTTATTTGGGGTGGAACTTAAATCATCAGCTTGATTTTTTTTATTATCTTTATTAATACCAATACCATCATGTAAGGCACTAATTTCTAATTCGTTAATACGCTTTATACTGGTTGAAGAGTCCATTTGTAGTATTTTTGTTAAATGTTTTAAGTAATTATCATCTGGAATAAAACTTTCTCTACAATTAATACATAATTTACGCACTAATCTTTGAGCAATGACTACTCTTACTGTACTAGCAATTAAGAATGGTTCCACTCTCATATCTAATAATCTAGGTAAACAAGTAGCAGCATTATTAGTGTGTAAGGTTGAAAATACTAGATGTCCCGTTAGTGCAGCTTGCACCGCTAGATCAGCTGTTTCATGGTCTCTAATTTCTCCTATCATAATAATATTTGGATCTTGGCGTAATAAAGCTCTTAGACCATTAGCAAAAGTCATGCCCGCAATAGGGTTGACTTGTGTTTGATTAGCTCCAACAATATGATACTCTATCGGATCTTCGATCGTTGAAATGTTAACGTTAGGTGTATTTAGAGAACTTAATACACTAAATAGTGTAGTTGATTTACCAGATCCAGTTGGACCTGTGACTAAAATCATGCCGTGTGGTTGGGTAATTGCATGGTTTAATTCAATTAAAGCATTACCCCAAAAACCAAGTTCATTAAAATCGGCGGCCTTTGATGATTCATTTAAAATCCTCATTGCAATTTTTTCACCATCTAATATTGGTAAAGTTGAAACTCTAAGAGCATAAACTAATCCGTTAACTTCGACTTTAAATCTACCATCTTGTGGCGCTCTGTGTTCATCAATTTTTAAGTTACTTAAAATTTTAATTCTACTAATTAAAGCATTAAGTAACTTGCGGGGTAATTTGTTTGCTTCTTTTAATAAACCATCAATTCGATATCTAATCACAACAAAACCTTCTCTTGGTTCGATATGAATATCACTAGCACCTGCTTTAATACCATATTCAATTATTAAATTAACGGTTTGAGCAACAGGTGAATCTTCAGCTAAATCACTTTCGTCAATCTCGTCAATCTCATCTAAATTATTTTGGCTAGCGATAACTTGAGTAAGTTCATTGTTAATATTTTCACGATATTGTCCGAGAGCAGATTGCAGTAAACTATCTGTTGTAATGTAAACTTTAATATTGTTTCCTAGTTGCTTCTGTAAAAAATTTAACCCTTGAATATCGTCGGGATCTTCCATCGCAATTAAGTTTGTTCCATTTTCATCAATATCAAAGACAATAGCATTATATTGATTTGCAATTCTTTCTGGTAACAGTTTTAAAACATCCGGTTTAATATCTCTTCCATTAAGTTCAATAAATGGAATATCTATTTCTTCAGCATATAATTTTGTTAATTCTTTTTCTGTTAAAAAATTATTTTTAATAACTAAATCTTGTAATGGTTTTTTATCAGTTTTTTCTTGCTCTTTTAATGATTCTAATTGTTCATTAGAAAATTTTTTAGTTTTAATTAAGAGTTTTTCTACTAACGAATCTGGTATTCTCATATAATTTTAGTTATTTGATAAAATATAATTAAGCATAATCTTAATAATAACAGATTTAAAATATTATTTGAAAAGTAAATGTAGTTAATAAATATAGAAAAATTGTTAGTAATGTTAGAATATTGTATTAGAGTGGGCTTTATCAATTAAAGATTTATGAGGATATACTTATGAAACAAAATCAAGATACTAAAAAAGTGGTAATGAATGAAAATAAGTCTAAAGCACTCTCTATGGCTTTAGAGTCTATTGAAAAACAATTTGGTAAGGGATCAATTATGAAATTAGGGGATTTTAATGCTAAAACTGTTGATTGTATTTCAACAGGTAGTTTATCACTTGATTTAGCTCTAGGGGGTGGTTTACCAAAAGGACGAGTAGTTGAAATATATGGCCCAGAAAGTTCTGGTAAAACAACTCTAACATTACATGCTATCGCAGAAGTACAAAAAAATAATGGTGTAGCTGCTTTTATTGATGCTGAACATGCTCTTGATCCGGCTTATGCTAAACGGATAGGTGTCGATGTGGATAATTTATTACTTTCTCAACCCGATAACGGAGAGCAGGCACTTGAGATTGTTGAAACTTTAGTGCGTTCTAATGCTGTTGATATTATTGTTATTGATTCAGTAGCAGCATTGGTACCCAAGGCTGAGATTGAAGGAGAAATGGGTGATAGTCATATGGGTCTTCAGGCTAGATTAATGAGTCAGGCTCTTCGTAAATTAACAGGTATTATTAGTCGATCACATGTAACAGTTGTATTTATTAATCAGATAAGAATGAAAATAGGTGTGATGTTTGGTAATCCAGAGACTACTACGGGTGGTAATGCTTTAAAGTTTTATGCTAGTGTTCGAATGGATATAAGACGTACCAGTCAAATTAAGCAAGGTGATGATGTGATCGGTAATCGTACAAAAGTTAAGGTAGTTAAAAATAAGATTGCACCACCATTTAGGGAAGCTGAATTTGACATTATGTATAATAAGGGCATATCTAAAACCGGTGACGTTTTAGATTTAGCAATTAAACATAATATTGTTGATAAAGCCGGAGCTTGGTTTTCTTATCAAGATAATAAAATCGGTCAAGGTCGAGAAGCAGTAAAACTTTATTTTAGTGATAATCCAAAAATCATGGATGAGATTATTGATAAAATTTTGTTAGCAGAATCTAAAAAAGTATAAAGTTATAATTTTATAATTATTTAATTTTATGACCATTACTAAGATTACAGTTTCGAGTACCAAGCCTACATTAATGGCGATTTATGTTGATGATTTATTTTTAACAAATCTCCCAAGACAAGTAATCGAAAAAAATAATATTAGAGTTTCGCAAAAATTATCATCAGATGATTTTAAAAGTCTTGAACAATTAGGATTAGAAGAGCAATATTATGATAAAGTTTTAAAATATTTAATGATTAGACTTCGAAGTAGTTTTGAAGTAGTTTCTTATTTGGAAAAAAAAGCAGTCCCTAGTGACATTATTAATAAAATAATTAATCGTTTAATAGAAGAGAATTTATTAGATGATTTTAAGTTTACTCAAGCGTTTATTAATGACAGAATAAAATTAAAACCATCTTCTTCATTAAAAATTATCTATGAACTTAAAGCTAAAGGCATAGGCAGTGATATAATCAATGATTTAGTTAATAGGTCGGAAATTGATGATAAAGCATTAACTGTTTTAATTATTAAAAAAAGAAAAATACCTCGTTATTTAGATGATAAAAAATTAATTAGCTATTTAATGGCTCAGGGATTTTCTTATTCTAATATATTAGAACATTTAAAATAAGAATTATTGTTAGTATAATTGTTGAATTGCGACAGCAGGTGTTCCTACTTTAATTTTTTTCTCTAGATTTTCGATGATTATTTTGTGATCTGTTATTTCAAGAATTTGACTTCGGTCTACACTTAACGTTGTCCCTTTAAAATTTTTTAATATTGATTGGCTTACATAAAGCTTACTGACATACATATTAGTAGAATCGATGGCAAAATTTTCTACTTTACCAACTTTTTGTTTATCTATTGTTTCGACTGTTTTACGTATTAAATCATAGTTTATATCTAATATTTTTTTTAGTCTAATAAGTTCTGTTGGATCAGTTAAAGAATTAAAATCATTAACAATGAAACCCTGAAGCGATACTTCTCTAATATCTTGATTAAGTAATACTTTGATTGTTCGAGAGTTATCAATACAATAGAATCCTTCGATTTTAAGATTGTTAGGATTACATATAGTATCTTTGACCGTACCTATCGGATGACCATCTTGAATAGATAAAATTCGTTTATTGCTAAGAGAACTTTTTAAAATTAACATAATTTAAGTATAAACCTAATTTTAAACTAAAGTTTTATTTTTATGATGACTATATTCTATTAGGATATAATATAGATCATGAAAGAAAATAATACGGATTTTAAATCAACAGTATTATCAGAAAGTGTTTTTAAGACCGAGAAAATAGCTTCAGCTATTGGACATAATTTACGTGGTGGTGAAGTAATAATACTAAAGGGTGATCTAGGTAGTGGTAAGACGGCTTTTGTAAGGGGTTTAGTTAGGGGTAGTGGTAGTTTAGATTTTGTTTCTAGTCCTAGTTTTGTAATTCGTAATGATTATCAAACGGCAAGAAATATAATTGCTCATTTTGATTTTTATCGTTTGGATGATCCTGGAATTTTAAGTAGTTCATTGCAAGAATTATTAGGCGATAATCACTATATTATTGTTATTGAATGGGGTGATATTGTCTCTGATTTATTACCTAGAAAGACAATGATTATAGAATTTTCTAGTCTTTCTAGTAATAAAAGAAAACTAGATTTAACGTATGATAAAGCATTAAGTTATTTAGTAGGTGGTTTAAATTAAGTGATTATTCTAACTATTAATACAAGTCAACCTGAAGCTGAAATTACTATTTTTAACGATCAAATAATAATTAGCGAGATTAAGTGGCAAGCACATAAATTTCTTACTACCACGCTTAATTTAACCATAAAAAATTTGTTATTAGATAATGGTTTAACCTTTAAAACAATTGAAGGATTAGTTTTTTATAAAGGACCAGGAAGTTTTACTGGTTTAAGGATTGGTGCGAGTGTAGTTAATAGTTTAGCATATGGTTTAAAAATTCCAGTTGTTGGAACATCTAAAGAGGATTGGCAAAAAAAAGGAATCCAAAAAATAATTCATAAAAAGAATGACTTTATAATTATTCCAGAGTACGGTTTAGAGGCACATATTACTTTAGCAAAAAAATAAAGATTTTAAATAAATTTGACGGTTAAAATGAAGAATTGTATAGTTATATCAGGAGAGAGACTTTTAAAAATATTCTACTCCATGATTTGTCGTTTTATTTTAAGCTTATATATTTGTTATAACTAAAATCAGATTGTATGTATTAAATAATATTTAATCAAGTTTGATTTTATTTTAGAAAGGATTATTTATGTTGCAGGCTATTTTAGCAATCATAGGTGTTGCTATTGGTTTTGGATCTAGTCAAATTATTAATAAAAAACGTTCTATATCTACTAAGGACGAGGCTACTAAGGAATTAACTAAAGCTAAACATGAAGCTGAAAAATTAGTAACTAAAGCTAAAGAAGATGCTCAAAAAGCTATCGAAGAAGCGAAAAAAGAAGAACAAGCTAGACGTTCTGAACTTCAGAGTTTAGAAAAAAGACTAGTAACTCGTGAAGAGTCATTAGATAAAAAACTTGATGAATTGGATAAACGACAAGAAAATCTTAGAAAAAGTGAAGATGAACTAGATAAATTGAAAAATGAAATTCGTGATATTAGACTTAAACAACAAGATAAACTTGAAAAAATCGCTAAACTGACTAAAAAAGATGCGGCTGATAAATTGATTCAAATGACAGAGAGAGATATTAGTAATGATTTAGTAGGTTTAGTTGGTAAATTACAAAATGAAGCCAAGGAAACTGCTGAAGAAAAGGCTGCTTTAATTATAACTACTGCTATGGAAAGAATGTCTAGTGAGGTAACAGCAGAAAGAACAATTACCAGTGTTAAATTAGAAGATGAAGAAATGAAGGGTCGCATTATTGGTAAAGAAGGTCGGAATATTCAAGCTTTACAAAAAGCTACTGGTGTTGATATTTTAGTTGATGATACTCCTGGCTATGTTGTTCTTAGTAGTTTTGATCCAGTTAGACGAGAGGTAGCCAGACAAGCTCTTGATATGTTAATGAAAGATGGTCGTATTCACCCTGGAAGAATAGAAGAAATTGTTGAAAAAGCTCAAAAAAATATTGAAAAAGAAGTTTTTCGTGCTGGTGAAGATGCGGCTAGAGAAGTTGGTATTGTAGGTATTCCAAAAGAGATAGTACAATTATTAGGTGAATTAAAGTTTCGTACTAGTTATGGTCAAAATGTTTTAAAACATAGTACAGAAATGGCACACATTGCGGGTATGATAGCAGAAGATTTAGGAGCTAATATTAAAGTAACTAAATATGCAGCTTTAGTTCATGATTTAGGTAAGGCTTTGACACATAAAATGGAAGGTAAACATCATCATATATCTGGTGAGATATTAAGGAAATATGGTGCTCCAGAAGAAGTAGCTTTAGCAGCCGAGCAACACCATGATGATGTTGAAGCAACTTCTGTTGAAGCATTAATCATTCGAGTGGTAGATGCTATTAGCGCTTCACGTCCTGGTGCTCGTAATATTTCAGCTGAAAATTTTGGAGAAAGAATGAGAGATTTAGAGAATGTTGCTAATAGTTTTTCTGGTGTTGATAAAACTTATGCAATCAGTGCTGGTCGTGAAATTAGAGTGTTCGTAAAACCTCAATCAATTGATGATTTGAGTGCTATTAAATTAGCTCGTGATATAGCAACAAAAATTGAATCGACTATGCAGTATCCTGGTACCATTAAGGTTAATGTAATTCGTGAGACACGAGCTATTGAATTTGCTAAATAGTGTAGAGTTTTATTTTTATGAATATCTTATACATTGGTGACATTATGGGATCGTTCGGAGTAAAAGTAGTATCTAAAGTTTTACCTCAACTTTCTAAAGATTATAAAATTAATATCATTATTGCTCAAGCTGAGAATGTAACAAATGGAAAAGGAATTAGTCAAGATGATTATAGATATTTAAAGCAACTTGGCATTGATTTCTTTACTGGAGGAAATCATATTTTTGCTGATGAGTCGATAAATTCTAGTCTTAATGACAAAAATCAGCCAATCGTTGTACCGGCTAATTACAATGATGAAAATTTAAATAATGGGGCAAAAATTTTAAAAACTCGTTGGGGAGATATTTTAGTGGTAAGTTTATTGGGGCAAATTGTTGGTAAAGATTCTAATCGTTTATTTAATAATCCTTTAATAACAATTAATAAAATTTTAACTCAAACCAGAAATCACAATTATTTTGCTAAAATCATTAACTTTCACGGAGACTATAGTAGTGAAAAGATTGTAATTGGGCATTTTTTGGATGGTCAAGTAAATGCCGTAATTGGTGATCATTGGCATGTTCCAACGGCTGATGCTAGAATATTGCCAAAAGGTACTGCTCATATATCTGACGTTGGTATGTGTGGAGCACTTAATTCTTCGCTCGGTATTAAATCTGAGGTTATTATTGATCGTTGGTTATCAGGTTTAAAAAATCGTAATGTTTTAGAAGATACAGGGTCTTGGCAATTTAATGCTGTGGTAATTAAAATTGATGAAAAAAATTCTAAAACTCTTTCAATTAAGTCAATTAATTTAAGTGACAAAAAATTATAGTAAATGCTAATTTAGTAGAGTATAATTAGACAATCGTTACGGGATGTGGCGCAGTTGGCTAGCGCGCGCGGTTTGGGACCGCGAGGCCGGAGGTTCGAGTCCTCTCATCCCGACCAGAAATAACTTATGAAATTTAACATCTTCTTTATTGCATATAACGTAGTATTATTTTTTTTATTTCAATGTAAAATAAAGACTGAATGATAGTTTTAATTTTATTAGCAATTTTTGTATTACTCATTATTAACGAGTTTTGGTGGAAACACACTAACAAGATTAGTGAAACTAATAGAAAATTTGTTCATATAACTGTAGGTAGTTTAGTAGCATTTTGGCCTTTTTTAATTAGCTGGCAAGATATTAGATATTTAAGCTTAGCTTTTATAATTGTCATTATAGTTTCAAAGTATTTTAATATCTTTGAAGCAATACACTCAGTTGAAAGACCAACGATTGGTGAAGTTTTTTTTGCTGTTGCTGTTGGCTTAACTACTTATATTACAAATAATAAGTGGATATATCTTATTGCTATATTGCAAATGAGTTTGGCTGATGGTTTGGCAGCTATATTGGGTGTTAAATTTGGTTTAAAAAATCGTTATAAAGTTTTCGGGCAATATAAAAGTTTGATTGGTAGTTTAAGTTTTCTGACTTGTGCCTTTTTGTTGCTTATTTTATATAGCTCAGTAGTTAGTGGTATAAGTATTATTTTATTATTTAATCTGGCTTTGTTTTTAACTGCCATTGAAAATATTGGTGTTTTCGGTATAGATAATTTATTGATACCAATATTAACGGTAGTTTTTCTTCGTCTTATTGGCTAATTTTTTGTAATTTATAGTCTTTAAATAAAATGAAAATAACGATTAGAATAATGTTGATTGGTGATATTAAAGTGCTTAATGTAAGACTATAGTTATAATGGAGTGCCAGTACAATTAATAGTAAGTTTATAAATAAACTAGCTATAATAAGTTGTTTAATGTTTTTATAATCTTTTGAGGCTATTTTATGGATGTAAAGTACCGTTGTTAAATCATTGTTTGGTAAAATTATATTGGCTGGATTATCTAATAAATTTGGTATGTTTTTATTTAATTCGATTGATACATTAGATCTTTGATAAAGGGGATTATTGTGAGCATTAGTACTTATAAAAATAAATGGTCGTCTTTTTTCGTTTTCTAAATAATTTAATTTATCTTTTAGAGAATAATTATAGTAAAATTCGGATATATTAAGTTCATTGGCAACTAGCTTAGTTGCGTATTTATGATCACCGCTCATAATAATCAGATTTTTAAAATTATCTTTAAGATATTTTATTGCCTTTGGAGTGGTATCGGCTATTTTATTTTCGAAAATAATCGTACCTACTAAATGGTTATCTATAACTATAAGTATAGCTGTTGAATTAATTGTTTTAGGATTAAATTTTTTAGGAATAATAATTGAATTTTGTTCGATTATTTTTGGTGAACCTATTTGAATGATTTGATTTTTATAGTTTGCTTTTAGGTGATGTTTATCAATCTGTTGGATATTCTTAATTTTTAGAAGTTTTAATTTTTTATGTTTAATTTGATTTATAAGAGCCTCGGCTATTTTGTGATTTATATTGGTTTGCATTGAAGCAGCTATAATCAGTAATTCATCATTTGTTAGATCAGAAAAAGAAACTATTTTTTCGATTACATCGTAATCTGAATTAAGAACATTATTTTTAGTGAAGACCACAGACTTTGCTTTAACCAGTCGTTCTAAATTTTTACCTGATTTTATTATTACATTATTTTTAGCTAAAATTTTAATCGTACTTAAATAAGCTGTCGTGGCTGGTAAGAGTAGTATAAATGGTGAAGAAAGCACTATAATCTTCAGGAAATTATTATGGTTATTAGTGAGCATGAAGTCTAATATAGCTATAGTTAAAACAATTAAATAATAAACAAATACGTTATTAATAATTAATTTAGAGGTTGTTGATTGACTTATTAAAGCTTGTTTTATGGTTTTATTTTTTAATGATAAGTAACTTTCAGAATATGAGTTATTAATTTTTGCAATAATAGTATTATCTAAATTGACTGACCCTTGATAGAGTATATCACCAACTGATTTTGTTATTTTTTGATTTTCAAAGATAATCGATTCATCAAAATTGCTTTTACCTTCAATAATCGTACAGTCAGCTGGGATAGTTTCTCCAGCCATAATAGTAATTTTATCGTTTTTCTTTAATTTAATTACTAATTGATCAATAATCTTTTTGCCAGTGTTTAAGTGACTTACTAGATTTTTTGCATTAAAACTTGTTATGGTTTTATTTTTTAAGTATTTTAGTAATATTTTTTCTATAACGGGATAAAGTGTTAAAAATAGTAGCATAATTAATGAAACTGTGTAGTATCGATAAATAATCGAGAAAATAATAGCTACAATACCAATAATGTTAAGATCATAATTACCATATCTAAAATGATCATAAAATTGGTATAGGGTTGGTATTAAAACAAGTATTGCTTCAATAATAGCTAGCCAAACTACATATTCAGATAAATTGATTTTTTCAAGAATTAATGCACTGATAAGGCCGATTATACTTAAAAGTAATAAAGAGTAAGTTTTAATTTTTTTAAAAATAATTTTAATTATCATATAATCCTTTTTACGAAATACTATTCGGTAAATTATACCAGTTATATTTTGCTTAATTAGTATTATTTTTAAATTTAATCAGTAATAATTTATATTTTTAAATAGATAAAAACGTCTTAGATTAATGAAAGTACTTAATTTAGACTAAAAAGTAGTATAAATTATATTAAAGGTTAATAATTTTGTTTATGAATATTATAATAATGGGGCGAATGATGGGGCTCGAACCCACGGCCTCCGGAGCCACAATCCAGCGCTCTAACCAACTGAGCTACATCCGCCATATTAACAGAGGTGATTATAAACTAATCTTTATAATAAAACAAATTTTTTTTAAAATTTAAATTTTGGGTTATAATAAAATAATATGACAAATCAAATAGATAAAGTAAATGATCAATCGAAAACTATTAATATTTTTGGCGAAGTTGTAAGTTTAAATAATTTATTAGGTATTTTAATATCTTTGTTGATTTTCTTTTTTTGTTTCGCAATCGCAGAACAACATGTCGCATCGGGATTAAATAAAAGAATCTTTTATGATATTAATAATTTATCAAATTCATTTAAGAATGTAGCGTTATTTATTACTGAGGGTTTAGGGGCAGCTTATCCAATAATTGTTTGTGTCTTAGTGCCTGCAATTTTTAAAAGATGGAGATTAGCTTGGAGATTTTTTGTGACAGTTGGTGGAGCTGGTGTATTGATGGAAATAGTGAAAGTTATTGCTAAACAACCAAGACCGAATGTTTTATTACAGGGACATTTAAATGTTAGGGCAGTAGAAAAGGGATTAACTAGTTTTCCATCTGGTCATCAATCAGTTGCAACAGCTATGGCTTTAACATTGTGGTTAATTTTACCTACTAAGTGGCGTTTTTTGTCGGTTATTTGGATTATTCTTGTCGCAGTTTCCAGAGTATATTTGGGTGTTCATATGCCGATAGATGTACTTGGTGGTTTCGCTATTGGATTATTTATGTTTTATGCGGTTAAATTATTACCAACTAAACTAGCTAAGTTATTTTATTTAGATAAAGAAGAACTTTTATTAGAACCTCAAGATTTAAAGATTAGTAAATAATTTTTTCTGATTAGGAATAGATAATTAATATAAATAATTTTTAATATTTTGTAATTTTAATTATTTAATTTCGTTTTATAATACTAATAGTTACGAAGGTTCAATAAGGGTACATGTTATTATGAACTTTTCAAAATATTTTTGATTTTATTAGTTTTAGTGTCTCTCATATTGTAATACTAATATATTTAGTGTTTATCATGGTACCCCCTATTTGATATGTTCAGAAGAAATTATTATCAGATAATTGCAGCTTTAGCCAAAGAAGTACTACTGGTGAATCAGCATTGAGTTAGTTTTCTACTATTTTTTGTACAGCCTAAGGGTAATTTTTATAGTTAGGTTGAAGCTAACTTATTTGTTAGCTGCCATAAGTTCTTCGTCAACCTTTTCGCTTAGATAAACCTTCATTAATGACTGGTAGGGGACGCCTTTTTGATTTGCTAAAACTTTAATATGAGCAAGCAATGGAGCGGGTAGTCTCATTGAAATTGATTCAGAAGACAACTTAAGATTAGGGAATATGGTCTCCTCGGCTTTAGACCAGTCTATATAGTCAGTAGTACTATGAGTATCCCAAAATTCTGCCTCTTCTTTGTCGTTTTTAAAGTCTGGAATTTTTTTAAGCTTCTTCATATTGTTTCCTCTCCTTTCTATCCATATCTCTTATAGATATGATTCTTATTTCCTCTCTTCTAAGTGTAAAAGTGACCTGTAATCTTCTCTTATTTTTTGTTTGCCCTAAACCATGATAGTGTTGCTCTTTATCGGAAGAGTGCCTGATGTCTTTGCTTGTCAAGAAAGGTCTTTGTGTAAATATTTCTTCTGCTTCTTGGGTAGTCACATTATGCTTTATAAGGTTCTTACGAATATTGCCTGTGTCCCACTGGAATGTGATTGTTTTAGGCAATATCCTCATCGTTAAAGTATATTCTTAGTATATACATTTGTCAAGAGTTTAACTGACCATTCCTAGCTAATCCCCTAGAGGATTCGAACAGATTAGAGTTAAATGAACAGGGAACTTTTGACAGAGGTAGTTGCACAGATGGTACCCCGAGCAGGATTTGAACCTGCGACCTTAGGCTTAGAAGTCCTCTGCTCTATCCAGCTGAGCTATCGGGGCATATTGATTACAAATTAGAATTATAACATAATTTTTCAGTTATATTTTTTAATAATAGTTATTTTAAAAAAGTTTAAATAGTAATTTATCCTAAACTAGGTATACTAAAAGTAGATATTTATTAATACAAAAATGAAAATATTTTTAATACTTATATTGTTTATTGTAATAGTTGCAGTTTTATCTTGGTATTTAATATCAAAAGATAGGGGACAAAAAGAACCAGTTTCTATATTATGGCTTGCCTTTTTATTAGGAATAATTGGTGCAATGGTAGCAATAATTACTGAAAATATTTTTGTTAATCCTAAAAATACTCAACCTGGTGCTTCGTTAACCAATATGTTCGGTAGTTTTTTAATTGTTGGATTTATTGAAGAATTAATTAAATTTTTGCCACTGGCGATTTTTATATATAAGAAAAGTTATTTTAATGAGTTTACTGATGGAATAATTTATTTTGCTCTTGTTGGATTAGGTTTCGGTTTGCCAGAAAATATATTGTATGTATTATCATTTGGAACTTCTGCTGGAATCGGACGTCTTTTTTTGACACCATTTTTTCATGCTACTACTGTTGCGATTGTGGGTTTTTATTTAATTAAGGTTAAAATAACTCATAGTTCATTTCGCGCAGTATTTTTAGCTTTTTTTGCTGTTGTATTACTTCATGCACTATATGATTTTGGTTTAACTGCTACAAATAGTTTATTAACTTTAATGTCAATAATAATAACTGTGTTATTAAGTATTAATTTATTTATGATTTATCATCGAGCTAGTAAACTTGACCAAGTATATGGTTTAGCAGAAGTCGGTTATAATAAGTACTGTCGTACTTGTGGATTATTAAACGAACATCACATGATGTATTGTAATAGGTGTGGTAATCGTACTTGAAAAATAAAATGATTTGTCCAAATTGTAATTATGAAATTGATGAAAGTGAAATTTTTTGTGGTAATTGTGGTCAACAATTAAAACCTCAAACAATTAATTTTACTAATTATCAAATAAATCAATCACCTTTAGCAGCTAATATTGGTAGTAAAGTGTTACCTAATTATGCTTTATTAAAACAAATTCCCAGAATCAGTAAAAGTGTTTTTGTTTGTTTCTCTGCTGTCATATTAGCAGGGGTTACTCTATTATTTATTTCGCCGCTTGTTAGTCTAATATTTAGTTTAATTTCTATGATAGCTGCTACTTTTATTTCTAGACGTCATCATTTATTCTTAAAAATAACAGGAATTATTTTAGCATCAATTATTGTCATTATTTCTGTTGGCTTATTTGTTTATAATTATGATCAAATAAAAATTACATCATCTCAGAACAAAAATTCATTTACTACTTTTAGTTCGGTGGTTAATACAAATTGTTATAGTTTTTCTTTTCCAACTATGCTTTATTTATCTAAAACGTTAAATAGTTGTTCAATTTTAGCTTATAATGGCAATTCGGTAAGTACATCAACTGTCTTTTATAAAATAGTGTCGCTTAATGATGTAACGTTAAACTCCAGTAATTTTGTATCGTTAATAAAACCATTAATAATTAAGGACGTTAATAAAAATCTTTCTACTTTTCATATTGTTAAAGAATTTAGTACAACTTTTGCCGGTAATTTAGCATATCAAATTATGGTTACTAATAATAAAAACAACGTATCAATTATTGAAGAAGGAGTTTATCATCCTGCGACTTTCAATAATTTATTTGATATTATTTATGCTAGTAATGGTAAAAATTTAAGTTTAAATAATTTACAATTGAGTTGGTTATGGAAAAATTAAATTCTAAAAACTTATTAAAACACATATTGCCAATTCTATTAATTGGTTTAATTTTACCAATGTTTATATTAGGTAATAATATTAAGATTAAATCATTTCGACATTTTGTTTTATCACCCATTTTAGTAATATCACAAAAAGATAATAGTGGTTTTGTACTTAGAACCAATTATAAAAATAATTTAATTAATAATAATTTACAGTTATATAAAAAAATAAATAAAACTGTGAAATATTTTGTGTTAGAAATTAAAGCTCAAAACAATTAATATGGTGCAGTGTTCTTAACAAAGTCAGAACCGGTTTAGTTATTTTTCAAGTAATCTAACGTAGTCAGATCTAGCATATAGAATACGCAGTATATAAACTTCCTGATCAGTAACTCTATATATTATTAAGTAGTTATCTACTATTAAATACCTATAGTTATCCAGTTTGGTGTCTATCGTTTTTAATCCAGCACCAAGCTCCGGAAAGTCTGATAGCTTTTGTGATGCATGAAGTATTTTATCGGCTATGTTATGTGCAGCAATTGGATTACCTAAATCATTGCTAATATAGTTAAATAAGTCGGCCAGATCTTTCTCCGCTAAAGGAGTAAATATAATTTTCATAAACTTATATTATATTTTTTTGAGATCTGATCTAAAGAAATGCCATTATCCTTTAGGGATTTCTCTCCTTTTTGTATTTCTTTTAGCAAGTTTTCTACAGTTTTCTTATAATCATAGTCGTCTATCTTAGAGATTACATAACTACCCCGGCCATTACGCGTGAGGTAGACTGGCTTATTTACGTCTACTTTATTTAAGACTTCAGTATAGTTACGTAAATCTGAAATAGGTAAAATATTTGGCATAATTATATTCCTCCAATAAGTATTGTAGCAATATATGCGTGCGAATACAACAGCAGTTGTTGCAGTGTTCTTAACAAAGTCAGAACGATAATTACTATTATTTAGAACTATCATCTCTTATGAGTGGCTACAACCGATGGCAAACAATGCTAAAGTATACGTGCCGAGCTGGAAAAGGTTAGAACCTCTCTCCGACAGATACAAAAAGTCTCAAAAGAGGCCTTGCGTCTAATATGGTGCGGGTGGCGGGAATCGAACCCGCATTACCAGTTTGGAAAACTGGGATAATGACCATTATATGACACCCGCATAGATATTCGTAAATTATATCATAGGAAATTATATATCATGAAGAATAGTTATTCTGGCACCTAGATTGTTTAATCTATCAGCCAAATCTTCATAGCCTCGATTAATCGTATAGACGTTTCTAAGTAATGAGGTACCGTTGGTGGCTAACATACCAATTAATAATAGGCTAGCTGGTCTTAGTGCAGGCGGACAGACAACTTCTGCGCTTGAAAACTTAGTTGGTCCAGTAATAAAAACTCGATGGGGGTCAGCTAATTCAATCGTTGCTCCAATTTTTGTTAGTTCAGTATAATAGATAGCTCGATTTTCATACATCCAGTCATGTATTAGTGTTCTTCCTCTTGTGATACAAGCAATTAATACGAAATAAGGTATGTTGTCTGGATTAATACCTGGGTATAGGTTTGGATGAATTTTTTCTTCTAAAGCTTTTAGTGAATGATTGTGTGGAAAAATCGTAATATCACAAAGTTCAATCTCTCCATTATTTGCTTTATACGATGTTGATTTTTCATATTTTACACCCATTTTTGATAGTTTTAAGAGTTCTAGTGCTATCCATTGGTAAGGTACACGTTTAATCGTAATCTTTGAATTTGTAATTATTGCGGAAGTAATAAAAAACATTGCTTCAATTGGATCTTCAGTTGGATAATAAGTAATATTTTTTTTAATTTTTTCTGTTATGCCTTTTATTTTAAGGAACGGAGTACCGATGCCTTCTATACTAATTCCAAGTTTTCTCAAAAAATATGATAAATCTTGTACCATATAATCACCACTAGCTCCATGGATTTGAATTGTTTGGTTAAGTTTCGCTGCCGCTAATAAGACGTTATTGGTGACAGTATTACCAGCTTCGTATAAAACAACCTCCTTAGGTATTTTCTTCTTAACATTAATTTGATAGTTACCTTTAGATGCTTTTATGCTTAAACCAAATTCTTCTAATGCAAATAAATGTGGTGTTACAGTTCTTTCTCCTAATTTACAACCCCCAGCATAAGGAATTTTAAAGTTTGCATTATCATGCATTAAAACTCCAATTAGCATTAAAACGGATCTTGTTTTTTTAGCGGCAACCGCATCAAGATTATTAAGTTTTAACTTTTCGGGTCGTTTAATTTCTAGATCATTATCATTTATCCATTTAACACTTACTCCAATACTTTCAAGTATTTCAATAATTCTATAAACTTCTTCGATTTTCGGGAAAGATTTAAAATGTGTTACACCGTAATTTAATAAACTAGCACATAAAAGAGCAACAGCTGCATTTTTACTTGTTTTTAATGATATTTCACCTTTAAGTTTTGTATTACCTTCAATTCTTAAATTAACTTCATTGTTACTACTAATACTTAATAATTGTTTGTTTAAAACATCACTTATCCTACCTAGAGTTTCTATACTTAAATTTTGCTTACCATGTTCTATACGATTGACAGCTGATTGTGAAGTAGATAATCGTCTAGCAAATTCTGCCTGAGTTAAACCACGTTCTTGTCTTATTTGAGCAATTAACTGACCTATTTTAGTGTTAATTTGATTCATGATGGCATTAATTATACCATATTGGGTAATATTTAGTTTTATATTTTTTAGTAGTCGTATTACTTAACTTGAGGTAAAATAGATGATGATGAAAGATTTTAAAATACAACAGTTAATTGAGTTTGAAACTCAACGTCAAAGAGAAGGTTTAGAATTAATACCATCAGAAAATTATGTTAGTCGAGAAGTTTTAGAAGCTATGGGTAGCGTTTTGACTAATAAATATTCAGAAGGTTATCCAGGTAAAAGATATTATGGTGGACAAGAAAATATTGATCAAATAGAGCAACTAGCTATTGATCGAGCTAAAAATTTATTTAAGGCAGATCATGCTAATGTTCAGCCCCATTCGGGTGCGCCAGCCAATGAAGCAGTATATAGTGCTTGGTTAGAACCAGGTGATACTATTTTGGCTATGGATTTATCTCATGGTGGTCATTTAACTCACGGTGCACCAGTTACTAGATCAGCTAAACTTTATAATTTTATTCGTTATAAAATGAAAGATATTACGACCGGTGAGATTGATTATGAAGAGTTAAGTCAGTTAGCTTATAAATATAAGCCAAAAATTATTTTAGTTGGATACAGTTCATATCCGAGAGAAATTGAATATGATAAAGTTGCCAGTATAGGTAATGAAGTAGGAGCTTTATTGATGGCTGATATGGCTCATATTGCAGGTTTGATAGTCGGTGGAGTTGCCAAGAATCCTTTTGATTATGGATTTCATGTCATTACATCTACGACACATAAAACATTACGAGGTCCACGTGGTGGTCTAATTTTAACTAAAGGGATAGTTAGTAATTCTTTAAAAGTACCTGAAACAACAATTACAAATATACCAACTTTAATTGATCGTGCTGTTTTTCCTGGTATGCAAGGTGGTCCACATGAACATATTATTGCCGCTAAGGCCGTTTCTTTCTATGAAGCACTTCAGCCTGATTTTAAAGTTTATGCCAAGCAAATTATTGATAATGCTCAAGTTTTAGCTTCCTCTTTAAAAGATAGAGGATTTTATTTAATTACCGGTGGAACATCTAATCATATGATGGTAGCAGATGTTTATCAAAGTTTTAATTTAACAGGTGATGTTGTGCAAGAAACGTTAGATTCTATTGGATTAACTTTAAATAAAAATATTATTCCAGACGATAAACTTTCTTCTTTTAAACCAAGTGGTATTAGACTTGGTACTCCGGCTATTACTACCCGTGGTCTTAAAGAAAAAGAGATGGAACAAATAGCTGAGTGGATGAGTATAGCAATTAAAAACCATAATAACAGTCAATTATTAAAAGATCTTAAGAAAGAAATTACTAACTTTTCTTTACAATTTCCATTACCGAGTGATTAGTGGTAATATTTCTGGTTCTTGGATTAAAGTTATACCAGTTTTTTGATGAACAGCTTTGATGATTTTATCTCGGAAAATTTCTAAATCAGCAGTTGAATGAGCTTTTTCGTTTATTAAAATAAGTGGTTGTTTTTCCCATGTTGCCATACCTGTTTGCCAATCATGATAGTCTTTAAACCCAGCAAACTCTATTAACCAAGCGGCTGAAATTTTTAAACTCTCTTCTGAGTGTTTCCAGTGGGGAATTTGTTGATTTAAAGTTTTCTGAAGTAAGAAAAAATCAGCATAACTAATTATTGGGTTAACAAAAAATGAGCCACAGTTAGCTATTTTATTTGGATCTGGTAATTTCGCCGCTCTTATATTTTGAACAATTTGTCTAAGTATTTGAGGTGTAATTTCATTAATTTGATGTTCTTTTATATATTCTTCAATAACTGAGTAAAACGGTGCTGCCGGATTTTGTTTTTTTAAATTAATTGTAATTGCAGATATTAAATATCTGCCTGGTTCATGATTTTTAAATAAACTAGAACGGTAACCTAATAAACATTGGCTAGCGGATAAAATAACATAATCTGATATTTTTATATCAAAGGCTTCAACATTAAGTAAAGAGTCTACTATTTCTTGTCCATACGCACCAATGTTTTGAATGACGGTTGCACCAACAGTACCCGGGATACTACTGAGTGCTTCTATGCCAGTCAAACCCATATTAACGGTTTGTTCTACAATTTTGTCCCAGTTTTCACCAGATCCAATAGTTAAATAAAAATTATCTGGTCTATCGTTAGATATTTTGAGTCCTGATATTTTGTTAACTATCAGCAGACCATTAAAACCATCGTCTGACCATATAATATTATTACCACCACCTATCATAATAGTTTTTAAGTTATTTTTTTGAGCCCAAGATAGTGCTTCAAGTAAGTCCATTCTAGTAGTTACCTGACAAAGGTATTTAGCCTTACCGCCTAGTTTCATGCTTGAATAATCTTTTAATGAAATATTTTGCCGAATGTTAATCATATATAAATATTATACGATTAAATGATAATACCTAAGAATATGAATAAAATATATATAATTTAATCTGTTAACCTTGCAACTTTTAGTCTTAAAAGTTAATATATGATTATGTTGAATCCAAAATTAAATCAACCATATAAAGAGCTAGGCGAGTCGTTAAAAGCTTGGAGAGAAAAATTTCATGAGACAATTTCAGAAGTTTCAAATGCGGTTGAAATAGAAGTTGAAGTTTTAGAAAAAATTGAGCTGGGTATAGATCGACCTAGTGAAGATATATTAGTCTTATTAATTAATCATTTTAAGTTAAAAGATAATGATGCTATGGCGTTATGGAAAATGGCTAACTATAACGATAGTAATTTTTTTGATCCTAATTTACTTAACTCATCTATTAAAAATAATATACTTAATGGTGCAAGTTTAGTGATGGTTATGCCTGTTGATATAAGACCATTATATTCTGATCAATTTGATGTATCAGTCGGTTCGTCTGGTATAGTTTTAAATTTTAACCAGAATTTACTAGATAATCAGGTACTACCAGTTGCTAGAGTTGGAGTTAGTTTTGAACAGGCAACTAATATTGTAAAATCTTTAGAGGCTGCTTTGCTTAAAGCTAAATACAATACTGGCCCTAAAAAATTAAATTCAACTAATAATAATGAAGCAACTAATTCTTAAGTACACATAAATTTTTAATAATGACTGGTAGAACACATGATTTGGCGGCGATTTCTGCCCTTTTAGCTATTTTCATATATGAACCACTGATAGAGATAAGTTTATCAACATTATTTTTAGCTTTATTATTTAATCAAATTGGTGGTATTTTACCCGATATAGATCAACCAACTGCTCCGTTTTGGCGAAATTTACCAGTGGGTAAATTAATAGGTAAGATTATTGATAAAAGTTTACTTGGTGGTCACAGATTTTTGACACATTCATTACTCGGAGCTGTGATTTTTGGTGGATTATTTTATTTTGGATTACTATTTCTTAAATCAGCCATTTTAAGCATTAATGTAGGTATTATTTGGATATCATTTATGGTTGGTGTATTATCTCATCTTTTGTTAGATAGTTTTACTAAAGAAGGCATACCATTATTATTACCTATAACGAAAAAAATTGGTTTTCCGTTTAATAAACAGTTAAGGATTACGACTGGTAAATCAGTGGAATATTTAGTAGTTATACCAGTAATAATTTTTATAGATATTTTTTTAATATCATCAAATTATTCTTACATTACTCATTTTTTTAAGTATTATATAATCTGATAAAAAAATAAAACTTGAATTTTTAATTATTAAGTTTAATACTTATAATTATGTTAATAACTAAGGGAGAGAAAAATGTTACAACTTTATTTATATAGTTTTATTGCTGGTTTATTTGGCGCCAATGGTGTACCTCATTTTATAAAAGGTATAATGGGTGAAAAATTTCAGACACCTTTTTCGAAAGAATCATCGGCTGTTGTTAACGTTATCTGGGGATGGTTAAATTTTTTAATTGCTGGATTGTTATTATTTTTTGGCAATATACACCCTCATTTATTACGAGCTTTTGGTCTAACAGCAATCGGTGCTTTATTAATGGCTTGTCTTTTAGCTTATATGTGGGCTAAAAATTCATCTAAAAAATAAATTGTTTTTATAATTTTTGTTAGTGAAAAATGAAAAATTATTGAATAATTTTAATTTCCATGGGGAAGTTATCGACGTTGTTAGCGATGTAGCCGATCGTTTTAGAAAATTATCTTATTCGAAGATTGAGGCGTCACTTCCTGCAACTACTAAGTTTAGTTATCAGGATGACAGATTGCCAATATCTGTTTTAGATATTATTCCTAAAAATGATTTTGAAGATGTGTTAGTTTATCATCTTCCAATGGGTAATGATATTAATAGCAATATGAAATTTTTAATAGCTACTATAAGAGAAGCTTTACCTAATAAACGGATTATTGTGACTGGTAATACTGCTGAACCTGGTCAAAATTCTGCTAAATTAGCTTATAGTGATATTTGGGAAATACATTTAGGTAATGTAAAGTCTTTAATTAAACCTGTTGTAAGATATTTAGCAAATCAAGCTATTAATGAAACCATACAAGTTGGTTATTCATATGGAGCTGAAAAAACAGCTATGTTTTCAAGTTTAGGGCATTTTTATAACCAAAAAATAACAAAATCAATAATTTTAGAACCGGTTGCTATAAAAAAAAGAAAATTTATTGATTTAGCATACAATTTTTTAAGGTCAGGCCTTTTAATGGAAGATTATGTTAAAGAAACGAATTGTTTAGCCTATGAGGAAGCGCGTAATTTAGCAACTATTGAAGGTCGAGGTACATTAGGTTATTTAGTTGGTTTGGGAAGATTAGGTAACTTAGCTATAAGCGCAGAGCTTGCTAAAAATAATTTTTTTAATCGAATATCGACTGCTTTAATTCATCAACCACAGATGAAATCAGTTCTTGGATGGGGTAAAAATAGTGAATTAGCTTCTAATCATAATATGTTAGAACTTGTTACTTTACTAAAAGATAGTTTCGGTCCACGTATTAATGATCTATCATTAGATGATCAGACTCATGCTATGGGAGATAATATTTTTTTACAATTAGCATTAATTTTACAAAGTTTTAAAATATTAGAAGATTAATTTTTAGAGCTGTTATGTTAAATCAAAATGTTCTGCTTAATGAGTTGATAGCATCCATAAATTACAGCTTCTTCTGGTTTTTGGGCTGATTGAACGGTTGGTTTCGGAATTAAAGGATCTTTTAGATTTTGAATAGTTTGATTGATATATTTACCGTATTGTTTAAAATAAGTTCCGATACTGCCACCAATGATAATTATGTCTGGGCGAATTATTGGGAGAAGTATTAGGATTCCTTCAGTTATATTATTAGCAATATTTATCCATGTATTTTCATCTGTTATATCTTTGGCATATTTGCCAAAAGTTTGAGTAATAGCTTGCCCAGAAGCGAAAGACTCCCAGATAATTTTTTGATTATTATGATTTAAAATCATATGGCCTGGTTCCATGTCAATTAATGATTGATCTATTTTTTGATTTATTATTAGAGAACCACCTATGCCAGTTGAGACAGTAAGATATAAGATGCGCGAAAATTTATCTTTTAATAAAATAGCTTCTGATAAACCGGCTAGATTTGCATCATTATCAATTAAGACTGGGCAATTTGTTATATTACTAATATCTTTTTTTGGATTAACATTATGCCATTTTAATTTTCCTCCACCTATTAAACGATAAGTTGTTCGATTGATTGTTTCGGGGAAGGCAGCTGCCACATATTCGTAATTTAATTCGCCCAGTAAAGTGATATTTTTTGTTAAAATTGATAAAAAAATATTATATTTTTTAGGTGTTTCAAATTTAATCATATTTTTTAATTGACCAGAAGTATTAAAACTGGCAATTAAAGTTTTCGTTCCACCAACATCTATAGTTAAATACATTTACTTATCATATCAAAATATATATTTGATATAAACTCAGTTTAATTATATTTTTTATTTATTATTGGATATAATCTATATATTAAGCACCTGTAGCTCAGTGGATTAGAGTGTCTGGCTTCGAACCAGAAGGTCGCAGGTTCGAATCCTGCCAGGTGTACCAATTAGTGTTCGTTTAACTACTTGACTTTCGTTATACGCTTTGATATAGTTCAACATATGAATACAGATGTAGTAACACTCTCCAGTAAATATCAAGTAGTAATACCTAAGATGGCTCGACAAAAACTAGGTCTTAATAAGCCTAATGGTCAACGCTTTAAAGTTAAGCGGGTTTCCAATACTGAAATTGTCTTTCGTAAAGACAAATCTCTTGATGACTATCTTGGACAATACAGTGACGCCTTTCCCGATAACGCCACTGCCAAGCTCAGACAAATGAGAAACAAAGAGTGAGAAGAATAAACAGACAATGTTAGTTGCCCTAGATAGCAATATATTTATTGCAGCTCTATCCTCGAAAGAAAAGCATAGCCTAAATGCTCAAAAATTGTTACGTGATATATCTATTGGAAAAAATCAAGCTATAGCTTCTTCAATAGTTTATGGTGAAGTTTACAGCATTCATCTATCTGATCGACCTTTAGACCTCGTGGACTTCTTTTCACATATAGATAATCTGGCGACCATTGCAGCAGACAATAATATTTGCTTAAAAACTGGGGAACTTAGACTAGAATATGGCCATAAATTAAAACTACCTGATGCCATGCATTTGGCTACTGCGTTAATAAACAAAGCTGAATTGTTTATAACAAACGATGAGTTATTGGCAAAAATATCTCAAAAGTTAATACCAACAAAAACACTATCACAGCTAACCTAAATTTTATAATTATTGTGTTATAGACGTTTTTGATTGTAGAAATTGTTTATGTTTGGTGGCTATGTCCTATCATACAGACATTGTAAAAGATGACTAATTAATGATCGAGACAACAAAAGTGTTCGAACTTCATCTAAGACGGTGTACCAAATACTATAGTGAGTAAGTGTATATAAGTAAGTGTTAACCCAAAATTAAAATAGTAGCATCACAAATTTAAAACTGGAGTTGTTTTGGTGTTGGTATCTGTTGGTAGCCAAGAACCTGGTCGTTTCTAAGAAACCTTACTTCGGTTGTTATTCGGTTAG
>JAJZMC010000009.1 GCA_021803105.1 bacterium
CCATAGCTACTACATCACCTGCTGTGATAGATGGGTCTGAGGCTGTTATTTCTTCAGCATAGTCTGGAGAACTTACTCCACCTGTGATAGTACCTGTGGCTGCTATGTTACCTGAGACACCGAGGGAATTGGAACAAGAAGTTAATCTAACACATACATTACCACCCGTATAGACATTCCCGTTATAATCTACTCTTAATCTAACATTATTGGCATATTGTAAGTTCAAAAGATCAGCTTCATTAGCGTAGCCATCAAGTGTACTTGGGGCATTAATTCCTATATATGTACCAAAGCTACTACCAGAGGCATAGTTATCACCTCCTAATTGAAGAAGACCATAGTAATAACTTCCTGTTGCTGCATACTCAGCACTAGAACCACCATATGGGCCACCAGATAAAATCATGGCTGGGGTATTAGAATTAGAATAACCATATACAGGGTTATAGTTAACCGTTACATTACCTGTGTCAGTAGTACTACCACCAACACTAGTGTTACTTGCTACTGTTAAAGTACCATTAATAGCGGTAGTACTAGCTACTGTTAAAGTACCATTTAAGCTAGCGGCACTAGAGATAGTCTCACCGTTAATGGTACTTGAAGTAGTTAAGGTAGTTACCCCAGATAAAGGACCATTCATAGTTAATTGTCCTCCTAACGTCATATTCCCGTTATAATCTACTCTTAATCTAACATTATTGGCATATTGTAAGTTCAAAAGATCAGCTTCATTAGCGTAGCCATCAAGTGTACTTGGGGCATTAATTCCTATATATGTACCAAAGCTACTACCAGAGGCATAGTTATCACCTCCTAATTGAAGAAGACCATAGTAATAACTTCCTGTTGCTGCATACTCAGCACTAGAACCACCATATGGGCCACCAGATAAAATCATGGCTGGGGTATTAGAATTAGAATAACCATATACAGGGTTATAAGAAGAATTAATTGGGTAAGCAGTATTAAGAGTAGTATTAATAGCTACGTTAGCAAGGTTATTTAATGAAGTGCTAGCTCCAGTTCCACCACTACCACCAGCACATCCACTAGATGTACACATAGATACACCATTAATATATAAAGTTCCAGTTAAATTTACATTACCGGTAACATCTAGGTTATATGCTGGTGCTAACATATCAACACCGACATAACCATTAGACTGATTAAGACTTAAAGCAGTAGTTTGAGTAACAGAACAAGAAGGAGTTGACGTAGTAAAAAAACCAAAATAAGCTTCATTTCCACCAGGACAACCACCATTAGAGGTAGCAATATAAAAACTGTATGGTGTAGAACCATTACCAGTATAATTATTCAAAATTGAAAATCCTGCCACTCCACCACCACCAGTTTCTACTTGTAAATTAGTAGCGGGCATAGTAGTTCCTATACCAACATAACCACTAGGATTTACTGTTAGACGGTAAGCTCCTGCAGTTTCATCATATATGCCAAACGCACCTACACCAATTCCATTAGCAGCGCCTCCAGATAAAAGTGCATAATTATGACCACCTGAAGATGTATTTTCAATCGACATACCAACACCACCACTACTATTACCATTTAACTCTAAGCCACTATTATAATTTTGTACTCCAAATATACTTAAATTATCTTGTGGATTAGTGGTACCAATACCAACATTAGTATTAGAAGTAGCTCCATTAACTCCACTTATTGATCCTAAAACTAGAGAGTTAGACGAACCAACAGCTGCATTAGCACCAATAGCTATAGCATTAGTTAAATTATTAGATAAAACATTAGCATTATAACCTAATCCTACATTGTTAGAACCAATAGTATTAGATTGAAGAGCATTCATACCAAGAGCAGTGTTATTAAAACCAGTAGTGTTGTAATATGAAGATTGAAGTCCTAGAGAAGTATTATTATAGCCTGTGGTGTTAGAGTAAAGTGAAGCATATCCTAAAGAAGTACTATTAGAGCCAGTGATGTTAGCTTGAAGTGCCTGAAAACCAATACCAATATTATAATTGCCTGTAGTATTACCCACCAAAGCACTAACACCTAAAGCTGTATTCCAAGATCCTGTTGTATTTTGTTGTAAAGACAAATAACCAGTAGCTGTATTATCGTAACCAGTTGTATTGTAATACAAAGAATTTACACCGGAAGCTGTATTCTGGTAACCAGTGGTGTTAGTTAATAGCGCACTTGCTCCAAGAGCAGCATTATTACCACCAGTAGTATTATATAGTAAGGCACCATTACCTAAAGCTGTATTCCAAGATCCTGTTGTATTGGCTTGCAAGGCATTTGTTCCTACGGCAGTGTTGTAGTTACCGGTAGAATTAGCATTAAGTGCCTGAAAACCAGTAGCAGTATTCTGAACACCAGTGGTGTTATAATAAAGTGCTGAATCTCCAGTAGCAGTATTCTGAACACCAGTGGTGTTAGACTGTAAAGCCCACATTCCCACACCGCTATCACCAGAACCAGTGGAGTTAGCATAAAGAGCACCATCACCTAAAGCGATATTATAACTACCAGTTGTATTGTTAGCTAATGCATTAACTCCGTCAGCAGTATTATAGTAACCCGTACTATTATCTAACAAGGCTCCAGAACCAGTAGCAGTGTTGTAGTTACCAGTCGTATTATACATAAGTGCATTAACACCAATAGCAGTGTTATAAGTACCACTCGTATTATCTTGTAAGGCATAGTCTCCAACAGCAACATTGTAAGAACCACTAGTATTACCTAGTAAGGCTTCATTACCAACAGCGGTGTTAGAATAACCTGTGCTATTATCTTTTAACACATTAAGTCCTACTCCAGTGTTGTAGTTGTTAGGATCAATAATAAGGACTGAACTACCATTAACTTGAAAGTTAGCTGTATTATTAATATCACTACCAGCTGTTCCTAGTGAACTATCTGCTATATTGTCTATGTATATTTGGTTGGTATTAGATAGTGGAGTTGAGTTAACTAAATAGAATGGTCCAGAGTTAGTAGCTCCAGCTATAGTCCGATAGATATTAATACCAGTTACTAGGTTGTTAGTTGAAGCAGAGACAGTAACGTTAACTTGTTGAGAGACTGGAGCTACACTAGAAGAAACTGGAGAATAGTTAGTAATACCACTTGGTGTTATATAAGCATAGACATAGTAATAAGTAGAGTTAAGGTTACCAGCAGTAGTATTAATAGCGACTGTTGGAGCAGTAGTAGGAGCCGATACTTGGTTAAGATTTAGGTTACCGTTTAGGTTAATAGTATTAGTTGTAGTATCAGCAGTTAATATGTCGCTTGAGTTAGCGTTTTGAATAGTAAAGGCAGTAGTAGAGTTAGTTAGATCTTTAAGTAGTGTAGTAGAGTTAGCTATTAGTGGACCAGAAAGAGTGGAGGTACCATTAACGTTTAAGTTACTACTTAGTAGTGAGTTACCGCTAACAGTTAATGTTCCTGAGAGTGTAGAGTTACCACTAACACTAAGTGTTCCAGCATTAATAGTAGTAGTAGTAGATATGTTGTTAGTAGTAGAGATACTACCAAAACCAGAAGCAATAGAACCAGAAGATAAGACTCCTACTCCAGTGATGTTAGTATAGCTACCAGCTGTTAGGTTAGTGTTAGTAATTAATGTATTAATATAGGCAGAACCATTGTAGGCTAGGACTTGTCCAGTTGATGGAGTAGATAGTGTTAGAGTAGTTCCTTGGAGTTTAGCTATAGTAGGACTTGGGTAGTTGCCTATTAGATCTCCACCAGCTGAACCAATAGCAGTACAGTTAGCTAGCTTAGCTAGACAGAATGTATCAGTAGTATTACTATCAGCTGGTATAGACAAAGCTAGGTTATTAGCTTGTAGAGCTGATGAAATAGCTGTGGTGTAAGTTGAACTACCTGAGTTAGTAAAGACTAATGATCCAGTAGTTGTTCCAGCCAGTCCTAGAGTGGTGGTTCCTTGGATGTTTAGGGGACCACTAAGATTAGTAGCTCCACCATTAACTGTTAACCCAGCAAAGGTAGGACTAGCTGATGTATTAATGTTTTGAATAGTATTAATTAAACCAGCACCATTGTCAGTAAAGTTAGTGGAGTTAAAGGTAGCTATACCTAGAGTAGAGTTATTAGCTTTAGCAGAGTTTAGAGTAATAGTAGAACCTGAAGCAGTAGAGTTAGCTAAAGTAAGGATACCAGTTAGACTATTTAGACTAGATACTCCTCCAGCAGCTCCACCAGTACAACTAGCAAAGGATAGTACTCCACTACCATTGGTTTCTAGACAGTAACCACTAGAACCAGTAGTAGTTGGTAGAGTTAGAGTAATAGAACTAGTGGGAACACCAGAATTAATAGTAGTAGTGTAGGCATTGGTATTGTTATTAAAGATAATGGAACCATTGTTAGTAGAAGCACTACCTAGTGTTACAGAATTAGAACCATTTATAGCTAGAGTACTAGTGATTGTTTCACTACCATTTAGGGAAATAGTGGAAGTAGTTGGTTGGGAGAGAATAGAGTTAATAAGTGAGGTTGAGGTACTAAAGAGTGGTAGGTAGTTAGCTGTACCAGTAGAACTAACTGCACCTGTTCCAGTACCAGTACAAGAAGTCCAAGTTGGAGCAGTTCCTACTCCTCCACTTACTAAACATGAACCAGTAGCAACATCTTGAAGAGTACTTAGAGTAGTAGTACCTGAAGCATAGAGTAGATCACCGGTTGTATAGCTAGTTATTCCTGTTCCTCCTCTACTTGGAGATAAGCTACCAGCAAAGGACAATGTTAATATGTTGTTAGTTAGTGATCCTTGGATATTAGTATCATTAACAATAGATGTGACAGCAGATGAATTAATGATGTTACCAGTTTGACTTAGTCCTGTTCCAGCAACTGTATTGTTATTGTTAATAGTCCAGTTAGTACCGTTAAAGACAAAGGAATCTGTAGTAGATGGTCTTATGGTATTACCTAGGATAATAAAGGAAGCTGTTCCAGTGTTAGAGATATAGATGATTCTACCAGCAGTAGTTATAGTAGGATTAGGAATAGTTAGTGTTTGTCCGGTTGTTATTTGATCAATGTTAATAGTAGTAGCTATGTCTACTGTCGAGCTAGCGCTACCAATAGATCCACCAGTACTTAGATTAGCTATAGTTAGAGCAGAGTTAAGAGTAGAACCGTTATTAGTAAGTCCGGTAGTATTATTAACCGTTAATCCAGCAAAGGTAGGACTAGCTGATGTATTAATGTTTTGAATAGTATTAATTAAACCAGCACCATTGTCAGTAAAGTTAGTGGAGTTAAAGGTAGCTATACCTAGAGTAGAGTTATTAGCTTTAGCAGAGTTTAGAGTAATAGTAGAACCTGAAGCAGTAGAGTTAGCTAAAGTAAGGATACCAGTTAGACTATTTAGACTAGATACTCCTCCAGCAGCTCCACCAGTACAACTAGCAAAGGATAGTACTCCACTACCATTGGTTTCTAGACAGTAACCACTAGAACCAGTAGTAGTTGGTAGAGTTAGAGTAATAGAACTAGTGGGAACACCAGAATTAATAGTAGTAGTGTAGGCATTGGTATTGTTATTAAAGATAATGGAACCATTGTTAGTAGAAGCACTACCTAGTGTTACAGAATTAGAACCATTTATAGCTAGAGTACTAGTGATTGTTTCACTACCATTTAGGGAAATAGTGGAAGTAGTTGGTTGGGAGAGAATAGAGTTAATAAGTGAGGTTGAGGTACTAAAGAGTGGTAGGTAGTTAGCTGTACCAGTAGAACTAACTGCACCTGTTCCAGTACCAGTACAAGAAGTCCAAGTTGGAGCAGTTCCTACTCCTCCACTTACTAAACATGAACCAGTAGCAACATCTTGAAGAGTACTTAGAGTAGTAGTACCTGAAGCATAGAGTAGATCACCGGTTGTATAGCTAGTTATTCCTGTTCCTCCTCTACTTGGAGATAAGCTACCAGCAAAGGACAATGTTAATATGTTGTTAGTTAGTGATCCTTGGATATTAGTATCATTAACAATAGATGTGACAGCAGATGAATTAATGATGTTACCAGTTTGACTTAGTCCTGTTCCAGCAACTGTATTGTTATTGTTAATAGTCCAGTTAGTACCGTTAAAGACAAAGGAATCTGTAGTAGATGGTCTTATGGTATTACCTAGGATAATAAAGGAAGCTGTTCCAGTGTTAGAGATATAGATGATTCTACCAGCAGTAGTTATAGTAGGATTAGGAATAGTTAGTGTTTGTCCGGTTGTTATTTGATCAATGTTAATAGTAGTAGCTATGTCTACTGTCGAGCTAGCGCTACCAATAGATCCACCAGTACTTAGATTAGCTATAGTTAGAGCAGAGTTAAGAGTAGATGAGTTATTAGTGAAGGTTGAACCAGATTGTATAGTTAATCCAGAACTAGCTGTCACTAAACCAGAAAAGGTAGGATTGTTGATTACTCCAACTGTTAGTGATGAACCTAGAGAAACAGTTGTTCCACCTGTTATGTTAGTACCATTGTTAATAGTGATTGATGAGTTCTGTAAAGCAGCATTAGCTAGAGTAGTAGTTCCAGCTGAAGTTAGTTGTCCTTGTCCGTTAACACTAAAGGTTGGAACAAGTGATGAGGAACCATAAGAGCCAGCAGTAACATTAGTACTGTTAATACTAAGTATAGCTGAATTACCTAAAGCAATAACCCCTCCTCCAGTTAGTCCAGTTCCTGGACTAATGGTAATAGTGTTATTAGCTAGATCAATATTAGTTACCTTACCAGCTCCAATAGTAGTTACTCCACTACCATTAATAGTAACGTCTCCTGAGATTGTTTGGTTTAGATAGTTAGTACCGTTATACATTAGTAGTTGTCCAGTTGATGGAGTAGACAATGTTAGAGTAGTTCCTTGGAGTTTAGCGATAGTTGGGTTAGGATAAGTACCTGTTAGGTCTCCACCAGCTGTACCAGAAGCACCACAATTAAGTAATGTCTTTAAACAAACAGTATCAGTTGAGTTACCAGGTATAGAAGGTAGAAGATAAGTGACTGTACCAGCAGATGAAGGATTAGAGACTGTTAGGTTAGATAGATTAGTTGAGTTAGTTTGAGTAAAAGATAAGGAACCAGGAGTAATACCTGGATTACCTAGTACTAGACTACCACTAACTACTTTTAGGACACCTCCTACAAAACCATCATTAAAGATAGTTAGTCCTGAGAAGGTATTGTTAGGATTAGTAAAGTTAGTTGGTCCAGAAAAGGTAGAACTATTAGTGAAGGTATTATTACCAGTTAAGTTATTATTACCTGAGAGTGTATTATTACCAGTAAAGTTATTGTTGTTAGTAGTGATAGCTACATTTGTGTTCAATAGTTTGTCTGATACTGTGCCTGAGTTTAGGTTAGAGGCATTAAGGTTAGTTAAGTTAATAGCATTAAGAGCTGGTAAACTACCAACCTGATTTAATTGAACTAGGTTATTAGGTCCATTAAAGGTATTACCTTGAATAGTAACAAGTAATGGTAGTAGAGTTTCTTTAAGTGTACCTGAGTTTAGGTTAGAGGCATTAAGGTTAGTTAGACTAGAACCATTACCATGAAAGTTAGCAGCTGAGATGTTACCCTTAAAGGTACCATTCTTTAAAACATTTAAAGTACCAGTAATAGTTACGTTACCTTGTAAGGTAACTAATCCAGTAACATTTAGAGTACCTTGAAGAGCAGTATTAGCATTAACCTTTAAGTTAGAGTTAACTACTAAGACTTGTTGTTTAGGTGGTAGTAATCCATTAGTAGATTGAGATAGTGTAGGATTAATATTGTTTTTAATAGATACTGGTGTATTAGCTTTAGTATTAGCTGTTAGTCTGTAGATGGCATAAGAACCAGATAATAGAAATATAACTAATATTACTATTAGAGATATTAATAGTTTCTTATGAGAGCTATAGGCTAATGAGTACCATTTAGGTTTAGTGTAGTTAGAAGTAATAGTGATAGGATCAAGTGAAGAGATATTAGGAGAGTCTTCTAGAGTTTCTAGCTCTACGTTATTATTAATACCAGTGTTAGGAGGTTGCATTTTATATTTATTTTTATTACTTATTTACTCTATACATTTTAGTATTATTACTACCCTTTTAACAAGATAAAAACACTTAAGAAATTAGTCAGTTTAATTAAATAAATTAATAAAGCTAATGTTTGTTTATATTAGAACAACAATATTAACTTAAATAACTTATTATTTATTCAATACTAGATTAACTAATTTATATTATTTATTACTACATAAGAAGTAATAAATTACTTCATTGTAGAAATAACTTAAATTATTAATTAATATTTTATTTAATTAACATTAAATAATTAATTAAATGTTATTAATAACAGTTATACACAGGTGTGAATAATACTACAAAAAGCACTATAAATGAACAACTTAATGTTTAAAAACCTGAGAGTAATTAATTAACACCTTAGAGTATTAAAATAACTTGAACTAATGTTATAATATATACAACATATTATAATAATCACTCTTAAACTGTGATCTGTTATTACTAAAATAACTTTAAACTATTCTGTTTCTTCTTCGTTCTCTAAAATAATGTCAGATTTTTCAACAAGAGCAAGTGATACCACTTCATCATTATCATTTAATCTCATTATACGAACACCCTGAGTAGCTCGTCCAAGTGCTGGAATATCCTTTAAACCAAGTCTGATAGTTTGTCCTTGTGAAGAAATAATGATTACTTCTTGATCATCATTCTGCAGAGTTTTAACACCCATTAGCTCACCTGTTTTAGAGTTAACTATAGCTGATCTAATACCAACACCTCCTCGACTATGTGGTGTAAATTGAGAGACTTTAGTTCTTTTACCGTAACCAAATTTAGAAATTACAAATATAAATGATCCTTCTTCAACAATATCCATACCAATAACATGATCATTCGATCTAAGTCTGATACCTCTAACACCTCTAGATACCCGGCCCATCGGTCTAACATCTCTCTCATGAAACCTAATAGCTTGTCCCATTGAAGTAGATATAACAACTTCATTGTTCCCATTAGTCATCCGAATCCACTTAAGCTCATCACCACTATCTAAATTAATAGCAATCAGTCCACTATTTCGTACATTCTGATATTGAACAAATGGAGTCTTTTTAACTACCCCTCGAACTGTACACATTATTAGATTATCTACTTTATCTGATTTAGATATATTAATCATAGAACTAACAGTTTCTTCTGGTTGTAACTGTAAAAGATTAACAATAGCAATTCCTTTAGCGTTTAGCCCAACAGCTGGTACTTCATAAGTTTTAAGCCTAAAGACTCTACCTCGATTAGTAAAGAACAATAAATAATCATGAGTCGAAGCATTAACAACATGCTCAATTACATCTTCTTCTCTTGTTGTCATACCCCGACGTCCTTTACCACCTCGTCCTTGTTTTTTATAATCAGCTAGAGGACTACGTTTAATGTAATTAGCAGCAGTTAGAGTAATAGCAACTTGTTCATCAGCAATTAAATCTTCATCACTCATCTTACCGAGTTCGTTATCGACAACCTTGGTTTTGCGTTCATCTCCATATTGTTTTTTAAGCTCAGCTAATTCATCTTTAATAATTGCTAAAATCTTACTTTCGTCCGATAAAATATCTAACAATCTCAAAATTAATTCTTTAAGCTCAGCTAATTCATCCTCGATTTTCTGTCTTTCAAGTCCTGCTAATGTTCGAAGTTGCATGGCAAGAATCGCTTTAGCTTGAAGTTCACTTAATTTAAATCTCTTAATTAAGTTAACTTGGGCTTCATCAGTTGTTTGAGACTTTCGAATCGTAGTAATAACCTCATCAATGTTATCCAAAGCAATCTTAAGCCCTTCTAATATGTGAGCTCTATCCTGAGCTTTTTTAAGCTCAAAATTAGTTCTTCTTCGAACTACAACCTGTCGATGTTTAATATGTTCCTGCAAAATATCAACTAAACCTAAAACTCTTGGTTGAATACCATCAACTAATGCCATCATATTAAAATGAAAAGTAGTCTGTAATGGAGTCAACTTATATAATTGATTTAAGATTTTTTTAGGATAAGCATCCTTTTTAAGATAAAGTACAATTTTTACTTCACCTCTAGCAGTTTCGTCTCTTAAGTCATTAACCCCAACAATTCTTTTATCTTTAATAAGTTCTGCTATTTTTAAAACTAATGTTTCTTTATTAAGACCATAGGGAATTTCTGAAATAATAATTTGATGACGGCCTTTGGCTGATGCTTCTTTAATTTCTGCAATACCACGAGTCACAACACCACCCCGCCCAGTCGCATAAGCAGTCTTGATTGAATCTTTACCATAAATTACTCCACCGGTTGGAAAATCAGGTCCCTTAACAAACTCTAACAAATCATCGAGTGTTGCATTACCATTTTTAATTAAATATATCTCGGCATCAATAATTTCACTTAAATTATGTGGTGGAATATTGGTTGCCATACCAACAGCAATACCTAATTGTCCATTAAGTAGCAAAACCGGTAATTTTGCTGGTAAAACTAATGGTTCTTTCGTAGTACCATCATAATTATCTTTAAAATCAACAGTATCTTTATCTATATCTGACAAAATTTCATCAGCTAAACGAGCCATTTTAGCTTCAGTGTAACGCATAGCGGCTGGTGGATCTCCATCCATTGATCCAAAGTTACCTTGTCCATTTATTAAGGTATACCGCATAGCCCAAGATTGAGCCATTCTAACCATCGCATCATAAATTGAAGCATCACCATGAGGGTGATACTTACCCATTACCGCACCAACAACGTTAGCACTTTTTCTATGCCTTGATCCACTCCTAAGACCTTCTTCATTCATACTGTATAAAATTCGACGATGAACCGGTTTCATACCATCTCTAACATCTGGTAAAGCTCGATCAATAATAACGCTCATGGAATATCTTAAATAATTGTCTTCCATGACATTTTCAACTGTCCGAAGTTCTACTGATTTAGAGTACTGATTAATTATCTCGCCCTCTACTTGCTCATTATCAGGTGAAGTAATTAATTCTTTATCTTTATTATCGTCATCCATAATTTATCCTTAAATATCTAGATCTTTTACAAATTTAGCATTAGCTTGAATAAAATTCTTCCGAAGCTCTACTTCAGTACCCATTAATTTATTAAAAACTGCATCAGCTTTTTCAGCATCATCAACTTTAACCTGAATTAAAACTCTTTTTTCAGGATTCATAGTAGTTTCAAATAGTTGTTCAGCATCCATTTCACCAAGTCCCTTATATCTTTTTTGTTCAATAAATCCAGCTTGACGATATCTATCATCAGTAGTATTAATAGTAGTTCCTTCACTTTTACGCTTAGCTATAATATCATCTAAAACCACATCAAGTTCTGCTTCATCATAAATAAAAACACTATTTTTCTTACCAGACTTAACAAGTTCAAATAACGGAGGTTTAGCAAGATATAAATGACCACCATCAATTACCTCTTTCATATAACGGAAAAAGAAAGTCATTAAAAGAGTACTAATATGACTACCGTCAACATCGGCATCAGTCATGATAATAATACGATCATATCGTAAACTTCTAATATCAAAAGATTCTTCAATACCAACCCCTAAGGCTTTAATTAAACTTAAAAGTTCATTATTGGCAAGCATTTTATCAAGTCTAGCTCTTTCAACATTTAAAACCTTACCTCGTAAGGGTAGGATTGCTTGGGTTTTACTATCTCTACCAGATTTAGCTGAACCTCCGGCTGAATCACCCTCTACTAAATAAAGCTCACTATCAGCCGGATTCTTAGAAGAACAATCAGCTAATTTACCAGGTAAACTAGCGCCATCTAGAATTCCTTTTCGTAAAATATTTTCCCTAGCTGCTCTAGCAGCTTTTCGAGCTCTAGCAGCTAAAAGTGCTTTACCAACAATTTTACGAGCTACACCAGGATGTTCCTCCAAATAATAATTGAAATACTCATTCATTACTTGTTCAACATAACCTCTAACTTCTGGATTTCCCAACTTATTCTTGGTTTGTCCTTCAAATTGAGGATCAGGTAGTTTAACTAAAATAATAGCAGTTAAACCTTCTCTGGTATCTTCACCACTTAAATTCTCTTCCTTTTCCTTTAATAAACCAGTTTTACGAGCATAATCATTAATAACTCGCGTCAAAGCCGACCTAAAACCAGTTAAATGTGTTCCGCCATCAGGATTTAGGACATTATTAGCAAATGACCTAACAATTTCAGTATAAGCATCAGTATATTGTAATGAAATTTCTACTTGGGTATCTTTAACTGTTTTATCAACATAAAAAATATCTTCATCAACTGGTTCTTTACCAACATTTAAATGTTTTACATAACTCTGAATACCACCTTCAAAATAAAAACCATAGTTTTCACCAGTTTCTTCATTAACTATTTTTGTTTTAACACCTTTTGTAAGATAGGCAGCATGTCGTAATCGATCTAAAATAGTTGCGTAATTAAACTTTACTGATTCAAAAATACTATCATCAGCATAAAAAACAATTTCAGTTCCAGTTTTATCTGTTTTACCAATAACCTTTAAATCAGCCTGAGGAATACCTGCCTTATATTCTTGTTGATAAATCTTTCCTTCACGAAAAACTGTTACTATAAGATGCTTAGATAAACCATTAACTACACTACTTCCCACACCATGAAGCCCACCAGATACTTTATAACCACCTCCACCAAATTTACCACCAGCATGTAAAACAGTCAGGACTGTTTCTACTGTACTCTTACCGGTTTTTGGATGAATATCTGTCGGTATACCACGTCCATTATCTGTTACTTTGATACCACCATCAGCTAAAATAACAACCGAAACTTCATTAGCGTAACCAGCTAATGCCTCATCGATACCATTATCAACTAATTCCCAAACTAAATGATGCAACCCTTCAATTCCAGTGCCACCGATATACATACCAGGACGTTTACGAACTGGTTCTAATCCCTCTAGTACTGTAATCTGTTCAGAAGAATAACTATCTTTTTTAACCACTATCTAATTTACCTTTTTGCTATTTATTATTTCCTACCACTATATCTATTAGTATATACCAACTAGGTATAATCCTCAATAAACAAATATTATAAAACTTTAACGTCAATGAATTGGCTATATTCTTGGGCGAGTTTTTTGTCAAAAGTAACAAATGTTTGACAATCTTGCATAACAGCACAAGCCACTTGAAGTGCGTCTTCAAAATCATCATCTTGATAGTTCTTAGTAGCCCACATTACTTCTTCGATACCAAAATTTGTAAATCGATGTTTAATTAACATATCAAGTAACAAATTAAGTTCTAGCCCATCTCTCAGACCAAAATAAACAAATAAATGAGCTGACAATGGTGAAATAATAATATCATGTGAACTGACATAATCCTGTGCTTTTATAATATTCTTTCTACCTTTTAAAATAGTCTCAAGTAAAACATTAGCATCAATAAAAATAACTTCACGATTCATAATTACTCTTATATTTTAGATCATCACGAAGCATATCGTGGTAATTTTCTTTAATAGACTTATTAGGATTAAGTTTTGATCTACGAGGGATTTTATTAATGGCCCGTACTTGAGAAATATATTCTGTCATAGCCGCCCTACTACCAGGTTTTGCTAAATTATTATCTAAAGAATCATCAGGTTGTAAAATAAAAGCTGATTTAGAACGATAAGTTACTCTAATTGATTCACCTCGTCCAACTCGCTTAACAACCCTATCAAGATTATCTCGAAGCTCTTTTGCTGTAATTGTATTCATAGTTTAAGTTTAAGTTTAAGTTTAAGTATTGTCAACTGTTTGATTATTATTGTTGCTCGCCAATAGAAATGTCCGGTTTTGCGTTCAATAGAAATGTCCGGTTTTTGGTATGATCCTATTTAAAAAATAGGAGGATTTAATGCCAGAAATAATAAGGTTATCTCAAAAAGAACTGAACCAAGTTAGTGTCATAAAACAAGTAGCTGAAGGTAAACTCAAGCAAATAGAAGCAGCTGAAAGTTTAAATATAACAGACAGACAAATAAGAAGGCTACTCAATAAATATAGAGATGAAGGTAATAAAAGTTTTGCTAGTAAATTAAGAGGCAGACCTAGTAATCACCAACTGGATAAAAGTTTTAAAGATAAAGTAATTAAGTTAGTTAAAGACAAATACCCAGACTTTGGTCCAACCTTTGCAGCCGAGAAACTTAAGGAATTGGACGGTATTAGTATATCTGTATCTACTTTAAGACGCATAATGGTAGATAATGACGTTTGGAGAGAAAAAAAGCATAAGAAACCTATTCACAGAACCAGGAGACCTAGGCGTTCATGCTATGGGGATATGGAACAATTTGACGGCTCAAGCCATGACTGGTTTGAGGGTAGATATAACCATGGTGAATATACTACATTACTAGCTAGTATTGATGATGCTACGTCTATAGTTAATGCTTGGTTTAGTGACTATGAAGGGACTGTGCCTGTTATGAAGTTCTGGTGGGGGTATTTTGAGAAATATGGTAAACCTCACAGTATTTATCTAGATCGTCACAGCACATACAAAATTAACTCTAAAAATGCACTAGATAATGACAGCATCGTATCTGAATTTACTAGAGCCATGAAAGAATTAGGTGTACAGGTTATTAATGCAAATAGTCCTCAGGCTAAAGGAAGAATAGAAAGATTATTTGGAACCCTGCAAGACAGATTAGTAAAAGAGCTCCGCCTCGCAGGTATTAATAATCCTAATGACGCCAATAAATTTTTGCAAGCTTATTTACCTAGATTTAATGCCAGGTTTAACGTTGAGGCTACCAGTAGCACAGATACTCACGTTATGTTATCTAAGCAGTACGATCTTAACTCAATCCTATCTGTTCAGTCTGTACGCATTGTTAGTCGTGACTTTGTGGTTAGCTTTAAGAACCATTGGTATCAACTATCTAAAGATCAGCCTACTACAGTTTATCCTAATAATAAGGTAATCATTGAAGAGAGGTTAAATGGTAATTTATTGATACGTCTCAATAGCAAGTATCTAGACTACACTAAGCTAAACATTAAACCACGAAAACCTAAAATACTAGCCCCAGCTTTAGCCCCTAATCCTGCTAAAAGATCCTATAAGCCACCAGCTACTCATCCGTGGAGAAGTATTAGGTTATTACCCTACAATATTAGTAATAGACCAAATCAAACACCACCATCAAAGAAAATTACTTAAAAACAAATCCGGACATTTCTAAAAATTTAAATCCGGACATTTCTACTGAATTTCAACATTGGTTGAATTAGGGGATTTTGTAGATATTAATTTTTCTCTTTTAGTTTTGGTAACTAAATACATACTTTCACTGACTATTGGATGTACTTCAGAGATTTTCTGATACATTGTAGGAATTATTTCTTGAAAATTTAATCTCTCTTTAGATAATTTTGAAAATAAGTTAGTATCTAAAATGTTTGTCGCATTGTAACTAAACCTAAATCTATTTTTATGCCCAATTAAAGTGATATACTGTGCTTCTGTATTATACTTATTCTCAGTTAATAAACTATGTAATTTTAAACTATCGTAAAAGTTTTGTTCATATAAAGATGTTAAGCCTGCATCTTCGATATTTTTGTCTATTTTAAAACCGTATCTTGGAGTTAGATTTTGCCAAGATAAATTATTTAATATATTTAACTCTTGCATTGTTCTTAGTACTTGAAAGTCGCAAAGAAGATCCCAATTATAACTAATCTTTTTTAATGTTTGTTTGTTAATTAATTTATTTGTTAGGTATTGTTTTAAGGTATTACTTTTTACATCATAATCCCAATTATTAACTACATTTTTAAGTCTTTTCATGTCGATTGAGGCATTAGTATACAAAAGATCTGGTACAATATCTAATTCATTCTTAGGATAGTATTCCACTAGATTAAGTTCAGTGTCGTTATTGTCTAATGATTTTTCATTTGATAATTTATTTATAACTTCGGTCATGTATTGATTTGTATTAGGGTCTGTTAACTTTAATTTATTATCAGTAAAGAGGGTTTCGTCTTTTAAGTAAGAGTCATCGTATTCTTTCAGTTCTTCTAAAAGATTAAATCCAAATTGCTTTATTTCAGCTATAGGGTCATTTAAAAATGATGCTACTATATTTTTTATCGCACCAATAGGTATAACAATGAAAATAGTTGTTTTGGTTGCAATTGGTAGCATATTTTTAGTTATATGATAGCTAGTTTCCTGTAACTGCTCACTACTCAACTTTTTCGGATTATAGGTAGTTAGATATTTGAATAGTTTATCATTGACATCTTCATACTGATTATATATACCGTCCATTATTTTTATATACTGTTTCTTAATCTCAGGTTTTAGTATTTCTGGGATAAAATATGGATAAGAATTTTTAGGTATAGAGTTGTTGAAAGGAAATTTTTCTTTAGTTGATTGTTCGTAATAAAAATCATTATTATTTAGTTCTAATTCTATTTTCTGTTTTAATAAATACGATGCATTATCCACTATGGCGTATAGGTGTGATATTTCCTTAATTGGTTTATTGGTGAATATCTGATTATTTTTGTTTAATTTAGTCAACGTATCTAGCAATATTATTTTAAAATTATCAGAGCTTTGATTAATTTTAGAAATCGACGGTGTAATGATACTTGAATTAATATTCTTTTTAAATAAATATAAGTTACTTTTGTTATTTATAAATAACTTATCTAAAAGTTGTTTGCCGTGGTTAGTTATATGTTTATCTCCTGAACTTGTTTTATCGATTAACGGTTTATGGTTTACTAGATTATTTTCTCTAATAAGTGGTGGACTTGAGGGTGGAATAATAGATGTTATTAAGTTTTCATGTGTATTTGAGCTATAGTTTTTATCAAATACAGGCACTATTTTCTGCCAGATTTGATGAGTAGTTAAATCAATATCGCTAGTAGCAAAAATTATTGGGTAATTGCGTTGATGAGCTTCCCATAAATATCCTGCTCTTATTCTTTCGATAATAACATCATCTGCTAAGTTATTTTTTAAACGTTCCTTTAATGTATTGGTTGGTGCATCTAAAATAATACATATGTCTGGTTCAAAATTATTATTTGAATAATTTATGATTTGATTCATTGTATTGTAATCTATGAAATCAGTAGTTTTAGCATAGTATAAATTTATTAGAGTTGTTAAAAAATTTCCATCAACTAAACAATTAATTCCTAGGTCGATATTTTGTTTTATTATTTGGAGTGTTTGAGATCTAGCAGCGTTGTATAACAAAAACTCAGTTCTTGAATTCATTTTATAGTTCGGGTCTTTAATTATACGTTGAATTGTTCTAGCGGTTAAATTAATTTGGCTATCAGGTTCAGTAAATATTTTAACAGGTAATCCGATGGATAATAGCTTACTATATAAAGCTTGTAATTGAGTTGTTTTTCCTACACCATGTGGGCCTTCTATTACAATATAACGGCCTTGTGATTTATTATCATAATCTTTAGTCATAAAGTAATCCTGGTATTTTAATCGGTAAGCTACGTTTATCATTATATGCCATGGGTAGCATTTTATCTGGAGACCATGTTTTAATAATTTGATTAATCTCGGTTCCTTGCTGGTATTTACCGGAGAAATTATTATCCCGTCCTAGACCATAATTACCCTCAACTGTTCCTGTTTCGTGAAAAATAATTTGAGCAATACGTTCACCAATCGGTATTAAAATAGTTTCTCGTTCATTTAAATTAAAAATTTCTAGTGTTAAGCGATTAATATAACCTGGATCAATCCAACCTGCATCAAAACACACAGCTATACCATTTCTCCCCCAACTTGATCGTGAACGCACTTCACATGCTCCTGGTGGTATGATACCAAAAAACTCATGAGTATGAGCTAATATTCGTTCTTTCGGTTTAAGACTGATAACTGGATGCTTTAAAGGAATATTTGTAACAGGCTTAAATCTATTCAAATCACTCCATTCTTCGTGAGATATAGCTTTATATGGACCATCAAAATATCGTTCAACATCGTCTTGATCAAAAGGATTATATATTGTTCTTTCATCAAGTTTTTCAATACGATAATAATAATTTCCGAGAGTAACATCTAAACTAGCATGAGAAACATGCTTACTAATATAAGGACGACATATAATATGTCCACTTTCAATAGCTTCAATTATTTGTTTATTTGAATAAACTCCCATTATAATCCCCTACATAGATTTTAATTCATCCAACATAATTTTTGCAAGAAAATAACTTAAATGCATATAATGCAAGAATATTTTATTTTATCTTTAGCTTTAGCGTTTTATATTTATTAATTGTATAATGCTTAACATAGTTAGTTCTGCATACATATGAATATATCAGAAAATTTTAAAATTAAATTCTTAGCTATTGTTGTAGCTTTAAACGGCCTTTTATTACTTGATAGCTCATTAAAAATTAATATACATTCTATCAATCACTTAGTAATATCTAGATTATATTTTAGTTTGCCAATTTTAATTGGAATTAGTCTAGTTTATCTAAGTATTCAACTACTAAGAGCCAAAAAAACTGCCTGGTTTACAAGTATTACTTTTTATTTAATTTATTTAGTAATATCGTTACATAATTTAATATTACATAGATTAATTCATGAAAATTTGCCGATATTTTGGATTAAGTCTATTTTTATACCAGCTCTAATTATTAGTTTACTTATTATCTGGAGACAGAATTATCGTGTAAAAAGTGATATTACTGGTATTAAAATAAGCTTAATTATGTCTTTCACAGTTATATTTGTTACTTTAATATACGGTATTAGCGGATTTTTATTAATGGATAAATCTGCTTTTCATAGGCAACTGTCTTTTTTTAATGCTTTTCATTATACTGTCGATCAATTTAATTTAACTACAGATACCCCTTTAATAGCATACACACAGAGAGCAAAACTTTTTTTGGATTCATTATCGATTATTAGTTTAACTTCTTTAATATATGTTATTCTAGCTCTTTTTCAACCTTTAAAATCAAGACTATCGGATCAAAGTAGTAAAAGGCAGGAGATGATAACTTTGCTTAATAATTATCCATCAGAAAGCGAAGATTTTTTTAAACTTTGGCCATATGATAAACATTATTTTTTAAATGCAGATAAGTCTGCTGGACTGGCTTATAAAGTAAGTCATGGTATAGCCCTAGTTTTAGGTGAACCATCTGGAAGACCAGAATCGTTTCAAAAACTTATTAAAGATTTTAAAGATGTTTGTTATATAAACGATTGGTCAATATCATTTATTCACATTAAAAACAATTACCATATAATTTTTACAGATTTAGACTTTAAATTACAAAAAATTGGCCAAGAAGCTTTAGTCGATTTGTCACATTTTTCTAATAACGTAAAAACAAACAAATATTTTAGAAATATTATTAATAAATTTGAAAAACAAGGATTTAGTAGCGAAATTTTGTTACCTCCGTTTCATCCGGCTATTATAAATCGATTAAAAAAAATATCGGATGAATGGTTGTCGATACCCGGCAGAAACGAACGAGGTTTTGCTATGGGATATTTTGATGAAAAATATATTAATATATGTCAAATATTCGTGGTAAGAGATGCGGCCAATACTATCCAGGCTTTTTTAAATATGGTACCAGCTGATTTTGATCATAAAGAAGCCACATATGATCTTTTGAGACACTCTAAAGATAATATTAGTAATATAAATGACTATTTATTAATAGGATTTTGTGATTATTTATTAAACAAAAATTATTTAACACTTAATATGGGTTTATGTCCATTAGTTGGCCTAAAAACAGATACTAGAGCTGATAAAGGACTAATAACAAACGTTTTAAATTTTGCTTATTCTAACGGTAATAGGATCTACTCGTTTAGCGGACTTTATAGGTTTAAAGTAAAATATGAACCAGTATGGCGAGACAGGTAGATCGCTGATCAGGGTAATGTTGGCAGTTTTATTAAAACAATGAATGCTTTAGTCAGAGTTATGAAAGTTAAATAGAATTTATGTCTACTTTAACAGATGGACCCATTGTACTTGTTATATAAACTGTTTTAAAATAATTTGATTTTACGGACTGTGGCTTATTATTTTTTATACTGGTATATATAGTTTCTATATTTTTAAGTAATGCATCAGTTTTAAAACTTATTTTTCCTGACATCACATGGATAATACCGTAACTGTCAACTCTGTATTCAATTTTTCCAGTTTTAGCTTCAGCAACTGCTTGAGCTATGTTTGTAGTTACGGTGCCACTTTTTAAATTAGGCATTAAACCTCGTGGACCTAAAATTTTTGCATATTTTGATAATTTTGGCATTAATGATGGTGTTGTTATTAAGATATCAAAGTTTAATTTACCTTTTTCGAAATTTGCGATTAAGTTTTCATTGCCACTTATATTAACTCCGATATTTTTGACTGACTCTTCGTCTTCAGTGAAAACTGCAATAATAACTTTTTTTCCCGTACCAAATGGTAAGACTACTGTATCTCTAACGTTTTGATCAGCGTGTTTTGGGTCAACGTTTAGTTGGATATGAAGCTCAACAGTGGCATTGAATTTAGTAAAACTAGTTTTTTTTACTAATTCTATCGCTTCTTTTAAATCATAAATCTTGTTTTTATCGATTAGTTTATATACAGTTTGATACTTCTTGCCTTTTCTTTCTAGAATTGAGCGGGTATTTTTTTTATTAATTTTTAATTCATCTTTTGCTGTATTATTTTTTTCTTGTTTTTTGAGTTCTTTATCAATTTTAAGTTTTTGTTCTTCTAATGATTTAGCACTTCTCTTACCTGCTTTGGCGGAGCTGACAGCTTTTTTTGAAGCTGAATCATTTAATTGGATAGTTTTTAATGTATTTTTTTTAATATCATCATCATTCTTAATATTTTTCTCAACCATAGTTTACTCCTTATGTGGTCATAGCGATATGTAAGTATCTTCCACTATATTTTATTAATCAATAAGTACACCCATTGATCTAGCTGTACCAGCTACCATTTTCTTTATAGCTTCAATATCATCTGTATTCATATCAACTGCTTTTATTTTAGCTATATCTGTTAAATCTTCAGCAGATAATTTTTTTTGAATTTTATCACTATTTGGTTTACCCGAACCTTTTTCTATATTAAGTTTTCCTCTAATTAGGTCATCGGTTGGTGTACCAACAATTCTGAAACTCATTGTTCTATCTTCATATATCGCAATATGAACAGTTAGTAACGCACCTTGTAGATCTTTTGTTTGCTCGTTAAATGGATTAATAAAATCCATCATATTAACTCCGTATTGACCTAATGTTGAACCAATAGGTGGAGCTGCAGATGCTTGACCTGCTTTTATTTTCATTTTTAAATTAGCTTTTATGATCTTATCTGCCATAATATTTCCTTAAATTCTGAAATTAATAATGAATTCATCAATATAACTTATTTATTTCAAATCGTTATGTCATTGTATTATTTTCGCTTAAAAAAGTCTAGCATTTTAAACTTTTTTTACCTGTAGGCTATCAAGTTCGACCGGAGTTTCTCTACCAAACATATTAACTAGTACTTTTAATTTACCTTTTTGAGAATCAATTTCAGATATACTTCCGTCAAAACTTTTAAAAGGTCCGTCAATAATATTAACTACATCACTTACTTTAAAATCAATTTTGTGCTTTGGTTGTTCAAGGCCCATTCTTTTTTTAATTTTTTCAATTTCATTGGCTTCAACCGGTGTTGGTTCAGTGCCTGTACCTACAAATCCTGTAACGCCAGGAGTATTTCTAATAGTATACCAAGCATCTTCGCTTAACTTCATATTAACTAGTACATATCCTTGAAAAATTTTTTTCTCAACAATCCGTCTTTTGCCATTTTTTATTTCTATCATTTTTTCTTTAGGTACTAAGACGTCGAAAATTTTATCTGCCATGTCTAATGATTCGGTTCGTTGTTTAATACTATCGGTTACTTTTTCTTCGTAGCCTGAATATGTATGAATCGCATACCATTGTTTTGTTGTATCTTCATACCTTTTATTATTTGTTATCATACTAAACTCCTTATTATTTCAATAATATTACTTTAAATATCTTTGATAATTCACTATCTAGTCCAGTTACGGAAGCACCTATAAAAATAGCAAACACAATCACTGCAAATGTTAATTGTCTACTTAATTTAAAATTAGGCCAAGTTACTTGTTTTAATTCAACCCAACTATTTCTTAGATATCTTGGTAATATAATGAGGCTTAATAATTTTAATAATTTTAATAATAACTTTATTATTAAAATATTTCTAAACTTTGAAAGTACTTTTTTAAGTTTACTAAAGATTAATAACTTAATTTTTTTGGATAACAAATTAAAAATAGATAATTTGTGATTATTTTTATTTTTAATTTGATTTGTAGATTTAATTCTTTCGTTAAGAGTCTCTTTAACTTTTTTCCTACGACGAATTTTATTTTCATCTGTCATATTGTGTCTCCAAAATAAAAAAACCTACACTATTTGTAGGAATTACTGTCAATCATAACAAGATATATTGATTTAGTCAATTTTTATTTTGACATATTTACTATGAATTAATTGAGCAATTCATTTAAAAGATTTATATTTAGTAGGAACTATGTTTAATCAAAGTCCTGTTATAGCATATTTAATAATACTAATTATTGAATTTGTCTTATTAAGAATTAAAATTAAACCAGTAAGATACTTTATTTACACTTTAATGGTTTTCATAATTCTTAGTTCTTTGTGGTTAGTTGTAACGATCGGATGGCTTAGCTATTTAATTTTATTTTTGATTGTTTATCGGATTATTAATTTATTTCGGAAAATAAGAGATAGTTCAAAAAATAATTATTTTGATAAATTAATAATCACTTCCAATAACAGATTAATCATACTTCAATTTTTTTTGTTAGCTTGTTTATATGTAATAAATATTAACCATATAAGCTTTAATTATATTATTAGTTTTTTATCGATTATAACTCTAATTATCGTCGTTTTTATTAATATTATTACAGGCAAGAACATCAGGTCAACCAAACAAACTAACGTTAATGTTCACTATTATGATCGCGAGTTACCGACTGTAAGTGTTCTAATTCCAGCTAGAAATGAAACAGATGATTTAGAAGAATGTTTATTGTCATTAATAGAATCTGATTATCCTAAATTAGAAATATTAGTTTTAGATGATTGTTCGCAAAACAAAAAAACGTCCGATATTATAAAAAATTATGCAAACAATGGTGTCCGGTTTTTGCAAGGTAAAATTCCTCCTGATGATTGGTTAGCTAAAAACTATGCTTATCAACAATTATATGAGGAAGCTAACGGTGATATTTTATTATTTTGTGGTGTAGACGTTAGATTTTCTAAATATAGCATTAGGTCGATGATCGAAATTATGTTAGATCAAAAGTTTAATATGATTAGTTTGATACCTAGAAATATTTATAAAAATCATATGTCAATTAAATCGTTAATCTATCAACCATCTCGATACGCTTTTGAAGTATCATTACCACGTTCTTATTTTAATAAGCCACCAGTTTTAAGTACCTGTTGGCTAATATATCATAAAGAATTATCTAGTTGCGGTCAGTTTATGGCTGTAAAACATAAAGTAACACCAGAAAGCTATTTTGCTAAGAAAGTTTGGAAAAAAGACCATAAATACAAACTAATTCGCTCTAATGAAACCATTGGTCTTAGTAGTTTTAAGCCCCCTGAAGAACAATTTTTAACAGCTACTAGGACATACTACTCCAAATTGCACCGCAAAATTGATTTAATAGGGTTTGTTACATTAGGTTATTTTTTAATTTTTTTATCACCTTTAATATTTTGTTTATATAGCTTAATAATGTTTAACATATTAATTTTTGTGATTAGTTTAACTACTATACTGTTATTGATAATACTTTATAACCAACTAATTTATCTAACTTTTGATAAATTTATTACTAAAGCTATAGGATTAATTTTTGTGACGGTTGTTTTTGATATGATTATTTACAATTTATCAATGTTTAAGTATGAATTCGGTAGTGTATATTGGAAAGAACGAAACATTTGTCTACCTGTTATGCATATTGAAGCTACTTTACCTAAGATTGATCGCTAAGCTAATAAATCTGGAACATCAATAATGAAAGTTGATCCGGAATTTAGTTTACTATGTAATTCGATTTTCGCTTTAATTAAAGTAGCTAATTTAGCTGTAACGTATAGTCCTAAACCGGTTCCACTAGCTTGTCTAGTCCTAAAATCTTCAGAACGAAAAAATTTATCAAACACTTTCTTTTGGTCAGATTTAGATATGCCGATGCCGTTATCTTTAACGGAAAATTTTATACCTATATCGGATTTTTCAGCTGTTATTAATATAGTCCCTTTATGACTATATTTGATGGCATTAGTAACGAAATTTTGTAAAATTTCCTTTAAATAAAGTGGATTGTTCATTAGTGATTTATCTTTTGTTATTATTTTTATTTTTATTTTAAGTCCTTTTTGACGTACTTGTGATGAATAATTTTGTAAAATTTCTCGTAGTAATTTACTCACATTAATTTTTTCTAAATTTGATTTTAATATTCCACGTTCAGCTCTAGATAATGTCGATAAATCATTAACTAAATCAGCTAGATATAGTACTTGTTTATGAGCTTGATCTAGGGATTCGCTAACTATCTTCATATCAAGCATATTGTTAGCAGTAATTATGGCATTTGAGATACTACCTTCTGCAATTGCAATTGGAGTTCTTAGTTCGTGAGATACGACTGATACAAATTCATCACGTTCTTCTTCTAATGATTTTTCTTTAGTGATATCCTTCAAAATAATCACGTAGCCCTGAGAACTATCCTTACCATAACTTTCATGAACTGGTGTAATTGACATATATAAATTAATTACACTGCCGTCATTATAATTAAGTAATAAATCCTGGTATATTTTTAATGTCGATACATGCTTAAATATATTAATAAGATCAACGAATTGTTTTTTGTTGTTAATAGGGTGAAATATTTCGGTTAGTTTCGTTTTTAATCCAATACTGTTCATGTCTAATAAATTTAAAGCCGAAGAATTATAAAGTTCAACGTTTAAATCTTTGTCAACAGCTATAACAGCCTCTGACATGCTGTTTATTAAAGAATTAATCCTACTACTGTTTATTAGTTGATTATCGTTTGACATAAGACATTAATCTTTATTGTATAGGACATCTTTTTAAAATAAAAGCATCTTTTATCCAAATGTTGGCTGAAATAATTTAATCTCATTTTTAAGCGATTTGACATTGGGTAAAATCTTACTCATTAATAACCAAAAATTTTTATCATGTTTTAAAATTTGTGTATGAGATAATTCATGTATGAGAACGTAATCTATTAAATTGTCCGGTAAAGACATCAAAAATAAATTCAGTGTAATATTTTTATTTGTATCACAACTTCCCCAGCGACTTTTTAACTGTCTTATTTTAACAGAATTAAAACTAAAATTTAGTGATAACGATAATTCTTTCAATCTTTTTGGAAGATATTCATTAGCTTCTTTTCTTAAAACTTTTATTGCTATTTGTTTAGTATAATTTTGCACTATATCATCTTTGATTGTATGAAAAATCGGTAAATAAATTATAATTCTATTACTTAATACTCTACTAGTGATATTATTAGAACCTAATTTATTAATAAAATTTATTTTATGCTGTTTACCAATTATTTGGTTATCACTAATTATGGTAGCTTTAGTATAATGTTTTTCAATAAAATCGATCCGGTGGTTTAAAAAGGCTTCTCCATATTTATAACTAACCCAATATGGCATAGATAAACGAACTCCATTTATTGGCGAAACTGTTAATCTAAGTGATTTTAATCCACGTTTTTTGTAAATAGTAGCATCATACTTATTGATTAAAATAATCTTTTTAACAGACATTAAAAATTATCGTATTACTATATTTCGTCTTGTTAAATCCACCCTGCCATTGTTAGCCTGAGGTATTAAGTTTACCATTCCAGGCATAGCTAAGTGATTAGTTGTGTCACCTGAGTATATGACTGACATTTCTCGCAATTTGTTTAAGATTGCATTTTTTTGAGTTTGAAATGAATGTTTTCCACTAATAACTAGGTAATTCTCTAAGTTAGTTGGGTTTTGCATGTGAGATATTAATTCTTTAAAGGAATTCTTATCCCAACTAGCTGAATATTTGTCGTCAGCTCGACGATGGTCTCTTTTTTTGTTTCTAATGTAGGCTGTTTCAGTATCCATCTGAAACCAGATCAGTAAATTTTCAGCATGAGATTTTTTAGCCAATTCTCGAAGAGTAAATCTTTGACCAATTCTACTAGCATTTATGTCATAAACAACACTAACTCCAGCGTTTAGGAATTCTTCTGCCATATAATTCATTAATTGGTTAATAATAGTATCTTCCTTTTTATCATATTGAGGACTTTCAAATAATTCTGCTCTGATCCGGTCAGCTTGTAAATGAGCCGATAGCAGTGTTTCATTTAGCTGTCTAGCAGTATATGTTTTACCTGAGCCAGGATAACCATACAATATAATTAAAATTGGTTTTTGGGGTATTATTTTGCTCATAGCTGATAATTATTATATTACATTATATTTATTTTAAAAGGATATTTATAGATTTGTTTCTAGTTTGATTAAATAGTAAAATTGTAAGGTAATTATTTAGGGGTGTAGCTCAGTTGGTAGAGCGCCGGTCTCCAAAACCGGAAGTCGCAGGTTCAAGTCCTGTCTCCCCTGCCAAATATGATATGTTTAAAATATTTTCAGGTTTTAAAATATATCCAATTAAATTTTCCTAATATTTTCATTAAAGCCGGTACGATAATTATTCGAATAAAAAAAGCATCTAAAATAACAGCTAGTCCCATACCTAGACCTATTTGTTGAAGAACGGCTATTTTGGAGCTCGTAAATGCTATTACAACAATAAAAAATAATGTTGCAGCCTCAGTAATTACTGGTCCTGTAACTGCTAAACCTCGTTCTATGGCCAGTATATTATTCTTATTTTGTTTAATTGATTCATGAATACGACTGTAAAGAAAAACTGAATAGTCCATACTAAGACCGAATGAAATTCCAAATATAACAATCAAAGTTGTAATGTCTAATCCGTTTGTTCTTGTAAAAAATATAATATGACCTTCTTGAAATATCCATACTAAAATTCCTAAGGATGCTAATAATGATAAGCTGTTTATGACGATAGCTTGGAGTGGTAACGTAAAGCTTTTTAGTAAAAATCCTAAAATTAAAATTATTGATAATGATATAGTAATAATCACATAAGGTAAGTAGTGTAATATCGTATTCATTAAATCATACTGCACGGCTGGAAGACCACCAATTAGTATATTATTCTTATTTTTTGTTATAGTATGAATCTTGTTAACTAAATTTTGAGCTAAACTACTTGTAGGATTACCCGATTTGTAATCCACAACTAACTGAATTGTGTTTCCGTTTATGTATGGTGACTTTATAATTTTTGATATTTCATTAGAATAAATTAGCTTGTTTATATTATTTTTAATAGTATTAAAACTAATAATACGTGATACATTTGGCAATTTTGCTATTGAATTTTCAAATTGTATAAAATGACTTAAACTAGTTTTAGTTAGTATAGTTTTTGACGTATACATAATTATAATTGGATTATTATAGGATTTAGAAAAGTTAGTTGACTCTGCTTTAGCCACTACTCTTCCTTGACTGTTTTTTGCTAAATCTCGATAATTTTGTGAAGTTAGATTAATGTTACCTAGTGGCCAAATTAATATAAATATAACAAATAAAGCTAGGCAAATGATTTTATATGGTTGTTTTAGCACATAATGTGCAATCTTATAAAATACATTGAAATTTGTTGAGTTATGATCTTTTTGTTTCATAAACGAAAATTTGTTAATGTTATCACCCAGTAGATATAAAATAGACGGTACTATAAACAATGCTCCAAATAGAGCTATTATAATCGCTGATGCTCCGCCGAGGCTTACACTTCTTAAAAGAATTATCGGAAAAAAAGATAAAGCTAGTAAACTAATTATAACTGTCATGCCACTAAATAAAATTGTTTTACCAGCAGTTGATAGAGTAATCATAATTGCTGATTTAGTTGTTTGATTTTTATTTAATTCTTCTCTAAATCTACTGACAATAAGTAAAGAATAATCTACCGATAAACCCAATCCTAGAAGTGTAATAATATCTACTGAATATTGATCTATTTTAAAAAATAGAGTTAATGCCCGTAGTACACTAAGTCCACCAAAAATTGAAAATATTCCTAACAGAAGAGGAATAAAAGCCGCTATTAGGCTTCTAAAAACAAATACTAAAAGAATAGCTAAAATGGGTAATGAAATTTTTTCAGCCAGTATAAGATCTTTCTTAACTTGTGCAGTAGCTTCATTTTTTATTACAAGGGATCCACCAAGTTGAAGATTAAAATTTGGATTTTTTATTATATTTTGGTAGTGTAACAAATTATAATACTGAGATTGAGGTGACCCCTTTAGGTTAAGATAAACAACAGTTTGTTTTTTATTATTTGAGACTAAACGAGTCATTCCGGTTGAATAAACGCTAACGTAATTCTTTATTCCATGTAATTTTTTTAAAGAACTTACAATGCTCTTTTTAACACTACTTGAATAGATGGTTTTATTTTTATTTGTTACAGAAAATAGTAATGTTACATTATAGTTTATGTTTGCAAATTTTTGTTTCTCTATATTGTTAACTGTATTAGATTGTGTATTATTAATAAAACTAGATTGATCTGATGATAATTTATTAAGAACATTATTGCTATAAGTTATATTAAAAACAAAAATTACCGTACTAATTAGTATTATTATGATTGCTAAGAATTTGAAATAATTAGTTTTTGTTGTTGTCATTTAATATCTATTATACTTTTATCTAATATTAAAATAAGTCTATAATAAAATGATTATGGTTGAAAGAAAAAATCTAGGCTTAAGTTCAGAAGATGTCAAGGCACTCTTAAGTAAATATGGTAATAATGAAGTAAAAGCAAAACAAATAAACCCAATTATCATTTATTTAAAAAGTTTTTATGGTCCATTACCTTTAGCACTAGAAGTAACTGCCGTAATAAGTTATATTTTTGGTGATCATATTGAAACAATTTTAATTTTTGTGTTAGTCATAATTAATAGTTTCATAGCACTAGTTCAAAGAGTTAGAACAAATAAAAGCTTGGAAGAATTAAGTTCTAAATTAGTTATATCTGTTCGGGTAAATAGAGATAATCTTTGGCAGGTAATTCCGTCAACACAACTTGTACCTGGTGATTTAATTAGAATTAGAACGGGTGATATTGTAAGTGCAGATTTAATTTTATTAAATGGATCAATAGAAGTTGATCAGTCAACACTAACAGGTGAATCTTTGTCACAAGCTAAGCAAAAAAATGACCTAGTATATTCAGGAAGTATTGTAGTAAGAGGAGAAGCAACCGCCATTGTAGATAAAACGGGAATGTCAACAAAGTATGGTCAATTAGCTACTATGATAGAACGTTCACATCCACCAACAAACTTAGAAAAAATAGTTTTTAAGATAATAAAATATCAATTTATTATTAATAGTTTTTTGATTATTTTAATAATTATTTTTAACTTTTATATTAAGCTTAATTTACAAGAATTTGTTTCAATTACAATTGTTCTGATATTAGCGTCAATCCCCGCAGCCTTTCCTACTATGTTCATTATTGCACAGACATTTGGTGCCTTAAAAATGTCTAAACTAAACGACCATAAAGGAGTATTAGTAAGACGGTTAACTGCGGTCCAAGATGCTGCATCAATGAATGTATTGTGTTTAGATAAAACCGGTACTTTAACCATTAATCATCCGACTGTTACAGAAATTGTTAGCTACGTAGATATTGATAGTAAGACATTGTCGGGTTTAATTGCATCTGCAAGTAATATAGCAGATAATGATCCAATTGATCTAGCATTAATTAAATATGCTAATGATCAAAATGTTAGCCTTTATAATCAAATTGATTTTTCACCTTTTAATATAAAAACAAAATCTACAATTGCTAAAGTAGAATATAATGGTCAAGTTACATCAATCACTAAAGGTCTTCCTAGTGCATTATTAAAACAAGGTTTCCTTTTTCCTGATAATTCTAAAAAAGATCAAGATAGATTTAGTGAGTATGGTTATAGAGTTATTGCGATCGGAATAGAATCCGATAAATCAAAAAAAATAATTGGATTAGTAGGTCTATCTGATCCTCTAAAAGAAGATGCTAAACAATTACTTGAAGAACTTAAAAATTTATCAATTAACGTAAAAATAATTACCGGAGATAATTTACAGACTGCACGTTATATTGCCAAACAACTAGGCCTTGAGGGTAAATGTACTACCATTAATGAAATAGCTGACGATCCCGGACTAATTTTTAAAAATCAGATATTTGCTGAAGCATTTCCTCATGATAAATTAACAATTATCGAAACCTTACAAAGAGCGTCTTTTATAGTTGGTATGACTGGAGATGGTGTAAATGATGCGCCCGCGCTAGCTCAAGCTGAAGTTGGAATCGCGGTCAATAATGCTAGTGATATTGCAAAAAATTCTGCTAGCTTGATACTATCAGATAATGGCTTAAAAGACGTTATTAGTGCTGTAAAAATAAGTCGTGAAGTAGATACTAGAGTTAAAACATGGGCAATAAATAAATCAACAAAAAGTTTCCAGATAGCACTTTTAATCTTTTTTTATCTTTTTTTTGAAAGATTTATAATACTAACTCCGTTATTAATTATCTTAGTTTTTTTTGCTAATGATTTTGTTACAATATCAATTGCTAGCGACAACACAGTATTATCTAATATTCCTACAAAATGGAACATTAATAAGATGATAATAGCAGCTTCTATGCTAGGTAGTGTTTTTTTTGTAATACTTATATCTGGGTTATATTTAATAGGCTTAAAGACAGGATTAAACGCAGCGCAAATAAGAACAGCTGTTCTATTACTGTTAGTTTTTCAAGGTCAAGCTAGTTTATATGTATTAAGATCTAAACCTCATTTTTGGAGCGTCAAACCCAGTAGGACACTTATTACAAGTACGCTATTTGTTAGCACTATATTAATTATTTTAGCTACTAGCGGATTTATTATTAATGAACTACCAATCATTACCATCTGCTACATTGTTATTATCTCACTGTTAAGTCTATTTATAGGTGATATTATTAAAGAAAAACTTAATATCGGATAATAAACTCAAAAATTGTTATAATAGTAATTAATGCAACTTTCAAAATCCGATTACATGTTATTTCTAAAACACCCAGCTTGGTTATGGTTAAAAAAACATGATAAAAATAAACTACCACCAGTTGATGCTAATACTCAAGCAATCTTCGATGCTGGACATACGTTCGAAAACATGGCTGAACAATTATTTACTACTCATCATAAGTTAGGTTTTAATAATTATGATGAGTACTTATCTTTACCCCATAAAACATTAGAAGCTATTTCCGACGGACATAAAACTATCCTACAAGGACGATTTGAAGCAGAATCTATTACTTGTATTTGTGATGTTATTGAGTTTGTCGATACTAAAACGATTGATTTATATGAAATAAAATCATCTACTAAAGTTAAAATCGAACATTATTATGATTTATCATTTCAAAAAACTGTTCTTGAAAAACTTGGGTATATCGTTAGGAATATTTCAGTTATTCATGTTAATAACAAATTTATTAAAAATGGACCAATTAAAATTGAGGAACTAACAACCATCACTGATGTAACTGAAGAAGTAAAAAAATTATCACATACAACCGATGGTTACATTAAAAAAGCTTTAGAAGTAATGAAATCTCTAAAAAGACCAGACATATCGCCAATCTATTGTAGACTAGGTTCATTAAACGAATGGATTGCAATATACAAAACTTTAACAGATGTAGGCGAAAACAGTATTTACGATTTATATTTAATCAATGTACCATTAATCTCGAAGCTACTATCTAGCAATGTTAATAAACTAATCGAAATACCTGATAATTTCCAGCTTCAAGAAAAACAAAAAAGACAACTGCAGGCACTAAAGGCTCAAAAACCAATTATTGATCTTACTAAAATTCAAAAATATTTATCTAATTTAGAATACCCTTTATATTTTCTAGATTATGAAACACTAGCTAGTGTTATCCCCTACTTTGATGGCCTAAAACCATATCAACAATTACCCTTTCAATATTCACTACACATTATTGATAAACCAAATGGAAAATTAAAACATTATGAATATCTTCATCAAACTAATGATAATCCAGCCGTTCCTCTATTAAATTCTTTAATAGACCAAATAGGAACACATGGAACAATCTTAACCTGGAATATGTCATTTGAAAAAAAATGCAACATATTATTAGGTAAATATAATCCTGATTATAATAAAGTTATAGACAACATTAACTCTAGAATAGACGATCTAATGATCCCTTTTAGTGAAGGTTACTATATTGATTCACGATTTAGAGGAAGTGCTTCATTAAAAAATGTTCTACCAGTTTTAATTCCAAGCTTATCTTACAAAGATTTAACTATTTCTGAAGGTGGAAGTGCACAACGAGTTTGGATGGAAATAATTCTCGAAAATAAAAAAATTAATCAAAAAGAACAAATTCTTCAAGATCTACTGACATATTGTAAACTAGATACTTTAGCTATGGTAGAAATACATAAATATTTAGTAAACCTGATTTAGAGCATATTATTATGAAAGAGTTTAGTGAATTGTCGTTACCAGAAATTGTGAGTATTAATCAGGTGTTAATTTTAAATGGTCTTAATGATTTTAAATCAGATCTAATAAAAACTTTATTTGAAATACAAGACTTTAATTATCATCGTACACCAAATCCAAAATACGGTAAAGTCTCATCATTATATGCAAGTAAAGTGATAAGTACTAGCAACAATATTTTAAACTTTGTAAATTCTTCAAACCCAATTATATCAATTCACTCTCAAAATGATGATACTAGGCATCACTTAGTTACAGTTAGTGATAATCTCAATTTATCGTACGGGTTATATGTTGTTAAAGAAAATAATAATGCTCCGTTATTTTTAATATTAAATAAACCATATAAATTATTGACGGAAAGAATTGTTAGATTATCAGTGTCTGTTAAAGTCAAAAATATCTAAAGCTGGGCAGTTGGTATTAGAAGCACAATGTGATGATAACTCGTCATACTTATTTAATAAATCATTTTTTTGGTTAGTTAAACGATTAATGCGCTTACCAGAGTACATGTGTTGCAGATTTAACTTTTGATATCCAGTAAATAATTTTACGAAAACACAGGACCAAAATGGTGATGGAACTGAATCCATGGTCTCTTCATATTCAGTTAAAGTTTTTTCATATTCCATATCTTTTAACACTAAATCATCTTTAATATCCATAATTTGATCATTAATATGACTTACAATTCCTAATAGCTCTAACTTATTAAAACAATTATAACAACTAATATTATCTTCAGTTTTATTCTCCATTTTAATAAATATATCACATTCTTAACCTAAATCAAGCTATATGAGATAAAGCTATTATAATAAATTATAAATTTGTTAATTTAATAAAATTAGGTACTATTATTATAGTTAGCTATGGAAAACAAAGTTATTTTATCACCTCATCTTGATGACGCTATTTTTAGTTGTTGGTCGATAATACAAAATAAAAATACAACTGTAATAACTATTTTTGCTGGACAACCAACTAAAAAAACTAGAACAATTTGGGATGCATTTTGTGGAGAAATAAACTCTTATAAAATGATGCAAAAAAGAAAAATCGAAAATAAAACTATAATGGATTCGCTATACATTAACTCAATAGTTTTAAACTATTTAGATAATCAATATGATAAGAATAGGCCTACAATTAATCAAATAATGAATGAGATTTTAAGCTTTTGCTCTTCTGATTGCATTTTTTATGTTCCACTTGCTATTAGTTTATTATATCGACATCCGGATCATGTTATAACAAGAAATGTCGGTTTAGCTCTTTTAGAACGTAATAGGAAAGTAATATTCTATGCAGATCAGCCATATATGTTATTACCGACAAGTTTATTACTAAATAATGAAAAGCTTTTAACGACTAAAATTAAGAAAGATTTAAAGATTACAGGTAATATTCTAGTTAATAAGCTAAAGACGGATTCTCAACAAAGAAAATTAGATTGTATGAAAAAATACGAAAGTCAATTTAAGATGACTAATCTGTTAGCATTTAATAAATTATCTAAGAAGAAAAACCTATCAGCAGAATTTTTCTTTGTACCAAAAGCATGAATATAATTGATAGCTCAAAAATACGGTGTCTTTGGTGTAATAAAAATGACGTTTATATTAATTATCATGATAACGAATGGGGACAACCGGAATATAAAGATAATAAACTATTTGAAATATTGTCTTTAGAAATATTTCAAGCCGGATTAAATTTTTTAATGGTTCTAAATAAAAGAGATGAGTATAGGAAAGCCTTTTCTAACTTTAATATTAATTTAGTAGCTAATTATAATGAAACTAAAATAAATCATATTTTAACTACATCAAAAATTATAAAGAATAAATTAAAAATTAGAGCTACTATTAATAATGCTAACAAAATTAAGTTGATTCAGTCGGAATGGGGTAGTTTTAGCAATTATTTATGGAATTATGTAAACAATAAGCCCGTTACACCAAACACTAATAATCCACTCCAAGATGAATTATCAAACAAAATTTATAATGACATGAAAAAAAATGATTTTAAATTTATTGGTCCAAAAATTTGCTATTCTTTTCTAGAAGCAACCGGAATTTATCAAAATCACAAACCTTATTGTTTTTTGTATGTCATTAATTAAATTATTAAATGTGAATAATGAATAATAATAAACTATTAATTTTTGCTCATAGAGCTAACAATAATTATTTGCCAGAAAATTCATTACTAGCTATAAAATCTGCTATAAATATAAAGATTAATGCTATTGAAATCGATGTAAGGCTAACTAAAGATAAAATTCCGTTAATAATTCATAATAACAACTTAAAAAATATAATTAATAAATCTGTTAGAGTATCACGCGTAACTCATAATCAAATTGATAAATTAACTGCTCCATTTAATATAAAGATACCTACCTTAGAAGAAATACTATTAGTTATGAATAATTCAATAATTTTAAATTTAGAATTAAAAAATAATAATATGGCAAAAATTGTTTATTCTATCATAAAATCATCTGATAAATCATGGTATGAAGATAAAATAATAATTTCGTCGTCTCATGTAAAAGAATTAAGAACAATTAAGAAATTAAATCCTAAAATCAAAACAGCATTAGTTACTAAATTTACAATATTTTTAGGTATGATTAAATCCAATAATAATTTTAATATAATTGTTGTTAATCAAAACTATTTAAAAAAATATTTCATAAAACTAGCTCATAAGAAAAATCTACTTGTCTATTGTTATACTATTAATACATCAAAACAACTAAACAAAATGTTAAAACTCGGAGCTGATGGAATCTTCACTGATAATTATGATGATTTAGATTTTTTATCACGTTAAGACGCTTGTGTTTAGGTCTAAAGAGTCTTAAAATTATATTAATAACAATAAAAAAAGAGAAAGATTATCCGGTGAAAGTGTTAATGCTTGGGTGGGAATTACCACCACATAACAGTGGTGGACTAGGTGTTGCATCCTACAATATATGTAGGTCTCTTTCTAAATCAAATATTGATATTGAATTTATAGTACCATATGACTCACCTCATAATATCGATTTTATGAAAGTTACACCTGCCACACCTATTGACGTAACTTCAATTACTAGATCGTCAATAGCATATGATAGTTATAAATATATTAATTCTGATGGTAGTGAACAATTACTTAATATATACGATCAACAATCAATCTATGAATTATCTGTTATAAAACTGGTTGAAGATAAAGACTTTGATATACTACACGCCCATGATTGGTTAACATTTAGAGCCGCCATTAGAATAAAAGAACTAAAAAAAATTCCTATTATATTACACGTACATTCTGTTGAATCCGATAGAGCCGGCAGTAAAAATGGTAACCCTCTTGTGCAAGAAATTGAATATTTAGCACTCAGCATGGCTGATCATATTGTGGCAGTTTCAAATCGAACAAAAGATAAAATTATCGAAGATTACAATATTCCAGCAGATAAAATCGAAGTAATCCATAACAGCATTAATTTTGACGATATCGAGCCAATCTCTAATCAAACAGCTCATACGTATCTAGCCTGTTTAAAACAAAATGGTTATAAAATTATTACTAGTATTGGTAGAATTACTATTCAAAAAGGTTTACCTAATTTACTTCATGCTTTGCAAGAAGTAATTCGTCGTAACCCAAAAACAATTTTACTTATACAAGGTAGTGGCGAGCAGTACAATGAACTACTGGGATTATCTGCTGACCTAGGTATTGGAGCAAATGTATTGTTTACTGAATTTCAACGTGGTAAGAATTTACGAGACTCACTTGCTATAGGTAATTTATTTGTCATGCCTTCTATATCAGAACCATTTGGTTTAACGGCTTTAGAAGCAATTGGATACGGAACTCCGGTTTTAATTTCAAAACAATCAGGGGTTAGTGAGATTATAAATCACTGTTTAAAAATAAACTTTTGGGATATTAAAGAAATGATAAATCAAATTCATGGTTTAATTAATAATCCAGCTCTCGAAGTTGAATTATTGAACAATTCAAAACAAGAACTTGTAAATTTATCTTGGGATAGTTCGGCCGATAAAATAAAAAACTTATATCATAAAAAATTACTAGAGGTAAGTACATGAGTCAAAAATCAATTGTCTTATACCTACATCTTCATCAACCATATAGAATAAAGCACTACACAGTGTTTGATACTGGAGTTGACCATAGTTATTTTAATTCAAATCAAGATGATAACACTAACAATGAAAAAATAATTCATAAAATTACTGAAAAATCATATCTACCAACTAATCAGTTATTACTAGAACTATTAAACAAGAACAAGAACTTTAAATTAAATTTATCTATTAGTGGGACAATTCTCGAACAATTCCAAATGTGGGCTCCAGAAGTTTTAGTCTCATTTCAAGAACTAATTAAAACCAACCAAGTGGAAATATTAGCTGAAACTTATTATCATTCCTTAGCCTTTTTTTATTCTAAAAACGAATTTGAAACCCAAGTTAAAATTCATCGAGACAAAATCCAAGAATTATTTAATTATATTCCCCAAGTTTTTCGAAATACAGAATTAGCTTACAATAATGATTTAGCCATATGGGCTGAACAAGCTGGTTACAAGGGTATATTATCAGAAGGTTGGGATCCGATTCTGGATTGGCGTAGTCCTAATTTTGTCTATCAACCGGTCAATACATCTAAAATTAAACTATTAACAAAGAATTATAAATTATCAGACGACATTGCTTTTAGATTCGGTGATAGAAACTGGTCAGAATGGCCATTAACGGCAGATAAGTTCTCGCATTGGCTATCAGAAGATAAAAATGCCACTAATTTTAACTTATTCATGGATTATGAAACTTTTGGAGAACACCAATGGGATGAATCAGGTATTTTTAATTTTCTGAAACATCTCCTTAAAGAATGGCTAAAAAATCCCGTACATGATTTTAAAACTATGTCAGAACTAATTGATCAAAATGAACCAGTTGATAAACTTGATATGCCTTATACCGTAACCTGGGCCGATACTGAAAGAGACCTATCTGCCTGGCTTGGTAATAATATGCAAACTAATGCTATTAACGCATTATACTCTTTAGAACCTTTTATTTTAAGTAGTAACAATCCTGAGTTAGTTAATGATTGGCGCAAATTACAGACATCTGATCATTTTTATTATATGTGTACCAAATGGTTTAACGACGGTGATATACATGCCTATTTCAGTCCTTATAATTCGCCTTATGAAGCATATATTAACTTTATGAATACATTCCAAGATTTAAAGTTTCGTTTAATTAATCAAGGAATTATTGTTTAACATGGCGAGACCAATAGTACTCAGCAATAATCAAATCTTCGTTGGTTTAGATAAATATGGCCTAGTTAATGATTTTTATTTTCCTTTCGTTGGACAAGAAAATTTAACTACAGCTAGAGATTGTCATCATAAAATCGGCATCTACGTTGATGGTATTTTTAGTTGGATAAATGATGGTAGTTGGATTATAAATTTAAATTATGAAACTAATTGTTTAATAAGTTCTATCACAATGGAAAACAAATCATTACACATAAAATTAGAATTTAATGATTATATTGATCCAGATTTTGATTCTTTTATACGTCGGATTAAAATTATCAACCAAGAAAATAAACAACGAGAAATACGTATATTTATGCATCAAGTTTTTATAATTTCGGCTGATGGTAGAGCTGATACTGTTTTATATGTTCCAGACAAGCACTATGTTTATAACTATAAAGGTAAAACTTCATTAATCATTAACGGTAAATTTTCCAATGGTACATCCTTCGATCAATATGCTATGGGTAATTATCATGTTGAGGGTAAAATAGGTACTTACAAAGACGCAGAAGATGGCAAACTATCAAATAATCCAGTTGAACATTCCTCGGTTGATAGTACTATAAGATTTACAAATAAATTTGATGCTAATCAATCATTATATTTAGATTATTGGATTATAGCTGCGACTAACCAGCTTGATGCTCGCGATTTAAACGAACAATATATGAATAATCCTATGGATAGCCGTTTGTCTTATGCTAAACAACATTGGCAAACATGGAGCAGATACAATTATTATCCTGATTTTAAATATAAAGACGAATCAATTAAAAGTGCCCTCATAATCAAAGCTCATATTGATAATCGTGGCTCTATTATAGCTAGTGGTGATTCTAGTATATTTAATTATGGTAGAGATTATTATGCCTACTGTTGGCCCAGAGATGCTTGTTTTGCTTTATGGCCTTTAATAAGACTGAGTCATTTCGATGAAGCTAAAAATTTTTTTGAATTTTGTAAGTCTATAATTCATCCTGATGGGTATCTACTGCATAAGTATCAACCCGATCGATCTATCGGTAGTACATGGTTACCTTTAATTATTAACGGTAAACCAGATTTAGCAATTCAAGAAGATGAAACTGCTATTGTACTGTTCATGTTAGAAGAGTATTTAAATACATCTAATGATATTAATTTTGTTGAAAGTTGTTATGATAAATTAATTGCACCAATAGGTAATTTCATATCTTCATATATTGACGATCAAACTGGATTACCTCATGCCAGCTACGACTTATGGGAAGAAAAGTTTTTAACATCAACCTATACTGTGTCGACTGTTATTGCTGGTTTAACTTCAGCTATAAATTTATCATACCATCTTAATAAAACAGAATTTATTTCTGTTTGGAAGATAACTCTAGATAAAATTAAATCAAACTTTGATAAGTTATATGATGATTCTAGCGGCTATTATATCAAAGGATTTTTATTAAAACCTGACGGTTCAACTATTAAAGACTCGACTATTGATATGTCCAGTCTCTATGGAGCTTTTATGTTTGCCAAACTGAAAAGTTCTGACCAAAAACTTTTGTCGACTGCTAAAACTATTGAAGATAATTTATTTAATGTAACCCCTAGTAGTGGAGTGATACGGTATAAAAACGACTCATACTTTAGACGCAATAATAAATACTCAGGAAATCCTTGGATTGTTACTACGTTATGGTTAATACAGTTTTATATAATGCAGAATAATATCCAAACAGCTAATAATTTACTAGAATGGGTTATAAATAAACAAACCATTACAGGATCACTAGGTGAACAATACGAGGCAGAATCAGGTTATAGTATCTCTGTTGAACCACTAGTCTGGAGTCAGGCTGAACTGATTAATACTATACTAGATATAAATTTAAATATTTAAGTTAGTTTTATTTCTTGGGTTTTACTTCGTTACGACCTAGTGATTTTTTTGTTTCAGTAAATAAAACGTGTTTACGTAATTTTGGACTATATTTTTTTAATGATAATTTAGCTTGCGTGTTGGTAGAATTTTTAGACGTATAATATATACGCTCTCCACTCTCTTCACTTACTAAACCAATTATTTTACGCTTATCGCCTTTTTTTGCCATCTATTACTCTTTTTATAATTAAATATTCTTCTTACTATATTAACAGATTAAGACAAAATGTAAACTATAAAATAAAATAATATTAAATTAATACGCTATCATGGAGCCATCTTCGGGATTTGAACCCGAGACCCCTTCCTTACCATGGAAGTGCTCTACCACTGAGCTAAGATGGCTTGGTGCAGGGAGAGGGATTCGAACCCCCGAAGGCATAGCCAATAGATTTACAGTCTACCGTGTTTAACCACTTCACTATCCCTGCAAATTTCATACATAAATCACGATAATACAAAATAACATTCATAAACAAATGCTAGTTAAATTTATTGGTGCAGGGAGAGGGATTCGAACCCCCGAAGGCATAGCCAATAGATTTACAGTCTACCGTGTTTAACCACTTCACTATCCCTGCAAATTTCATACATATTATTATTGGAGCCGACAGAGGGATTTGAACCCACGACCCGCTGTTTACAAAACAGCCGCTCTGGCCACTGAGCTATGTCGGCAACAATTATACAGGTAGTTTATCAGATAAAATTTTAAACTACAACTCGTTTTGGACGTTTTAAGACTCTCAGTTTATTTGGTATTTTTTTAAACTTTTTAAGTTTATAAGCGACTTGATCAGCTTCCTTGACATACCCATGATCTTTATATACTTTATGTAACAAACCAAGAGTTTGTTTTGATGGTTCCAATTTAGCAGCTATATTGAGCTCTTCTATCATTAGTTTTATATTCCCTATTTTTTCTTGTACTTTAGCGTACGCAACATGTCTAGCTGCCAAATTATATTCTAATTTTATAGCTTGTTCGAAAGCTATAGCAGCTTTATCATAATTCTCTGTTTCAAAATATATCAGACCTAAATTATGTAAACTTGATGGTGTTGAATCTATACTAGACGCTATTTCAAAACAATCAATAGCATCTTTAAATTCTTTTCGTTTAGCATATAATATACCTAACCTATTATAGGCAGCTGCGTTTTTTTCATCAATTTTAAGAATTGTTAGCAATGCTTTTTCAGCTCTTAAAAAGCGATTGTCCCTCATACTTAAATGAGCTATATCCCAAAGCTTATTTAACCTTTCACTAACTTTTCTAGAAACATTTGCATATTCATCATCTTTAATTATACCGTGTAAATAGGCCATTAAGGCAAATGCTACAATAATTAATAATCCGTACATTTATTATATTATAACACCTATACTATCATACTAACTATTAAATTTAACATTACTAACCTGGGTTGGGTATTGTTATTAATTTGATCTAAAGCTTCATAAATTTTTTTGTTTATATTAATCCAACTATCATTAATTTTATTTTGCATTAAATTCAGTTGAGACATCTGTTGAATAATTTTTAATATATAATATGTCATTTGTTTATCTTTTGAGAACTGATTAATTAGAACTATTCTTTGGTAATTGTTAGCTGTTAAAAATTTACGAGCATAGTCTGTTGCAAGGTTTAAGTCTTGACGATTATTATTTAATATATCATACATTAATCCAGGTAATCCGTTTGATACAAAATAAGCATGTAGTACTTCGTTTTTATCTGACATTTCAGTTTGAAAGAAGTTTATCAATTCTTCTTTAGGTGGCTTTATAATCTCAATGATTTGAACGCGAGAAATAATAGTATTTAAGATGTTAGATTTATTTTTAGACAACAGAATAATTAAACTACCTTGGGGTGGTTCTTCTAGTAGTTTTAATAATGAATTACTGGCTTCAATTGATAATAAATCTGCCTTGTCTATTAATACTATTCTGTTAATTACACCTTTATAATTTGTTTTATATCCTAAAAAATCTTTAATTACTTTAATTCTTTCCATACCCGGTGTGTTAATTTCATCGACAGAAATCAGGAAATTTGCTGAACCATTTATTTTTTTAATATCGAGATTTAATAATGAAGCTGCTAGATTACTTGCTAAATAGGTCTTACCAACCCCAGTTTGTCCCGTAATTAATAGAGCATGAAATGGATTTTTAATAAAATTCGATATTTTTTTATTCACAATATCATGTAAAATAATCTTATCCATCTTTTTCATTCATTATACTATTAAATTCATCGGGTAGCTTTGCAACAAATTTTTTACGTTTTAGATTATTAGGTATATTAATTTCTAGACTATAAGCATGTAAGTACATTCTGCTTACAGCAGACTTTTCATTTTTATTATATAAAGTATCACCTAATATTGGTAAATTTAAGTAGCTTAAGTGTACGCGTAGTTGATGTGTTCTACCAGTAAAAGGCATTAACCTTAATAGGGTTAATTGTTTAGTGTGATTTGTTTTAATGACTTTATATTTAGTTTGGGCCGTTTTTCCATTTTTTGAAACAATAAAACTCTTGGGATTAGTAATATTACGAGCAATAGGAATATCGATGATTGCCTCTAATTCTTTTGGTATACCATGAACAATTGCATAATAGACTTTCTTTGCTTTTCGAGTTGAAAATTGTTTTTGTAGAAAATTGAGAGCATTTATATTTTTAGCCAAAATCATTACACCACTAGTTGGTCGGTCTAAACGATGCACTATTCCTGCTCTATTTCCCGTCAAACAGGTTAACTTTTCTAGTGCCCAGGAGCTAACAGTACTTTCTTCAAGTATAGGACCTTTACTATGGCTTAGGATACCTGTTGGTTTATTAACTACAATCACGTCCTCATTTTCGAAAATTATAGGTATATCAATAAGTTGAACACTGTCTTTAATAACATTAATTTGAATAATGTCAGATAAATGAATCTTATATCCAGCTTTTAAAACAACTTTTCCGTTAACTTTAACTCTTCCACTGACAATATTTTTTTTAATGTAGGATCGATTATATTTATCAGATAATTGCTTTAATAAATATACATCTAATCTTATATCGTCTACTGTTTTAACGCGTAAGATCATCAAGGTCTAAGACCAACAACCTGTTGGATTTTATATAATCTTTGAGTAGCTACATCTCTCATTAAATATTCACTGGATTCAAGTTTTCTCATTAGTGAAGTTTCATCAATTTCTAATAATTTCTTTTGGAAATTAGTAAGAAAGATTTTTACTTCATCTGCCACAGCTTTTTTTAATTCTATATAACTTTTTTTACCTTGCCAATTTTTAATAATCTTTTCTAACGGTTCATCAATTAATAATGCCAAGATGTCTAGTAGGTTAGTAATACCTGGTTGGTTTTCAATATTATAATTAATAATACCAACCGAATCAGTTGTGGCATTAATAATCTTTGTGGCAGCATTTTCTGGGTTATCTGTAAGTAATATCGTACCATTTGGATCAGATAATGATTTGCTCATTTTATTATTAGGATTTTTTAAACTCATGATTCTTGCACCATTATTTCGTCCAATAAATTCCTGTTGTTTTTCCCAAGTATTAGGCACAACAAATAGCCTCTGATTAAATTTATTATTAAACCTGATTGATAAGTTCCTCGCTAATTCTAAGTGTTGCCTTTGGTCATCACCAACTGGTACCCATAAAGCACCATATAATAATATATCGGCTGCCATTAATACCGGATAATCGAATAATCCGGCTGATATGAAATTATCTTTGAGTTGATCAGATTTTTCTTTAAACTGAGTCATTCGTAATAACTCACCATAACTTGTAAAGTTATTTAATATACAAGTCAGTTCACTATGTGCAGATATGAAACTTTGTCGATAGATATAGACATTATCTAGATTAAGATCAATCCCAGCTGCAACATAAAATTTTAGACTATCAATAATTTTTAAATATAGGTCATTATGATTAATGGGAGTTGTAAAACTGTGAAGATCTGGAACGAACATATTTATTTGATGAGAGTTAGCATACTTATTCTGTAGCTTGACCATTGGAACAATAGCACCTAGATAATTTCCTAATGTTAATTCACCATTAGCTCTTATGCCTGTTAAAATAATATCCTTATTTTCCATAATTCTTTATATTAATTATACATTAACTTAAGGAATACTTTTATTAATTTAAAATAAAATTTTGTAAGTTAACGTTTAGTAAATTGTCTTTGTTTTCTAGCGCCTTTGAGACCAAATTTTTTGCGTTCCTTATCTCTTGAATCACGACTCAATAGATTAGATTTTTTAAGCGTACCCTTATAGTCATCATTCATTGTGACTATAGCCTTAGATATAGCTAACCGGATAGCCTCTGCTTGACCATCCTGTCCGCCACCCGAGGCTAGAACGCTGACATCATATTTATTAAAAATGTCTAAAAGAATAAATGGTTCAAGTATCTTATTTATAATACTTTTTGATGCCGAAAAATAATCATTAATAGGTTTAGAATTAATAATTATATTACCATTACCTTTTTGTATCCTAACACGTGCAGTAGATCTTTTACGACGTCCTAATGCATAATAGTAATTATTCTGTGCCATTATTTAAGATCCTTAAGTGAAATTATTGTTGGTTGTTGTGCTTGATGTAAATGATTATCGTCCTTGAATATTTTAAGTCTATTTAACCTATCTGCTCGTAATTTGTTAACTGGTAGCATACCACGTACAGCTTGAAAAATAACATTTCTAGAATCTTTTATTATCATATCCTTCAAAGCTGTCTCCTTTAATCCACCAGGATAATTACTGTGTTTGTAGTATATTTTATCGGTGTATTTATTACCAGTCATAACTAATTTGTCCGAGTTAATAACAATTACATAATCACCACAATCAATGTGTTTTGTAAACTGAACTTTATCTTTACCAATTAACGTTTTGGCTATCTTTGTAGACATTTTACCTAGCGGTAATTCACTAGCATCAAATAGATACCACATTCTTTTTACATCAGTTGGTTTTGCGCTGTAAGTTTTCATTTTTTAGCTTCCTCTACTTTGTTAGAAGGTGTTTTAATTGTCGTTTTTGTAGCTGCAACATTATCGGGTACAATCTCTTGATTCTTTAAATCATCAACAAATGAAATTTTAGCAAGTTGCGTATTATCCCCTTGTCTCATTTTAGTTTTAACAATTCTAAGATGACCACTTTGACGAGAAGTTAATTTAGGAGCAATCTCATCAACTAGCTTATGAGCACTTGAAACTGTTTGTAGTTTTGCTATAACCTGCCTACGATTGTGTAAGGAGTTATTTTTAGCTTTAGTTATTAATTTTTCAACATAAGGTAAAACCTCTTTGGCTTTAGGTAAAGTTGTCTCAATAGATTCATATTTTATTAAAGAGTCAGCTAAACCCTTAATAAGAGCGTTCCTCTGATCTTTTTCTCTGTGAAATTTTCTTCCTTTATATCCATGACGATGCATATTAAAGCTCCAATTCTGCTAACTTTTCTTTTACTTCATCGAGAGCACGGCTACCAAATCCTTTTAAATCTTTTAGTTCAGCATCATTTAAAGCAAACAGATCTTTAATAGTATGAATATCATTGTTAACAAGTGCATTAGTAGTACGAGCTGATAAGTTTAAATCCTCAATTGAAGTGTTAAGTAAAGAATTCTCATCTTCTGGGTTCAATGAATCTGAATTAGCAGCATCAATATCATTATTAAATTCATCTTCTTCTACTTTTGGAACTATTCTTGTCTTGCCCGCTAAAGCGGTGTATTGATTAATCAAAATAGCTGCTGCTTCTTCAAATGCATCACGTGGCGTAATTGAACCATCTGTATCAATAGTAATTAATAATTTATCTAAATCTGTTGCTTGCCCGACACGAGTGTTTTCAACCTTATATCTAACTCTAAGAACGGGACTATAAATAGCATCGACTGCGATCATGTCGCTTGGTTTTTTTATTGTACTTTCCTCAATAGTTCTATATCCCCTACCTATCTCTACTACTAAATCAATAACAAGTTCTGCCTTATCGTCATCAATATTAGCGATAACATGATCATGATTAACTATTTCAACATCAGCATCAGATGTTATATCTTTACAAGTTACAACGCCCTTACCCTTTTTACTCAATCTAAGAACATGTTTTTCATCACCATACACTCGGAAACGGATTCCTTTAATATTCTGCATTATGTCTACAATATCTTCTTTTACACCAGGAATATCGGTAAATTCATGTGTAACACCTTCTACCTTAAAAGCCGTAACTGCAGCTCCAGAAATACTTGATAACAAAACTCTCCTAAGGGAATTACCAAGGGTGTTACCATAACCGCTATGAAGGGGTTCAATAATAAAAGTAGCACTTGTATCGGTATGATCACTTACATCGATTATATTTGGTGTGTATATATTATTTGACATTTAACTCTTTCCTCTCTTATCGTGAGTAATATTCTACTATTAATTGTTCATTTATATCGACTTCGGCATCGTCTCGACTCGGAATACCGACAACAGAAATTTCGAATTTTTTTCGGTTAATTTTTAACCAGCTAGGGATTTCAGCAGGAGCAGGACTATTATCATCAATGTGTGTAAAATAACTAGACTTAACTGATTTTGGTCGTAATGTAATCTTATCACCGACCTTTAATCGAATAGATGGAATATCTACTCTTATGCCATTAAGTAGGAAATGACCATGAGTAGCTAATTGTCTAGAAGAACGTCTGGATGGAGCAAAACCAGCCCGATAAATAACGTTGTCTAATCTTTGTTCTAATAATTGTAATAATATTAATCCAGATTGTCCACTAGTTCGATTAGCTAATTTCATCAAATTTGAAAATTGTTTTTCAAGTAAACCATAAATTCTTTTAACTTTTTGTTTTTCTCGTAATTGAAGAGAGTATTGACTTCCTCTACCTCCCGATCTTCCTCTAGAATTTGTATTAAATCCAGGCAACACAGATCGTTTGACAAGTGCCTTGTGTGCTTTAGGGTGAAGTGCATAACCTTCACGTCGACTCATTTTAACAATTGATTGACGTTCTACTGCCATAAGATTAAACCCTTCTTGCCTTTCTAGGCCTTACACCACCATGTGCTACACCCGTTTTATCTGTAATCGATTCAACAACTATATCCAATGTGTTTAACGCTCTAACAGCCGCATCTCTACCCAAGCCAATCCCTTTAATAAAAACGTCTGATTTAATAAAACCATACTGTTGTTTTGCGAGTTGACCGGCTTTTTCAGCTGCTACTTGGGCAGCATATGCTGTGCCTTTTTTAGATCCACGAAACCCACAAGCACCAGAACTCGATGTTGTTAGTACATTCCCGGAATTATCAGTAAAAGTTACTATTGTATTATTAAATGTAGCAAGGACATGAACTTGTCCGCTATTTACAACTTTTTTTGATTTCTTCTTTTTAACAACTGTATCAGCCATATATAATCCTTACAATCACCTCTTAAGTTTTTGATGCTACTTTCTTTGCAGTTCCACCGACGGTAGTCTTTTTACCTCTTCTAGTTCTAGCATTTGTTTTCGTTCTTTGTCCTCTAGATGGAAGATTAGCACTGTGTCTTAGACCCCGATATGATTTAATGTCTTTAAGTCGTTTAATATTAGTGGTTATTATACGCTGTAATTCACCTTCAACGATTAAACTTTCATTAATGACGTCTTGTATCTTAGTAATATCATTATCTGTGAGGTCTTTAACGCGAATTGTTTCATCAATTCCTGTCTTTTTTAGAATATCTCGACTAATCTTTGGTCCAATACCATAAACATAGGTCAACGAAACCCAAATTTGTTTATCGTTAGGTATTGTAATACCAGAAATTCTAGCCATATTTAACCTTGCCTCTGCTTATGCTTAGGCTTTAATTTATTAATAACATAAATTCGTCCTTTGCGACGGACTATTTTATCATCAGGACTAATTTTTTTAACACTTGCACGCACTTTCATGCGGATCATCATCCTTTCTCGAATTTATGACACACTGCTTTATTATTAAGATTTGCGATAGGTTATCCGACCCTTAGTTAGATCGTAAGGTGTCAACTCAACCGTTACGCTGTCACCTGGTACAATACGAATGTAATGTTTACGCATCTTACCAGCAACGTGAGCTATAATCTTATGACCATTTTCAAGTTCTACTCTGAATTGAGTACCAGGTAATGTCTCAACGATAGTACCATTTAACTCAATTACTTCTTTATTATTAGCCATAAATATAACAACCATCTAATTATAGCAGTTAATATTTTTTTGTAAAGTATACTAACCACCAAACTAACTTTAATCTAGTTAGTTTATTACTATACTTTGAGTGTACATCAAATAATCTATGTTTCCAAATCTATTATTACTAATTTTAGATCGTTCAGTAATAATTATATCTTACGACTGAGCTTTCTTAAATAACAAACTTTTAAGTCGTTTAGTTTTTTTATCTGGTGATTTCTCATCATGAAAAAAATCAGCTTCAGTATAATTATCATAAGTTACCATATAAGCACGGGATTCAATTGCACGCAAAGTTTGTAATGCAACTGAAACCAAAATTAAAATTGATGTCCCACCGACCGTTATACTGACTGTGACAAATAATTGAGCTAAAATAGGCATCAAAGCTAGTATCCCTAAACTCAAAGCACCAAAAAGGGTTAATCGATTAACTATCTTAGATAGATATTTTTCAGTCTGGACACCAGATCGTACATTTTCGATAAATCCGCCCTGTTTATGTAAGTTCTCGGCAATTTCCTGAGCATTGAACGTAATCGAAGTATAAAAATATGTAAAAACAAAGACTAATAAAAAGTATGCCGCAGGATATATGTAAGCAATTAAACCCTCAGTTTTAAAGCTAGTCGCGGATGGAGCAGAAAACCAAGTAACTAATTTAAGACCAATAGCCGCCCAATTAGAACCATGTACTCCTTCTAACAATTGACCAACGAAACTTGGTACACTTAAAAAGGCAACAGCAAAAATGATTGGTATAACACCCGCAGTTATAAGTTTAATTGGTAGTACGGTTGTAACACCACCATAAGCTCTATTACCCTGAACACGTTTCGCGTAATTTACTGTCAGATTTCGTGAAGCTTCATTTAACATCACTACCAGGTAAGTAACTAGCAAAATTGAGCCGATAACTATAACGGCGTAATAAAAGGTAGTTCTAGAAAAAGGTAATAAAATATTAAATATATGCCAGTCCGGACGTTTACCGACCGAATTTATAATATTTGATATATTAGCCGGTAAGCTACTAACAATTCCGACTGTAATAATAAGAGATATTCCATTACCGATACTTTGTTCTGTAATTAACTCACCTAGCCACATTAATAACATTGAGCCTCCGGTTAAAGCACTGACCATTAACACCCACTGCATTAATGAAGCATTAGCAGTAATATTGCTAATACCGCCAATACTTTGAGCGGCTTGTTTAATTAAAAAGATTGATCCAATTGATTGAATAATAGCTAACGGAAAAGTTAAAATTCGGGTGTACTGATTAATTTTCTTTTGACCGAATTCACCATCCTTATGAAGAGCTTCTAGTTTAGGAATAGCTTTTGTCAGTAATTGCATAATAATTGAAGCATTAATATACGGACCAAGTCCAGCAATCATAATAGAAAAATTAGCAAGTGCACCCCCAGACAAAACGTTAATAAAATTTAGTAATTGTGGAGCGTGTGAAGAACTAAAAAGATTTTGTAATACCTGATGTAAAGTTTGTGCATTAGCAATTGGAACTGGTATTTGAGCTAAAACTCGAAAAACAATAATAATACCAGCGACAGCCAAGATACGATTTCTCATATCTTTCTCTTTTAATGAGCGCCAAATTACTTTCCAATTCATCTATAACAATTCTTATTTTACTATTAATATTCTACGATAATTAAAATATAAAAACTATTTAGTTTTCTTTAATCGAGCAATTCTGTCAACTTTTTCAAATGATCCACCTAATTCTTCAATACTATCAATAGCTTTCTGACTAGCCCCGGTAAGTTTTACTATTAATTTTTTCTTAACAGGTAAATCAAATAATAATTTAACTTTAACATGAGGATTTGGTAATAGACCTGATTCAAATAGAGAATTAGCATCAATTACAGAATTTTTTAAAGTAGATAATTGACTTGTGCTGACAATTATAGGTTTAATGATATGACTTCTAAAACCCGGTAACTTAGGTAATTGTTGCATTAGAGGATTTTGACCACCACTAAATCCTGGTTTACTATTCGAACCAGTTCGGGATTTTTGACCTTTCGTGCCACGGCCAGCTGTCTTGCCTTGACCTGCACTAATGCCACGTCCTAATCTACGCTTATTTTTAACCTTATTTACTTTAAGTTCATTAAACTTCATACTCTACCTCTTTTTTTATTAGTAACCTCTTTACTCTGTGAAGTAATCCATTGATCAGCAGGTACTAATAACTTTAAAGCTGCAATTGTAGCATAAGCTGTATTGACTTTATTTGATGAACCAAGTGATTTACTAAGAACGTTATGCAAACCACCAACTTCTAAAATAGTTCTAACTACACCTCCAGCGATTAGCCCAGTACCTGCAGTCGCAGGCTTTAGTAAAATATTAGAGCCACCAGTTTTAGCCTGAACATCATGCGGTAAAGTTCCTTTATGTATTGGAATAATTATTAGGTTTTTCTTCGCTACTTCAGCAGCCTTAGTAACTGCTGACGTAACATCAGCTCCTTTTGCAATACCAATGCCAACTTGACTTTTATTATCACCAACAACAACCAAGGCTCGAAATCTAAAACGACGACCACCTTTAACAACTCGAGCTACACGACCAATTTCAAGTGTTCTTTCTTCAAATATTTTTTCTTGAACGACATTATCGTTTTTTTTAGACATTTTACTTTCTACCATTTAAAACTCCAATCCAGTAGTTCTAGCCGCATCAGCTAGAATCTTAATTCTACCATGATAATTTTTACCGTTTCTATCAAATACAACTTTTTTATAACCAGCCTTAAGAGCTTTTTTAGCTATTTCTTGACCAACATATTCAGCTTTTTTTGATAAATTATTAACTAATTTTGTTTTACCGACTGTTGTTGCATAGACCAAAGTTATATTATTATCATCATTAATCAATTGAGCACTTACATGCTTAATTGATATATGAACAGACAATCTCGGTCGTTGGTCGGTACCATGAATAATACTACGAATTCGTTTTTTACGTAATAATTGATGCTTTAATTTAACAGTTAGTTTACTCATACTTATTTATCCTTACCGCTTTTACCGCTTTTACGTATAATATGTTCACCGACATATTTTATACCTTTACCCTTATAAGGTTCAGGTTTTTTCAGTTTTCTAATATCAGCTGCCACTTGTCCGACTTTTTGCTTAGATATACCATTAACTGTTATAACGTTTTGTTCTGTGGTGATTTGTATATCTTTAGGCACTTTATATAAAACATCGTGAGATAAACCAATGCTTAAATTTAAATCAGTACCTTTCATAGCAATTTTATAACCAACACCATTAATCTCTAATTTTTTTTCAAAACCTTCTGTAACACCAATTACCATATTATTAATTAGTGCTCTCATTAATCCATGCTTAGCTCTGATTTTTGGTAAATCAGAATTACGTTTAACTGTTAGTAAATTATCCTTTATGTCAACAGATATATCTAGCAAAGTAGCTGTTGATAATTGACCTTTTTTCCCGACTACCAAAATCGTATCAGGATCGACAGTTATTGTCACACCTTCTGGTATTTTGATAGGTAGTTTTCCTATTCGACTCATAATACTTTCCTTACTATTCTTATATTAATAAACCTGACAAATAATCTCACCACCCAAATTACGTGACTTAGCAATGTCGCCAGTCATAATACCTTGTGAAGTAGAAATAATTATTATCCCTCTACCTTTTTTAACTAACGGGATTTCCTTAGAGGAAACATAAACTCTTCGACCCGGTTTAGACACTCTCTTAATATCTGTAATTACTGAATTAGCAGAAACATCGTTAATTTTAATTTTTAATAATTGACCAACAGACGGTAATTTGACAACCTCAACGTTATTTAAAAAGTTACTATCCTTCAAAAGTTTCGCGATTGATTCTTTAATTTTGCTATGAGGTAGTATCACTTCGTTTTTACTAACTAAAATAGCATTGCGAATACGAGTCAACATATCAGCGATCGGATCAGTAGTAGTTTTACTCATCATTTACTCCTTATTACCAACTAGCCTTAGTTATACCAGGGATTTCACCTTTAGAAGCATGTTCTCTAAATGAAATTCTAGATAAACCAAATTGCCTCATATATCCCCTAGGACGACCTGTTTCTATGCAACGATTAGTTAACCGAGTTCTTGAAGAATTTCTAGGCAATAAGGCTAATCCTTCCAAATCACCGATTTTTTTAAGTTCAACTCGTTTAGCAGCATACTTTGCAATCATCATTTTACGTTTTTCATCTCGAGCAATTATTGATTTTTTAGCCATTACTTTATCTCCTTTTCAAAAGGCATACCAAATTTTTTTAATAATATTAAATTATGTTCAGGATTTTTTGCCTTAAATACAAAATTTACTTGCAAACCATGAGCTACGATTGTTTCATCAAATGTTAATTCTGGAAAAACAGATTGGTCTACTAAACCTAAGCTATAATTACCTTGTTTATCAAAGGCTTTAACGCTTACACCATGAAAATCTCTTAGACGAGGAAGTACAATGTTGATCAAACGATCCAAAAAATCATACATGCGATCTTTTCTTAAAGTAACTTTAATACCTATTTGATTGCCTTCTCGTAATTTAAAACTGGCGATTGATTTTTTAGCCATCGTAGGCACCGGTGCTTGTCCAGTAATTTTCGTAAGTGTATTAACAGCTGCGTCTATAACTTTTTTATCATCTTTAGATTTACCGAGCCCAGAGTTAATAACAATCTTGTCAAGTTTTGGAACTTCAAAAAGATTAGAAACTTTAAGTTCAGTCATTAATTCTGGTACTATAACTGTCATATATAATTGGTATAAACGAGAACGAGTAGTTAACATTTTATCAGCTTTTTTAACCATTACTTTATCTCCTTAGACGAGATTTTATAAACACGAATTTTCTTAGTACCATCATCAGATATTTTATAACCAATACGGCTTGGTTTCTTAGTCTCAGGGTCTAAAATACTAACTTTAGAAACATATATCGGTTTTATAACTTCTAATATTGTACCTTGAGGGTAGGCTTTGTTGGGTTTAATATGCTTTTTAACTATATTAATGCCATCAACCGTTACCTTATTTTCTCTGGGATGAACAGATAAAATTTTACCAGTTTTTCCTTTATCTTTACCAGCTCGAATAATGACTAAATCATCTTTCTTTAAACGAATTTTATATTGTCCTAACATTACAAAACCTCCGGTGCTAAACTAATAATTTTAGCATAGCCTAATTCTCTTAATTCTCTCGGTACAGGCCCAAAAATTCTAGTGGCTTTAGGTAATTTATCGTCTCCGATAATAACAGCTGCATTATCGTCAAATTTAATAGTTGAACCATCAGATCGCCTAATCTGATCTTTAGTTCTAACTACTACCGCTCGGACAACAGTCTTTCTCTTAACAACACCACTTGGATTAGCCTGTTTAACAGTAGCAACTATCATATCACCAACTCTGGCATATCTCTTTCTTGTTCCGCCTAGGACTCTAATACATAAGATTTCTTTGGCTCCAGAATTATCACAAACTGTTAATCTTGATTCTTGTTGGATCATGACTTTTCTCCAGCTTCTTCGGTTTTTGTATCATCATTTTTAAGAATACTTAAATCATCAGATCTAAGCGTTGGTTTAGCAATAATTTTATCTAAAACGTGTCGTTTCTTAGCGCTTAATGGTCTAGATTCACTAATAATTACCCTATCACCAATCTGTGCTTCATTCTTTTCATCATGAGCCATAAACTTTGTACTGACTTTATATTGTTTGCGATACAAAGGATGAATTTTTTTTGATAATACTGTGACGACAATTGTTTTATCACTTTTATTAGAAGAGACGATACCGGTTATTGTTTTAGCCATTACTTTATCTCCTTTAATAATTGCTCTGAAAGAACAGTTAATACTCTAGCAAGCTCTTTCCTTTTTAACTTAATACTTCTTAGGTTAGTTAATTGACCAACTCTAAGTTGATGCTTCAGATTGTATATTTCTTCTCTTAATTTAACACTTTCCTGAGATAATTCTGGTGTAGATAATTTTCGAATATCAGCTATTTTCATTTTAGAGTTCTCCTCTAATCAAAAACTTAGTTTTAATAGGTAATTTATGAGCCGCTAATCGCATAGCTTCACGGGCCACTACTTCATCAACACCTTGCATTTCAAATAATATTGTACCTGGTTTAACTTTAGCAACAAAAAATTCTGGATTACCTTTACCACTACCCATTTTAGTATCAAGTGGTTTTCTAGTTACAGGTATGTGAGGGAATATTCGTATCCATATTTTACCGCCTCTTTTAATATAACGAGTCATAGCCTGTCTAGAAGCTTCGATCTGACGAGAAGTTATTCTTTCGTGTTCCATTGCCATTAAACCAAAGTCTCCAAAAGCAACATAGTTACCAGTACTGGCAACACCATTAATTCTGCCTTTTCTAACTTTTCTAAATTTAGTTTTCTTAGGAAGTAACATCTTAAATAACCTCACCTTTATATATCCACACCTTAACACCAATAAGACCTGCAACAGTTTTAGCATCAACTTCAGCAAAATCTATATTCGCTCTTATTGTATGAAGAGGTACTGAACCAGCAACTTCTTTTTCACGACGTGACATTTCAGCGCCATTTAATCGTCCAGCAACTTCAACTCGAACACCAAGTGCACCAGCTCTCATGGTGTTAGCTGAAGCTGATTTTATAGCACGTCTAAAATTCATACGTTTTTCTAATTGATGAGCAATATTTTCAGCAACTAGTTTAGCATACAAATCGGGTTTCTTAATTTCTTCTATGTTCACACGAGTTGGGGTTAAATAAATCTTTTCAATAGCTTCTTTAAGCTCAGTAGCACCCGTACCACCTCGTCCGATAACTACACCTGCTTTTGCTGTTGAGATTGTTACTGTGACTAAATTAGGAGTACGATTAATTTCAACACGATTAATAGCTGCTCTGCTACCTAATTTTGTATTAATTAGTCTTCTAACTAATAGGTCATCTTTCAAAAATTTAGCATATTCTTTTTTAGAAGAAAACCATTTACTAGACCAATCTTTATTGGTTTGTAATCGCATTGATATAGGATTAACTTTTTGGCCCATTATTTAGTCTCCTTTTTAATAGCTTCTTTAGTTTTTGTAGATGGTCTAAGATCTCCATCAACTACTACTCTAATATGAGCTGTTCTTAACATAAAAGCATTAGCGGAACCTCTGGCAACTGGTCGAAATCTTTTTGTCCGAGGACCATGAGTAACAGAAATTTCTGAAATTACCAAACTGTCAGATTTATAGCCATGATTATGTATGGCATTAGCTTGAGCACTTTTAATGGCTTTTGATACAGCAGTCGAACTTCGACGCTGCGTATAGTTTAAAATAGTTAGTGCATCATCAACTGTTCTACCTCGAACTAAGGTAGCTACCATAGCAACTTTACGTGGACTAATTTTAACGCCTTTTGCGATTGAAAGTACTGACATAATATTTCCTATTTACCCTTTGCTAACTTTCCACCATGTGATCTAAATTTCCGAGTTGGAGAAAATTCACCAAGTTTATGACCAACCATATTTTCGCTTATAAAGACTGGTACATGAACTTTACCATTATGAACAGCAATTGTCTTACCTACAAAATCTGGTGATATGACACTATATCTAGCCCAAGTTTTGATAATAGTACGATCCTCATTACCAAGCGCCTTGATTTTTTTGGCTAGTTTAAAGTCTATGTATGGTCCTTTTTTCAGTGATCTTGACATTATTATTTCCTTTTCGCTACGTGACGATTTCTTAATATAAATTTAGAAGAAGTCTTATTACGTCTTGTTTTATAACCAAGAGTTTTTTGACCCCATGGGGTTTTAGGAGCAGCACCATGATCTTTTCCACCACCAATACCATGTCGTCCACCATCACCACCACCATGAGGGTGATCCACAGCATTCATAACAACGCCTCTAACAGAAGGCCTGATACCACGATGACGAGATGAACCGGCTTTTCCTAATTTAACATTTTGGTGTTGATCATTACCTATAACACCAATTGATGCTGTGCACGATTCATTAATAAAACGAACTTCACCACTAGGTAATCTAACTTGAGCATATCCGTTATCCCGACCCATTAACTGGGCACCATTTCCGGCAGATCTAACTAATTGACCACCCCGACCAGGATAAATTTCAATATTATGAATAGTACTACCGATTGGCATATCTTTTAGAACAAATCGGCTACCATCTTCAACTGCAATATCATTACCAGATCTAATAACATGACCAATTTTCATACCAGATGACGCTAATACATAATAATATTTTCCATTATCTTGTTTTACTCGAGCGATTCTAGCACTACGATTTGGATCATATTCTATGTGTTCAACGGTTCCAATAAACACATCTGGTAATCTAAAACTAACTTTGCGGTAAAAAGTTTTGGCACCACCACCTTGATGTCTAGTAGTAATCCGACCCTGATTATTTCGACCACTATTTTTTTTGACTTTAACAATCAAAGACTTTAATGGTTTTCTAGTTGTAATATCTGAAAAATCTTGAGTAGTTTTACCTCGTTGACCAGGAGTAGTTGGTTTATAAGCTTTAATAGCCATTACTTTTTCTCCTCTTTTTTATTCTTTGACAATAGACGTCTAGGCTTTTTAGTGCTTTTAGATTCTTCTTTTTTTGCTATCTCATCAAATTTTTCTTGTGTTTTGGTTTCTTTTTCATTTTCTTCTTCTAAAGCATCAAATATAGGTAAAGAAAAACCTTCTTTTAAATACACATACGCCTTTTTAATAGTCGATCTACTACCTTCAGAATTTAGATATCGTTTGCCGGTTATAGAAATAACTTTTTTAGTTTTTCCTTTTATAGTAGTTACGTTCACGCTGGCAACTTTTACATCAAACTGTTCTTCAATTTGTTTTGCAATTGATATTTTATTAATCGATCTTGGAACAGAAAAAACATAAAAACGTTTCTTGGAAATAGCATAACTTTTTTCACTTAAAATAGGGAGAATATCATTGGTAGCCATTATTTAATCCCCGCGTTAAGCCATTTTTCAATATCCGGTACAATAGTAGCATCAATAATAATCTTATCGGCATTTAAAATATCCCAAACATTTAAATAATTAAACGAAACCAATTTAATATTCGAAATATTACGAGTTGATAAAACTAAGTTATCTGTCTTTTCTTTAACAACCAATAAAACACTACTTTCACCGACTAATTTTTTAATAGAAGTGGCCAAGATTTTTGTTTTAGTAGATTTTAAATCAGAATCTTTAATAAATAATACTGTTTTATTAGCTAATTTAACTGATAAAGCGTGTTTGATGGCTGTTCGTTTACTTTTAACATTAATTTTTCGACTATAGTTTTCTAGACCAGTTGGACCAAAGGCAATACCACCCCCACGCCAAATCGGATTACGACTTGAACCAAATCTAGCACGTCCAGTTCCCTTTTGTCGCCATGGTTTTTTACCACCACCAGAAACTAAACCACGGGTTTTAGTTACAGCATTATTAGTACGTCCATTTGCTAAGTAACTCTGATAAGCATCACGTAATAAATTGTGATTAACTTCTTTGATACCAAAAACTGTGCTTGGAAGAGTTATTTTACTAGAAGTTTTAGTACCGTTGATTTGATAAATAATATTATCCATTATTTAACACCTTTTAATAAAACAATTGCTTTTCGTGGGCCAGGTACAGCACCGGTTACGCCAATGACGTTTTTTTCATTATCAATAAAATCAATGGTTAGATTCTTAACAGTAACTTGATCATGCCCCATACGTCCAGCCATTTTCTTACCTTTGAAAATACGTTGAGGATACATTGATCCGATTGAGCCAGGGCGTCGATAACTACGTCCACCATGAGTTTTACGTCCTCGATGGAAATTGTGTCTCTTAATAGTTCCGGCAAATCCTTTACCCTTTGAAACTGCCGTAACATTGATTTTATCTCCGACACTAAAAATGTCGAGATTTAATTCATCACCGACATTAATTTCATTGTTATTTTCTATAATCCGATATTCTCTAATAATCTTTGGCAAAAATTTAGCTTTTTTAACATGACCCATAAGTGGCTTTGACGCCTTTTTAGTTTCCTGTCCACCGACTTGTACTGCGTTATAACCATCCTTGTCAATTGTCTTGATTTGAGTAACAACCTGTTTCGGTACTGAAAGCATAGTCACAGCAGTAACAACACCATTTTCTGCAATAGTGCTACTCATACCTATTTTTCTTGTAATTAATTGTTTCACTTATAAAAACTCTTTTATATATTTTAAAAACTAATAAATAATTTAGCTAAAGTCGGTATCATCAGACATAGACGACCTAACCTTAAAGCTAAAATTTATTTAACAGATACCGTAATAGATTATCATAAACATGTATTATCTGTCAATTCGTTGAAAAAAATACGGCACCGTTCGTTACATTTTTATTTCGACGTCACAACCAGCAGGCAAAGATAAACTCATTAAAGAGTCTACAGTCTTCGATGTTGGTTCTAGAACATCAATAAGTCTTTTATGAATCCTCATCTCAAATTGTTCTCGACTCTTTTTATAAACATGAGGACTTTTGATAACCGTAAAAGTATTCTTCCTAGTTGGTAGAGGTATTGGTCCAGCAAGTGAAGCGCCAGTTCTAAGAGCCGTGTCAATAATTTGCTTTGCTGCTTGATCTATTACCTTATGATCATAAGCTTTTAGCCTAATTCGAATCCGTTGCTTTTGATCCGGTTTTTTTGTATTATCTGCCATTTTTAGTTCCTTTCAACTTTTACTATAAGTTGGTACTGTAACATCTCTTATAAAAATATTTAGTAAGCGACTTTTAATCAGTACATTTAGATTTATATCTTAAAATATTACCATAACTTCTATATTTGTCAAAATATGAAAATATCTACTAAAAAGGTAACTTACCTGATATATGACCACCCATCATAGCTTGCAGAATAATTAGTGATTCCGTTAATCTCTTTTTTTCAAATTCTTCGTTTGTTTGTTGAATTTTATAAGAATAATCAATATATATATCTCTGTCAGTTATATTCTGATTAGATTGTCTAAGATATTTAACATTTGATACTACATCTCTAATAACATCTAAGCTGATTTCTTCTAACCAAATACTGCCTTCGTATTTATTGACTGTACTTAATACTACTAGTTCTACTTCCTGATCAGTTACTTCTATCCTATCCTGTTTAATAGCGGGGTTGGCATACTTTAAATATGATAATCGAATTTGTCCTTCAGAAAAACTGGGTTTATATAAATTTCTCATTTAATAATACTTTTTACTATTTAAATAAATCAAGTATTGCTAAAATATCTTTAGCTCTATCCTGACTAGCTTTTTCCGAATAACCCATCAATTTAAACAGTGGCAATTTAGTATCAAAGTTAAGTCTTAAAGCTTCAATTGGTTCAACATCTACCATAGCCAGTGGTAGTGTACTGATTACTAAACTATAAAAAGTATCCTTAGGATTCTCAAGTCTCACATCTACTCTAGCATTCGCTGTTGTATTTATAAGATTAATATTATTAATTTGTCCGGTATAATTACTTTTTTTAGAAAACATTTTAAAAAATTTATTAATAATTAGTTCCTCAGATTTAGTAGTTGATCCAATAGCAGTTTCAAACTGCTTGGAAACTTCTAATTCCTGGCAAATCTGTTCAGAAAAATTAATTAAATTACTTTTAATATTTTTGACATAACGATCGACAATATAACCCAGAAAATTTTTTTCATTTTTTAGACTATTACTGCCATCAAAATTATCTAAAAGTTCATCTAACTCTTCCCTTATCCTACTACTTATTTCTGGAGTAGTTCTTTTTCGATATGATCTTTCGGTTTTATATTCCATGTTCCTTACAGTCAAATTTATTAAACCAAGTCGTTGAAGATATTGAACTCCAGTCAAACATTCAATACTGTTGGTAGTAGCTTTTGGTGATATCTCTAAATTCCCATGATACATTTCAACGTCACCATAATTATGAAAATACTTATTATCTACATCTACAGATACATCCTTCACTTCTTCGTCAGCTAAAATTATTAACTTTGTTAAATTATCAACTATTTTCTGTTTATTAATATAAGCTGAATCATTTGAAACCACTACTTCACCAGTTTCTTTATCAAAAATAATCAGTGGTAAGGCGATATTGTCTCGAGTTAGTGCTAAAAGATGTAATTTATTTTTATCACCCCTATCACTTATGATTAAATTTACTTTTCGGTTATCTTCTAAAGAAAAACTTAGTGGGAATCTTAATATATGTCCAAAATTTAGTTTTTCGTTATTAAAATCACCAGTTTCTTTATCAATCACAAACATGGTTTTATTTTTTTTCAATTCTACAAATTCGAACATTTGTCTAACTAAAACCGCTTCTTTTGCTTTAAGCATTTCATCTTCGTTAGATAAATTATTTAATTCGTGATTTAGAAGAACTTTTAATAATTCTGGGTTCTTTTCCGTTTTATTCCCGATAATTCCTCTTATTTTTTCAATAATAGACATTCTTGGTGTTGTCTCGTCAACAGTTGTGGTAAATAAATTATCTTTTTTAATCTCATCACCAATTTGAACATAATTACATGCTTCACCCTCACGACGAGCAAAAGTAGCTAGTGGCACATAAACATCAGAGTTTTTTAATATGGCTACTAACATTGGTTCGTTATCGCCCCCACCAACTTCTTCATAATCAATATGTGATAACAAAAGTTTTCGTTTTCTAACAGCAATAAATTCGGGAACAGGTAATGCAAGAGCAAGTGCAAAATAATCTTGATCTTCACTAATAACATAGTTGTTTAGATATTTTACTTTATAATCTTTACCACTAATATTATCTTTACCAATTTGATATAATTTTTCTACTACTAAATCGTCGTTAAAACTATCTACTACCTGTTTATTTAATTCGGCAGCTGCAAGTGAACATTCATTAAATGAAATCCCTAATGCAAAACTAATTAATTCAAAATTACAACGATTAGATTCAGGTAAAGGTTGATTTTCACTAGACATACCTATAAATAATATCATCTGACTTTACAAAAGTCAATAACATTATATAACTATCTTTGTATAAAATTAGGATGATTGATTAAATCACCCTAATAATATCTAAGATCTAAATTATTTTACAACCTTAGTAACAACACCAGCACCTACGGTTCGTCCGCCTTCACGAATCGCAAACCTTAAACCTTGATCCATAGCAATTGGAGCAAGTAATTTAACTTTAAAAGTAACTGTATCGCCTGGCATAACCATTTCTTTGTCAGCTGGTAATTCAACTTCACCAGTTACATCAGTTGTTCTAAAGTAAAACTGAGGCTTATATCCCTTAAAGAATGGTGTGTGTCTTCCACCTTCTTCTTTAGTTAAAATATAAACTTCTGAATCAAATTCAGTGTGAGGAGTTATAGATCCAGGTTTAGCTAAAACTTGTCCTCGCTCAATGTCATCTCGTTCTATTCCACGAAGTAATACTCCAGCATTATCTCCGGCTTGACCTTGATCTAAGCTTTTTTTGAAAGCTTCGATTCCAGTTACAACAGATTTTTTGCTTGGTCTAATTCCAATAATTTCAACCTCATCGTTAATTTTAACGATACCAGTTTCAATACGACCGGTGGCAACTGTTCCACGTCCTTTAATCGAGAAAACGTCTTCTATTGGCATTAGAAATGGCTTATCTAACTCTCTTTTTGGCTCTGGAATATAGTCGTCCATAGCTTTAACAAGTTCCATAATTGCGTCTTCATTTGGACCGTCACCTTCTAGAGCTTTAGTAGCTGATCCTCTAACAATTGGGGCTTCTCTATCGAAACCATTCTTTTCAAGTAAGTCTCTAATTTCTTCTTCTACTAAATCAACTAACTCAGCATCAGCAAGATCCATCTTATTCATAAAGACTAAGATTTTAGGTACACCAACCTGACGAGCAAGTAATACGTGTTCTCTTGTTTGAGGCATTGGACCATCGGCAGCAGATACAACCAAAATTGCACCATCAATTTGGGCTGCACCAGTAATCATGTTCTTAACGTAATCAGCATGACCTGGCATATCAACATGCGCATAGTGTCTCTTTTCACTTTCATATTCTTGATGAGAAGTTGCGATTGTTATACCGCGCTGTTTTTCTTCCGGCGCATTATCTATCTGATCATAAGCAACTGGTTTATTAATTTTACTTGGTAATTTTTTAGCTAAAACTGAAGTAATTGCAGCTGTTAAAGTCGTCTTACCGTGGTCAACATGACCCATTGTACCAACGTTAACATGTGGTTTAGATCGATCAAATTGATCTGCCATAGTTGTCTCCTTAATTAATTATTTATTGATTTTCTAAAACTTTTGCATTATTAACAATAACACTCACGCAAAGTGACCCTTTAATTATAAGATGAAATCCTAGTGTTTGTAAAGTAATTTATTTGTTTATTTAGAATTTTTAGCAATTATAGCATCTGTCACATTACTAGGGACATCAGAATAATGATCAAGTTCCATTGTAGAACTAGCTCTACCTTGAGTCATTGAACGAAGATTGGTAGTATAACCAAACATTTCACCAAGAGGAACAAAAGCTGTTATTTCTTTAATGCCACCACTAAGATCTTCCATTGATTCAATTTGGCCCCGTTTTGAATTTAAATCACCAATTACATCACCCATAAATGATTCTGGCGTGACAACAACTACTTTCATAATCGGTTCAAGTAAAACTGGACTAGCTTTTTTGACACCTTCCTGAAGAGCCATTGATCCAGCGATTTTAAATGCTAACTCGGACGAATCTACATCATGATAACTACCGTCATAAAGTTCAGCAATAATATCAACAACTGGATAACCTGCCAAAACACCATTACTCATAGCTTCTGTAATACCCTGTTCTACTGGCTTAATATATTCAGCCGGAACAACTCCACCTTTAATTGAATTAACAAATTTAAAGCCCTGACCAGATTCATTTTGAGATAATCTAAGCCAAACATCACCATATTGTCCTCGTCCACCTGATTGTCTAATAAACTTACCTTGAACTTCAACATTAGATTTTCTAATCGTTTCACGATAGGCTACTTGAGGTTGACCGATATTAGCCTCAACGGTAAATTCACGCTTCATTCTATCTACTAATATCTCTAGATGTAGTTCTCCCATACCAGAAATAATAGTTTGACCAGTTTCATCATCAACTCTAATTCGGAAAGTAGGATCTTCTTCAGCCAAACGTTGTAGAGCCAAACTCATTTTTTCTTGATCAGCTTTTGTTTTAGGTTCAATCGCAATTGAAACCGGTGGCTCTGGAAAAGTAATACTCTCTAAAATAATCTGGTGAGTCATGTCAGACAAAGTATGCCCAGTAGTCGTACCCTTAAGTCCCACAATGGCTGCAATATCCCCCGCAGTTACTTCGCTAACATCTTCTCTTTTATCGGCTTGCATACGAACAATTCTACCAACTCGCTCTTTTTCACCAGTAGAACTATTTAGAATATAACTACCGGATGATATCTTACCAGAATAGACCCTAAAATAAGCTAATTTTCCAACAAATGGATCGGTAGCGATTTTAAAAGCTAAAGCTGAAAAAGGTTCACTAACCATGGGTTTTCTTTCAATCTCTTCAGCAGTTTTAGGATTAATACCCCAAGTTGATCCTCGTTCAGTCGGACTTGGTAGAAAATCAACAACTAAATCAAGTAACTTTTCTACTATAACTCCCCGGCCATCTCCACCACTTACAACATAAAATTTACCCCCAAGTACTGCTTGTCTAATAGCCTGTCTTATATCTTCTTCAGTTAAACCATCTTCCCCAACTTCAAAATACTTTTCAAGCATTGTTTCGTCTTCACTAACAGCATTTTCAATCAATAAACTACGATATTTTTTAACATGATCCATCATATCGGCAGGAATTTCACCTTCTACCAATTCATGATCGGTAAAAGCACTATATGTATAAGCTTTCATAGATATTAGATCTACGACACCATTAATCGACTGCTCAAAACCAATTGGTAAGTGAATAGGGAATGCCCGTTTAGATAATCTAGTATGGATCGACTCTAAAGATTTATAAAAATCACCGCCTGTTTGATTAATCTTATTAATAAAACAAATACGAGGAACACCATATTTATCGGCTTGACGCCAAACCGTCTCAGATTGTGATTCAACACCCATTTTACCGTCAAATACTACACAAGCACCATCAAGAACTCTTAAACTTCTCTCTACTTCCACAGTAAAATCAATATGTCCCGGTGTATCAATTATATTTATTTGATGATCTTTCCAATAACAAGTTACGGCAGCTGATACAATAGTGATACCCCGTTCTCGTTCTTGCTCCATCCAGTCTGTAGTTGTTTCACCTTCATGAACAGCTCCAATTTTATGTTTAAGACCCGTACGATAAAGGATACCTTCTGTGGTAGTCGTCTTACCAGCATCAATATGAGCAATAATACCTATATTTCTTAACTTATCAATTACGACTTTTTTATCTGCCATACAAATCCATTCTCTATATTTATTAAATATTTACTAAATTACTCAATCTTAAGCCATTCTTGCAAAATGAGCAAAAGCTCTATTTGCTTCAGCCATTTTATGAGTATCTTCTTTTTTCTTGACAGCTGCTCCTTGATTATTGTATGCATCACAAAGTTCGGAAGCTATACATTCAATCATGTTAGTACCTTTACGAGAACGACAAGCTGCTACAAACCACATTGTAGTTAAATGGTTTTGACGTTGACCTCTAACTTCAAATGGTATTTGATAATTAGCACCACCAACACGACGAGAACGAGTTTCCATATGTGGCTCAATGTTTTTAAAAGCCTGATCAAATACATCTAGCGGATTATCAATTTTAAGTCGTACGGCAGCAAGTTGCATGCCTGCGTAAACCTGTTTTTCAGCAAGTTGTTTTTTACCGTTCTTCATAATCCGATTAATTAATTTTTGGACCTTTATATTATTATAGATTCTATCAGGATTAACGGGTCTAATAAGTGTTTTAGTGACTTTGCGTGGCATTATTTCTTCTCCTTTTTGGCACCATATTTAGAACGTCCACGTTGTCTTTTTGCAACACCTTGTAAATCTAAAGCACCTCGAACTATATGATATCTAACTCCAGGAAGATCTTTTACGCGTCCACCTCGAACTAAAACAACAGCATGTTCTTGTAAATTATGACCTTCTCCACCAATATATGCCCAAACTTCATAACCATTCGTTAATCTAACACGAGCAACTTTACGAAGAGCTGAATTAGGTTTTTTGGGTGTCTTAGTGGTAACTTTCACGCAAACACCTCTCTTGAAAGGAGAGGCCTTTTCGTAGTTAGATGTTTTTAAATTATTAACAACCCGACCCATAGCAGGTGATTTACTCTTGATCATTACTCTAGATCTTGGATGTTTAACTAATTGATTAATTGTTGGCATATATCTCCTTTAAAATATTTAACTCTACCACTTTATATGTTTCTTAAATTATGCCGAAATAAAAAATCTAATTTAAAGCTCGGAGTATTGATAAAAATGACTTGAATCACTCTAACAGATTTAAGTTGAAAGTTCAACTAAATTATCTTCCCTAATTACCTCTTCTTCATTATCTGGTTCAACAAATCCAGTTCCAACAGGTATTTTTCGACCCAAAATTACATTTTCCTTAAGACCAAATAATTTATCTGTTTTTCCACTAGTTGCCGCACTAATTAATACTCTGGTAGTATCTTGAAAAGAAGCTGCTGATAAGAATGAGTCAGTACTAAGACTAGCCTTAGTAATACCGAGTAATAACTGATTGACAACAGCAGGTGCTTTACCTTTACTAATTAAGCTCTCATTTGCTTCAACAACAGCTAACTTAGAAACTATATCTCCTGTTACGAAATCACTATCAGCTGGATCTTCAATTTGAACTCGAGAAAACATTTGCCGAACGATAATTTCTAAATGTTTAGATGAAATATTTTGACCTTGACCAGCAAAAATATGAAGTATTTCATTCATAATATATCTTTGAGTAGCTTCAACTCCTTGAAGACGCATTAAATCTTGTAAATTAATCGACCCATTTGTAATCTTTTGACCAGCAATAACTCGATCTCCATCAGATACAATAATTTGTTTAAAATTAGGAATCTCATATCGTAATTTACTCTGCTTTGTTGGTAATAACATAATGGTATTTTTAGAAATTTCAACCTTACCACCAATTGGCGCTATGATTGGTTCGGAATGATCTTCAAAACTAGCTAGGACGTCACCAATCACCACTTCTGAACCATTGGCAATTAAAGCCTTTTTATCGTGTAATGGGAATTTCAATGGTTTAACATCTTCAGCGGTAACAGTAACTACATAATGATTACCTTCTTCCCAAACATTAATTACACCATTAATTTCAGCTAGATAAGCTTGGCCTTTTGGATTTCGGGCTTCAAATAACTCTTCAATACGAGTCAAACCCTGTGCTGTATCATCCAATATTAAAGCACCTCCACGGTGTTTACTATCAAGACTAAGCTGTGTTCCAGGTTCACCAATACTTTGAGCAGCAATAACTCCAATTGGATAATGATCTGATACTAAATGATTAGTAGCTGGATCAAGACCATAAGATTTTCGAGGAACACCATGTACGCTTGTACAACTAAGAGCACTCATAATCCGAACACCGTCAATAGCTAAATCATTGTCCATGGCCTCCGCAATCTCAGCAGTAATTAACTCAGCTTTTTTAAGATAACCATCGACGTCCTGAGCAACATAACGACCAATTAATCTAGAAGCGTATGAAACACCAATTTCAGCAGCATCAGATCTTAACATAGTAAAACCAGGATCATTATCATCGGTAGATATAGTAAAGACATCCTGTGATACATCAACTAATCTTCGTGTTAAGTAACCAGCATCAGCGGTTTTTAGAGCAATATCAATCAAAGCCTTTCTAGTACCCCTAGTATCCGTAAAGTATTCTAGTGGTTCAAGACCTTTCATATAACCTGACTTAATTGGTAATTCAATCGCTTTACCAGAAGCGTCTTGTTTAATACCAATCATGCCAACTGCATTTTTCATCTGAGAAATATTTCCCCTAGCACCAGAAGTAATAGCTATAGCCATAGTCGAATCAACATTTATCATTTGGTTTGATAGTGCATCTTGAACTTTACCATCTACTTTATTCCAGTTATCAATAACTAAACGTTCTCTTTCACTGTCACTTATAAAACCAGCTGCATAATCGTCTGCAATAGTGATAGCACGTTTCTCTCCATCGTCTAGCATTTCATTCATACCGGAAATAGGAAGAAAATCGTCCATTCCCATAGATAATCCTGATAGAGTGGCATAATAAAATCCAATCTCTTTTAACGTATCAGCAATTTCAGCGGTTTTATCTTGATCATAGTGTGCATAAACATCAACCATAACTTTTTGTAACCGTTTTTTTGTCATAATGTCATCTTGAAACTCAAAATCATCTGGAAAAGCTTCGTTAAACATCATTCGACCAAATGTAGTTTGTCGAATTTCACCTCTAAAAGGTAGTCTTACAAAACTTTGTAGTCCAATCTGCTTACTATCAAAAGCCATGATGGCCTCATCTAATGATGAAAAGTTTTTAATATCTTTTTTATCATAAATTTGTTTAAGATATGTCAAATAATAACAACCAAGTACAATATCCTGCTCAATGTGTAATATAGGTGAACCATCAGCTGGTTTAAGTAAATTACGAGAAGCAGCCATAATATTTTTAGCTTCTGCTTGAGCATCCTCACTTAATGGTAAGTGTACTGCCATTTGGTCACCATCAAAATCTGCATTAAAACCCTTACAAACCAAAGGATGAAGTTGAATAGCACGACCTTCAATCAAAACTGGCTGAAAAGCCTGGATACTTAGACGATGCAAACTTGGTGCACGGTTAAGAAGTACGTATTTTCCTTTAATAACCTCGTCAAGCGCATCCCAAACAACAGTTTCTCCAAGTTCGATTAATCGAGAAGCACTACGAATATTGTGAGCTAATTCTTTTTGAATTAATTCACCGATCACAAAAGGTTTAAATAATTCCAAAGCCATCATCTTAGGTAGACCACATTGATTGATATTAAGGTCAGGACCAGAAACAATCACTGATCGACCTGAATAGTCAACTCTTTTACCAAGTAAATTCTGACGAAAACGGCCTTGTTTCCCTTTTAGAAGATCAGATAAACTCTTTAATTTACGTCTTTGACCAGTTGCAGCCACAGCACGTCCAGATCTAGTACTATTATTGTCAATTAAGGCATCTACTGCTTCTTGAAGCATGCGTTGTTCGTTACGTCGAATTACTTCCGGAGCGTTAAGGTCCATTAATTTTTTTAATCTATTATTTCGATTAATCACCCTTCTATAAAGATCATTTAAATCAGAAGTGGCAAATCGTCCGCCAGTTAGCTGAACCATTGGTCTTAGGTCGGGCGGAATAACTGGTAAAATCGAAATACAAAGTGAACTCGGAAATATATTTGCCCGTTTCATACTCTCCAGTAATCGAAGCCTTTTCATTAATTTCTTTTTGCGTTGACCTTTAGCTTCTTCAGTTAAATCAGTTAATTTTTTAATTAAACGATCAAGATCAATATTATCTAACAACTCTTTTAATGCACTACCACCCATACCAACAGTGATAATATCTTTTAATTCATCGGGTAATGCCCGATAGTCAGATTCGGAAATCAAACTAAACTTTTCTAAGCCATCAAATTGCTTTTTTAGTATTTCAAAAGCATCAGTAACTTCTTTAATCTCTTTATTTTGTAATTCTGCAAGAGCTTTAACATTAGATCCTTCAGCTTTTGCTTCATTTTCATATCGAAGCTTAATTGCCTCTTTAGCAGCACTAAATTCCGCCTCTTTGTCTAACAAATATTGATCACGTTTTTTAGTATCAACAGTTTTAATTACATAACTAGCGAAATAAGCTACTTTTTCTAGATTTTTTACAGTCATACCTAGAATCAAACCAATAGCTGACGGAGTACCTTTTAAAAACCAAATATGTGCAACTGGTACAGCTAGACTTATATGTCCCATTCTCTCTCGTCTAACAATTGACTTGGTTACTAATTCACCATTTTTATCTACCGCTGCTTCACGAGACCGAACCCCCTTATATTTAGCATCATGGGGATTAATGTCTTTAACTGGTCCAAAAATTCGTTCACAGAATAAGCCATCACGTTCAGGTTTTTGTGTTCGATAATTAATAGTTTCAGGTTTAGTAACTTCACCATAACTCCAATCAAGAATATCGGCCGGACTAGCTACTGCTAATCTAACAGCATCAAAATCCGCAATATCAGTACTAAGTGATTGATGATAGTTTAATTTCATTAGATTTTCTCCTCTTCACCGTTTAAGTCATCATTTGAAGTCGTAGCCGTTAAATCATCGTCTGACTGACTAACAGTAGCACTATCATCAGACAAATCATCATCTAGATCAACAATCGAAAAATCATCTCCTGGAATTTCGTCAGTAACATCAATATCGGATGCGATCGGTTGAGGAACCAAAACAGATGACTGATTCTCGCCTTCTAGATTAATACTTTTCGCTAAAATACTTTCAGCATCTACAATATTTTCAGAATGAACTAAATCAACTTTTAAGCCAAGCCCTTGTAATTCTTTAACCAAAACGTTGAAACTTTCTGGAACTTTTGGACCAACAATTGGTGTTTGCTTAATAATTGATTCATAAGCTTTAGATCTTCCGTAAACATCATCAGATTTTATGGTTAACATTTCTTGAAGAGTATTTGATGCACCATAAGCTTCCAGTGCCCAGACCTCCATTTCTCCAAACCTTTGACCACCATTTTGAGCTTTACCGCCAAGTGGCTGCTGGGTAACCATAGTGTATGGCCCAGTTGAACGAGCATGAATTTTATCAGCAACCATATGATTTAACTTAATCATATACATTGATCCAACAGTTGTTGTTTCTTTAAAAGCTTCACCAGTACGACCGTCATATAATTGTTGTTTACCATCAACTGGTAATTTAGCTTCTTTAAGTAATTCTTGAATCTTAGAAAGTGGCACACCATTAAACGATGGGCTAGCTACTTTAATATTTAAAGCTCTAGCAGCCATACCTAAATGTGTTTCAAACAACTGACCTAAGTTCATTCTAGATGGCACACCTAATGGATTAAGAATTATATCTACTGGAGTTCCATCAGCCATAAACGGCATATCTTCAACTGGTAAAATACGAGCAATAACACCCTTATTACCATGACGACCACCCAACTTATCGCCAACCGCTATCTTACGCATTTGAGCAACAAAAACTTTAATTTGCATAATAACACCTGCCTTAAGTTCATGACCATTTTCTTTCGAAAAAACTTTAACGCCAACTACTTTACCGTGTTTTCCGTTACTCATACGCTGTGAGGTATCGCGAACTTCTTTAGCTTTTTCACCGAAAATAGCTCGTAAAAGTCGTTCTTCAGAACTTAATTCTTGTTCACCTTTAGGTGTAATTTTACCTACTAGAATATCTCCAGGATGAACTTCTGCGCCAATCCGTACAATACCATCATCATCCAAGTGTCTTAATGATTCTTCAGAAACATTAGGAATATCTCTGGTAACGATTTCTGGGCCTAATTTAGTTTCACGAACCTCAATCATAAAATCAACAATATGAATTGATGTTAACGTATCATCTTCAACTAATTTTCGACTAATAATAATAGCGTCCTCGAAATTATATCCACCCCAAGGCATAAAAGCGGCTATTAAATCTTTACCTAATGCTAGCTCACCACTACTAATTGACATACCCTCAATTAAAACATCACCCTTTCTAACACGATCTGATGATTGGACAACAACTTTTTGATTAATTGACGTTCCTTCGTTACTACGAACAAATCGAGCTGGTATATACTCTTTTGTTCCATTTGAATATTTAACAATAACTTTTTGTGCATTTGATACTAAAACTTCTCCATCATCTTCTGCAAGTACTATTTGACCAGTATTTCGAGCTATTACTGCTTCCATACCAGTACCTACAATTGGACTTTGAGGCTGAATTAAAGGCACAGCCTGACGTTGCTGATTAGAACCCATTAAACTTCGCAAAACATAATTCTTCTCAATAAATGGAATTAAGGCAGCGGTTGATCCAATAATTTGATTATGAGCAGCATCAATATAGCCCACTTCATTAGCATCAACTTCACCAGACATTAAATTAATACGAGCACTAACTCTTTCGTTAACAAAATAACCATTTTCATCGACTTCTGATCCAGCACTGGCAATAATAGATGAACCTTCTTCAAAAGCATCTAGATAAACAATTTCTGAAGTAACATGAGCCTTAATTGGCCAGGTTTTCCGAGTTGTTATTTTTGCTAAATTATCAGCATCTTCTTTAGTTATTTTTTTATCTTTTTTAACAATTACTTTACCCTTATCGTTAGTTAAATCAGTGGCTGCAATTTCACCAACAATTTTAGCTGGTGTAGCAGCATTTAAAACTTTACGATATGGAGTTTCTAAAAAGCCATAATCATTAACCTTAGCATAAGCAGCCATGTTAAGAACTAAGCCAATATTAGCTCCTTCTGGTGTTTCAACTGCACAAATTCTACCATAATGAGTAGCATGAGCATCTCTAACATCAAAACCAGCTCTTTCACGATTTAAGCCACCAGGACCCATAGAACTTAGTCTTCTTTTAGTAGCAAGCTCCGACAAGGGATTAATTTGATCCATAAATTGACTAAGCTGAGAACTGGCGAAAAATTCTCTAACAGCTGCCACTACTGGACGAGCATTAATAAGTTGAGATGGTCCAACAGTTTCAATCTCCGACATAGACATGCGATCTTTAGTATTACGTTCCATACGAAGTAAACCAATTCTAAACTGTCTTTGTACTAATTCTCCAACTAGTTTAATACGTCTGTTAGCTAAACTATCGATATCATCCGGACCTTCTTGAGTATTATTCAACCGAATAATTTCAGCCGTAATAGCAACAATATCATCAATACTTATTACTCGACCTTCTATAGTATTAGGTATATTAAGATCAAGTCTTTTATTAATTTTATAACGACCAACTCGACTAAAATCAAATCTTTTGTAGTTATAAAACATATTCTCAATTAAGTTACGGGCATTATCTACAGTTGCTAAATCACCCGGTCTTAACCGACGATAAACTTCAATTAAAGCATCATTTTGCCCTTTAGCAGTGTCTTTGTCTAATGTAGCTTGCAAATAATTAATTTTCCCAGTGTCTACATGACTAAATCGTTCCTTCATAGCAGTCTCATTAAGACCAAGTGCTTTTAGAAATGTTGTTATCGGTATTTTTCTTTTTCGGTCGATTTTTACAAAAATAGCGCCGGATGCAGACGTTTCAAATTCTAACCAAGCACCACGTCCTGGAATAACCTTAGCACCATACAAACTCGTGATACCATGCAATTCAGCAGTGAAAAATACTCCAGCTGAACGAATTAACTGACTAACTACTACTCTCTCCGCACCATTTATAATAAAAGTTCCACGATCTGTCATCCAAGGATAATCGCCAAGATAAATTTCTTGTTCCTTAATTTCACCAGTAATTTTATTCGTTAACTCGACATTGGCAAGCAAAGGAGCTTCATAACTAACATTATTCTCTCTAGCTTCAAGTTCACTAATTTTTGGGTCACCAAAGTGATAATCATTAAACTTTAAAGTAAGTTTAGTGCCAGTATAATCATCAATTGGACTAATTTCAGCTAATAATTCACCTAAACCTTCTTGTACTAACCATGAAAAAGATTTATTTTGATGTTCAATTAAACTCGGTATCTCTATAAAATTATCTTTTTTTGTATAATAAACTCTTTCTTTTATATTTTTAGTTTTCTTTATAGATGTTTTGACCATTTAGTAACAACGCCCCCTGTTAAATATTTATAAATTTAAAACCAGCTGAGTTTATAGCTCACCATAATATTTATTTTGAATAAATTCGTGCGAAGAAAACTAAGTAGGGGTTTTTGGTTTAAAAAAATAATAAACATCCTAGCTTACACTACTTCTTAGTGTAATATTGTGTATTAAACTTGAATAATTGTCAACACCATATAGACTTTTTTAATTAAAAGTATAATTTTAATTTTATACTAATTTTTTAGAATCTTCAATAATTTGATCAACAATCCCGTATTTTTTGGCTTCTTGAGCTGTTAACCATTTATCTCGTTCCATGTCTTGATGAATTTTATCAATCGACTGAGAAGTATTTTTAGCCATAATTGATTCTAATAATTTCTTAATCCGAAGACTTTCCTGAAGATCAATTTCTTGATCGGTTACTTTTCCATGTGTGCCAGAACTTGGTTGATGAATCATAACAGTTGAATTTGGTAAAATAAATCTTTTACCTTTAGTACCAGAACTAAGTAAAAAAGCTGCAGCTGAAGCTTGCACTCCAATACCAACAGTTTGGATATCATTCTTAATAAATTGCATCGTATCATAAATAGCCAAAGCATCATAAACGCTTCCACCAGGACTATTAATATAAAGAAAGATATCCTTATTAGAATTTTCAGCTTGTAAAAAAAGAAGTTGAGCTACAACTACATTAGCACTTGCTTGATTAACATCACTACCTAAAAATATAATCCTTTCTTTTAAAAGTCTAGAATATATGTCATAAGCTCGCTCATAACGACCTTCAGTTTCAATAACTGTTGGAATTAATACCGAATTTTTAATTTTACTCATTTACATCCTTAATCAATTACTATTTAACTATGTTAGTTTATTGGCACTCAGCTGTCAAGAGTGCCAATATAACGCTACAATTATAAATTTAAATTTTTGTTAATCTAAAAAAATCATAATCAGGATAAGATTTAGCTAAATGCGAATTATCTTCACTTACTAGTGCACCTACACAACCCAAGCTAAAAGCTTTAATAAGATGCCGTTTTTCCCAGTTTTTAATATCAAGTTCATCATACAAAGGTAGACTTATATCAACTACTAGTCTTAAGTTAACCTCCGAGGCAATAACAGCTTTTATAGTCGTTAAAATATTAGCTAAAACCAGATAACTATCTGGTGCAACATGATCTAAAACCTGTAGTGACCGAACAACTGTTTCTTCGGTATCATTCATTTTAAAATTTGCAAACATCTTTTTATTAGTCGAAAAAAATTCACCTCCAACAAAATCAATAACATTAATAACAACCAATTCATTAAATGATATAAACTTGTCATCATGTACGCTATACTTTTCAAGAATATGGGATGAAGAGTTCATTACAATCATACTTTACCATTAAACGGTATGCCTTTTAAAATTAATGGAATAGTCTCCTATATCCATCTCTTGTGTACTATTAAATATTATTGTATAATAGTTGATACTAATGAGTGTCCCAATGTCTGAAACACCTAGCCGTTATGAACAACTAGACAACCTAGTTAAGTTTCATAATACATTAAGTCCAAATCCAATTATTTTCCATGGATCTATTGGTCATGCCGCTATGATGGGAGAAAAATTACCTTCGGAAAAAAAATTTAACGGTTCTAGAAGAGATATTGATATTTATCTACCAAAAATAAGTAAAGATCTGTTAGAAGATGAGCTTAGTGCTGCTAATCTTAACCAACCACACCCAATTGATGCCGGCCTTTGTAATATACTACTTAAGGAAAATAACGGGGTATATGTTCAAAAATTCGGAGTTGTAATTGAATTAAAAGACAGTGATGTGTTTAATGAAACAGCCGAATATGAAATTAAAGGTTCAGATGGTCTAAAAATACATTCTTTTTCGCTAGTTGGAGCACTAGCCGTACACACTCTCGACCCTAGAAAAACTATAAGTGGACACACAATCAGTGACCAAATACTTCAACATTTTTTTGATAAAAACAATATTAGATTACCAGTAAAGCTAGAACAATCAATAAATGAGTTTCAGAAAGTCTATAACGAAGTTCATCCTTTAGGAAAACTATACCAACAATTAGCCGACATTTACGTTACTTTTACGCCAGAAATAATCCGTAAATTACCCAGAAAATATACTCATCGTTTTATGTCAAAACACACTGGCAGAATAAATCCTTACCAAAAAGAAAATACCTGACTTCACAAACCGTACTTTTAGATTATTTTGATTTTGCTTGTTCTTTTTCTAAGAAGTCTAGGGTTTTTTCTACCATCATCCGATTTTTAATATCCAGTTGGTTATCTTTATTATCTAACTCTTTGATCATAGCTTCATCGGTTGCATAATACTGTCTTAACATTGATAATCGATCAAATAATTCTTGATCAGTAACTTCAATGCCTTTTTCAGTAGCAATTTTCGACAATATAAGTCCCGCTTTAATTTGAGTAATAGCTAACTTACGATTAGATTCTCGATGTTGCTTTTCGTCAACACCCTCACTCTTTAAATGTTCTTCAAAGGTTTGACCATTCATTAGAACATTACGTTTATCAGCTTCAATAACCCGATCAAGCTCAGATTCCACTAAACTATCAGGTAAATCAACGGTGCTTTTTTCAACTAATTCTTCGACTATTTTGTTATCAAAAATCTGCTTAGAGTTTTTATCGTTTTCTTGTTGTAATTGATCAGAAATAGCTTTCTTTAAATCTTCTAGGCTTTTAAATGGACCTAATTTTTCAACGAATTTTTCATTAATTTCTGGTAAAACTAACTCTTGAACTGATTTTATATATATTTTGAATAAAACTACTTTAGATTTTAATTCAGCTGCGTGATAATCGGCTGGAAAAGTAATTTTAAATTCTTTTTTATCGTCTTTTTTTAGACCAACTAACTCTTCTTCAAAACCAGGGATAAAACTTTTACTGCCTAACACTAAAGAATAATCTTCGGATTTAGCACCAGCGATTGTTTCTTTAGTTTTAGGATCTATACCTTCAAAATCAAAGACTACTTCGTCTTTTAATTTAGCTGGCCGTTTAACTTCTTTTTTTTCAGCTTCTTTTTCTCTTAAATCTTCGACTATTTTATTAATATCAGCAGGTTTAACTTTAATAAATTCTTTTTTGGTTTTTAAAGTTAATAAATTAGCTAATTTAATCTCACCAATAACATCGACTTTATATTCCAATTCCAAATTATCGTATGGTACAAATTTTTTAATTGAAACATTTGGTTGATTCGCTGGAGTAATTTTAACTTCTTTTATAGCATTAATATAGACATCGTTCATAATACTTTCAAGAAACTCACTTTGAACTAATTGATCATTAAGATGTTTAACAGCCACAGTAATAGGAACATTACCTTTACGAAAACCAGGTACATTAATCGTTCGTGCTAATTGTTCAACTGTTCTATTGTAATACTGAGATATCATTTCCTTATCTACAACAACAAGCAATGAAACGTTTGTGATAGAATTTTGAATTAATTTAACATGCATAGTTTTTTACTTTATCAGCTAAAGCTAATTTTTACAAAAAAATTGTTATTTATCTAAAATTATCCGAGCTAAATTACGGATATCATTTTTAACTTCTTTTGATGATGCTAGATTTTTTAAAGTAAAATTACCAGATTTTAATTCTTCTTCACCGATAACTAAAATATAAGGAATTTTCTTTTTAACTGCAATACTTATTTGATCACTAACTTTCCTATCAGGATTACCTTCGGCTACATTAATACCTAGTAATCTGAGTTCCTTAATTATTCCTCTAGTTTTTTGCCAAATCTGACCAACATGAACAACATAAACTTGAATTCCACTAGTAATTTCGGGTAATAAGCCATGTCCAAGCATAAAATTTAATAATGTAGCGTCGCCAAGCCCAAAACCGACAGTAGGTAATGGATCAACACCGAATAAACCAACTAAACCATCATATCTTCCACCACCCATCATAGAACGATTATTATCTGGGTTAGTATCAAAGACTTCAAAAATAATATCAGTATAATAATCAAAACCACGCATAATGGTACCGTCAAAAGCCATGTTAGTAATATTTGAAGAGTTTAATTCCAATAATTCTTTAATCGGCTTTATTTCATCAATATCTAGTAAAGCTTTAGGTAATTTCATAAGATCAGTTGTTTTTATAATTTCTATTAACTTTTCTGGAACCGAAAAAGATCTTTGTTGATCAGATATAAGTTCGTCAACCTGATTAATAAAATCTGTTATTGGCATTTTATTAAATCGATCAATTAATTTACTAATTCTTAAAGTTTGATCTTTGGTTAATTTTAAATACTGAGATAATACATAATCGATAAACTTACGACTATTAATTTTAAATTGATACATCGATCTTTTAGCACCGAAAGTCTGCCAAATGTCATCAGCAATATTAATAATTTCATTATCTGCTTGAATAGAATCAAGTCCAAATAAATCAACGTTCAATTGCCAATGTTCTCGGAAACGACCTTTTTGTTGTCGTTCGTATCGCCATAAATTAGGTATTGAATAAAGTCTAAGAGGATAAGTTAATTCTTGACGTCTACGAGCTACCATTCGACTAACTGAAGGGGTCATCTCAGGACGAATTGCTAACTTACGACCACCTCTATCAATAAAAGTATAGGTCTGTTCATTAGCAATTTCCTCACCACTTTTGGCTAAATATAGACTAAGATCCTCAATTAAAGGAGCATCATATTCTTCATAACCATAGCTCTGGACAACCTTTCGCATGGTTTGAAACAAATAATTCTGAATTCTTTTATCTTCAGGATAAAAATCTCTAGTTCCCTTATAAGGGTTAACCGACAAATAAGACATCATACACTTTCTTCATTATCTATTAAAGTATAATTTAACTATCTGCTTTAGTCTACACAAACAAAAGCTTAATAAAAAATCAATACTTGTAAATATCCTATTAAAGCTTAATAATAATTTTAGTGGATTAAAACATGACGAAGAGAAAATCTAATATAAAAGTTCAAGATATAATTAGCTTAGGGCAGTTAATTTTACAGTTTTCAAGAGTTGAAAGAGCTACTTTACATGAAGATGGATTAAGACCAGAAACAGATTCTGATCACAGTCTAATGTTAAGTATTCTTGGTTGTTCGATAGCTAGTATTCTTCGTCCAGATTTAGATCTCGGTAAAATTGCTCAGTACGCTTTAGTTCATGATTTAGTTGAAGTATATGCTGGCGATACCGTTACTATAAACATAACAGAAGCTGGTAAAAAGGAAAAAGAAACAAAAGAGGCAATGGCACTTGCCAGAATTAATAGAGAATTTGGTAAAAGTTTTCCATGGTTAATTAAAACAATAAAAAGTTACGAATCCTTAGATACAATTGAAGCTAGATTTGTTAAAGGATTAGATAAATTACTGCCTAAGATCACCCATTTATTAAATAATGGCCAATATATTAAACAAATTGGTATGACTAAAACTGAATTAATAAAAAGGTACGATCAACAAATTATTGAAATGTCTAAATATTCCTATGATCTACCAGAAATAATGGATCTTAGAGATGAATTAGCTGAACTATTTATTGAAATGATGTACCCAAATAATTAATATTTTTTATTGGAATCACATTATCAATAGATACTTGAGAATCAGGTAAAATATTAATGCTAACATAACCCACCGGTAAACCTGATTTTTTATTATAAAATAAAACATATGTTGGTGCATCGGTAACTATTTTCTCATAAAACGTAAAATGATTAGGATTAATACCACTAGATGTGCCTTGGAAAAATATAGTTTGTTGTGACCTATTTGGTGCTGTTCTAATTTTAACAAAACCTTTTTTACTATTGTCTTCTGATATTATGGCGGTATTAACACCACAGTTTTCGTTTAAAGTTGGCATGGCCTGCTCAATGGTATGAGAAATGATCGTTTTAACTCCAAACTTTAAACAAGCTGCTTTTGCAATTGGCATGCCAGCATTAGTTTCTAATTTAACTTGAGCTTGGTGATTAATCGATTTTCCGGCTGCAGACATCATAGGTAATCCGGTTTGATGACGACGTGGATCTGGTCCGCCAACTTGAGTAAAACCGTTAACAGTTGTCGTGTAATTATTAATATTATTTAGGGTCTTTATTGCCTGATATTTTTTACCATCAGGTAAAATAACATTAACTGTTGGATTTTTAGCCTTATAATCATCATCTCCCTGAATTAAAACTTCATAAACTGGTTTACGCGTAGCAGCCACAGCAGCTTTTATCCCGTTTTTTAATAATCCAATACACCAAGAATTTTCAAAAGGCAACATACCACTACTAACCTCATAATCACCGGTATTATAAATTAAATTAGCCTTCATCCTATTAGTAATTAAAGGTAATATTTTAGTTGAATACGGATAACTACAGTGCGTGTTAGCATCTATTACTACCCTTTCATAATTCGGATTATTCATATATTTTTGGTTTTTTAAATCAGTAAACCAATTTTGGAATGCCGCTTGTAAATTACTAAAAACCCTTTGGTATGATTTATCAACACTAGCTTTTAAAGCTAAAGCTTGATTTAATTGTTCGTCATAATAAGTTAAAGAACCACTAACTCTAACATTACGTAAAATATTAATTCCAGTTGTTAAATTATTATTAATCGACATTGTATTTTGAGGTATTTTATTATGAGAAGACATAAAAATACCACCGCTTACTATTACGGAACTAAGTCCAAGGCCAACCATAGCCAAATGAGATATTCTAAGATTATTTTTTTGATTATCCAATCGTTTTTTCTTTTGATAATATAACAAAAGACTTTCAGTAAGAAAAAAAACTCCTAAACCAAGTTCTGCTCCCTGTGTCGTATTATCTATAACATGCTCTTTTATAACATTAAGGATTGGTTGTTCAATTAATCGTTTAGGGTGAGTAATAGCTCCAGCTAAAGCAGTCGTTTTAATATTAGAAGCATTAACTGACTGAAGCTTGGCATCTATAGCAACTTCACCCACTAAAGGTATAGATTGATGCATATTAGGAAAAAACACGTCACCTAAACGATGATTAACGGCCTTATTCGGTAACCAAGCAGTTAAAATGGCAGGTGGTAAATCATCAATAACACTATAGCTTTTAGGTTTAAGTAGAGATAATTCACTAACGCTTGAGTGGGTAATTGATATATCCGCCTTTATACCCGGCAGAAATTCAGCTTCAGATGGTCTTTGAGTAGCCGTTATTAAGCCAGCAACAGCACCACCAACACTAAGAGCACCTATTAAAAAAATCCTAGCAAGATTTCGTTTTAGTCTTGAGTCCTGGTCTAAATTAAAATTATCGTTTTGGTTTTCGACTACCGAACTAGTTAAAACTATATCAGGAGAAAGATTACCATTAATGCCTTTGTCAGCCATAGTTAACTTATTATCATGCTAAACGTCTGATATGATTCATTAAAACATCAAGCTTTTCTTGTTCATCTTCTTTTTCGGGTTCTAAAATATTTTTTTTATATTTTCTTGTTATTTCAGTAGAAACCACACCAAATACAGCACATATTCCGGTTGCTAATACTTGATCTGGTGTATTAGATGAAATTTCAAGACGACTAATCATAAAAGATGTCATTATAGTAGCTAAATAACCAATTCGCCTTATATTTCTAGGTGCATTTTCTAACCATTTTATTTTATCTTTTTGTAATCCAACTAAACCATTAAGTATATTGATATCTATCTCACTATCAGGTGCAACTTTTTCATAATTATCTCCACCTTCAATATAGTCTATTTTTCTATACAAATAAATACCATTCTCACCATCTAAATAAGTGGTTTCAATAATATGAATATGATTTATGTCGGCTACGATTTTGGAATTTTGTTCCATAATATATTTTATTCAACTACAAGATTAACTACCATGCAAACATAATTATTTTAAATTAATAAAATATGCTACTTTAGGTTGTTTATTCCAAATCATTATCTGAAGTTAAATACGAAACATACTTCATAGTAACGTCAACTACTAAAGAAGTATCGGCAGTGGCATTGTTTTCTGTAAGTTCTTCATGCTGTGAAGCAATGCTTCGAACTGTTTCCATATCAATTTGAAAAATAGTATTTCTAGATTCAGATGTTTTCTTACTAAATTCATCAAACAAAAGATTAGTAAGTCCAACAACTTGACGTGCTGTACTTAAATCAATATCTTTTTCATATGGTTGTTTGCTCTTATCATTTATAACAATTTTTATAGACTGAGCAATCCATCGAGCAATTTCCTCATCTATTTGTTTATATTTATCATCTAACTCATGATTAGGGCCGATAACTGTTTCGTAATTCATAATTTTACCTCGTTTCTTTATGTATATTATCTAACTTAAGACTTTTATTCGACTTATAATTTCTTTTACATCAGGAATCATAATAATGTTGTGCATAACTTCGGAAACTTGTTGTTGAACACGAACCAACTTAGCTTCTTTATTATAACCATTTAAATTATTTATTTCTTCACTAGTACTTTTCATACCAATTAGGCGCGTAATCTGCGACAGTTCCTCGTCAGCTAAATCATTAGGTATAACATAAGCGACAACTTTCTGTTTTTCGTGACGCAAATTTAATGAATGATAAACCCCGGCCAAAGCTATTGTACTAACCGTATTTAAATTATCGCCAACGTCTAAACCACCCCTATAATCAGGATGAACATATGCTTCTCTCAAATGAACATACCTTCTATTTCCAATTTTTGGAATTGGAATACTGGGTGGCGATAACATTTTTACCCATGACTCAATAAATTGTATTTTATTAGAATATCTATCTGAAGACGATGTATTATTTGCGGTTAAAACCCCACTAATCGGTGTAGTGAAGTCATACGTAATCGCAACTAATGCTTTTGAAAATAATTGACCCTTAGACCAACCGTTACCAATTAAAGTGTTAGGGTTTCTACGACTACTGGAATAAGCTTTTAAATCATTTTGTTTAGTAATAATGTCAGCCCGCTCCCATTCGTTAGCAGGCATTCGTGCTTTTAATGATTGATTATGTATCAATTGTAATTCTTGCCACATTCCATCTGTAACTTCTTCGGCCGGGTATATTACAGTATTTAAGCCTGCACTATATGAAAAATTAACTTTAGATACCTTTTCAGACATGTATAAATTCCTTATATTCGAAAATACTATACAATAATTGATTATTATTTACAATAACATTAGTACTCTATCAGATATACAAATTGACTTATAGTATTTATATGGTACTATATTTTAGTCTCTTAAAAGAGGCACTTTAACAATCAATCCGTTTATCAACAAGACAGGTAGGCCATGACAATGGGATATGCAATCAGTTTCAAAAACAGATTTGGTGCAGAAACTCCAGTTTTTGAACTTGATTTCGATAATGTTATTCAAAATCGAGAAGAAAATTTTCATGTATATGCAAATAAAGGCTACATTCCAGAAGAAACTAAAGATAGTAAGCTACTACAAGTTATCATGAATACTTTGATTAAAAAGGACAGTGGAGTTCAATTAGTCTTTGTGGAAGCATCAAATCTAATGATTCATCATTCCAACACCATATCAAATTACGATTTATATGTCAGAATAGTAAATTCCCTCATTAATGAAGGTATACCGTTTACTTTTAAATCAATATAAACTTACTGGTGGTAGGAGATAATTTAAGCTTTAGCTTTTTCTCCTACCGCAAGGTAACCCACCTTTACTTATTTTTTGAACGGATTGATTATTTTTTCACTTTTTAAAACGCTCAACAAACTTTCTCTAAATAATGATACTTCGTAGTAAAATTACCTATATATCAAGATAAACTTTATGGGTAGAGAAGTATATAATTTTTCGAGTTGTTAAACTAATACATATTTAAACATTATCGTTTATCAATTTCCCCGTTTGTCATTTCTATACGCCGTTCCTGTGAAGGTAAAACTCCAGGATTCCAATAGTAGTACACAAGTCCATGATAACCTAACTGATCTATACGTCGCATTGAAGTCCAAACTTTCATCTTTCGCTCATATCCCATAGCACCTAAACCAAAAGAAGTATACATCCGCTTAGATATTTCTACATCTTCATCTGCTTCGTCTATCGAACTATTTGAAAACCCTCCAACTTCTTGAAAAGCATAATCACGAACCGCCATATTATGTCCTAACGCAAATTTTGTAGTAAACAGAGAATGAGTTGTTGCTACACTACCAAGACGAAATGCTACCTGCGCGATTGGCCACAAGACTTTATCGCGACCACGATAAAATTCGTCTCTAAGAGCATAACTAGGGCCAGATACAATTTTTTTTGTCGGATGTGTACGAAAATACTCTACAATTTTCTCATTCCAATCACTATCTGGTACTGTATCGGCATCAGTTCTGCTGATAATGTTAGCCTTGAGTTCGTTAATAGCAAACCCAAAACCAGTATTACAAGCAACACCTGTACCTTTTTTTAATTCTGTCACTAAATGAATAATGCTGTTACCTCGCCTATTCGTTTGAAATTTTCGAACAATATCACCTGTACTGTCTGTAGAATTATTATCAACCACCACAATGTGTTTAAACGATAACGATTGATGAACCAATGAACCAAGCGTCTTACTAAGTGTTTTTTCTTCATTATAAGCTGGAACAACCACAACATTACGATATTCCATAATAAACACCTATATTAGCTTAAACACCCACATATATGGTTTGATAAGAAAAGCAAGTTGATTATTGACATATAAAGTAATTTTAGAAAATACAAATTTATAATTCAGTATTGCCTTTATAGTACTTATCAAAGCAATAAAACCGATCATGACATTATTATATTACCATATAATTACAAAAATTACAAAAAACCCCTTATGGCCTATTTTATCGAATCTAATTTACCTAAAACTAAATCAATTGCAATACAACTGATTGTTAATAAGGTAATACTGCACAAGAAGTAATAATCGTGGTAAAGTAAACTTTCACTAACCAACTCATATTACTGACACAAAGTTTATAAAAGCCTCACACAAGATGTCCGATTTTTGGAGAAATTAACAATGTCTTGTTCTCACTTTCATTTCCTTTCTATTTTAATGAATGTGCCCAAGATGTATGGGAGTCGGATAGACTCAGATACAACATTATTGACTTTGAACACGAGATAGTATATTATATTATAATATTATGATTGATAAAGAAAGTATTATTAACACAAAATGTCAAGACTGTCCAACTGTTAAACTTTATATGGGATTCATTGCAGCTGCTAGATATAAACTACAACAACAAATATCTGATAACATAAATATGATATCTGAAAATCAAATGAGACTAGCAGTAGATGGTCCAGATGCTATATCGCCTCCTGAGAAAGACTTACTAAATCGATTAGCTACCACCTCAGCAGACTATATCCAAGCAATGTCTGATAGTTTATTACTCGACGAACAAGAAATTGTCTTCGATACTCAAAGATGCCCTGGGCCTGAACGTAACCGTAGATTTTTTGGTAAATTGGTTTGCGGACTTAGTTATACAACTCAATCCTTAATGTGCCCAGCAACTCTTGAAGCTAGATCAAATCCTAAATTTATAGAGATTAGACAAAAAGCTTGGGATGATCATCGAAGAAAAACATCCACTGAATAAAGTACCGATTACTAAGATATACACTCTATCTTCCTTTATATATATGATTAATCGGAGATAAACGGAATTAAACACCGACGTTTATAAGTTTTTTTCATAATAAAAGTGACAAACCCTAAATTAAGTGGAATAACAAAGGTTAAGTGGTCAAAAAACATACATAATTGTTCCGATTAGTCAAATATAATGGTGCGCGAGAGAGGACTTGAACCTCCATGCCTTACGGCACATGCTCCTAAGGCATGCGTGTCTACCATTCCACCACTCGCGCATATAAAATTAATGATACATCAAATTAAAATTCATATAAAGACTAATCTTATCTATTTCCTAAAAAATAATACTTGAGCCCTTCCATAACTCTTTTTTTTGATTAAAATAAAATCTTTAAATTTTTTTGTAACTTGATTAACAGATAATGTAGGTACTGAGACAACTATCACACCACCTTCAGTTACTATATTAGCCAGAGTTAACAAAGAAGATATATTAACTTTAGAGTACGGAGGGTCTAAAAAAATAATGTCAAATGTATCATTATTTAATTCTAACCATTTAAGATTATCTATAGGAAATAATTGTACCTGTTTATTCAGCTTTAAATTATCTATAGTCTGTTTTATAGTTTTTATTGCCATACTATCATTCTCTAATAAAATAGCTTTTTTTGCTCCACGACTAATAGATTCAATACCTAACGTGCCACTACCAGCATAAGCATCAAGTATGCTTAAGTTACTGATATCCCCTAACGCATTAAAAATTGCACCTCTAATTCTTTCACTCATCGGATGAGTTACTCCACTCCTAGGTGAATCAATTGAATAATTTTTTAAATTACCTGTAATAATTTTTAATTTAGTCTTTGTCATTTAGTAGCTTCTAATACTGCACTATACCAAGCAACACTAACACATTTAATTAAAGTCGGGGCTAAAGTTTTGCGTACTTTATTGGCGAGCTCAATAGTCCAACCTTTTTCATAAAAATCATTATAAAGCTCAAGCTTAGCTATATCCTGAGCAATTTTACGATACCATTTATCAATACCTGGTCTAAAAGACTGTAAGTCTTTTTTAGTAGGCATAGCTTGTTTAAATTTTAAAGGTGCCATAATACTTGCAACACCAACTTCAAAAGCAGCATGCGTAATAAAAAGTCCCTTAGGTCCCCACATTTTCCAATTATTATTTAAAATATTTACTTTTTTATCTCCAGGCATAATTAATCTATTCATTAACGTTTTTCTTGTATCTTTAGACTGACCATTTCTTAATTCTTCCAATTTTTCTTCATACGGATAATGGTGTGCTGGAGTTAAACCATCTACAAGTGCATGAGATAACCAAGCCGCTTCAAAAGCACTTCTAGTAGGATTATCATCTTTTAACGCTTGAACTAAATCGCTAAAATGATGAGAAATTAATTCAATTAATTCATTGTCATCAAGATCATATGGTGACAAAAAATGCCAAGGTTCATCTTTTGATGGACTTTTTCTTTTAATAGCATCAGGCCCATTAAGCCCTTCGAAATGAAGAATCATTTTAATCGAAGGGAACTTAATCACTGGGTCAAGAATTAATAAATTACGATGTGCTAAACGATCAATTTTTTGATGAACGCCTATAATACGTCCAGATCGTTTAGTTAGTGTTGTACCTGAATACATATAAATTAATCAAATCCTATTAGTTCAAATTAGAAATTTTACTTAAGTAAACAACTTTTTCGTTCAGCTCTTTGTATTTTATCAAACTATCAGAAGAAATCATAAAATTATTGGCGGCTTTTTTGGCAGATTCAATTAAATTTTTATCATCCAAACTAGCAAACCTTAAATCTAACGTACCGTGTTGAGATAACCCATATAAAGCCCCTGGACCACGTAATTTAAGATCTAATTCAGCTAATTGAAAACCATCATCTAAATCCTCTAAACATCTAATCCTTGGATTTTTAGTTATTGAATAATCACCAACTAAGAAACAATAACCTTGTTCACTGCCACGACCGATCCGACCACGTAATTGATGTATCTGAGCTAATCCAAATTGATCAACATCTAAAATAACCATAACTGTAGCATTTGGAACGTCGACCCCAACTTCAATAACCGTAGTAGTAACAATAAGATCAAGCTCGTGTTTGACAAAATTATCCATTACAGTATTTTTGTCTTTTGGTTTCATCTTACCATGCAATAAACCTAATCTATAGCCCTGAAAAACTTCTTTTTTAAATTGTTGATAAATTAATTCAACGCTTTTCCCTTTAAAAAAATTATCTCTAACAATTAATGGACAAACTACAAAAACTTGTCTTCCCTTATTCATTTCATCTCTCATAACTTGATAAACACACTTAATGTTTTCTTCAACAATAATTTTAGTTTTAATCTTTAATCTTTTGGCTGGTTTTTCTAAAAGCCTTGATATCGATAATTCTCCAAACAAAGTAAGAGCTAGAGATCGAGGGATTGGGGTAGCTGATAGACTCAGCAAATGTGGCATACTGCCAGCTTTTAACTGAAGCGCCTTGCGTTGTTCGACTCCAAAACGATGTTGTTCATCAACAATCACTAAAGCTAATTTATCCATCAATACATCAGGCTCAAGTAAGGCATGTGTCCCAATAATCAAAGCAGTCTTACCTTCCCTTAAATTTTGTTTAGTTAATTGCTTCTCTTTTAATGATTTACTGCCTACTAATAGATCAACCTTATCTGATAGTCCCAATGGCGTTAATAAATCATTAATTGTTTGAGCATGTTGCCTTGCTAAAACTTCAGTTGGAGCCATAAAAACTACCTGCCATCCTTGATTAATCACCATTAAAGCGGCCATTAAAGCTACAACTGTCTTACCAGACCCAACATCACCTTCAATTAATCGATTCATTGGCAAATCTTTTTCTAAATCTAGATAAATTTGCCAAATAACTTTTCTTTGTGAGTTAGTTAGCTTAAAAGGTAGAGAACTAACAAATTTTTTAGCTAAAGTTTCATTAAAATTAATAACTTTACTATGGGTTTTTTTTAAAAATTCTTTATTCTTCAAGCTAGCAAGAAACAAAGCAAGAACCTCTTCAAAACCAAGTCGATATCTAGCCTGGTTAAGCTTACTAAATGATTCAGGAAAATGAACTAAATAAAGTGCTTCATATAAACTGATTAATGTATGTTGTTTTACAATATTATCTGGTAAAGGCTCAGGAATTTTAATATTTGCTTTAAAAACTAAACCAATTGCTTGTCTAATCTGCCTAACTGAAATATTCCGATTTGCTCGATAAACTGGAATAATTCTGGCAGTATTAAACGGAAAATCAGATACTAACTCAACCGAAGGATTCATAATAACAAAACGAGATGATCTAAGTTCAAATTTACCAGAAACATAATAAGATACATTTTTTATCAATGACTTTGCTCTATACGGTTGATTAAACCAGATTAATTTTATACTGCCTGTACTATCGCTTACCAATGCTTCTGTAATATGCAAACCTCTTCGTAAATAACGCCCACTAATTTGGTTAATAATAACTTCAATGCTAACTAATCCAGGTCTAAGATTAACAATCTTAACAACATTTGAATAATCATCATATCTTCTTGGAAAATAGAATAATAAATCCCGAATTGTTAATATACCAATACTATCAAAATTTTTTACTAAAACTTGACCTACTCCTTTAATTTCAGATAAAGAACTATCAAGCTTAAGATTAGTAACTGTTGCCATAGATTAAGATTAATTATAGAAGATTTATAATTAATTATCTTTTTTTTATTACCAAAAAGAAAATACTCGGCCCGAAAAAATATTTGGCTAACGGTTTTTGCATCATATTTTCAAGTAATAATAATAATTTTAAAGGTACAATACTTTTAAGTAAACTACTCCTTAAATTAGAGACCGATAATTGATCGATTACTTTAAGTCCCGTTAAATTGAATTGAGCAATAACAGTCTTAGGATTATGATTAACAAATGGGATTTCATCGTCCCTCTTATTATCTTCAGATCTAATATCTACCGGTTGTATTGGTAATTTTTTACCTTTAGATAACAGTCTGATACGATTTAAAAAATGTCCGTAATTAGCCATCTCAATAATCGCCACACCAGATGGATTTAGAACTCGACTAATTTCGGCTAATTCAATAGTTGGATCTGGCAAATGATGCATTACCCTAATCATAGTTATTAAATCAACTGAATTATCTTGGAATTCGAGATGATCAGCTTGCATAATTTTTTTGATAATTCTTGGATGATCTTTTAAAAAACTATCGGCGATTTCTAATTGTTGAGATGATGGTTCAGCAAGTATTACCTGGTCGGCATAACTTTCAAGTAAAACAGATAGCCGTCCATAACCACCACCTATATCAAGAGCCAGTTTATAATGATGATTATTTAATAATTTTTTAATAGCTATTACTTCAGACTGATGTTCATAATTACGATGATTCCAATAAGTCAAATAATTATGATTAACATCATTATATTGATCGGCTTTTTTAGTAATCAAATTTTGATTTGTATTCATAGCCATTTAATATACCAAAAAATTATGGTTATAACTAATTTAATATCACTAGTATACTGTCTTTAAAGGCTTTACCTTTTTTAATAAGTAAAATATTTTTAATAAAATCCTCTTTAGTTAAATTTTCTCTATCAATCTTTTTAAAATTGATAGAAATAGCTCCAGCTTTAAGCAATTGTCTAGCTTCTGTTTTAGATAAACTAAGATTAGTCTGAACTAGTATATCCAAAATACTAGCATTCAAACTAACTTTAATAGTTGGAATTGAGTCTTTAATATCATTAATGTCAGCATCACTAATCTCACCTAAATCAACCCTGTTAGTTAGTATATCGGAAACCTTAACTGCTGAATCAGCCATTTTTTTACCGTGTACTAAAGTAGTTACTTCATAAGCCAACCTAGTTTGAGCTAATCTAAGTTCAGGTTTTTGAAGGTGAGAGAACATAATTTCCTCAACCTGGTTTTTTACTAAAAAAGTATAGGCTTTCAACAAATATTCAACCTCATCATCACTACTATTTATAAAGAACTGATAAAAAGCAGTTGGAGTTGTCTTTAAAGGATCTAACCATATAGCACCAGCCTCACTTTTACCAAATTTGACTCCGGTAGATTTATCAATAATAAGTGGTATAGTCATACCATGAACTTCTTTATCTTCTTTACGCTTAATAAGGTTTGCTCCGGATATAAAATTACCCCATTGATCAGAACCTCCAACTTGAAAATTAACCCCATACGTCTTATTTAAATACCAATAATCATACCCTTGTATTAAAGTATAACTAAATTCAGCATAACTAATACCAGAATTATCATCGCCAATTCTCTGTTTAATAAAATCTCTGGCTACTAAATCACTCAAATTAAAAAACTTACCAACTTCTCTTAAAAAATCAAGATAATTTATATCTTTAAACCAATCGTAGTTATTGACAATAGTAATTTTCTCACCCTGGAAAATTTTGTTAATTTGTTTTGAGATATTTTCTAAATTAGATCTAATCTCATCGACTGATTTCAAATCCCGTTCTTCAAGTTTACCTGATGGATCACCAATCATCGTAGTTGCTCCACCAACTAAAATAAAAACTTGATATCCATTCTTTAAAAGTCTAAGTACGACTATTAAAGCAGCTAGATTACCAATGGTTAAACTATCAGCTGAACCATCAATCCCATGATAGACTTTGTGTGGTTTATTTAAGAAATTAACATCAGAAAAAGTATAATCCTTTATACTCCCTCTCCATATAAGTTCATCAGATAAAGTCATTTTAATCTCTTACAAATTACTTTGTTTAAATTTATGTCTTAAATTTTAACACAATTTTACCGATAAATACTTAAACTTTGCTATAATATTATTAATTCTTTTGATTTATAGGGGATAATGAAATTTATAAGGCATGAAGTACTCTAAAAAACGTCGTACAAGAAACCGAAACACTATTACTACTCGCAGTGGTAAATCAATAGTCATAAATAAAACTTTATCCGACCGTAAAAAAAGCACTAAAGCAATACGAGCAGCCGAAAAAGCAACTTATTTAGCTAGTTTACCTAAAAATCCTTGGCTGAGAATACTTTATAGATTACACCCAAAACATCTAATAGATTATTGGTTTAGTAAAAATGGTGTAATTATGGCTCTTAAACTGTTTGGGATAGCTGTAGTAATTGGTTTTTTCTTGACGATTGGATTATTTGCATATTTTAGAAAAGATTTACCACAACTAAAGAATATATCAGGCGATAACATCGGTGGCAGTGTTACTTATTATGACAGTACTGGAAAAACTATTTTGTGGCAAGATTACTCCGCTGTTAAACGTATTCCTGTCCAATCAAATCAAATTTCAAAATATATGAAAGAAGCCACAGTAGCAATTGAAGATAAAAATTTTTATCATGAAGGAGCTTTTTCAATTAGAGGTATTATAAGGGCTGCAATTAATGACGCCTTGGGTCGTCCCTTACAAGGTGGTTCAACTATTACTCAACAACTTGTAAAATTAAATGAAAACTGGACTAATAACAGAACAATTACTCGTAAAATTAAAGAACTAATTCTGGCAGTTGAAGTTGGCAATCAATATACAAAAAGTGAAATCTTGACTGGATATCTTAATATAGCTCCATACGGCAGTGTCGATTATGGAGTTCAAGCAGCAGCAGAAGATTACTTTCACACAACAGCTGCTAACTTAACATTGCCACAAGCCGCAATGTTAGCGGCAATACCACAAGCCCCTACCTATTATTCTCCATATTCGGACAGTAAGTGGAACCAAGCTGTTACTGGAAATTACTTTAGTGCTTCAGCTTTACTTGGAAGACAACATTACATTCTTCAACAAATGGTAACTCAAAAATATATCTCACAAAATCAAGCTTCAGCAGCTGAAAAAGTCAACATACTAGGTGAAGTATATCCAGAACAAGGTCTTTATCAAAATATTAAAGCCCCATATTTTGTTCTAGCTGCTAAACAACAATTAATCCATCAATTTGGTAATGCTGTTTATAATAGAGGCGGACTTAAAGTTATCACAACTCTTAATATGGCTATGCAAAACCACGCTCAGCAACTTGTTGCTTCTAATTTTTCTAGCATCCAAAAACTAACTAATGGTCGAGCTGACGAAGAAGCTACTGTTACCGAAAATGTTCACAATGGATGGATTGTTGATTTAGTTGGTGGAGTTAATTTTAATAATCCCGTCGATGGTCAAATTAATTATGCTGCATCCGTTTTAATACCACCTGGATCTAGTTTTAAACCTTATGATTATGCCACCTTTATTAATGATAATAATAATGTCGGAGCTGGATCTGTATTATACGATCAAGAAGGACCACTACCAGGTTATCCATGTACAAACCATGCACTACCACAAAATGGTGGAAATTGTTTAATGGATTATGATTTTAAACAACCTGGCCCAATAACTCTACGCTATGCTATCGGTGGATCCCGTAATATACCAGCTGTCAAAACAATGCTAGAGGCAGTTCCTAACGATACCTCACCTGGTCATGTCAATTCTATAAATAAAGTAATCTCAACCGCTAGCGCACTAATGGACAACACCACAGCGCAATCACTACATCAAAATACATACAATTGTTATAAACAAGGTACTAATATGATGACAGCTACATATGCTGACACTACACAATGCTATTCATCATCAGCTATTGGTGATGGTGCTTTTTTATATCTAGATGATCATGTTAATGGTCTAGCTAGTCTAGCTAGACTTGGTAATGCAATACCACGAACTTTTATTGTTCGTATTACCGATTCTGCTAATAAAGTAATCTATCAATGGAGACAACCTAAAGGTACTCAAGTAGTTAGACCAGATGCAGCTTATATAGTAGATTCTATGCTAAGTGATCCAAATGCTAGTTACTTACCAGGCAGCTGTAGCGCCACTAATTGTACTCCTCTCTCTTCATATGGTTATAAATTTCAACGATATAATGGTTGGGATTTTGCAATTAAAACCGGTACTACTAATAATGGTTATGATGGACTAATGACTAGCTGGTCAACCAAATATGCAACGGTTAGCTGGGTAGGAAATCATACAAGAAATGTTAATATATGTACCGTTCAACAATGTACTATGGAGTATCTAACCGAACCTTTAACTAGAGGAATGATGGAATTCGCCCATCAAGGATTAAAACCAGTCAATTGGGTACAGCCATCAGATATTAAAGTTCTACCAGCGTTTTCATTCCACCCAAGTGGTTTTTATTATGGATGGAAATATCCTAGCCCAAGTACTGACTTATATCCATCTTGGTATGTTGGTAACGCTGGAAAGCAAACTTCGTCACTAAAAATTGATAAAGTATCAGGTTTACTTGCAACTTCTTGTACCCCTTCTGACGCAATCATACAACAAAATAATACAAACACGTCAACTTGGAATGTTGATATATTTGTTAATCACGGACAACCAAATATCAATACATCAAGTACTATTAATTCAACTGGTGACTCTAAGTATGATAATGTTCATAATTGTAATGATAAAAAACCAAGTATAATACTTTCTGCTCCAAAAACCTGTGAAACATCCTGTACAATTAATACTACAGTAACTCAAGGAACTCATTTACTAACTGATCCTAATTACCCACAATTCCCTGGAACAGTCACGTATGCATTAAACGGTCAAACAATTTATACTTATCAAATTCCAGTAAATTCACCTGCTACTATTAGTGTTCCATTCACTTATACACCAACAAGTTCAGGGACTGGTACAATTACAGCAACTGTTACAGATAGTGTCCTTTATCAAGCAACTACATCAGCTCAAATGTCTTATGGAACACCTCTCAATATGCTGTCAGCTAAACTAAATCCTATAACAACTACTAATAGTACACCAAACTATACTTTTACATGGCAAGGTGGCATTGGACCTTACAGCATATATGATTCAACTAATCCTAATACTCCAGTTTGTAGTTCTTCTAGCTTTGAATGTAATTCATCGTCAGTTATTATTCCAACTGACACATTCTACGTTCAGGATAGTACTGGAACAAAATCAGCATCAATACCAATCAATTAAAGAAACTTTTTTATAGCCATAATAAGACTGTTAACAGTTTGAAGATTTCTTAATGACTTTCCCTTAATTAGAGGTCCGATAGCTCCATCAAAACCAAGCAGGTTGGCCTCCTTAAGACGTCTATCAATAAATGGAACATGCCTTATTTCACCAGATAAACCAACTTCACCAAAAACAACTAAATTAGCTTTTAAAGGATGCATTAAAAGAGCTGAAGCTATAGCCAATGACACGGCTAAATCTGCTGATGGTTCAGATAAAGAAATACCACCAACTACATTAATATAAACATCTTTATCATTTAATTTTAATTTTGTTCTTTGTTCAAGTACTGCAATTAACAAGTTCATCCTATTAATATCGAAACCACTAGCTGTTCTTTTTGGATAACCAAAATTAGTTGATGACACTAAAGCCTGTACTTCCACTAAAATTGGCCTTGAACCCTCCATTGTAGCAGTAACTATGGATCCATCGGTATTAAATCTTTCTTCTAATAAAATTGCTGATGGATTTTTAATTATTTTAAACCCAACTTCATTCATTTCAAAAATTGCAACTTCATTAGTAGAACCAAATCTATTTTTGACAGCTTTTAAAAGCTTAAATCCACCGAATCGATCTCCTTCTAGTTGCAAAACTACATCCACCATGTGTTCTAATAATTTAGGACCAGCAATATTACCCTCTTTAGTGACATGTCCAACCAGCAAAACGGCTGTATTGGTTTTTTTTGCTGCCTTAATAATTGCTTGAGTTGAGCCAGATATTTGACTAACACTACCCGCCACTGAAGTTAATAAACTAGAACTAATGGTTTGAACTGAATCAATAATAATAAGTTTATATTTACTTGTTAAAATACTAGCGATAATATCATCAGTCGAATAACTTGTTACAATCTCTAAATCTACTTCATTAAAACCTAATCTTTTAGCTCTTTGACTAACTTGAGATACTGATTCTTCACCTGAAACATAAATAACAGAATTGTAAGTTGCAACAAATGTAGCTAATTGAAGTAATAAAGTACTTTTACCGATCCCTGGTTGTCCAGTAATTAAACTAACACTACCAGCTACTAAACCACCACCCAATAATTGATTTATCTCGGGAAAACCTACATCATATCTTATTAAGATATTATTATCTTTAGTAAATAATTTCTCACCTTTTAACGGCACACCGACTTTCATAGAATCAAACATACTACCCGTATCCAACAATACCTGTTCTTCTAATGTATTCCATTCTAAGCAGCTAGGACAACGACCTGACCATTCGCTAAACTCTACAAAACAATTTTGACAAATAAACGTCGACTTATTTTTTTTCACCATTATTAGTCTATTATAAACTAAAACTAATTTACCACTTGATAATTACCAGTAATTTGCTTCTCTAAACCGTCAAGTTGATTTGCAACTTTATTTCTCACTATTACTATCTGATTATACTGATTAATCAAACTTTGTAACTGACGTATTTGGTTATTAATAACATAAACTTGCTGATTATATCCGGGAACTTGCTTATTATAACTATACGAATTAGTAGTTTGCATATGTTGTAAATTAATATAAAGCTTATTTAAATTGTACTTTTCGGGAGTCACAGTATTTTCTAATTTAGTAATTTGACTATTTAATGTTTTTAATTGGTTATCGTAATTAGTAATCAGAGTTTGACGGGAACTTAAAACGCCTTGATATCTTTCATCAAAAGATACAACTACCTGACGATTAGTAAAAAACTGCTTATAATAAGCGTTAAGATCTGCCGGCAATACTGGACATTCAGTACCAAACGTAGAATTCATTTCATTAAATACGGCCCCAGGCTCAGTTTTTTTATATAAAGCTATCTCTTGTTTAATTCTTGGATTAGTAAGACCGTGTAGATAATAATTCTCAAGCATAACGTCTAAGTTATTTCTAGCTGATGTACTTAAACGACTATATATACCATGCAACATTTCATGAGCTGCAGTTACTTGTTCAAGACCATATAGCTTAGGATCTGTGACGGATAAAAGATATATCCCTCCTTCATTCCCGTGATAACATCCCAAGACCGCCATTTGTTTAACATCAACATTAGGACACTGTTTAGCAAATAAAGATTGACTCAATAATTGCGGGTTATTAATATAAAATATCGTCCTCGCATAATTAGTCATAGTATCTAACGAAGCAAGTCGTGAAATCTGAGTACTAGGACGATAATTTAATAATTTAATGTCATCATAAAGTGTGAACCGTTCCAAAAATAAAATAAATAAAATACTTCCTGCCATTAATAAAACTACTAAAAGACCCACTACTGATTCCAGTTTAAAAGATAGTATTTTATTATTTTTCATTAAAAATTTAAGCTAAAATTTTATTATCACTTTCAGAATATATTGAATAGCTAAGATCAGATGATTTAGTTGATACTATGATGATATCTCCTTTAGAAAATTTATTACTTAACAAACTTTTTGAAATATAATCTTCAATAGTATCTTGAATTAAACGTCGTAAAGGTCTAACGCCATTTTTTACATCATATCCATTATTAAGCAAATATTTAACAGCTGAGTTAGTTAGCTGAATTGATAGGCCATGTTTAATTAATCTAATTTTTAAATCATCAATTTGTAAATTAATAATTTTTTGTACATCAATCCTAGTTAATGCTCTAAATACGACTATTTTATCGACTCGATTTATCATTTCTGGACGCAATAGCTTTCTAAGCTCGACTAAAACATTTTCTTTATTAGCCTGGTGGATATCATCTAAATCTTTTAGTTCTGATTGGTTCGATACTCCAAAACCAAAGGTTGCTTCTTTTTGTAGTTTATCAGCTCCAAGATTACTGGTCATTATAATAATAGTATTTGTAAAATCAATCTTTTTACCTTTTGCATCCGTTAAATAACCATCTTCTAAAATCTGTAACATCATATTGAAGACATCCGGATGCGCCTTCTCAATTTCATCAAACAACACTAAACTATATGGCTGTCTTCTTATTTTATCCGTCAACTGTCCACCCTGATCATAACCAACGTAACCAGCTGGAGCTCCAACCAAACGAGAGACAGTATGATGTTCACCGAACTCACTCATATCAATTTTAATTAAAGCAGATTCAGTACCATAAAATTCACGAGCTAAAACTCTACCTAATTCAGTTTTACCAACCCCAGTTGGACCCAAAAAGATAAATGATCCGATTGGTCTTTTTTCACTAGATATACCTGAACGATTACGTCTAATAGCCTGAGCTACTGCTTCAGTAGCTTCGTTTTGACCAATAATGTGTCTGCCTAATACTTTTTCTAGAGATAATAAATAATTTGCTTCAGAACTAATTACTTTTTTGAGAGGTATACCCGTCATACGAGATATTACATCCGATAAATCTTCACTACTTAAAACTAATCTTTTTTTATTTTCAGAATTTTTTAATAATTTAGTTAACTCCTCATTAATCTGAGACGCTTTTGTTTTATACCTTGCAGCTCTTTCATAATCTTCAGAATCAACTGAATCTTCAATTCTATTAGTCAGCAACCTTAATTCTTTTTGTAAGCTCCTAACCTTTGGACTAGATGTTAACTTACTAATCCTCAAGTGAGCTGAAGCTTCATCAATTAAATCAATCGCTTTATCTGGCATATATCTATCATGAATATACCGTTTAGCTAACCCGACAGCATCTTCTAGAATAACATCATTAATTACTACATTATGAAACGCTTCATAATGTTTCTTAAGACCCTTTAAAATTGCTAATGTTTCTTGATCAGATGTCTCCGGTACTTGAATTGGCTGTAACCGACGCTCCAAAGCAGCATCTTTCTCAATATATTTAGTATATTCAGTCGTAGTTGTAGCACCAATTAACCTTATAACTCCTCTAGCCAAAGCAGGTTTTAAAATATTTCCAGCATCCATAGCTCCTTCAGCTGCACCTGCTCCTATAATTAAATGAAGCTCATCAACAAATAAAATAGTCTTTTTATCTTTTTCTAATTCAGCCATTACTTTTTTCAATCGATCTTCAAATTCACCACGATATTTAGTACCAGCAATCATACCTGCTAGATCTAACATAATAATACGTCGATCCAATAAACTATCAGGCACCTCCTCACTCACAATTCTCTGGGCTAACCCTTCAACGATGGCGGTTTTTCCAACACCCGGTTCACCAATTAAGACAGGGTTATTTTTAGTACGACGATTTAGTATTGTTATTAAGCGATGAATCTGACTATCACGACCTACAACCGGATCTAATTTTTTTTGTTTAGCTAAAAGTGTTAAGTCAGTACCAAATGATTCTAATATTGTTTTTTTTAAATTCTTTTGAATCTTTCTAGCATCAAAATTTCCTGAATGAACTTGGTCATATTGTTGTCTATTAAGAAAATCGGTTAACTCATTAACTACTGTTTCGACATCAATATTCATACTCCGTAACAATGTAGAAGCTCTAGAATTTTTCTGATTTAAAATACTAAAAATTATATGTTCAGTACCACAATATTCCTGATTATAATCTTGCGCCAAATCATATGCCATTCTAAGCGTTAATTTAGCAGTCTCGCTTAAACCCTTTATGGAGCCATTCATTAGAATAGTTTTTGGTGTTAAATTTAAGGCCATTTTAGCGCGTTCAAGATTAATTCCGACTCTTTCTAAAACCTTCGCTCCCATACTACTATTTTGAGCTAAAACACCCAATAAAAGGTGTTCTGTGCCAACATAAGCACTACCAACACTACGAGCAATTACTTCAGCATGTTTTAAACTTGCTAATGCATTATTAGTTAAATGATTTAAAAACTCTTTAAAATCTTGATCACTATTTGGAAACATTTATATTTAAACTTTCATTTAACGACAATTTAATGTCTTATTATTATATTTCAAATACTAATTTTATAATAAATAATTAGCACTCAATAGTCAAGAGTGCTAATTTTTATTATCCAAAATCTATTGACCGTGTTCTTCAATAGCTTCCAAAAGTTCATTTTCTAAATCTGTTTTTTTCTTTAATTTTGGCTGTTTTGCAAGATCTGCAGTATGAATATTTGTACTGTCGATTAATGGCACGCTTTCTTGTAGATCTGCTTTAATAGTTTTTTTCTCGGCTATAATATCTAGTTCATAACCAGTTAATTTAGAGGCTAATCTAACATTTTGACCATTTTTACCAATAGCAATACTAAGTTGATCTTCTGCGACAATTACATTGGCTTTTTTATTATTAGACTCAATATTTACATCAATGACTTTAGTTGGACTTAAAGCATTTATAATAAACTGTTTAGGATCTTCATCCCATACAATAATGTCTATCTTTTCTTGATCACCAATTTCTGACATTACAGCATTAACCCGGGTTCCATGACCACCGACAAATGTACCGACTGGATCAACTCCCTTAATATTACTAAAAACCGCTAGTTTAGTCCTAATGCCGGCCTCACGGGAAATACCCTTGATCTCAACAGCTCCATTTTCCATTTCTGGAACTTCATTTTTGAATAATAACTGAATAAATTCTGGACAAGCACGACTTAAAATTAATTGTGGACCACGAAAACCCTTTTCAACATCTTTTAAATATACTTTCACTCTTTGACCAGAATAATAATGCTCACCTATTATCTGTTCTGTTTTAGGCATAATACCTTGAATTCGACCTAAATCAATTCTAACTATATTATTTTCGACTCTAGCTACGTTAGCATTTATAATCGTACCAATCTTATCTTCAAATTCTTCCATAATCATTTCGCGTTCTGTTTCTCGAATCTTCTGTAAAATTACTTGCTTAGCAGTTTGAGCAGCTACACGTCCAAAATTATCTACTTTTTCATGAACTTCGATAGTATCACCAATCTTAATATCTTTTTTCATCACCTGAGCATTTTTCAAATCAATCTCATATAGTTTATTGGTTATTTTAGCTACTACTTCTTTGGTTATATAAGCATCAACGTCACCATTATTTAAGTTCATATTAATTCTTATTTCCTGCTCTCTATCACCATAATCTTTTTTATAAGCCGCGACTAATGCTTGTTCTACAATATTTTGAACAATATCCTCAGGCAAATTTTTCTCTTCAGCAATTGTTCTAATAGCTAAAGCTAGTTGTTTAATATCTAAATCCATATCAATCTCCTATCTCTTTTTTGGGTAAGTTTGCATTAAAAAATCCGACTCAATTGCCGGACTATCTAATTAATTATTCTATTTGTTTATCTCTTAAAAGTCAATATTTACTTATTTTAAACTACACATTAATCATAGATAAGTGACATTAATCACGTTAATTTGTGAATCCCATCAAATTCTGTATTTTTACTGAAGAGAAATTAATAACGTTTGAATTATTTCATTAAATAATATTATAATCATACTAATGATAAAGAGAGGGGGTTACAATGCAAACACGTAAATTAGGTGATCTTGAAGTCTCGGCAATTGGTTTAGGCTGTATGGGAATGAGTGATTTTTATAGTGGTCAAAATGAAGATGAAGCTATTAAAACAATTAATTACGCTCTTGACCATGGTATTAACTTTCTAGATACAGCAGACATGTATGGTCCTTTTACAAATGAAAAATTGGTAGGCAAAGCTATTAGTAATCGGCGAAGTGAAATTATTCTAGCAACCAAATTCGGTAATGAACGAAGAGAAGATGGTTCGTGGATTGGTGTTAATGGAAAACCTGAATACGTAAAAAAGGCCTGTGAAGCTAGTTTAAAACGACTTAATGTTGACTATATCGATTTATATTATCAACATCGTGTTGATCCTAATACACCAATTGAGGATACTATTAACGCTATGGCTGAATTAGTTAAAGAAGGCAAAGTACGTTATATCGGACTTAGTGAGGCTGCTCCTGAAACGATTCGACGAGCTTCTAAAGTTCATAAAATTACAGCTCTACAAACAGAATATAGTTTATGGTCACGTGAACCTGAGGACGAAATACTCCCAACTATTCGGGAACTAGGTATTGGATTTGTTCCATATAGTCCACTCGGAAGAGGTTTTCTAACAGGAAGGTTTAAAAAACCAGAAGATATACCTGAAGATGATTACCGTCGTTTTCATCCACGCTTTCAAGGAGAAAATTTTTATAAAAACCTAGAACTGGTTAAGAAAGTTGAAGAAATAGCAATCGAAAAAAATGTCACCACCGGACAATTAGCTTTAGCTTGGGTTTTAGCCCAAGGAGAAGATATCGTACCAATTCCAGGAACAAAACATGTTAATTATTTACAAGAAAACATCGCTGCTTTAGACATAATTTTAACTTCTGATGATATAAATAGATTGAATTCAATTGCAATTAAAGGTGTTGCTTCTGGACCACGTTATGCTGATATGAGTACTGTAAACCGATAAATTTTATTTTGTTATATAAAAATACATGACTAAAGATCTATAGATTGTTACAATAAATTGATGCCAAATTATGTCAAACGTTTATACACTCAATTTAAGCCTGAAAATTACAATCTAACTCTTACTGTAGATGATAAAAATCTTAAATTCAATGGTACAGTTATAATAACTGGTAATAAAGTTGATAAGCCGAGCAAACGTTTTGTCTTTCATCAAAAAGACTTAAAAATCATATCAGCAACTGTCCAAAAAGAAGACAAAAAACAGTTATTAAATATTCCGATTGTTCGTATTAATACACAAAACAGTTTAAATGAAGTGAGATTACACACTAAAGATCTAATATATTCCGGCCATTACATTATAAAAATAAACTTCGAAGGTAAAATTAATAATAATCTAGATGGAATTTATCCTGGATATTTTAAAGACAAAAAAATTAAAAAAACGATCATAGCTACACAATTTGAAAGTCATCATGCTAGACAAGCTTTTCCATGTATTGATGAACCAGAAGCTAAAGCTACATTTGATTTATCTTTAATAACTAATAAAGCATATACCGTACTAGCCAATACTCCGATTTTAACTTCAAAAAATAATAAAAACCTTCAAACAGTTAGGTTTGAAACAACTCCGCCAATGAGCACCTACCTACTAGCTTTCGTAATTGGAGAATTAGAATATCTAGAAACAATAACTAAAAATAAAATTACCATTAGATCTTATAGCACACCCGATAAAGTGCAGCTTACTAAATTCAGCATTAAAGTAGCTCAACAAATATTAGACTTTTTCAGTGATTATTTTCAAATAGATTACCCTTTAAAAAAGCTTGACTTAGTTGCATTACCAGATTTTAGCTCAGGCGCTATGGAAAACTGGGGATTAATTACATTCCGTGAAATCTGTTTGCTTACCGATGAAAAAGATAACAAAATTGATTCTATGCAACAAATTGCTTTAGTTATAGCTCACGAAATTTCACACCAATGGTTTGGTAATTTAATAACTATGAAGTGGTGGAATGATTTATGGCTAAACGAAAGCTTTGCTAATTTAATGGAATATAGAGCTTGTGATGCTATCTATCCCGAGTGGAATATTTGGGAACAATTTATAAACAACGAAATCAGTACTGCTAAAAGAAGAGACTCCCTAACTAATGTACAGCCTGTAAGAACTACTGTTAAACACCCCGATGAAATAGGTACTTTATTCGACCCATCAATAGTTTATGCGAAAGGTGGCTCTGTTTTATATATGCTAATGAATTATCTAGGTGAAGATAATTTTAAAAATAGTTTAAACCTTTATTTTAATCGTTATAAATATTCAAACACTACGGCTAACGATTTATGGAATACTATGAGTGAAGTTAGTAAAATAAACATTAATAATTTCATGAATAACTGGATTAATGTCCCTGGTTACCCAATCGTAACAATCGACTGGCAACCATTTAAACCGAGAGCTACTATTAGCCAAACAAGATTCACTATCGATAACATAGAAAATAAAACAGTCAATGATGCAATTTGGCATGTTCCTCTTTTTCCTAACCGTACAATAAAGCCTGATTTACTGACTAAAAAATCTAAAAATATTTTTGTTACTACAAAAAATGATAAAACACCATTATTACTAAACTATTTAGGACAATCCTATTTTCTACCATATTATAAAAATCAGGATCATCTATCATTAATCAAAAATAATATAAAATCTTATAGTACAATAACTAGATTTTTATTGTTAAATAACTACAATCTTCTTCAAAGAAATAAACTATGTAAGTTAAGTGAAGTATTAAATTTAATACATGGTTATTCTAAAGAAAATGATGATAATGTTTGGTCCAATATTACAGCCATATTTTATGAGGCAAAACGTTTAACGGAAGATGATGCAGTTTTTAAAAACAAATTAAATTTGCTAATTAGTAATTTCTTAACACCCTTAATTAATCAGATAGGTTTTGATAGTAATCCAACCGAAACCTCAAAATATATTAGACTAAAAAGCTTCATTTTATCCTTAGCAGCGTCAGTTGACCATCCAACTGTATTATTAGAAGCAAAAAAACGTTTCAAAAATTTCAAAAATCCAATAGATATTAATCCAAATATTAGAAACATAGTCTACTATGTGGCTATTAAAGACAATGCTAACTTTAATAAACTATTAAAGTTACACAACGAATTAACAATATCGGATGAAAAAGAAGAAATAGCTGCCGCTTTATCTTCTACAAAAGATTTAGATAAAATTAAAATATTATTAGACTTATTAAAAACTGACAACGTAAAAACACAAGATTTAATTCATTTTTTTAGTTATCTTTTCAGGAATTATTATGCTAGAAAAATAACCTGGGAATGGATGAAAAAAAATTGGTCGTATCTCGAAATTACTTATAAATCGGATAAAAGTTTTGGTCTTTTTGCTAGAATTGTTGCCAATGTATTTAGTCACCAGGAAGAACTTATAGAATACAAAAAATTCTTTAATTCAAAAACTGATCAACCCGCGCTTAAGCGTGATATACTTCTTGGCATTGCTGAAATTGAAAGTAAAATAACCTGGCGAAATTCCAATAAAGATGACTTGAAAAAATGGCTTGAAAAAACCAAGTCAATTTAAATAATCTTTCATTGGTTTAAAGGAAAGCCGATGTATTTTAGAAATACCGTACTGATTAATAGCAGCTAAATGCGCACTAGTACCATAGCCAAAATTTTGATTAAAACCATACAAAGGATAAATTTTAGCATATTTAATCATTAAACTATCACGATATACCTTAGCTACAATACTAGCTGCCATAACTTCAGCAATCTTATCATCGGCTTTAATTAAAGTAATAACTTTTTTATTATCTGGCAAAAAATTAAAATTACCATCTATAATAACTTGATGATAAAAGTCCACCTTAAGGTTTCTTAGTGCTTGATTCATTGCAACCGAGATTGCTTGAGTTAAACCAAATTTATCGATAAATTTATTTGATACTAAACCAATGCCAATAGCAGAGGCTACCTCCCTAATTTCTTTGTTAAGTTTTAAACGCATTGAAAATGATAATTTTTTTGAATCTCTTAAACCCTTAGGAACACTATTCAGAATTACGGCTCCAACTATAAGTGGACCGGCTAACGAACCGCGACTTACTTCATCAATACCAACAATTATTTTCGAAGACATTATTAATAAACATCATAACCCAACCTATCTAAATCATCCAGTTCTATAGTTAATTATCAGAAGGCAGTGTTTTTGTACTATTAGCTACAATTTTATCGAAATCAACTGATACTAACCTAGCGGCTTTACCAGTACGTTGACGCATATATGATAAATAATTTCTTCTAACTTTAGATCGTCTTAAAATTTCAATTTTAGTTATTAAAGGACTGTTAACCAAAAAACTTTTCTCAACACCTACTCCACTAGCAATTCTTCTCACTGTTACTCTAAAGAGATGAGATGACGGTTTATCGGTTCTAATAACTAAACCTTGAAAAATTTGAACTCTTTCTTTGGTGCCTTCTTTAATCTTTTGATGTATCTTTACAGTATCACCACTCTTAACCTGTAAATTACTTTCAGGATTAATAAATTTTTTAGTTATTTCGTTTACTAACTGTGACATATAGACTGCAATTATATCTTAAAAATATCTTTGATGCAAACAGATTTCAATGATAGTATATATCAATGACAGATTATAAACAGAATGCTCTAAAATTACACAAACAATTAAAAGGTAAGATCAGTATTAACCTTAAAGGTAAACTAGATTCAGTCGAAGCACTGAGTACTTACTACACGCCAGGCGTAGGAGCAGTAAGTGATTATTTGGCTCAACATCCCAACGCCGGTAAACTTTATACTTGGACTAATAATTTAGTGGCTGTCATTTCAGACGGTTCAGCTGTTTTAGGTCTTGGAGATATTGGTCCAACAGCTTCACTTCCAGTTATGGAGGGTAAGTGTATGCTGTTCAAACATTTTGCTGGAATTGACGCAATCCCGATTGTTTTAAATGTTCATTCTGAAGAAGAAATTATCAATACAGTTCAAGCTCTAGCACCAAGTTTTGGTGGCATCAACCTTGAAGACATTGCCGCTCCAAAATGTTTTGCAATTGAAGAAAAATTAAAAAAAATACTTAACATTCCAATTATGCATGACGATCAACACGGTACTGCAATTGTTGTTTTGGCAGGATTAATTAATGCCTGTAAAGTTGCTAATAAAAATCTTGCTAAAACCAAAATAGTTTTAGTAGGTGCCGGAGCAGCCGGTGTTGCAATTGCAAAATTATTATACGAGTTTGCCCCAACAATCGATTTAATCCTAGTAGATTCAATCGGCATTATAAATAAAACCCGATCAGACTTAAATGATACTAAAAAAACTCTCTTAAAAATTACTAACAAAAATAACTTATCCGGGTCTTTAACAGATGCACTTATTGGTGCTGATATTTTTATTGGAGTCTCAAAAGCTAATCTTTTAACCGAAAAAATGATAAAACTCATGAATAATAAATCGATAATATTTGCTCTGGCAAATCCAGATCCAGAAATAATTCCAACTATAGCTAAAAAAGCCGGTGCTTTTATTGTCGCAACCGGTCGTAGTGATTATCCTAATCAAATTAATAATGTTTTAGCGTTTCCTGGAATTTTTCGAGGAGCCTTAGATAATAATGTTAAAAAAATTACTACACAGCATAAATTAAAAACGGCACAAGCAATTGCAGATTTAGTAAACGAACCATCCGTAGAGAATATCATACCCTCTGTATTTAATAATCAATTAGTACCAACTATTTCCAGACTAATAATCTAATACTCGACTTACTTCTTCGATTGTGGTTTCACCAGCTAAAATTTTTAAGGTAGCATCTGCTAACATACTTATAATATTACTCTCACTGGCAGCTGTCTCAATTTGTTCAGTTGAAATAACGGACAGTTGACTATTATTAGTAACAACTTGTTTAATTTTATCAGTCATTAAATATTGCTCTCGAATGGCAATTTGACCTTTATAGCCATATGGATTATCATCAGTTGGTTTTGCTCGATATAATATAGTGTCGTGAGAGATGACCGGTTTTTCAATATTAGAGGGTAAAGTTTTTATCAAACGATTTAATATTTCAATCTCTTCAAGAGTAGGATGATATGATTCTTTGGTATTATCATCGAGTTTTCTAACTAATCTTTGAGCCATAATTAAACGAATAGCAGAAATAAATAATGGATTTTTACCAATTATTGAACTTAGCCTAGTAAGAGCAGCAGAAGCCGAAGCAGCATGAAAAGTCGCAAGTACAAGATGACCAGTTAGAGCGGCTTGTAAAGCTGTACGAGCTGTGTCTTCGTCTCTAATTTCTCCAATCATTATAATATCTGGATCTAATCTTAAGACAGCCCTTAATTGACTAGAGAAATTATCATTTTTCCCAGAAGGATCAGATATGACAGAAATCTGTGAAATACCATGAAACTGATATTCTACTGGGTCCTCAATTGTTATAATTTTTCTTTGTTCATTGTTTAGTGAATTTAACATTGAATACAATGTTGTAGTTTTACCAGAACCAGTAGGCCCAACTATTAGCACTAAACCACTAGGTTTAGCTATAATACCATCAACAACACGTCTTTCGTCTGACGATAAGCCCAATTTATCCAAATTATACATATCCTGGTACATATTAAATAATCTCATCACAATATCCATACCATTTACTGTAACAACCGTTTCAACTCTCACATTTACATCAACTTTAGTCTGATCAGCCATTAAAACCTTTTGAGCAATATGACCTTGTTGAGGATTAATCGAGGCTGTAGAAATATTAGCTGCACTAGCAATAGCCGACACCAGAATACGATACTTATCAAATGTCATTTTGGCTATCAAATGTAATACACCATCAATCCTAAATCTAATTTGAACTTCATTATCTGTTTCAGTTTCAACATGAATATCTGAAGCATTTAACCGATGCGCTTGTGATACTAAATAAGCTAACATATCAGTTGAATTAACTTGAGACAGTATTTTAGAAATTTCATTAATACTATCTTTTTGAGTATCATTTTTAATAGTAATATCCTGATAAACAACTTGTTTAGGTGGATCATATAATTTCATATAATCACGATAGCCCGTATCTGAAATGATAGCGAAACTTACTCGTTGATCTAAAAATCTTGCTTTAATATTTTTTAAAGTATTCTGAGATGTAATTGTCGTAATACCAAACAAAATATTACTATCTGAAGACATTAAAGGTACAATCTTATCACGATACATTTCATCAATAGACAATATACTTTTAAAAAGTTGTTTAGTAGTTTTGTATGTGTCAAAATAATCAAAACCTAAAACTCTAGCACGTCTTAAAGTAGATTGTTCTTCATCGTACCTAGCATCTTGACTCATAGTAACCTATTATAGTTGCTTATGCTTGAAATATAAAATATTGTTCCGTAAAATCATAATAGAAAATACATATTATATGTCAGAAATTATTATTATTGCTCATAACATCAGAAGTACTTATAATATTGGTTCTATATTTCGGACAGCTGACGGATTAGGAATTAATAAAATATATCTAACAGGTTATACGCCCTATCCATTAATCTTAAACGATGAACGTTTACCACATTTATCAGCAAAAATAACTCGTGCTATCACTAAAACTGCACTAGGAGCCGAGAAATCAGTTAAATTTGAACATCATAGTAATATCACCGAATTAATTAAACAATTAAAAAGAAACAATTATAAAATTTTAGCTCTGGAACAAGATAAAAATAGCCTTAATATTATTTCCTACCACCCACCACAAAAAATTGCTCTAATCATCGGTCGAGAAGTTGAAGGAATTGAACCTGAACTTTTAAAACTCGCCGACGATATTATTGCCATACCAATGTTGGGTCAAAAAGAATCATTTAACGTGTCTCAAGCTACAGCTATTGCTCTTTACCACCTAAAGTACTACCCTTCTTAAAAACATGATAAAATAATTTATAGGTAAATCATGACTCTACAAAAACAAATTAAAAAAAGTAAACCCAACTATAGTTTTCATTATAAACAAATTAAACATGGTAAATCTCATCATTATATTAAACCGTATTTACCATACTTACCTATCGTATTAATATCAGTACTTGGTTTTAGCCTATCGTCATACATATCATCTAGAAGCTATACATTAACAAACAAAGCTTATTTGACGGCCAACCAAATTGGCGTTAGTAATCAAATAATATTTAGTTTAATCAAATTAAAGCATAATAATTTGATTATGGATACCATAATCTTTCTAAGTCTTATTTTGATAATTATATTTTTATTAAGACATATGATATTTTTAAAAAAAATAATAATTGATGGTGAAAAAATTCTATTAAAAAACACCTGGCTAGACATTTTCATTATTCTTATTTTAATTAGTAGTTTTATTATATTAAAATTAAAATAAAATGATCAGATAATAAATTAGACAATCCACTAATTAGATGCTGCCATATTGTAATGAAAATAAATCACGAACTCCAAAAAACAAACAAATGCGATAAAATTGTGACAGCTGTTATTATAGTAGGAGTTGCAGCCACAGCATTTTTCACTAGAAAATCATGGGATAATCTCCAAAATAACTCCAATCCTAAATGTGTTAACGTACAATTTACTACCGGTCCCGGTGGTCCAGGTTCAACAAATGTCATAGCAATACCAAAATTAGAAAATGTTCCTAAATCATCTAGTGCTTTTTTGGTGAAATAATTAAAGGTAACAATAATGGAGAAATTTTAACTCCATCAAAGAGTTTTTTAGGAGATTCAGAATTTACAATGTCTTATAACTCTTCATTAAATCAGTTACAGTCTTCAACTATTGAAGCATCAGTTATAGTTAACGGCCAATCAACCATGTTAAATTGTCCAGAAACAACCGTTTATTTAAATCCTGAAAACCTAACAGTTTCACCACAATACACTGGATCAGTAATACTTAACAATTCAATCAAATAATCATTGAACCTTAACGTTGGCCTCGCCAACAACATCTATTAGTCGATTGAGCGAATTATCGGTGTGATCAAAACCATCTGGCAAACGGATTGCTTGTCTATTATTATCTTTACCTAGAACTAAAATAACTTCCTTCTCGCCTTGATGTTGATCTAAAATATTTTTTAAACTAACTAATAATTTATGATTATTACTATCTTCTAATTTAATATAAACCTTAGAAACTGTCACACTAGTCACCTTAGTGTTAACTTTTTGTGAATTTATTTTAGGCAATTTAACTTTTTTACCACTTGGAATATATGATGTAGCTTGTTTTGCAGTCAATTCTCTAGCATTATCTACAATTAATTTAACAGCATCACTTTTATTGTCAAAACTAATTTTCCCCTTCACTAACACGATCTTGTCTTTATCCCATAGCCCAACAAACTGCGAATACGTTTGTGGGAATAAAATAAGTTCAATATTAGCTTCCAAATCTTCAATTGTTATAAAAGCCATTTTTTGACCATTTTTGGTAGTAACTTCTTTAAAAGCGGTTATCATACCACCAACTGAAACGTTTTTTCCTTCAAATTCATTACTAAGTAGCGATATAGGAATAGCTTGTTCTTCTAGAATTTTAGAATAAAGATGTAAAGGATGTTCACTTAAATATAAACCAAGTAATTCACGTTCCCACATTAAAAATTGTCTAAGCTCAATATTATCTTCAATAGGTTTTAACTCAAGTAGAGAAGTTTCTACTTTTTCACCTGACGCAGGAAAGTTATCACTAAACAAATCAGTCTGACCGCTTTTTGATTCCTTTTGAATACGAGAACTAAAATTAATAATAAGATCACTGTTCGAAAGCAATAAACCACGATCCTCAAAACAATCTAAAGCACCAGCTTTGATCAAACTTTCTAAAGTTTTCTTATTAATTAATTTATAGTCCACTCTTCTTAAAAAATCAGTTAAATTTTTAAATTCACCAGATTCTCTAATCTTTAAAATCTCAGATACAACGTTACTGCCCACATTTTTAATAGCGGCTAATCCAAACCTAATCTGCTGTTTGTTCGGTACTATAGAAAACTCTAAATATGATTTATTTATATCTGGTGATAAAACTTCAATACCCATATATTTACATTCAGATATTTCAATTGCTAAACGATCGGTATTATTATAATCACTACTCATTAAAGCAGCCATAAAAGCTAATGGATAATGAGCTTTTAAATATGCTGTCTGGTAAGAAATTAGACCATAACATGCCGAATGAGATTTATTAAAACAATAATCAGCAAAACCAAGTAATTGTTTCCAAAAATCACTTATTAATTTTTTATCGATACCCCTGGATACGGCACCATTTATAAAGCGTTCCTCCATTTTTTTCATAATATCACGATTTTTTTTACCAATAGCCTTACGAAGCGTATCAGCTTCAGCTCCACTAAAACCACAGACATCTCTAGATATTTGCATAAATTGTTCTTGATACACTAAAACACCGTAAGTATTTCTTAAAGCAGGTTCCATATTTTGATGGGCATAATTAACTTCTTCTAAACCATTTTTACGTCTAATAAAACTATCTGTTAGACCAGCACTTAATGGTCCAGGCCTATAAAGAGCACCCATTGCTACAATATCATCAAAAACAGACGGTTTTAATTCTTTCAAATATTTCTTCATACCAGAAGACTCAAATTGAAAAACACCGGTCGTATCACCACGTGCCAATAATTCAAATGTTAATTTATCATCTAAGGGTAAACTGTTAATATCAATTGTTTTATCGTATACTTTATTAATTATTCGTAAAGTATTTTTAATAATTGTTAAGTTAGAAAGTCCTAAAAAATCTATTTTTAATAAACCAAGTTCTTCAATCGGACTCATAGAATATTGAGTAGCTACGACTCCTTTTTGAGCCATTTCTAGAGGCGCAAAATGGACGATACTTTCCGGAGCAATTACAACACCAGCAGCATGAACCCCGTGATTTCTAATTGTTCCCTCTAATTGAATTGCTAAATCAAATATTTTATGTGATATTTCGTTATTTAGATATTCTGACTTCAAATCAGTATCCTCCTCCACTGAAACCTGTAGCGGAATATGTCGACCTTGAATTGGTGGTGGTATCATTTTTGCTAATCGATCAGTTTCAGAATATGGAATCCCAAGTACACGAGAGACGTCACGTACCGCATTGCGAGCTGCCATTCGACCAAAGGTTACAATATTAGCTACCCGATCCGATCCATACTTATTAACACAATAATCTATTACTTCTTGACGTCTATTGTCTTGAATATCAATATCAATATCTGGCATACTAATTCGATCTGGATTTAAAAATCGTTCAAATAACAAATCATACTTTAAAGGATCTAATTCTGTAATCCGTAGTGCATATGCCACAATAGAACCAGCCGCACTACCTCTACCTGGTCCAAAAACAATACCATTATCTTTTCCCCAATTAATAAAATCTGCAATAATTAAAAAATAACCATTGAATCCCATCTTATCTATTACGTCTAATTCATATTGAACTCTTTCATAAATCATTTTTGGTAATATTTTTTTTACCATCTCTTTTGATAAAATATCACTTTTTTTGAATTTAAAATCTAGACAATAACGTTCTAATAATCCTTTATAAACATTAGTATGCAAAAATTCTTTCTCCGATAAGCCATCTTCCAGTGGAAATCTAGGTATTAGCATATTACCTAGTGAAATTTCTACCTGACAACGATCCGCAATCTTTTTAGTATTTAAGATTATATCTGGATATTCCTTACCCCAACGATTAATTATATCTTCCGCCGAGGAAACATGTAGATCAAAATCCACTAACGACATTCGTTGTTTATCGTCCAATAAAGAACCTGTCTGAACACATAATAAAATCTCGTGTGCTGTCTGATCATTTTGAGACAAATAATGTGCATCACTCGTAATAACACAGTCGATATCTAATTCTTTTGAAAATTTAAGTAATTGTTCATTAATTACTGTTTGTTCAGACCATACTTTTGGATGATTAATATGCCCATGATCTTGTATCTCCAAATAATATCTATCACCAAATAAATTTTTATACCACAAAATAACTTCTTTAGCTTTATTAATTTGTCCTTGACGTATTAGATCACCAACTTCACCACCTATACAACCACTTAAACAAATTAATCCTTCATTATACTTTTCTAATAATTCCCTATCTATTCGAGGTTTATAATAAATTCCCTCCAAATTTGCTATAGAAGATAATTGCATTAAATTTTTATAACCTACATCATTCATTGCAAGCAAAATCAAATGATAATTCTGTTTATCATAATTCACATCTCTGTCATTAATTTTTCGTGAAGCAATATAAGTTTCAATTCCTAAAATAGGCTTTATTTTATTATTTTTACATTCTTTATAAAACTCGATTAAACCACTCAATGTACCATGATCAGTAATTGCTACAGCTTCCATTCTTGAGTTTTTAATAAATTCTACTAGTTGTGGTATTTTAGTTAGACCATCTAATAAACTATACTGCGAATGATTATGTAAATGTACAAAATCACTCGGTAATAACTGTATTTTTCGGTCTTCCATAATTACCCTCATTTATAGTCTAATTATACAAAAAGATATGATTACTGACTATTAAATAACTACCTATTTAAAAATTTTTTAAAAAGACTATGTTTTGAATTTATAATTTCTTCTTTTATCTTTTTTAATTGATCAATACTATCTTTAGTTTCTTTTGTAATCCTTCGTACTGTAGACAATAATCTCCATACATATATAATGACCACTAAAAACAATATAAAATATATTAAATTAATAATCGTTAATATTGTTAATAAAACATTTGCATAAAACATATTAGCCAAATCAATCATATAATTAACTTCCTTTTAAAATAATCCCTTAACTCATCTCCAATATCTTCTCTGTCTAAAGCAAAATCAAAAACAGTTTTTAAATAATCAACAACATTACCAGTATCATAGCGTTGTGAATTTTGAATTTCATAACCGTAAACACTTAAACCATCTCGGATCATAGGTTCTAAAATATAATCTGTTGCATAAAATTCATGATTTTCTGGAATATTATTAATCGCTTTATCGATATAGTTAAAAACATTAGGTGTAAAAAGATAACCCACTACACTAGCTAAATTAGATGGCGCATTTTCTTTACCAGGTTTCTCAATAATCTGATTAATCCTAATTAATCCTCGCTGAACTTCATTACCTGCTATTACACCATAACGGTCATAATCTTTTGCTTCACTTATAGAAATACATGGCAATATAACAGCATCGTACTTATAATATAAATCAATGATTTGCTTAAAAGGATTGGGTTTTGAAACAATTAAATCATCAGCAAAAGTATAAATAAAAGGTTCATCACCAATTAAATGAGCAGCATTTGCAATTGGAGTACCAGTACCATAAGGTCCTTTTTGTCTGACATAAGCAAAATTTGCTAAATTGGCTATTTCTTTCATTTCATGTATGTAATGTAACTTAGCTTTACCACCCGCTTTTAAATTATTTAGTAAATCTTCATTAGGTGTATCAAAATGATCTTCAATACTTCTTTTAGAATAACCTGTAACTATAATAATATCTTTGATACCAGCCTCAACTAAATCTTCAACTACATATTGAATTACTGGCTTATCAATGATTGGTAACATTTCTTTTGGCATTGCTTTTGTTTGTGGTAAAAATCTAGTACCAAATCCGGCAGCTGCAATTACGGCTTTTGTTACTTTTTTAGTCATAAAACCTTCCTATAACTTCAACGATTGTTTAATAATATCCTGAACAATTTTAGGATTAGCTTGTCCTTTAGTTTGACTCATAACTTGTCCGACTAAAAACCCAATAGCTTTTACTTCTCCATTCATAATATCGGAAACAACTTTAGGATTAGTTGATAAAATATCTTGTATAATCCTAGTTAACTCTTCCTCATTTGAATTCTGAAGATAACCATTATCGGTTGCCCATTGTTCTAAGTTATCAATTTTAATATTAGTCTTAATTATAGTTTCAAGCAAGGCAGTTAGCTTGCTAGAATTAATCTTATTTGCTTCTTTTAAAAGATAAGCATCCTGGAATAATTTCTCTCTATCATTAGGCACAAGTATATTATCTTTAAAATTATTTTCATCATTATTTTGGTAAATTGGTAACTCAATATTAATAATCCAATTAACAAAAGTCTTAGCTTTATTTAAGTCAGATAAATTATTATTAATAAAATCTAATAAATGATTATCTGTATCAGTTTGGGCCATAAGAAGCAAATTAATTTGTAAATCAGAAAACCCTAATACACTTAAACGAGACCTCCACACATCAGGTAAAACAGGCATTGTTTTATGTATACGTTTTAAATGATCATCTGTAATTAAAATAGGTGGAATATCCGGATCAGGCATATAACGATAATCGTCAGCATTTTCTTTAATTCTCTGTACAATGGTTATTTGTTTAGCATCATTATAACCCCTAGTTTCTTGCTTAATAACTCCACCCTTTTCTAATATTTTAATTTGACGTTCTATTTCATACTCAACAGTTTTTTCTATTGATCGAAAACTATTTAAATTTTTAGTTTCAGTTCTAACACCTAATTTCGAAGTACTACTGACACTCACATTTACATCAAATCTCATATTGCCGTAAAATAAATTAGCCTCAGAAACTTCAGCATACTTCATCGCCAAAAAAAGTTCAAAAGCATAAATTCGAGCCTCGATAGCACTATGCATATCGGGTTCACTAACAATTTCTAACAAAGGAGAACCGGCACGGTTTAAATCAACTAAACTATAATCAGATCCTGCTGGATGAAGACTTTTACCAGCATCTGATTCTAAATGAGCTCTAGTAATACCAATTCTTTTTATTTTATTGTCAATCTTAATATCAATATAACCACCTTTTATAATAGGAAAATCATACTGTGTAATTTGATAACCCATTGGTAAATCTGGATAAAAATAATGTTTTCTATCAAATTTAGAAAATTTTTGAGCTGTAGTATGTAGCGCATAACCCGCTCTAATTGCCAAATCAATTGCATTGCTATTAGTAACAGGCAATGCTCCTGGCAAACCAAAATCTATATGATTAGTTTGACTATTAGGTAAAGCATCATTTATTCCATTAGCACTACCAGAAAATAATTTAGAAATAGTTTTTAATTGAACATGGCACTCAATGCCAATGGTAGGATGATATTTTTGTAAAAGTTCTTTTTTTATCATTTTTTACTCGTATCAGTTTTTAAAATCATTAAATCAACCAATGCTTGACGATAACCATTTATCACTTTTATTAAAAGCTTTTTATCATCAACGGATATAATTTTATCATTAATCTGATTAGCTAGTTTATGACAAAACCAAATAGCGTCATTATCTGTTAATACTCGTTGAGCAGAAACAATTTTTTCACCTACATTCTTACCTTTAAAATGTTCCTGTTTTAAAACATCAGCCACCAACTTGTCAGATTCAACAATAACCCTATTCCAATTTGATGGATTAACGCATAATTTTTGTAATTCATGCCAACGAACAACAAAACGAGATCTTTTTCTCAATTGAATCTTTTGACTCACCATATAAAATACTAACAAAACAATTAATATGACAATAACATAGCTAATAATATAATAAATGTTCATTTTATTTTATCTTCAATTAACTTAGCAAACTCTAATAGTTTCTTATCACTTTTTTGAGGTGCCATAACCTGAAAGCCAACCGGTAAATTGTTTATCATTTTTGATGGTAAACTAATAGCTGGAATACCAACTAAATTAGCGAGTACAGTCATAAGATCAGATAAATACATTTGAAGTGGATCCATAGTTTTTTCTCCAATTTTAAATGGTAGTATTGGTGTTGTAGGCCCAACTATAAAATCTACTTGCTTAAATGCACCATTAATTTCATTTATAAGTTTAGTACGGACCTGTTGAGCTTTTTTGTAATAAGCATCATAGTACCCACTACTTAAAACATACGTACCTATCATAATTCGACGTTTTGCTTCTTTACCAAATCCGTAAGAACGACTAGAACTATAGTATTCCTCTAAATTTTTAGTCTTATTAGTATGATAACCATATCGTAAACCATCATAACGACTTAAATTACTACTTATCTCAGCAGGACAAATAATATAATAAGCTGGCAAAGATAAGGCAATTGATGGTATCGATATGTCTACAATTTGGGCTCCCATACTTTTTAATCTTGTAACGTTATTAAAGACATTTTGTTTAATCTTTGAATCAACACCATTTTTTAAAAAATCAGTTAATATTCCAATTTTTAAGTCTTTTATGGTAGTCATTTTATTAATTAATTGTAAGTCATATGACTCTGTATCTCTAACTATAGTAGTACTATCAAGTGAATCTATACCACTAATAATATCGAGTATTAAACTGGCATCATTGACATTACTAGTAAGAGGTCCGACTACATCTAAACTTGATGCCATAGCAACTACACCACTTCTTGATACTAATCCATAACTCGGTTTATAACCAACTACACCACAAAAACTAGCTGGCATTCGAATTGAACCACCAGTATCTGTCCCTAACGCAAATGGAGCCATTCCTAAAATAACTGCTACTGCCGAGCCTCCTGATGACCCACCCGGAACTCTAGTTTCATCAAATGGATTTTTTGTAACCATAAAATCACTATTTTCAGTAGAAGCACCATGAGCGAAAGCATCCAAATTGGCTTTAGCTACCATAATAGCTCCTTCTTTCTCTAATAAGTTTATAGCGGTTGCTTGATACGGTGCCTTAAAATCTTTAAGCATATTACTCGCTGCTGTAGTCATTAAATTCGTAGTTAAAAAATTATCTTTTACAATAAAAGGTATACCTGCTAATCGACCTACTTTGTCTCCATTTGAAATTTTTTTATCAATCATTTTAGCAGTGTTTATAGCGTTTTCTTTATTAACAGAAATTATCGCCTGATATTGTTTTTTATTTTCTATGGCAGCAATAGATTTTTCTACTAATGAAACCGCTGAAACGTTACCGGATTGAACCTGATCACGTAACTCAGATAATGATGGCCAACTTTTAATCATTACTGAAAATTACCTTTAACTCTCGCCAATCATCTTAGGAACTTTAATATAATGATCTTTTAAATTTGATACGTTTTCTAGCAAACTTTCTGTTGAATAACCATAATCTATTAAACAATCATCTCGTAAAACATTAGTAAGTCCGTTAACTTGATCAGTAGGTAATAAATTATCAACTTTTGCACTTTCTAACGCTGAAATAAAATCTAGAATAGTATTAAGCTCAACGTCAAAATCGTGAACTTCATCTTCCGTTAAGCTAAGTCTTGATAATTTAGCCAATTTTAATATATCATCTCTTGATAATTTCTTTGCCATTTTTCTAATTGTAACAAAAAATTTAAATATTGTTTAATTTATTTACTTTTTTTTAAACTCTTTATAATATCCCTAAGCTCTGCGGCTAATTCAAATTCCAGATTAGCAGAAGCTAACTCCATTTGTGAAGTTAAATCATAAATAATACTACCATATTCTTCCTTAGGTATCTTCTTTAAATCTAATTTAACGCTAACAGCTTCACTACTTAGAATTGTTTTCATTGAATCTTCAATATCTTTTTTAATACTAGTAGGTGTCTTGTTATTTTTTTTATTATACTTAAGTTGAATAGCGCGCCTACGATTAGTCTCATTAATACAATACTGTATTGAATTTGTTATATGATCAGCATACATAATAACTCGTCCGTTAATATGTCTAGCTGCTCTTCCTGCTGTTTGAATTAACGCTGAAGAACTTCTTAAAAATCCTTCTTTATCGGCATCCATAATAATCACCAAACTAACTTCAGGTAAATCGATACCTTCTCTCAAAAGATTAATACCTACTAGAACATCATATGTACCAAGTCTAATATTTCTTAAAATTTCAGTCCTATCCAAAGTATCTACATCACTATGAATATAAGCAACTTTAATTCCAATATTTGCTAAATATTCCGTTAAATCTTCACTCATCCGTTTAGTTAGGGTGGTTATTAACACTCTTTCGTTTTTATCGATATTTTTTTTAATTTCAATAATTAAATCATCTATTTGATTTTTAATAGGTCGAATGTCTATCAGTGGATCCAACAAACCAGTAGGTCGAATAACTTGCTCAATAACGTTTGACGAAATACTTAATTCATAATCTGCAGGTGTAGCGCTTACATATAATACTTTATTAATATGTTTTTCAAATTCCAAAAAAGTCAGTGGTCTATTATCTAAAGCACTCGGTAGTCTAAAACCATATTCTACTAAAGCTTCTTTTCTAGCTCGATCACCATTATACATACCACGTATTTGAGGTATTGTCATATGAGATTCATCAATAATTAATAAATAATCATCTGGAAAATAATCCAACAATGTGGCCGGCTGTTCTCCAGCCTCACGATTAGTTAAATAACGACTATAGTTTTCAATGCCTTTAACAAAACCTGTTTCTTCTAACATTTCCAAATCGAAATTTGTACGCTCCTTAATTCTTTGTGCTTCTAATAATTTTTTATGATTATCAAAATATTTAACTCTTTCGTTAAGTTCTAACTTTATTTGTTCAATGGCGCGTTTAATTTTTTCTTTAGTGGTTACATAATGGCTACTAGGAAATATACTAATCTCATTTAATTCATTTAAAACCTCGCCTGTTAATGGATTAATCTGGATAATTCTATCTACAATTTCGTCATAAAAATCAATTCTGTATGATAATTCTTCTCCAGATGGAAATACATCAACCACATCACCTTTAACTCGAAAAACACCTCGATGAAAATCAATATCATTCCTTTGGTATTGAATATCAGTTAAGTGTCTTATTAATTTATCTCGCTGACGTACCTCACCTTTTTTTATTGTAATCGATAAATTAGCATAGTCCTCAACAGATCCAATACCATATATACAGCTAACACTTGCAACAATTATTACATCTTGACGACTTAATAAAGCATCAGTAGCAGCATGACGTAATCTATCAATCTCTTCATTGATTTTAGAATCTTTTTCAATATACGTATCAGACCGAGCAATATAAGCTTCTGGTTGATAATAATCGAAATATGATACAAAATAATGAACGGCGTTTTCTGGAAAGAAATGTTTAAATTCATTATATAACTGAGCAGCTAGTGTTTTATTATGAGAAATGATTAACGTTGGCTTATTTAATGTCTGAATAACATTAGCCATTGTAAAAGTCTTTCCAGAACCAGTAACTCCCGCAAGAGTTTGATTATTATTACCTAACTTAAAATTATTAATAATCTGTGAAATAGCTTGAGGTTGATCGCCAGTCGGTTTAAAATCACTTTTAAGAATAAAAGACATGTCATAAGTTTAACAGAATTTGAATATCATTGATTAAAAATAATTTTTACTGAAAATTAATATAAGTCTTTATATTGTTGATGTATAACATCCAAATGATTTGATAACTCAGTAATTAACTGTGTAGCAGAATCACTGAAAAATATCGATGAACCTTTTTTGATTGGTTGCGCTAAACTAATTAACATTTTAATTTCTTCAGAAATACCACCAGCTCCTTGCAAAAAGCCAATTGGAGTATCTGACTCAATAGCTATTGTAAATTCGTGTAATGTACCAAGACGACCACCGATACTAACAACTGCATCAGAAGAAACAATTAATAATGTATCACGACCCACATAATGCAGACCTGTGTATAATATTGTATCATAATATAACGTTGGTAATCGATATTTCATAACGTGTTCTACTTTTGATGCAGCTGGAGAAATACCAACACTCATTTGACCACCAGCTTTTTTATATGCTTCAGCCGCATAATTAGGTAACCCAATAGTAGCACCGGTTAATAAACTATGTCCGGCTTTAGCTATGGCAACTCCAATCGACTCAGCTAATTTCTTACCTTCCTCTACACTACTGCCTCTAGCTGCGCCTGACACACATATTTGATACATACTTAATTCCTTTTTATTAATTAATAAATATTTGTTTTAAATTATTATCCTTATTAATTTGTAATAAACTAGTAATATAGTCTACGAATTTAACAGGTTTAAAATACTGTAATAAAAGCTCTCTTTTAAGAGAATCTCTAGCATAAACTGTACTTCTGGTAGCAAAATTAGCAAGTGAAAGTAAATCATTTGCTAAATCTTTAACATTAAACGAAACTATTTCATTCTTACAAACTTCAATTAAATAATCTGTATTATGCCAAAAACTAAACATATTATCTCCAGCCAACATATTACTAATTTTATTAAATTTAACTTTGTTATCTTGATATAACAACAAATCTTGCGATTGTTCATATGCTAATTCTGAATCTAAATTGTTTAAACCAGACATTTTTACGAGTTCAAGTAAATCATTACTACTATTTTCCAAAATTATTTTATAAATATTACCGAAATCTGAATTAAACTTCATAATATCAAGCAAATCATTTTTAACATACCATATTTCTAATTCATCAATAATATCAGTAACTATTTTAACTACTAATCCTGGCTTAATAGTTGACGATATATCAGCTATACCGACTGTTGCTGTTTCAAAAATTGATCCTACAATATTCTGACCACTAGATTCTTCAATATTTTTAAATTTTTTTATTACTTCAAATTTAATTGGAATTAATATAAAATCATTAATTGTTAATTTTTTATAATCTTCCAAAAGCTTATTATTTAAAGCCTTACTTTCAATCATTTTAATAACAAATAAAATATTAAAAACCGTTTCTCTTTTTAGCATTGAGTCTAAAGATCTATATCCTAAAACTTTCATTGTCTTATTTGGTTTATTATGTTTTATAATCTTTTTTAAAATTGCTGGTTTAATAGCTAAAATTGTTTTATTATCCATTAACTGGGTTAACTTTAAAATTAACCCACTAATTAAATCAGCTTCAGCTGAAATCTTACTAGCAGCTAAATATCTGAGACTTCTAATTAACTGAACTTCATCCTGTTTAAGTTTTTCTTGTAAAGATTTATAAAGCTCAATCGGTAAAGTATCTAAAGGGTCAAGCGATAAAGCCTTAATTTTATTCCTAGTTAATTTTTTTATATGTTCGGTAAAATATATATCATTATTATCTTTATTTGTTATTAAATTTGCTTTTCTTAAACCCTGATAGAAGATTGGGTTATTTTGTTTTAATGCAGTGGCTAAAAATTTTGTCATTATTATTTTTTTTATTTATATTTTAATTTTAACATAAGCTTGTAGTAAGATAAACCCACTACAAACGACTACACCTATACCAATCAGGTGATTTTCTTAAATAATTCGCGAGGGCATCTTCGGTCAATAAACCTTCTTGAGCACCGACACATTGAACCACACTCATAGAATTAATCGGTGCCCATTGCAACGCACCCTCAATAGTATTACCTTTAATTAAGGCCGCAACAAAAGTTGAGGCGAAAGCATCACCAGCTCCAGTACGATCTTTTGGAGGTGCTACGTCAGGATATAACGGCATAGAATATCTATCTGTACCGTTTGAAGCATAAGCACCACTAGGTCCATCAGTGATCACAACAACTTGTGGACCTAAATCATGTAATTTATTAAATAAATCATGTAAATCTTCATGATTACCTCCACTGACTAAAACTGCTTCTTCCCGATTTAAGATTAAAACATTAGATTTTTGGTAAATTCTTCTAACGCTATCATTCGATAAATCCATTTGGAAAGTACCGGGTTGAAAAGCTAAATTGATACCTGATACCGTATCTAACCAATCTGCTATTTTATTATGATAATCACCAGCGTGCTCCGAAACAGAACTAAGATAAATCCATTTTGGTTCTTCAGCTGGTATAACATGAGGCCAATGATAATCATAATTTTCATGTTTGATTAAAATTGTTCTTTCATCTCCATACCATAAAACATAATGATAATTACTCTTTTTACCACCATTAACACGTACAAACCTAGTGTCAACATTATTTTTTGCCAAAGCTCTTATCATATCGCGCCCATGATCGTCATCACCAACATTAGTAATAAAGGAGCTATTTAAACCTAACCTAGAGAAAGCCACAGCCGCATTAGACGCATTACCAACAGCTTCGATAACCTCGACATGATCATATGGAAGTTTAGTACCAAACTGCATATTTAACCATAATCCATTTTCATTTTGATAAACACTAGCTTGATTATCCATCAATTTTATAAAAGCGTCTGTGACGATATCACCGACACTAATTACATCAATTTTTGTTTGCATTTTTACCACCTTTAACGCTTACTCTTAAAATATTGTATCTAATTTATAGTAATCTAACAAGTGCTAGAAAAAAATAATATCATTATCTCAATATCTTATTAAGACTCTTAGTACCAATGATAACCAGTAATGCCATTAATGTAATGCTACCCGACGTCCACATTATTCCCCTAACCACAAACGGTGTATTATAATTATAACTAGTGTCCCAAAACCAATACCAAACTATAATACTACTCGAGAATAAAATACCACTTAAAACAATACCCCAAGCTGATATTATTTCAAGTTTTTTCATCATACTCGAGCTTTTAATATTTTGTTCTTGAAAAGTTGATTGTAATACATCGGGGTTAAATTGTTGATTTGATTCTGAATTATTTTCAAGATTCATAATAGCTCAAATTATATCATGATGGTACTTTAAATCAATCTAAGGTTTAGCTTTACCAACCGAATTTAAATCATCAATTTTACTTTCAACCACCGACTGAACTACCGGTATAATAAACTTAGTGATTAATTTTGCTACTGAATATTCATCTTTGTTTTCCATTAAAGTCTTTTCTAAAGTAGTTCTATAAGCATATCTCATATCTGAATTAATATTGACTTTACTAACACCAATTAAAACAGCATCACGAAAATAATGACCCGGAGTATCGCTACCACCATGTAGACTAATTGCACAATCAATCGTTTGTCTAATTGATTTTAAAAGTTCTAAATCAAGAATTTTAGGTACTGGATATTTACCATGTAAATTACCAATTGCAGCGGCAAAAGTATCAATTCCCGTAGATTCAACAAAATATTTAGCATGATCTGGTGATGAGAAAGTCTTCTTAATTTCATCATAATCTATTGTTTCATTATGAAGATTAGAACTACCTCCAAAATAATGAGGTTCACTCTCTACTAAGGCACCCGTTAACTTGGCATAATTAACTACTTTTTTGGTAGCACTAATAATATCGTCATCAGAAGCATTATGATTAGCTTGAGATACATCAATATGAATAAACTCAAAACCAGCCTCAATACCTAATTTAGCAGCCTCTACACTTGGACTATGATCTAAATTAATATATACTTCAACTCCGTACTGTCTTTTTAAATTATCTACCATGTCTCTTACTACGTCTAAACCAATATCGTCAACTTCACCTTGACTAACTTCCACTAATACTGGTGCTTGTTTGACTCTAGCTGCCTGCAAAACAGCTTTTAGTGTTGCTTCATCGTCTAAATTGAAAGCACCAAAAGCCCAATGTTCGTCTCTAGCTTCATTCATTCGCTGTCGAGCCTTATCGCAATTTAATCTCATTTCTCTTAAAGTTAAAGCCATACTATCCTTTCTTTATTAATACGTCATGAGCAGCTAACCTAATATGGTTAGCATCTAGCCCGAAATATTTCAACAACTCATCGGGTTTACCAGACTCGCCAAAACGATCCTGAATACCCAACCTAACAATTGGTACAGGGAAAAATTCACTACTCAATTCAGCTATTGCACCCCCTAAACCACCATTAACTTGCCCCTCTTCGATTACAACGCAAGCTTTGGTTTTTTTCAAACTATCTAGAATAGTTGTTGTATCTAAAGGTTTTATAGTAGGGACATGAATTACTTCTACATCAATGCCATCTTTATATAAAAGATCAATACTCAAAAGGGCTTGAAAAGTCATAGCACCTGTTGCAATTACCGTTAAATCTTGGCCTGATTCATAAACATAAGCTTTACCAATTTCAAAAGGAGTATCTTTAGTAGTAAATATCGCCGAAGCTTCACGAGCCAACCTTAAATAATTAGGCCTAGGATTACTAGCCATAGCAATAGTACATTTTTCAGCTTCAATACTATCGCCTGGAGATAATACAACCATATTTGGCAATCCACGCATTAAAATTATATCTTCTAACATCTGGTGTGTCGCGCCATCGGGCCCAACACTAACTCCAGCATGAGACCCAACTATCTTAACTGGACGATCATTAATACAAATAGTAGTTCTAATTTGTTCATAATTTCTACCCGGATTAAAAGCCGCATATGACGAAACATATGGAATTTTACCACCAGCAGCCAAACCAGAACCAACGGTTACTAAATTTTGTTCGGCTACACCTAACTCAAAAAATCTCTCTGGATAAGCTTCAGCAAACAAACTCATTTGCGTTGATTCAGTTAAATCAGCACAACAGGCTACTACTTGTTCATTAATTTTACCGACAGCTAATAATCCTCTTCCAAAACCCTTACGAATGGGCTCAGTTAAATAACCTTTTCTAAAATCAACTAACTGCAAATCCATAATCATTTCCTGTTAACTTAGATTTTTCAAATAAATCAATAATTAATATTTTAAAGATGCTCACTAGTAATTTTACCCCTTAACGTTCTTAACTCATTTAAAGCCAATTTAGCTTGCTTATGGTCTGGTGTTACACCATGCCACTTAAAATTATCTTCCATAAAATCTACACCCTTACCAGGTATAGTATAAGCAATTATCATGACTGGTTTTTCTGTTATAGCTTTAGCCATTTCTAATGCGTCAATCACTGCTTCAATATTGTTACCGTCTATTTCTATAACATGCCAACCAAAAGCTTCCCATTTTGCTCTTAAGTCTTCTAGTGGCATGACATTTTCTGTGAAACCATCAATTTGAATATTATTTCTATCAATAATTGCTACTAAATTAGATAACTTATTTTTAGCAACAAACATTGCTGCTTCCCAAACATTACCCTCATCAATCTCTCCATCACCCATAACGCAATAAATACGTCTTTTTAATTGATTATCTAATCTAAAAGCTAAAGCTAAACCAGCAGCTTGACTTAAACCAGATCCCAGAGGACCAGAAGTTGATTCTAAAGCGAGTAACTTTAATCTTTCCGGGTGACCTTGTAATCTTGAACCAAATTGTCGTAAAGTCATTAATTCTTTCCTATCAATATAACCAGCGTGTGCCAAAGTTACATACCTAACTGGTACACAATGCCCGTTACTTTGAATCATAATATCTCTTTCCGGCCAATCTGGTCGAGTTGGATCGTGATTTAAGATTGCAAAATAAAGAGCCACATAAATTTCAACTTCGCCTAAAGGCCCTGCACTATGGCCACTACCAGCGTGCTCTAACATTTTAATGATATCTATACGGATATCATTAGCAATTATTTCTAGTCTCTCAAAAGAATGTTGAATCATAATTTATTGAATAATTGTTTTAAGTTTACCATAAGCACTAACAGGATTAACAGCCTGTGATATAAACGAACCAACGTCTAACACATCCACTCCAGCTTGTGCTAATACATTAATGTTGACATCATTAATACCACCATCCCAACCAACCTCTATTTTTGGAAAATATTGCTTTAATTCTGTCACTTTATCTAATAACTTTAAATCAGCTTGGCCACCAAAATGCCCCAAAAACCCACTAAAAATTAATACGTGATCAAAATTATTAATAATATCTCTAACAGATGAAACTGAAGTCTCCGATAATAAGGATAATCCGGCTAAAATACCGTGGTCATGCAATTTATTACAAAATTCTAACCATGGCACATTTGCTTCACTATGAACTATCACTAAGTTTGGTTTTAACTCTATAAGTTTAGTGATATATTCCATAGGTGAAGACAACATTAAATGTAAATCTATCTTATATTCTGCTTTTGGAAAATTTAAGTCTGATAAATTAACAGAATTAACCGACGTAAAAATATTATCCATAATATCTATATGAATTCGTTTGGATAAAGCCATAACTGAACTTAACTGGCGATTATAATCATCTAAATCGTAAGCTGTAATTGTTGGACAAATCAATGGCATAGATTTCAATTAACCTAACTCATCTAACTGGGTTAATCGACGAATAAAACGTGGTGCCTTAGCAAAAGGAGTATTTAACCAAACGTTAATAATAGTTTGGGCATCTCCTAAACTAGTAAAACTAGCGGACAAACATAAAACATTACTATCATCATCATTTCTAGCAGATCTCGCTTCAGCTGCACTAACTACTAAACTAGCCCTTATGCCTTTAAATCGATTAGCAGCCATACACATACCTTGTCCACTACCACAAATTAAAATACCCCTGACTTCATCATGCCGGTAATTTTCGTCAGATAAGATACCATTCACGACTCTAGACGCAAACTGTGGAAAATCATCATCAGGATTAAACTTTGTGTCCCCTTCATCTATGACTTCATGATGTAGACTATTTAAATATATAGATATTTTTTCTTTATACTCATAACCTTGATGATCAGCGCCTAAATAAATTTTCATTTTAAATTATCCAAGAAAATAATTTTGATATTACTCATGGTCATGATTACTTTCATTTTGATGTAAAATACGGCCAGTATCAGCAACAACCTCAACTAATCGATTAGAGTAACCCCATTCATTGTCATACCAAGCAACTACTTTTAACATATTACCACCAACTACAGCGGTTAATTTTAAATCCACAATTGCTGAATGACTATTACCGATAAAATCAGAACTTACTAATTCTTCTTCCGTTACAGCCAAAATCCCTTGGTAGTATGGCTCACTAGCAGCCTTCTTGAAAACCTCATTAACTTCTTCAACTGTAATATCTCTCTTTGTAATAATAACAAAATCACTTATTGACACGACAGGCGTAGGAACTCGAACACTTAAACCTCCAAATATACCTTCTAATGCTGGCAAAGCCTTCGCAGCTGCTATAGAAGCACCTGTAGTTGTAGGGACAATATTTTCGGCTGCATTTCTAGCTTCCCTTAAATCCTTAGCAGGTGCATCTTGTAATTTTTGAGATGATGTATAACTATGAACTGTTGTCATCATAGCTTTTTCAATACCAAAATTAGATTCAATAATCGCTGCTACAGGTGTTATACAATTAGTAGTACACGATGCATTTGAAATAATATCTGAAGACGAATTTAAGGCATTATCGTTAACACCCAGAACAATAGTAGTTGCACCCTCTCCCTTAGCAGGAGCCGAAATAACCACTTTTTTAGCACCAGCTGCAATATGAGCTCTAGCTTTTACAGGGTCAACAAAAAAACCAGTTGATTCTATTACTACGTCAACTTTCAAATCTTGCCAAGGTAACTTAGCCGGGTCCATTTCTGCCAACACTTTAATAGCTTGACCGTTAACAATAATATTTTCATCATCATAAGTTACATCATATTGATAATTTCCGTAATTACTATCATGCTTCAACAAATGCGCTAAAGTCTTAGTATCTGTTAAATCATTAATAGCCACAATTTTTATATCACTTCTATCAAAAGCAACTTTAAAAGCATTGCGACCAATCCGACCAAAACCATTAATACCAACGATCGTTTTCATTTAATCCCTCCCTTATTATTTTTATTTTTGTATCTTATTATTATACTTTTTCCTTATGCTTAATTCAATATACTACTCTTATTTTTGATAGCGTCTCACACATTCATCAATAATTTTAATTGCTTGTGCTTTATCTCCCCAGCCAAGCACTTTGGTTGTACCAGGTTTTTTTAAATCTTTATAGTGAGTAAAGTGTTGTTCAATTTTCTCTTGCCACCTAGCACCCAAATCAGATAATGATATAATTCCGTCACCAGTATTACGATCATCATCTGGCACTACTATAATTTTATAATCAGCCTCTCCATCATCTTCGAAGTTTAATACCCCAATTATCTTAGTTTTTAGCCACACGCCGGTTGGTATCGGAGAATCACAAACAACTAAAGTATCTAGTTCGTCTCCATCTTCATCAATCGTTTGAGGAATAAAACCATAATTTACGGGCTTTGCGTATATACTAGGTTCAACTCGATCTAAAACAAAAGCAGCTCTAATTCTATCCCACTCAATCTTCAAAAAACTTCCCATTGGAATTTCAATAACTGTGTTAACTTCTCCGTTGTTATAATCACCTACTTCAAGAACTTTATTAAAATCTGTCATATATTTATACCTCTTTATCTATATAATTGTACAATAAACAGTTATAATATAAAATAATAACCTAATTATGAAAATAATCTTCGATCATCAATCCGCTGAAACTGATAACATATTTACATTTTATTTTAAAACAGAAGAAACTATTAGTTATACACCCGGCCAATTTATTGAACTTAGATTGCCTCATAAAAGACCAGATAATAGAGGTGACATAAGATGGTTTACTCTCTCCTCTTCACCGTTGGAAAAAGAATTATCAATCACGACTAGAATTGTTAAAAACAGTTCTAGTTATAAGAAAACACTAAAAGACTTAAAACCCGGAACCGTTTTATCAATTACTACTCCAATGGGTGATTTTGTATTACCAAAAATATTACAAACTAAAATAATACTTATTGCTGGCGGCATCGGAATTACACCTTATTTAAGTATGATAAAATACCTTATTGAAACAAAAGAAACACGCCCAATTCATTTATTTTATACTGTCAACAATGAAGGAGACATAATCTATAATGATTTATTTGAAAAATATAAATTACCAACAACTATTGTTGTTAATCAACCAACCAGCGCCTGGGGTGGTGAAAGAGGCAAATTAAGTCTTAATATGATATTAGGGATTGCAGAACCAACTGATAACACTCTTTTTTATATTTCAGGACCAGATTCAATGGTTAAAGATTTATCAGAAACACTTGAAAAGACAATAAAAGATCATAAACGTATAATTACAGACTTTTTCCCAGGCTATAATTAATCTTCCAAATAATGCCTAATTTTTAAAGCTGCTGTAGCGCCTTCTCCTACTGCTGAAGCTATTTGCATCGTAGCGCCAGAACGAATATCACCTGCAGCAAAAACACCATCTATAGCTGTTTGTAAATTATTATCAGTTTTAATAAAGCCAATTTCATCTAATTGAACTCCGGAACCGATTAAAAACTTAGAATTAGGATCAAGCCCAACAAAAACAAAAACGCCATCTACTTTAATCTGTGATTTTTTACCCGATTTATTTTCAATTAAAACACTTTTAACTTCATTATTTTCACCTTCAATTGCTAAAGTTTTTGTTTGCAAATAAACTGTGATTTTACCTTCCTTTACATATTGTTCAATCTTTTCTTGTAATATATCACTCGCTTTAATGCTTGATCGAACTAATAAATCAATATGCGAAGCAAAACGAGTCAAAAATAATGTTTCTTGAATTGCAGAATTACCACCGCCAATAACTGCTATTTTTTTATCACGATAAAATGCCCCATCACATGTAGCACAATAATGGACTCCTCGGGCAAAATATTCTTCTTCGCCCGGGATTTTTACTTTCTTATAATCAGACCCAGTAGCAATTAATACTGCTCTAGCATATAAATCACCATTAACGGTTTTTAGTTTTTTTAAACCAGCACTATCCTTGCTTATCTCCAATACTTCATTATAATCGATTACTGCTCCAAATCTTTCAGCTTGTTTCTGTAAATGATCTGATAAGTCTATACCACTAATACCTTCTTCAAAACCAGGATAATTATCTATAATATCGGTTACAGCTGCCATACCACCAACGACACCTTTTTCTAAAACAAGTGTTTCAATCCGTTCTCGAGTAGTGTAAATAGCTGCTGTTAAAGCAGCTGGTCCACCTCCGATAATTATAAGCTCATGAATAGATTTATTTTGTGAGTTTATTTGATCTATATCTAATCCCAAGGCCTTAGACAATTCTTGATTAGATGGTTCTTGTAAAATATTACCGTTTGGTAAAATAATTGTCGGAATAACATTACGTCCTTCTGTTAACTCCAGCATCTTTTTTTTATATTCAGGCTGCTTGTCAATATCATGATATATAAACTTAATTTTCATCTTATTTAAAAAATCTATACTACGATGACAATCAGGACACCAATCTGCACCGAATAATACTATTTCATCAACTAAATCCATTCTAAAAACTCCTAGGCTGTTTTATCTTCTTACATTATTACTATTTAAACAATAGCAGGAGCTAAACGAGCTAAATTATAACCAACAATAACTTCCTGACTATTATCAATCTTAGTCACCACAGTCACTGGTACAGTTAAAACTCCAGATAATTGTTGAGCTTCACTAGCACGATGAGGATTTTCGTCTAAATTAACTTCATCGTATTTGACACCTTTAATAGATAAATACTTCTTAACCATATGACAATAAGCGCAAGTATTGGTAGTAAATATTGTTACACTTTTTAGCATATTATTCCTTTTAATTTTTAATTAATGTCTTGTTATACAAACAGTATATATAGTGCTTAAATAAACTTCAAGACGCTATATATTGTGTTTTTTAATACATTTAATTCACCTTAAGTAATGTAATATCAAAAACTAATGCGGCATTAACTGGTATACCAGATCCAGCAGGAGGATTTGCTCCATAAGCCATACTAGCAGGTATAAATAACCTTCTGGTACCACCTACTCTCATACCAGGAAGACCGGCCTGCCAACCAGGAATAACTTGAGATAAATTAAAAGTAACAGGTTTACCACTATCTTTAGAACTCTGAAAAATAATACCAGTGGCGGCAATTGCTCCTGTATAATTAACCGTAATTGTACTCTTTAAATTAACAGCTGGACCAGTACCAACAACTATATCCTGATAACTTAATTTTGTAATATTCGCTTGAGGAGAATAATTAGATAATTTAGTACCTTGTAACTTAGTTGGTTTTGAAGTAGTAGATGTGGTTGGTGTAGCATTATTAACCGGCGTACCACCATTATGACTATTTTGGATTAAAACAATAATAACTACGATAGTTAGCGATGATGCTGTTATTAAAAATAATATCGCGCCAAATAAAGCAAAAAACCTAGAACGTTTTGATGTCATTATATTTTAAACTCCATGTTAACTATTAATTTTTATATTTAAAACATCATCTGGAAATCCATTATTTAAATTGTCTAATAAAGTGTCCTTTAACTCAACAGGCAATAAATTAACGCCAGATAATAAATTAACATCTAACCATAATGGCTTATAAATATTTTTACCATCTTTAGTAATTTTAAACTCCATAGAATTTTGGTCCAGTTGTGGTTCACCTGATACATATTGGCAAAGATAAATGTATTGTATCCCAAACATAGATCCAGCGTCTTCTATGATTACTAATTTTGGACTATTAATTATTAACGTAGTCTCTTCTTTAACTTCTCTAAACAAAGCTTCTTCTGGAGTTTCGTTTACCTCAATTGCACCACCAATTAGAGAATAGTATTCCTCGCCAAATTTATTACGATACATTAAAAGTATTTTATTATCTTTAATAATAATTGCACGAGCTGTTTTTCTCATCATGTTATTATAATCAATCAATCAAAAAAATTAAATTAAAAAATCTAAGATGCAATATCATATGATTTTAATTTCTCTGAACTGTCAGAATTTTTTTTATCTACTAACGATAATAATTTTGAATAAATACCACCACTTTTTTGTAATTCTTTAGGTGTACCAATTTCATCCACTTGACCATTTTTAATAGTTATAATCTGATCAACCGATTTAATAGTACTTAATCGATGAGCTATGATTAGGCTAGTTCTATGTTTCATAAGAGTTTCTAAAGCCTCTTGAACTATTTTTTCACTTTTATTATCTAAAGAAGAAGTCGCTTCATCCAAAATTAAAATTGGAGCATCTTTTAAAATTGCTCGGGCGATTGCTAAGCGTTGTTTTTGACCACCCGATAATTTAATCCCCCTTTCACCTATCTGACTATCATATCCATCCGTTAGTTTATTAATAAATTCATCAGCATTAGCAGCCTTAGCAGCATCTTTAATTTCTTCATCAGTCGCTGATGGTTTAGAATAAGCAATATTTTCTCTTATAGTACCACTAAAAAGTGCCGGATCTTGAAATACTATCGCGATTTTATCTCTAACAGAACTTCTACTATACATACTGATATCTTGATCATCGATTAAAATCTGGCCACTATCTAATTTATAAAATCGTAATATTAAACTAGTAATAGTAGTTTTACCTTCACCACTTTCGCCTACAAAAGCTGTTTTAGAACCTGGCAAAAGGACAAAATTTAAATTATTTAAAACCATACTATTTGGATCATATGAAAAATTAACACCTTTAAATTCAATTTTGCCAGTTTTGATATTTATAGCTGATTGGTTTACCTCATCTTCTTCACTCTTTACCGCCATCACTGCGAAATAATCTTTCGTATTAGCTATAGCTCGTTGTGTTTGATTAACCAAAAAACTAATATTAAACATTGGTACACGAATTAATAAAGCGTATTGAATTAATAAGACCATTGTACCTATTGAGTAAACTCTATGTTCTGTTTCAATAAAAATATAAACAAACATTATAAAAAAAATAATATTTAAAACCAATCGTCTTTTAACATCTTGTTTATGCCAATAAATTGATTGAGGATAGGTTGTGTTAACAGCTTTATTAAAATGTTTTTTAAAAACTTTAAGCTCTGTTTTTTCTTGAATATAACTTTTGACAACTCTAAGCTGCATCATAACTTCAGCAAAACGACCACTCGCAATATCCTGTTCTTGATTAATAAGTTGCTGATATTTTCGCCATTTATCACTAGTTGCTGTTGTAACATATATAAAAATCGGATATAAAATTAAAATCATCAAAGCAACTTGCCAAGAATAATAAAAAACAACTATCAAAGTAAAGACCGTTGTAAATACAAATTGCAAAAAAGTATTACTAGCCATATTTATAAAAGTAGCGATTTGGCCAATACCTCGATTCATTCGATTAATGATAGTTCCCGTTTGTTCTATATCAAAATATGTTTGCGGTAAAGTCATTAAATGTGCAAAATATCTTTGACTAAGAGAAGATTGAATCTTAACTGCCAATATATCACCAAAATAACCTGAAATATTTGTAAAAATTGTTTGTAAAAAATCACTAATAAAAATTAAAACTGCAAACAAAACTACCAAAAATTCACTAATTTTTCCCCCTGTTAAAATTTTGGTAATCTGATCAACTGCACCTTTAGTAAATAACGGTTGAAGCTGAGATAAAATTGCAATAACAATCGTAAAAACACCTACTAAAACATAGTACTTCCATAAATAACGAGTAAATTTAATAATATGAACGATATCTTTCATAATTAAAAATTTAAACTAACTTTGCTTTTATTTGTTCAAAAATCATGGCACTAATTTTTTGAACTAGTACATTAACAACATTATCATTTAAAGTCTGCTTATAATCATAGACCTTCAAACGAACCGTGACACGTTTATTATGATTTAAACCTTTAGAAAATATATCTATAGGTAAAATTTCATAATTCATTGTCTGATTAATATTTTCTTGTAAAATAGTTCGTAAAGTTGTTAATAATTTATCAAAACTAACATTACTTGCAACCTCAAAACATAAATCTCGATAAACCGACGGATACCTTGATATTGCTTTATAACAATTTATATTACTATTTTTAGTAAAAATAGTGGTGTCTATTTCAAAGCCGGCAGTAAATTCAGGTAGCTTAAAAAAATGTTTTACTGCCTGATTATATTCACCTATTAAACCACAACACTTATCATTAACAAAAATACTAGCCGCTCGACCAGGCTGATAGGCTTCAATGTTAGTTTTATAGATAGCATCTGCCTCATTTATATCTTGATAACTAACCATAAGATTGAAAAGATTAAATAATCCATCCAAATATTTTTTTGCCCAAAAATAACTACTACCAACTATATTTTTAGATAATTTATCACTTAATACGTATATCATGGCTAATCGACGAGAAAAATCAGGAACATCATCAAAATTACTATTTAACTCAAACCGTTTAGAATGTACTCGACCAATCTCATAAATAGTAAACTGATCATAACCAGTTTTCACATTACTATGCACTTTATCAAGCAAACTAGCCGTTAGATTCATACGATAATACTTAAATTCCGGGCTACGAGCATTAACCACCATATAAGCTTCCTCTACATCCTGAGAAAAATTATTGATTAATTTTTCTGATACAAAACTATAATTTAACAACTCATTGGCGCCTCTAGCTGACATGAAAGATCTAATTTTATTATTAATTTCAAAATTTAAATATTTACTAACAGGAGTAATGGTTCTCAATAATTCTTTTTTTTCTATCAAATCGTAACCATATAAACGCCCAATCTCTTCAATAATGTCTTCTTTAAGATGAATATCTGTTCGCCAATCTGGAGCTAATACTTCCAGAGATTTTTCTTGGACGTCAACTTCAAACTCAACTGAAGTTAAAATACTAACTACATTTGTAATAGATAATTTACTACCCAACAATCCATTAATATCATCAATCGAAAGGTTAATTACTTGATTCTTAATTAACTTATTTGATTGATAAGTACCAGACTGAACAACATAACAACCACTAATAGTATCTAAAATCATTTTAAGAGTGTAAGATAAAATAATATTAACCTGAAAAGGACTTTGACCTTTCGTATACCTAGTAACAGCATCACTAAATATACCGTATTTCATACTAGTTCTTCTAATAGAGTACATATCAAATGTGGCAATTTCTAAAACTATCTTGGTAGTAGACTCATCAATACTGCTCAATAACCCACCCATAACACCACCAAGTCCAATAATTCCAGCTTGAGTGGCTATAACAATAGTATCATCATCTAACTTTAAATTCTGACCATTCAATAATTTTATTTCTTCATCCTGATAAGATTTTCTAACTATTAATTTTACTTCAGTTGAACTGGATTGATTAATTAATTTATTATAATCATAAGCATGCACAGGTTGACCAGTCAAAAGCATAATATAGTTAGTAATATCAACAACATTAGAAATTGATTTAATCCCTGTTTTCATAAGTTCAATCTGAAGCCATAAAGGACTAACTTTAACTACAATATTATCAATAACAACAGCCCTAAAAACTGGTACTAAATCTTCTATTTGATTATCGATCGATAAATTACTTTTGTTGCTTTGTTGTTCCAAAATTTCGTCTAATTGTTTATACCAACTAGGTGATATAAAAGTATGCCCTAAAATACCACTAAGTTCACGAGCTATACCAAGTAACCCGAAACAGTCTGGTCTATGGGTAAACATCTTATTTTCAATTACAATAATTCGGTCATTTAGATTATATTTATCAGCAAATTTATCTCCTGGCGTAACTTGATCAGTTAACTCAATAATGCCAGTATGATCACTGCTAATATCAAGTTCTTTGGAACTAGCTAACATACCATTGCTGATATTACCTAATATTTCTTTACTCAATAACTTGTATGGTTCTTTATTAAAAGTGTTTGGAATTATTGATCCAGGTGGTATCCAAGCAGTTATTAACCCTGCTTTTACATTAGCTGCCCCACAAACAACCTGTATAAAACCATCGTTATTCCTTTTAATATCTTTAACAACCATACCATCATCAATAAAACAAAGATTTAAATGATCACTTTTTTCAATTTTTTGACAAGTTACTACTTTAACAATAATAATATCTTTATATTTTTCTGATAAATCAATAACTTCTTCTACTTCAGCTAATTTAGACCCAATAACACTGGTTAATTCTGATATAGGAGGTAACTCAAAATTTACTAATTTAGCTAATAAATTAATACTTAGTTTCATTTAAATTGACCTAAAAAATTAAGTTTACCGGACTCAAAATAACGAATATCGTCAATGTTATATTTCATCATTACTAATCTTTCAATGCCCATACCCCAAGCAAAACCACTATATATATTAGCATCAATTCCCGCCATACTAAGAACATTAGGGTGAATCATGCCACAACCTAGTAATTCAATCCATCCAGAACGAGAACAAACAGTACAACCCTTACCATCACAAAAAGGACAACTAAGAACAAATTCAAAACTTGGTTCAGTAAACGGAAAATAAGAAGGTTGAGTTTTAAATTCTAATTTTTTGTCATAATAACTCTCCAGAAAAGTTTTTAAAGTAGCCAAGAGATTACCAACCGTAACACCCTGTCCAACATAAACACCTTCTAACTGATAAAAAGTATGTTCATGACGAGCATCCAAATCTTCATTACGAAAAACACGACCAGCTATAACTGCAGCAATCGACTGATTGTCTAATAATGAATTAGCCTTTAAACGTAAAACTCTATTTTGCATACTAGAAGTATGAGCTGGTGCAATGAAAAAATTACCATTTTTGTCTTTTTCATTAATTAAAAAGGTATCAAAATCATCTCTGGCTGGATGGCCATCCGGAAAATTTAACGAACCAAACATATGATAATCATCATCTAGCTCTAAACTTTCTAATGCTTCAAAGCCCATTCGATAAAAAATATCCAAAACACAATTAAGTTCAGTCATAAGGGGATGATGCGATCCTACTTCAGATGTCAAAAATTTAGGTTGTAAATCTGAAGGAACATTGTCATCAAATGGCGCTGAAATATCAATTGGATCTTTTTGAATCTCAGCTTCAGAAACTTGACTCATTCTAATCAATTCTTTTTTTAACGTATTAACCTGAAATCCAAAATCAGCTTTTTGATCATTAGGTAAATTTTTTAATTCTTCATAAAGCTGTTTTAAGATTGATGATCGAATAATGTCTTGTTTATTACTTAAACTTTTATATTCTTCTTTCAATTTTAAATAAGACTCTTGAACTCGAAGATTATTAAACTGCATAGTCTAGTTAATTATAACAGATGAATTTTACAATTAGAAACAAAACATAAGTTATAATAAAAATATGTCTTTAAATTCATTAGATATTGTATGTGCTTACGATAAATCAGAAATTAATAATGTTTTTCTACAAACAAAGAAAGAAATTGCAAATCGGTATGATTTTAAAAATACTAGTTGTTCTATTGAATGGTTAGAACACCAAAACGGTTTTAAAATTACAGCAAATAATCAAATGCAACTTGACGCTATTATAGAAATTATTAGAAAAAAATTAGCTACCAGAAATTTAAGCCAAAAAATTATTAATTTTTCTCAAAATACAATTACATCTAATTTAAAAATAACTCAAGAATTACCAATTAAACATTCACTTAATAAAGATAACTTAACTGAAATATCAAAACTAATTAAACAAAATTACCCCAAAATAAAACATACTCAAACAACTGATAGCCTACGAATCAGCAGTTCTTCTAGAGATGAATTACAGTCTCTAATAAATTTTTTAAAAAATCAGCCATTTAATTTTGCTATCCAATTCACTAATTTTAAATAACTACTCTTTATCTTCTATTGCTAAAGTTTGAATTTTTTGCAATTTATTTTCGATAGTTCTTGACTTAGTTGTCGCAGAAGTTAGAGTTTTACTAGCTTGATCTAATTTTTCTTTAGTCTTCTCTAATAATCCACCAAAATTACCAAATTCTAACCTGATGGTAGTTAAGAGTTCCCAAACACTAGAAGTTTGTTTAGCAATAGCTAATGATCTGAAACCAAGCTGAAAACTACTTAAAATAGCCGCAATAGTAGTAGGGCCTGTTATTGTTACCCGATATGTTTGTTGTATCTGTTCAAATAATCCCGGCTGATGCAATATTTCTGCATAGAGGCCTTCAATCGGAACATAAAGTAAAGCAAAATCCGTTGTTTTCGGTGGCCTAATATATTTTTCTTTAATAGTCTTAGCTTCCAATTTAATACGATTAACTAAGGCTTTTTTAGATTGCTCGATAGCTACCAAGTCCGTTTTTTCTTGAGCCTGCACTAATCTCTGATAATCTTCTAAAGGAAACTTAGCATCAATTGGTAAATAAATAAATCCTGTTTTTGAACTTTTATCTGGTAACTTTATAGCAAAATCAACTATTTCTTTTGACATTTCATCAACAATAATCTGCTTATCATAGTGATCTCTAATAAAAACTTGCTCCAACAAATTTTCCAATTGAACTTCTCCCCACGTTCCTCTTGTTTTTACGTTTGTTAACAGTTTCTTAAAATCTCCGACATCAGTAGCTAAATTCTGCATTTCTCCTAAACCACGCTGTACTAATTCCAATCGCTCACTAACAACTTTAAAACTAGCTGTTAATCTTTTCTCTAATGTTGATTGCAGTTTTTCATCAACAGTTTGTCTCATTTTTTCTAATTTTTCAGCATTATCTCTTGCTAATTTTTCTAATTTTAATTCAACTACTTGACGAATTTGCTCTAATTTAGCATCATTTTTATCTTTTAAAGACTCAATCTTCTTTTCAACAGACTGATTATTAGTCTGTAAATTTAAAGTAATCTCTTGTCTTAAACCCTTTAATTGATTAGATAACTCCTGACGACTAAGAGCAAATTCAGAAGATAATACTTCATTATTCTGTTTTGGCTTTTTAAATAATAAAATAATAATCAAAAGAGTAGCTATTAACACTACTATAAGAACAATATAAATCATACTACTTATTATAACTAAAATTACTAGTTATTAATAACTACGGTTGTACCAATCGGTGCCCAATTAAATATCCAAGCAGCAGTTGCTTCCGGTAATTCAATACACCCATGTGATGCATTTAATGAGTCCGGATTAATATTACCAAATTGATTAGGAGTTCGCCAAGGTGCATCATGTAAGCCATATGCACCGTATTTATTAACCAAAAATGGCATCCAATAATGAACTGGGTCACTCCAGCTACCAGATTGGTCCGAGCCAGTTAGGGTAACATTTTGATCTTTAGCATATATTTTATACGTTCCAGGAATAGACCGATCTGAAGCATAATTTTCATCACCAGTAACAACAGGCGAATTAAATAATAATGTACTAAAACCACACGCCCAAAGATGCTGATAAGCAATACTTACAATTATCTCATTTGCTAAGGTATTATTCTTACAAATATTTGTACTAATTTGTTTTGTTAAAATTTGTACTTTAGAAATATTGGACGAGTTAGAAATATTTAACTTAACTGTTTTATTTAAAGGAATCTTGTTGGATGACGAAGTAATTTTTAGGCCAACCATAACTAAAAAAATTAAAATAATAAAAGTTAAAATAAAATTAAATCGTTTATGTCTTTTATTTATTATCATATTAATTTTTCTATTATAAGATTTATTGTACTATAAAAAAATAACATCTAAAATAACTTTATGTCTAATAATGAATTATTTGCCACAACATTAAAAGAAAATCATTTTAGTCTTACAAAATCACGTCAACGTATATTTCAATTACTATCCGAAGTAGAATCAATAACTATGCGAGAATTAATTTATAAAACTAATCACACAATTGATAGAGCGAGTGTCTATAGAACTATTAGTCTATTTGAAAATTTAAGGATTATTGAAAAAATAAAAATAGGATTTAAATATAAGATAGAACTTAGTGATTTATATTCATACCATCATCACCATATAACCTGTATTATATGTCACAAATCTAAACCAATACATGAAAATAAGCAATTAGAAAAAATCTTAATTACTCAAGCCAGTAGCCTTGGATATAAATTATCAAAACATCAGATAGAATTATCAGGTATCTGTTCAGTTTGTCAGAAATTATAACAATATAGTTTTATTAATTTTTCGCTCTTTTTCTTTTTATTGGATCTAATTCTTTTTTTCTTAACCTTAAAGCTAAAGGCGTAACTTCTAATAGTTCATCATCCTCAATAAAATCTAAACTTTGTTCAAGACTTAATATAGTTGGTGGTGTTAATTGAACGACACCATCACTCGAAGAACTTCTCATATTAGTTAGGTGCTTAGCTTTACAGATATTTATTTCCATATCTTCACTTCTGTTATTTAAACCAACAATCTGACCAGCATAAACTTTTTGGGCCGGTCCGACAAAACAAATTCCTCTTGCTTCTGCATTCTGTAAAGAATATGGAGTAGATATTCCATTTTCAAAGGCAATTAAAACGCCGTTACGAAGTTGAGCCAGTGGCAAACCTTGTTTTTCATAGCCAATAATTAAAGAATTCATTATAACTGTACCTCTTGTACTAGTTAACAGAATATTGCGTAAACCAAGTAATGTCCGTGTCGGTAAATTATACACTAATTTTGAAACATTATTAGCTGTAGTAAATTGATCTACTAAATTAGCTCTTCGTTTTCCTAGTTCCATCTGAACAGTACCAACATACTCAGCTGGAATTTCAATTATTAACTCCTCAATTGGTTCTAACAACTGATTATTTTCTACTTTATTAACTACCTTAGGCCGTCCAACTTCAAATTCATAACCTTCGCGTCTTAATGATTCAATTAATACACCTAGGTGCAATTCACCTCTTCCAGAAACTCTAAACCCAATACCATCTTCTTCAACCCTTAAACCAACATTAGTTTCAAGTTCTTTCATTAAACGATCACCAATTTGACGAGATGTATTAAATTTACCTTCCAACCCCTTAAAAGGTGAAGTGTTAGGGCCTAAATAAATTTGTAAAGTAGGTGATTCGACTTCTATAATCGGTAAAGGTTCAGGATTAATACTATCAGCAATAGTTTCACCAATTTTGGCATCAGCAATACCAGTTAGCTGAACAATATCACCAGCTACACCTTTACTGATTACAAATCGGTCTAAACCGTGACTAGAAAAAACTGCTTCAATCTTGTTTTTTACCATAGTACCATCAAGCTTACAAAGCATAACACTATCTCCAGCCATAATTTGACCTCTAGAAATTTTACCAATAGCATATTTACCTTTAAAACTATCATATGATAGTGCCGTGATTAACATTTGAAAAGGTTTAGTTACATCAACTTGTGGAGCGGGTATAGTATTAATAATAGCTTCAAAAAGAACTGATAAATCTTTTTTTTGTGTTATATCAACAGGAAAATCTGACCAAGCTTTACCATCACGACCAATAGCATAATAAACTGGATAATGTAGTTGATCTTCATGAACTGCTAACTCTAAAAAAAGATTATCTAGTTCATCTTTAACGCTCTCGATTTGACTTCCTGGTTTATCAATTTTATTAATGACAACTATTACCTTCAATCCATTAGCTAAAGCTTTAGCTAAAACAAATTTCGTTTGAGGCATTGGTCCTTCTTGAGCATCAACTATTAACAAACAACCATCAGCCATATTAAGTGTTCTTTCAACTTCACCAGAAAAATCAGCATGCCCAGGTGTATCAATAATATTAATTCTATAACCACTATATGAAATAGCAGTAATTTTAGCCGTAATAGTAATACCACGTTCCCGTTCTTGATCAGAACTATCCATAATTAAAGTTTGATTCATTTCAGCCTGATTATCTCTAAACGTATGTGACTGTTTTAATAAACCATCAACTAAAGTGGTTTTACCATGATCAACATGAGCAATAATAGCAATATTACGAATCTTCTTCACATCGTCGGTTAATGACATATAATTTACCTTAAAAGTTAGTTTCTATTTTTATAAATAATCTTCAAAATATTAATTTATACTATACTCTAACATATTTTTATTAAATAGACAAATAGCAGTTACTCTAGAGTTTATATTTATAAATAACTATTTTAGCATTAGAAATAAATTAAAACTAATTAACTGCTTTTATTAAATCAATATTAAATTTAACGTCTTTATTTTTAAGTGCAGCTTGATAAATTTGTTGTGGTAAATCAGGATAATAAATCTCTAACACACAACCAGCAGTACTGTTATATTTTAAATTTTTTGAACACTGACAATAAGCACAAAATGATCTTAATTCTGTTAACTCATTAATACCATTATTAAGACTGACTATATATGAATTAACAGTATCATTATTATTTATTTTTTTTATTTTGTCGTTTAAAACACTAATCAAATCTTGAGCTTTAAAACTATAACTACAAATTAGTGAATCATTTTTTCTATCAATTTCCATCATACAAAAAATATTATTATAAAATATATTTTGAAAATCAAGTAAAATATTAACTACAAATTACTAACAAAATGTTCTTCTAAAAAATCTAAGGTTTTCTGCCACGCATCATCAGCTGCTATTTTATTATATGCATATGGATTAGAATCATTAAAAAACGCGTGTCCACAATCTTGATAAATTTGGGCATTAAATTTCACTCCAGCTTGGTTCATTCTTTCTTGCAATTCATTAAATCCTGACATTAAGCCCTCATCGTTCTTACCATAAAAAGCTAATATTGGACAAATAATATTATGTAACTGATCCACAGAATGATTACAATGACCATAAAAAGGTATAGACACAATTAATTTTGGTTCTAAAGTTGCTAGATTAAAACTATATGTACCACCAAAACAAAATCCAATAACACCTACCTTATTTTTAAGTTCACTTTTTTGATATAAATAATTAAAAATTGATAATAGTTTATCATTTGTTTTTACAGCAAAATCAGGTGATTGTAATGGAGCCATTAATTCTCTAAGCTTAGGTTGAATACTATTTCTCTTTTTAGGATCAAATAAACTATGTTGTAACTCAGTAGTAGCAATTTTTTCTATATCAGTTTCACTTAATAAATTAGGTGCTATAACATAATATCCTTGTTGAGCAAACCTATCAGCAACATTTTTTATGTGCTCGGTTAAACCCCACACCTCATGAATAATAATTAATCCACCCTTAACATTACCTGTAATATCTACAGGTTCATAACAAGGAACACCAGAAATATCTAACATTTTACCCATAATTATATAGTTTATCATTTTTCAATATTTCTAATCAATACATCTATAGATAATTGATATGCTACAAAAATCAAGTACAATTATATAATATTGGGAATTGGCCAAGCGGTAAGGCACTGGGTTCTGGTCCCAGGATCGGGGGTTCGAATCCCTCATTCCCAGCCAAATTAATTAGAAATCAGTTGTAAAAATTCACTCACGCTAACTATCTTGATATTATTATATTTTTTTAAATCTAACAAATCCTTGTCGCCACTAACTAAGTAATTACAGTTGCCAATAAGGGCTGATTCTATAAATTTATTGTCGTCTAGGTCACGACTTACGCTAACTGTAACATCACCTAGTTGTATCCATATTGCATCCGATTCAAGTAGTTTTTCGACTTTTAAAAAGTCCTCTAAAAAGCTAGGGAACTTAGCAACTATGATACGCCGGATCTCTGTAAGCAAATCTTGAGCAATAACAAGAGTTAATACATCATCAGCTATAAGATCAATTAATTTACGAGGTTTACCGCCAAAAACAATTGACGATATGAAAACGTTTGTATCGATAACTATTCTGTAATTACTTGGAGCGTTTTTCACGCTTATGCTCCGCTATGATGTCATAGACTTGTTGTTCGCTAGTTATACCCATATTGCGGCCTTTCTCATTGGCTAAGTCAAATACTTTCGTCCATTCTCGTCTACGTTGCAAATCCCTCAAAGCAAGTCGACGAAAATACTCACTACGACTACCCATATCTTTCTTAACAGCATTATCTATTTCTTTGATTAGTTGGTCATCTAGCGCTATATTGAGTGTTTTAGTAGCCACGGTTTATCCTTATAATTTATATATGTAGATTGTATAGATCTTGTATAGATATGTCAAATTAATCATACGTTTTAATACCTTATGTCCAGCCAAAATGCTTATGATTGCTATAGAAGCCTGAAGAGTAGATAATGTTTAGAATAAGATATATTTGGAGGTTAAACAATGAAAGCACGACTAGCTGAGTTAACTGGAGTACCAATACCAGAAGAAAATTATTTAAAATTACATCGAGATAAGGCAACGTTTATAGCTACTGCTAATACTACAGCAATAATTGATGTTTTGGGTTTAGACGAATCTCAAGAAATCTTTATTCCTAGTTTTGGTCGTCAGATTTACGATAAAAGTGTATTTATGGTAGGAGGTGTCCTTAAAGACGGCGAATATACTCATACTTTTGCAATAGAAGTTTTTGAACCTTTTTTTGTAAGAAAAGCAATCTCAAAAGTTCTTAGACTAAACCCACCCATGCAACGAGTCCGGACATCTCTGACAAAAAACATTTAAAGTAAAACAATACTGCTACGCGAAAATCGTATTGAATAGTATTATATCAAGACTGATTTACACTTAAACAAATCTGTGAAGTTACCCAAATAAAGCCAATTGATCAAGCCAGTCCCAGTGGAATAATCGAAATAATCTAATGAATCATAGAAAATTAAATACTCGCTAATCATTTAATAGTAAGCATTCGATTATATGAACGGCATCAAACTTACTTTACTTATTAGAAAAAATCATTCCACTGTTACACTTTTAGCAAGATTACGTGGTTGATCAATGTTAAGATTTCTTAATTTAGCAACGTAGTATGCTAGTAACTGTAGGATGACGTTATTAACCAGAGGCTGTACAAAATCGGATTGAACATCAGGTACAAGAATTGTCGCATCAACGTTAGATAGGTTTTGATTAGCAATAGCAATTACCTTTCCATGACGTGCTTTAATTTCTGCGATGTTTGCATGCATTTTATCAGTAACGCTATCATTTGTTGCCAATGCTATAGTCGACAATTCGTTATCAATTAAAGCTATAAATCCATGTTTTAATTCACCGCCACTAAGACCTTCAGCGTGAATATAAGAAATCTCTTTGATTTTTAACGCTCCTTCTAAAGCTATAGGGTAGTTATATTGACGGCCAATGTAAAGTAAGTTTTTATCCTGGTATATCAATTTAGCAATCGATTCAATAGATTGATGGTTATTAGCTATTTCTTGCATGGCATCGGGCAATTTTTTAATAGCCGTAATGATGGCAGAAGCCTCCGAATAATCAAGACCTCTCTGTCGGCCAAGCATTATTGCGTGCATCAATAATAAAACCCCTTGGGATGTGAAGGCTTTTGTTGATGCTACTGAAATTTCCGGACCAATGTGATTATAAACACCAGCATCAGTAATGCGAGCAACCGTAGAACCAACAGTATTAACTATTCCCGTTACAAGAGCACCATGTTTTTTAGCCTCGTTAATCGCTGCTATTGTATCTGCTGTTTCGCCAGATTGAGACATGGCAATTAACCAGGTCTTGTCGTTGATAATATTCTTTGTATAGCGATATTCAGGTGACATAACTGCAATAGCCGGCACACCCGAGAGTGCATTAAAATATAATTCACCTAACTTTGCGGCATAAAATGATGTTCCTACTCCTAAAACGACAATTTTATCAATTTGTTTTAATCGTGAGCGTACTTCAATAAGTCCCCCAAAATTTATATCAGCTGTTTCATTAACAATACGGCCCCTGACTGAATCTTTAATAACTTGTGGTTGTTCAAGAATTTCTTTCAATAAATAATGATCATAACCACCTTTAGTAGCAGTTTCAAGATCCCAGTCTATTTCCGAGATAGCTTTCTTTTTAACTTTGTTATGAAAACTAACGATATCATAAGTAGTATTATTTATATCAATAAGTTCGCCATCTTCTAGGTAAATAACTTTTTTAGTACGTTCTATAATAGCTGAGACATCTGATGCAATAATAATTTCATCGTCAGCAATACCAACAACGAGTGGACTAGATATTTTAACACCAATCAGCCGATTAGGCTCATCTTCACAAATAATACACAGTGCATACGCACCAGTCAGTAATCTAGTGGCGGCAAGTACAGCTTCCCGTAGATCCCCCTTATAAAGCGAGCCAATAAGCTTAGCGATAACTTCTGTATCAGTCTCACTTTCAAAGCGCATACCTTGTCTTATAAGTTGTTCTTTAATCTCTTGATAGTTTTCGATAATACCGTTATGAACTACCCATATTTTTTTATCTTGACTGTAATGAGGGTGAGCATTTTCAATCGTGGCAGACCCATGTGTAGCCCATCGAGTATGAGCAATTCCAACATTACCAACCTCTAGAGGAGAGTTTTTATTAATAACTTCTTCTAAAGAAACGATTTTACCCACCGCCTTTTTACTATAAATAATATTGTTAGAAAAAATTGCTACTCCGGCTGAGTCATAACCACGATATTCAAGCCTTTTTAAACCACTTACTAAAATTGGTAGGACAGAGTTGTTTTTTCCACTATAAGCTACAATTCCACACATAAATTATACTATAACATATTAATCTATAATATACAATAGACTGTTGTGGTTCACTACCTAAGCGCCACTTCCTTATCTTGTATTTTGGCTTTAAATTCATTAGGTGTCAAATAATTTAATGATTGATGTGGTCTATAGTTATGATATTTAACTAACCATTTATTAATTATTTCTTGTTGATCTGCTAAGTTAAGAGCTATTCCTCCCCACTGAAGACATTCACGCTCTAGAGTTCCTATAAATCTTTCAACATGTGGTTTATCTTTAGGCTTATGTGGTCTAGTCCAATAATGTTCTAATGACTGAGAAGCAAGTAGTTCACTAAACGCTCCCATATTTTCACTACCATTGTCATTGATGACAGCTTTAGGTAATCCTAGTTTATAAACAGCTTTTTTCCAAGCTATAGCCCCTTGAGTAGATGAGATAGTTGAAGATACATGTATAGCTACCTGTTTAGATATTACATCAATAGCTACAAAGGCATATCGTTTAGTGTTTAAACTAGGTAGATGTTTAACATCTACTTCAATTAGATCACCGGGATTAATAACACTATAATCTTTTGGTTTACGTAGTTTAGTGATGTTCTTTCGTCTTAGAGGATGACCTTTTGGTTTAATAGGTGCACTGAAGAAAAGATTATGTCTTGTTATTATTCTACCAATACTAGAAGGACTGAGACTATAACCATAGTCTCTTTTTAAAATAATAGCTAATTTATACTTAGATAATTCTGGATTAGTTTTACGTAGTTTTTTAACAATATCTAAGACCGGTATTGGAGTTAAAGGCTTACGAACATTATTAGGACGAGATGAACGACGTTCTAAGCCAATCAATCCTTGTTTACTAACTCTATTTAAATAAAGATAGAAGGTTTTATGAACAATACCAAAATGTCGACAAGTTAATCTAGCATTATTATTATGTGAGT
>JAJZMC010000005.1 GCA_021803105.1 bacterium
CTTCCTATTACAACCCATCTAACTCTCAAACATTACAAGCTAACAACATTATAGCTAATATGCTAACAGTTAACTCAGCTATTAACGCTTCTTCTATCAATGATTCTAATCTACTGACTACTAAGACCCTTAATGTTATTGGTTCTGCTACTATTGGTGGAGATCTAACTATTAATGGTGGATTAAGTGTGGAGGGAATGACTACAGTATCAGACATTACTATTAATGGTCATATTATTACTTCAGGTAAAACACCAACAGTGTCTATTCTACCTTCAGCTGGCACTAATGCTACTGTTACTATTACTGGTAACGATACTAGTGGAACTATTACTATTACTACTGGATCAACTATAACTACTACTAACTCTAATGGACAGACTATTATTAGTGGTAATAATCCAGGAATAGGAGGGTTGGTGAGTTTAATTTATGATAAATCTTATACTTTGTTACCACATGTTATTATAACGCCTAATGATGCTGTTAGTGCTGGTATGGAAGTTTATCCAGCTAGTCAGAATGATAAAGGCTTTACTGTTGGTGTCGATAAACAACCATTACCTAACACAGTTTATACTTTTGAGTATTTTGTCGTGCAGTAATAGTGTAAAATAGTTAGTATGCAGGTTATTTTTTTATATCGACCTCAATCTGAACATGCTAGGATGATAGAAGATTATAAGAACGATTTAGTCGCTAGATATCCTGATATTAAAACAAAAGATTTTGATATTGATAGTAGAGAAGGAATGGATATAGCTAAACTTTATGATATTGTTAGATACCCAGCAATTTTAGTAGTTAGAGGCGATGGGCAATTAATGAATTATTGGCAAGATGAAATTCTACCTACTAAAGACGAGGTAATTAGCTATTTGAATTAGGTTCTTTACAGATAACACTATATTTGATATTATCAGTAGCATTACTTAAAAAATATTAAATTCGTGAAAGAACGTTTATGTCTAAGAAAGCTGTGATTACTAGTGGAAACAAACAATATTTGGTAGAAGAAAATACTGTTATTGATGTTGAGTTATTAAATAAAGACGGTAAAGATAAAACAGTAGAATTTAAACCACTACTATTTATTAATGATGATGATATTGAAGTTGGTAAACCCTATCTCGATAAGAGAACCGTAATAGCCGATATTGTTAATGAAGATATTCAAACTGATAAGGTGACTAGCATAAGGTATAAAGCCAAAAAAAGAGTCCATACAGTAAAAGGTCATCGTCAGCATAAAACAGTCTTAAAAATAACAAAAATTAGTTAATTTTAAGAGCTTATTATAAGTTATTGTGGATAAGTTTTCTTAATAATTTTCTTTGTAGATATTATAACTACACCATAGTCCTTAGATTGATAATATAAAGTAGTCACATGATCGGTATTTTTAGTGGTAATAATTTTCTTTGTAGATATTATAACTACAATATTTTAATAAAATAATGGTTCCTTAGTAATATATATTGGATCTTTTTTTTATTCAATTTTGTATTGATTATATTGGTCAAAGGATTAATACTATTTATATAGGGTTTTAAAAAATACCCTATGTCAATAAAAAAATAGCAAAAGTTAAAATAAAAGCCGTAGTCTATCCAGGATTCAAAGTAAATCCTGGATAGCACTTAACGGGAAAATTAAAAAACAAATGACTAAAATATCAACGAATTTTCAATTTAGGACCCTGGCATAATTATATGTTGGGGTATTTTTTTGTTTTTAAATTTTTACTGAGATTTAAAAAAATATAATTATGTAAGCATAGCAAAAGTTAAATTAAATAAAGAAGAAGAAAAATATGAAAAATAAAAGAAAAAAACAAGAAGATAGATTATTAAAGAGACTTTCTATTAAGGAGCGTAGAAGACAAGAAGAAATTAGAAGAATGATTTATAGTGATCAAACTTTCAGGACTATTTAAAAGATTAAAGGTAGTGATGATAAAGCAGTAAAATATTACTAGCAATATAGTAACAGTAACAAATAGCCTGTATAGATCAAGTAGCTGAATCAGTACGCTTTTTAGTGGTATACTATGATTAATGAAAATTATATCAATTGTTAATCAAAAAGGTGGAGTTGGTAAAACAACGACAGTCATTAATTTGGCAGCTCAATTTGCTAAACAGTTTAATGTTTTATTGCTTGATTTAGATCCACAAGGTAATGCGACCAGTGGACTGGGGATAAATAAAAATGAGCTTAATTTATCTAGTTATGATTTGTTTAGTGAGAGTAGCGTTGATATAACAAAGTTGATATATAAAACTAGTGTCGCACAATTATTTATTTTGCCTAGTCATATAAATTTAGCTGGTGTAGAAATAGAACTGGTTAATCGTGAAAACCGAGAGTTTATTTTAAGTCAAATTTTAAAAAAAGTTTCATCTGATATAGATTTTATTTTTATAGATTGTCCACCTTCTTTAGGTCTTTTAACCGTTAATGCGCTTACTGTATCAGATAGTATTATTATTCCGGTTCAAAGCGAATATTATGCTCTTGAAGGGTTATCACAGTTATTACAGACTATATCGATAATTCAAAACACAACAAACCCATCACTTGAAATTTTAGGAGTTCTTCTTACTATGTATGATAAAAGAACGACTTTAGGTCAAGAAGTAAGGGTAGAAATAGAAAAATATTTTGGTGATAAATTATTTAAAACCGTAATTCCAAGAAATGTAAGGTTAGCTGAAGCTCCAAGTCATGGTATGACAATATTTAATTACGATAAATGGAGTAAAGGCGCAAAGGCATATAAAAATTTAGCTAAAGAAATATTAAAATGATATTTTTAGATATTCAGATTTTATTCTAATGCTTATGATGTGGTATATTAAAAGTTATGGAGAAGAATAAAAAAAAGGGGTTAGGTAAGGGGTTAGGTACTCTTTTATCTTCAGATTTTAATAAAGAGCTTGTTATAAATGATGATGAACGAATTAAGAAGATATTAGTAAATAAGATAGTTCCTAAAAAAGATCAACCTCGAAACCATTTTGATGAGGAAAAGCTAAACGAACTGGCTACTTCAATTAAGCGTCATGGTATATTGATGCCGTTGGTTGTAAGTCCACTTAAAGATGATATTTATCAGATTATTGCTGGTGAAAGAAGGTGGCGAGCTGCAATGATGGCAGGACTTGATAAAGTGCCAGTTGTTGTTAGATCTTTAAAAGAGCTTGAAAAACTTGAGATTGCTCTTGTTGAAAATATTCAAAGAGTTGATCTTAATTCTTTAGAACAAGCTACTTCACTAGCTAAATTACATGTTCAGTTTTCGATGTCTTATGATGAAATAGCAAAAAGATTAGGCAAGGCGGCTTCAACTGTTAATAATACAATTAGATTATTAAATTTACCAGATATAGCTAAAGAAGCATTAAGCAAAAATAAAATTTCAGAAGGACACGCTCGAGCTATTTTAGCTTTAAAAAATTTTCCTGAACAACAGAGACATTTATTGCAATCAATATTATCGGCTGGTTGGTCTGTTAGGCAAGCTGAACGATATGTTGTGTCTTGTAAAGAAGGTATAAGAGATCATAAAATAGCTAAAACTCGAGTTTTAACTGAAACAACAGAAACTAAAAAATTAGCTAAAAAATTAAGCACAACGGTTTCGTTAAGACGAATGGCTAAAGGTGGACGTTTAGAGATAACCTTTAAAAATGATAAGGAGCTGGAGCGAATTATTAGTCGAATTAATTAATTGTTAGAAAAGGCTAAATTCATTAAAAGGGTAGAATCTAATTATTAATTGACCCACAATTTGATTAGTATTAACTGGTCCAAATGTTCTTGAATCGCATGATTCAGGTCGATTGTCTCCTGACACAAAAATTTGATTACTCTTTAGAGTAATATTAGTATTACCATAGGTTGGAGGAAAATTTTTACCGTAACCTAGCGTAATATCCGGATTAAATCCTTTGGGGTGATGTTTATTATAAATAATGTAACTACCATTTTGAATAGTGACATGATCTCCTGGTAATCCAATAACCCTTTTAATTAGTTGTTTTGTACCAACTTGGCCACAACCAGCTAGATTGCTTTCATTAAAGACTATAATACTACCTCTTTTTGGAACATATTGATGACCAGTAACCATAGCCCAGCTTCGTGGTAATTTCCAAACTATTAACATATTATGATTTTGTAAGGTGTTATCCATACTGATGCCATCTACCTGATAAGATCTAAAAACAAAAGTAATAATAAAGACCGCTATTAAAGCTGCCATTATAAATAAGATTAAGGTAGAGAATATACTATTAGATCGCTGTTTATGATCTGTAGGCTTTGTTTTTGATGTTGAGTTCTTTTTTATTAGCATTAGTTTATTATTATAGCAAATAATGTATTTAAATAGAATTTTAAGATTTTTTGTTTTTAGATAATCTGTTTTTTAGGATTATTCAGGATAAACGTGTTTATGTCTGGTATTATATATAAATGGCAACTCTTGTAGATAAAATAAAGCCGGTTAATGGTTTTTATAGATTATTTCATTTTTCTTTACAGTTAGTACTACCATTGTTGGTTTTTATATTAGTTAGATTAAATTTCGTACAGCTAGCTTTCAGCTTAATATTATTAAGTAAATGGCGTATGTTTGCGGTAAGACCTCGATTTTGGCCAGCTAATATTCAAGCAAATGCCGTAGATATTATCGTCGGCGTGTCTTTGGTATTGTTTATGGTTAATACTAGTAGTATACCCTTACAATTGATTTGGGTATTGTTTTATGTTCTTTGGTTAACTGTTATTAAACCAGCTACTGATTTAGTGATGATTTCTTTTCAAGCTTTATTAGGACAATTTTTAGGTTTAGTAGCTTTATATATTAGTTGGTCTGTCGGATCAATCTGGGGATTAACAGTTTTAGTTGGTTTAATTTGTTTTTTTGCCGCTCGGCATTTTTTTAACGGTTTTGAAGAGCCATATGATAAGTTATTAGCTTATTTTTGGGCTTATTTTGGAGCAGCATTAGCTTGGTTAACAGGGCACTGGTTGATTTATTATAAGGTTATATCTCAACCAGCTTTACTTTTAAGTATTTTAGGTTACGGTTTAGCACTTCTTTATTATTTTGATCATTCTAGAAAAATAAGTAAGTTTATTAGGTGGCAATTTTTAGGTATTTTTGTTTTTATGGTTATTTTAATTATTTTTTTCTCAGGTTGGACAAATAGAGTAGTTTAAAATTTTAATTTAATATTTTAAGAAAGGAGTAGCAAATGAATTTAGATTCAAAAGACGTTAAGGAAAACAATTTAAATGAAAACACTGATAGTAAAGAGTATAGTGTATCTTCTAAATCAAAGCTTCGATCTGGTAAGACTTTAACAATTACTATGCCTAGTGTGTCATTAGGTAGAATTTTAAAAAGTCGTCAATTTAGATTTTTATATATAGCTATTTTAATTATTGTTTTATCTTTAGCTAGTGGATTTGTTGGTGCTTATATAGAGAATAATAACAATAATATAGGAGTGATTGGGGCTAGTTTATCTAATCAGAAAAAGATTGTTACTTCTCAAAGTCAATTAATATCTCAGATTGCTAAAACTGTCGGTCCAAGTGTAGTCAGTGTTAATGTTACGATTAATACTAATAGTACTGGCTCTAATCCTTTATCTGGTTTTGGATTATTTGGTTATTCATCACCAGGAGTAGAACAAGCTGCTGGAACGGGTATTATAATTTCATCAAACGGTATAATTATGACTAATCGTCATGTTGTACCAGTAGGTACAACGAGTGTCTCAGTAACTTTAAGCAATGGAGTAGAACTTAAAAATGTTAGCATTTTAGGTAGAACTAGTCCATCAGATAGTTTAGATATTGCATTTTTGAAGATTAATAATTTACAAGGTCAAAAATTGACGCCAGCAGTAATCGGTAATTCATCGGATGTTGCTATTGGAGATAGTGTAGTTGCAATTGGTAATGCTCTAGGACAATTTCATAATACTGTGACGAGTGGTATCATATCTGGTTTCGGTCGTAATGTTCAGGCTTCAAGCTCAGCCGGTAGTGGTAGTTTGAATCCGTTTAGTACGGCCAGTGGTACTACTGAAAACTTAACAGATTTATTTCAAACAGATGCGGCTATAAATGAAGGTAATTCCGGTGGACCACTAGTTAATATGAATGGTCAAGTTATTGGAATTAATACTGCTATTGCCGGTAATGCTCAAAATATTGGTTTTGCTATTCCAATTAATGATGTGACTGGTTTAATCTCTCAAGTTTTAAAAACAGGAAAGTTTTCTTTACCATATTTAGGTGTTAGATATATACCAATTACGGCTAATGTAGCTAATCAATACAACCTAGGAGTTATAAATGGAGCATATATACCACCAAGTACTAATCCAACTCAGCCCTCGATTGTTCCAGGCAGTCCTGCAGCTAAGGCTGGCCTTCAGATTAATGATATTATAATGGCTGTTGATGGAGTAGCAGTTAATCAGAGTAATTCATTAACGGGCTTATTGTATCAACATCAACCAGGACAAATAGTTAAGCTATCTGTTTTGCGTAATGGTAAGACAATCACAGTTCAAGTTACTCTAGGCGGTCAACCATCGACTAATTAAGTAGTTAAATTATTTGTTCATTGTTACTAGTGATAGTTAGTAATACTAAAATATTTTTAGTATTACTAACCTAGGATAATGTATTTTGTGTTTAAAGATTTATTTTTTAAATAGCTTTATAAAAGGCATTAATTTAGAAATAATTATTTTTTTTGGTGATTATTTAAATCATTTATGAGTTATAAGATTAATTGGTAAACGTTAACATAATCACTCGTAAAAAAAGATTTGTAGTTAGAATTACTTGCAATATCGTTTAATTTTGTATTTAAAATAGGTAATTTTTCGATTATTATATACAACGGTTTTTTGTCAGCAGTATTTAATTGTTTAAACAAAGCTTTATAATGACTTAAACCATCATTGCCAGAAAATATTGCTTTTTTAGGTTCGTGCTTAGTTGATTTTGATACTGGAAAATCATCTGGTACATAGGGTAGATTAGCTACTATTATGTCATAGTTTGGAGTAATATTTTTTAGTAGGTTATTTTGAATGATAAAATTATTTGTTGAGTATTTATCAACATTTATTTGGGCAACTTGTAAGGCTTTTTTGGAAATATCTATTAAATCTACCATGGTACTAGGAGATTCTAGAGTAATTGATATACCTAAATTACCACTACCTGTTCCAATATCTGCAACTTTAATTAAGCTATCTTTTAGGTGTTGATCTAAATACTTTTTAATATAAATATATTCAATTTTTGGTAGGTTACTAGTTTTATCTATTAGTGTTTTGTTTTGAAGATTAGCTATAAGATATTTAGTTATTTCGACTATTAATTCGGATTCTGGGCGGGGTATAAGTACTCGTTTATCAACATAAAAATCTCTACCATAAAACTCAACATTATTGGTTAGATAGGCAATAGGTATTAGTTTTTTTCTATTCTGTAAATATTTTCTGAGTACAAAATTTTGATTTATAGTAAGTTCGGAATCTAATTGAGCTAATATTTTAACACGGTCAGTTTTTAGAACATGTTCTAGAATAATTAAACAGTCCAATCTAGCTGATGAGATTGATTTTTTTTCTAACGATTTGGATGATGAGATTAACCACTCATTAATAGTCATAATTAATGGATCAGTTATTATTAGTTTTATAAAATTCTTGTAATTTATTAATTAAATCATCAATTTCACCATTTAAGGCGCCGTTGATGTTTGATCTAGAATAATTTATTCTATGATCAGTAATTCTATCTTGAGGAAAATTATAAGTTCTTATTTTTTCTGATCGATCACCTGATCCGATTAATTTATTTCTAGATTGAGATTGTTCTTGTTGTTCTTGTTCTATCTTTTTGGCTAGTAATCTTGATCTTAAGACACTAAGTGCCTTAGCTTTATTTTTAATTTGTGATTTTTCGTCTTGATTAGCTACTACAATGCCAGTTGGAATATGAGTAATTCGAACTGCTGAATCTGTTGTGTTAACGCTTTGACCACCGTGTCCACCGCTGCGAAAAACGTCAATTCTTAAATCTTTTGGATCGATTTCGATGTCAGTTTCTTCTGCTTCTGGTAAAACAGCTATCGTTACAGTAGAAGTATGTATCCGACCTTGACTTTCGGTAATTGGGACTCTTTGTACCCGGTGAACTCCAGCTTCGAATTTTAATAATTTATAAACTTCAAGACCTTTAATTAGAAAAATAATTTCTTTAAAACCACCAACTTCATTAGGGGTTTCACTTAAAAGCTCTGTCGTAAAATTATGTATTTCTGACCATCTTATATATAGACGATATAATTCGGCGGCAAATAAACTAGCTTCATCACCACCGGCCGCAGCTCGGATTTCGATAATGGCATTTTTTTCATCATTATCGTCTTTTGGTACTAATAAGTTATTTAATTTATTATTTAATTCATCTAATTTATTATTTAAAGTAATTAATTCTGTTTCGGCAAGTGTTTTTAAATCTTTATCACTACTAGTAATTAAATGGTTAGCTTGATTAATTTGTTGTTTAGTTTTATTGATATCAGTCATCAAATTAGTTATTTCAAGTAATTCAGATCGTCTTTTTGCTATTTTGGGATAATCAGGAGTAGTAAAGATGGTGCTATCTTGTAGTTTTTTTTCTATCAATTCAAGTTCTTGTTGGATTTTTTTTGTTTGTTCTTCCATAGTTTGATATTAATAGAGTGTTTGAGTATAAGTAAAATATTAGATTTTAAATTAAATTTTAGTAGCTTGTTTTTGAATTTTTTGTTGCATTCTTTTAGATTTTTTTGTAGCTGATGCCATTCGCATTTCTTTAGCTCGTAGTGCAGCTTGAGTCTTTGCTTTAAATTTATCAACTCTTCCTTCAATATCTAAAATTCGTTCTTCACCTGTAAAAAAAGGATGAGAACTACTTGAAATATGAATTTTAACTAAAGGATAAGTTTTTCCTTCATATTCAATAGTTTCATTAGTGCTAACAGTTGATTTAGTTAAATAAATAGTTTCGTTATTTAAGTCTTGAAAAACAACTGGACGATAGTTAGTCGGATGGATAGTTTGTTTCATAGACTTTTCATTATACCTTATCTGTTAGTTACTGGCAATTATTATTTTTCATTATATTGATAGAATTTCTTGTTCTTTACTAGTTTTTAGCTTATCAATTTCTTGTCGTGTTTTTTGCATAAGTTCCTCGATGATTTTTTCTTGTCGTTTTAATTCATCTTGTGAAATTGTTTTATTTTTTTCTAAATTGTTTAAATTATTTAAAGTTTCGTGACGAGCTGTTCTGGTTTTTATTAAACATTCTTCGATTTTTTGATTAATTAGCTTAACTAAATCATGTCGTCTTTCTTCTGTTAGAGGAGGGATGTTTAATCTAATAACCCTACCATCATCACTGGGATTTAAGCCTAAAGTTGAATCATTTCTTATACTTGTAGTTATACTTGACATTATACTTGAATCAAATGGTGTTATTTGAATCATCTTAGCATCAATAACGATAATAGAAGCAACCTGTTTAATCGGAACTTGACTGCCATATGCTTCAACTTTAATATTATCTAGCATGGCTGTATTGGCCCGACCGGTTTTAAAAGATTTAAAGTCTTCCTTTAAATGGTTAAGTGATTGATCTAGTTTTATTTTTAAATCGTTGATTATTTCAGTTAAGTTCATAGGTTAAAGTGTATCATTTTTATAATTATTAATCGCTTAATTCACCTAGAGCTAGTCGATAGAATCGTCGAATAATAATATTTTCTCCTAATCTGGCTATATGGTCTTTTAGTAGATCATTAATTGTCATATCAGGATTTTTAACAAAAGGTTGATTTAGGAGGCAATGTTCTTGGTAGTATTTGCTAAGTTGTCCTTCAATAATGTTGTTAATCATTTTTTCAGGTTTATTTTCTGATTTAGCTTTGGCTATTAATTCTTGTTTTATGTCTTCTATTTCTTTTTCTGGGATGTCACTTTCTTTTAAGTAAGTTGGATTAGTGGCAGCAATATGTAGGGAAATATCTTTAACAAGATTAATAAAAATATCATTACGAGCTACGAAGTCTGTTTCGCAGTTGACTTCAACTATAACTCCAATTCGATTATCGTGATTATAGTTACCGATTAATCCTTGGCGAGCTTCACGTTCTAATCTTTTTTCAGCTTTTGTTAGTCCTTTTTTTCTCATAGCTGAAAGTGCTGAGTCAAAATCTCCGTTAGCTTGTTCTAGAGCCATTTTAGCGTCTGTTAGACCAACACCAGTTAAGTCCTTTAATCTTTTAATAGAATTAATATCGATATTCATGATTATCCTTTATTTAGTATCAACTTTTTTTGAAGCAATTGATTTGCCATTATTAATCGCTTGTTTAACTAAATCAGCAATTAATGTAAGGGTTTTAATAGCATCATCATTTGCTGGTATAGGGTAAGTTATTTTAGTTGGATCGGTATTAGTATCAACAATACCAACTGTTTTTATACCAATTTTATTAGCTTCCAAAACAGCGTTTTTATCATGATTAATATCAAGAATAAAAATTGCTCCAGGACGACCATTTAATTCTTTGATACCACCATAAATTCTATTCAACTCGGTAATTTCTTCAGTGAAACGTTGGACTTCTAATTTATTATATTTATTGTTTAATTCACCAGAAGCTAGTTTTGCTTCTAAGTCTTTTAAATGCTTAATTCGACCATTAATTGTATTAGAGTTAGTGAGCATACCACCCAACCATCGTTCTGATACAAATGGCATGTTAGTTTCTTGGGCCAGTTTATTAATAATTTCTTTAGCTTGTTTTTTAGTGCTAACGAGTAGGATTTGTTTATTATTTGAAGCAATTGTTTCTAAAAAAGCTAAGGCTGCTTGAAGAGATACTACTGTTTTTGTGAGATCAATAATATGAGAGCCGTCTCTTTTAGAATGTATATATTCTGCCATTTTTGGGTGCCATCGACTGGTTTTGTGTCCAAAATGAGCACCTGATTCAAGTAATTGTTTAACGTCTATATTGTAAGTAGTTGTAGCCATTAGTATTAATCCTTCCACTTCGCCAGAAGTACTCAATTTTAATCAATGAGAGGACTTTTATTCTGGTTGTTTAATTTTATGTTTCAATAATATCAGAGAAGGGAATTAATGACAAGACTGACTGAGACATCATTGTTTTTGCTAGTTCTTAGTTAAAATTACATTGTTTTTACTCTACGAATAACAGATTATCGAATTTGTTCCTCACTGTACATTTAGCTTGTAGTATTCTCCATATGACATTCTACTTCCTATTTGAACATTAAATAAATTAAGAATTTCTAAAATATCATGCGCCTTATCCTGACTACTTTCCTTCGAATATCTCATTAATTTAAATAACGGAAGTTTAGTATCGAAATTAAGTCTTATAATTTCAATCGAATCTTCATCTGCTATTGCAACTGTAGACGTATTAATTACTAAACTATAAAAAGTATCTTGAATATTTTCTAAACTAAGACTTACCTTAGCACCGATCTCAGTGTTATTAATTACAATATTTTTAATATAAGTTGAATAATTACTACCTTTAGCCAACATTTTAAGTAATTTATGCGTAATTATTTCCTCAGTCTCAGTAGTAGGTCCAATGATTGAGTCAAATTTTTTAGCTACTCCTAAATTCTGACAGAGTTGTGTACAAGAATCAATCAAACTCTTTTGAGTGTTATTTCTATAATAACCAATAAGTTGAAAAAGTAAATTATTAGATTTTTTATTATAATCGTCGATATTATCTAAAACACTATCTAATTCAGTATATATACTGTTGACTACTTTAGGGCTAGATTTTTTCCGAAATATTTTTTCGATTATATATTGAGACTTTGGATTTTTATTAGACCAAATAAACTCTATTAGACCTAATTGCTCAAGATATTTTGCCCCGGCAATAAATTCTATAGTTCGAGATGAACGGAGTGATAGTGCATTATAATAATGGCTGATAGTGTCAGGAAGTTTGACACAAAATTCTGCTGGATAACACACTTCATCCACATATGCATAGATTTTTATTGCTTGCTCGTTAGATAAACACATCAACTGGGTTAAATTATTAAATATGTCTTGTTTCTCGATATGAGATAAACTATTTGACATAGTCATTTCACCTGTTAGCTTATCAAACATTAGAAGCGGCAACGCAATGTTGTCTCGTGTTAAAGCCAATAAATGCAATTGATTTTTATCACCTCTATCGCCAAAAACTAGATTTACATTTCTACCATCTTCTAGAGACAAACTACGAGGTACTTTTAGTAAATGACCAAAGTTGATATTTTCTTTATCAAAACTACCAGTTTCGTCATTCAATACAAACATAGTCATATTTTTTTGAACCTCAGCAAATTCAAATATGTGTCTAACCAAAGTTGCTTCTTTTGCTTTTAATACTGGATCTTCATACGAAAGGTTACTTAACTCATGGTCTAACAGTACAGCTAAACATTTTAGATTATTGTCTGTTCTACCATCAACTATACTTCTAATTTTTTCGATTATTCCTAATCTTGGCGTAAACTCATCAGTAGAAGTAGTAAATAAACTTTCTTTGTTTATTTCATCACCAATTTGAACATATCCTTTGTCTAAATTAAAAGTAGCTAAAGGGATATACTCATCAGTATCACTTAAAATTGCTACTAACTTTGGTGCTGTATTTTCATCATTAACTTCATGATATACAATATGTGATAGTAAAATTTTACGTTTTCTGACAGCAACAAACTCAGACACAGGCGATATTAATGCCACAGAAAATTTATCCTGATCGTTGCTAGTAATAGCATTGTTGAGATATTTTACATTAAAATCTCTACCGACAACATTATCTACGCCGATTCTGTACAATGTCTTTATTGGCGTATCTTCATTAAAACATATCTCTACCTGTTTATTTAATTCGGTAGCAGCGACTGAACGCCCATCATTTCTAGTACTTAATGCATCTGAAATTAATCTAAACGGATTTATAATAGGTTCATTATCTGGGACTTGTTCAATCATTAAATTTATGATATCATATTACTTGAAATTTGTCAATGTTTTGTTGTGGTTCACTACCTAAGCGCCACTTCCTTATCTTGTATTTTGGCTTTAAATTCATTAGGTGTCAAATAATTTAATGATTGATGTGGTCTATAGTTATGATATTTAACTA